>DEQS01000090.1 GCA_002360555.1 Chloracidobacterium sp. UBA3360
CCAAAAACTTTCCTACCGGCGATGTGATCGTTCTTAATAATAAAGAACGCACCTCTCGGAGCAAGCGCCGATGCGTGATCAACAAGAGTTTTGGGGATCGCCGACTGCGAATCTTTGCTGCTGATGTCCGCGATCGCATCGCGCATGTCGGCAAAACTTACGGTCGGAGCAGCGGCCGAGGCATCAAGCTTTTCAGCCTCTGCAAAAGCGGTCGCACTCAGCTTGGCACCCTCGTCACGTGCGAGTTTTAAGTGCTCGGCGACAGATTCGCGAAAGCCACCGTCAAATTCGTGTTCGGATTCGAAACGAGCAGCAAAGCCCTGAAAAGCCTCGTCCATGCGGGCCCGTTGATGCTCCTGATCCTCGAGCATCTTGCGCTGAAATTCCGCAAAGCTTTGCTTCATTTCAGCAGAGATATTTTTTAAATAAATCTCGAATTCAGACTTCAAGCTTTGTTCGAGTTCTTCGCTATTCACTTAGGTTTCTCCTCCATCAGGCCAAAATAATGTTTATATAAGGATTATTTGCGGTTGGCAGATCTGGGCAGCGTGTTTGCCCTCGGGTTGGGGGCGACGATTGGCACAAATCGCCTACCTTCGAATTATGACGTTTTCAGGCTGAAAATGTCAAGAAATTCTTATGTATAAACAAAATAAAGTTTGTTGAACGTAGGACTTAGGCGACAATGACCTTGATCTCAGCATCGATCTCGTCCTGGATCATATTTTCGATAGCCATCAATGTGCCAGTCAGCGAGCTCGGGCAACTGCCGCAGGCACCTTCGTAACGAATTTTTAGCGTAGAATCTTCGAGCTCGAGTATCTCAAGCCAGCCGCCGTCGCTCGCGAGAAACGGGCGGATCCGTTCGTCAAGGAGTGCTTCGATCTCACGAAGTTTTGGGTCATCGCTTGCAGCGGCCGCTATCGCACCGCCGACAACCGCAGCCGCAGCTTTCCCGTTACCGTTGGAAGAAACTACTGCCTCAGCGGCACGGATCGGAACGGCAAGCTCGGGCAATATCTCGTCCCATTCGGCGTCATCGGTCTTTTCGACCGTGATCATCTTGTCCATGTAAAACACCGACACGACCTCGCCGACGTCGAAGATCGATTTTGCGAGCGGGTCGCGGGCGCCGTCCTCGGCCGATTTGAACGAGTGCGAAGTGCCGTGCGACACCGGTTCTTTGAGTATGAACTTTACGGCGTTCGGATTTGGCGTTTCCTGTATGTCTGCTATCTTTGGCATCTTGATCGAGGGTCGAAAGAACGTAATTTCTAATCATTACATTTTTTTCAACATTATAAAGTATAACGCAAAATCAGCGTCTGTCCATAGTTGAGATGAGGTAACACAAAAAGAAAAACGACAAGGATCGATCGATCCAAGCCGCTTTTACACAAATATATTCGACTGTTACAACAAAATACAGCCGACTGTTGCCATTTCAAACCAGCCGAAATTATTCGGTGATATGAATGTCCTCATTTTTATTGACCCTGCCCGAGAGGAACAATCCCCCCAAAACGACTGTCAGGATCACAAAAATGATAGCTCCCGCAATGTACATCGTCTGGCCGCCGGCGCTTACATATTTGTAAAACGAAAACGCCGCGATCGCCGCGGAAACTAAAGCTAAAAGTGCAAACAACATATCCTTCACAAAAATCACCTCCGATCGTAAAAAGGTTACCTTACGAAGTTCAAACGGACGATTGGTCCGGCCGCCGCTGATCGGCACCCGTCCAGATCTGCCCTACCCGACAAATTTCAAATTGCCTACTGCTAAATCGTGACTCAATCTTAACTCCACTTTGCGTCAGAGCGCAAGCATTTTTTGACGCGGTCGGTCGGACTCTATTTTTTTAGCCAGCCAAATAATGCGTTGACCGTGATATCACGATTCGTTTCGTAGATCGCTTTGGTCAGCGGAATGCCCATCGGGCAGACCTGAATACAATTTTGCGCGTTACCGCAATTTGTAATGCCGTCGTCGCCGAGCAGGCCGTTAATGCGGTCTTCGGCGGTCATCTTGCCGGTCGGGTGCATATTAAATAGGCGAGCCTGTGCGATAGCCTGCGGGCCGATGTAATTGTCATCGCCATATTGCGGACAAGCCTCAAGACAGCAGCCGCAGGTCATACACCTTGAAAAAGCGTAGCGTTCCTGAGCAACCTCGTTTGATATGTGCGGCCCGGGACCGAGGTCGTAGCTGCCATCAAGCTCGACCCACGCCTCGACCTGTTTGAGGTGGTCAAACATTTTCGAGCGGTCAACTTTGAGATCGCGGACGTTTGGAAATTTTGACATCGGAGCAAGCGTCACCGTGTCGGAGTTTGACGCGAGCAGAAGATCGTCGATCAGGGCCGAGCACGATTGCCGCACCTTCCCGTCGATGACCATCGTGCATATGCCGCAGACCTGTTCGAGACACGACATATCCCAGACAGGCGGCGTGGTCTGTTTGCCCTCGATGGTAACAGGGTCTTTGCGGATCTCCATGAGCGCCGAAATGACGTTCAGGTTTCGGCGATATTGCAGTTCAAAGGTCTCCCAATGCGCCGGAGCACCCTCTTTCTCACGCCGCTGGATCTTAAACTTGATCGTGGCGGGCGGCGTTTCGAGGCGTTTCTTTTCGATGTGTGCGTTCGTGGTCATCTCTTCTAAGCCTTCTTCTTACTCGACGAATAATCTCTCTTTCTCGGTTCGACTAACGAAACGTCGATCGGTTCGTAGCTCAGTACCGGAGCCTCGGCGGAGTATTCGGCGATCGTCGTTTTCATAAAATTCTCATCATCGCGTTCCGGAAAATCGGGTTTGTAATGAGCTCCACGCGATTCGTTGCGGTTCAGAGCCCCAAGCGTGATGACCCGGGCGAGGTTGAGCATGTTTGAAAGCTGGCGTGCGTGCGGCACAGCCTGTGTCGCCCATAGATTTGAATCGTTGATCGAGATATTTTTGAACCGGTCCTGTATCTCGCGGATCTTGTCATCGGTCGCCTGCAAGCGGTCGTTGTAACGCACGACAGTGACGTTGTCGGTCATTACCTTGCCAAGCTCCTCGTGCAATTTGTACTGATTTTCACCGCCCTCGCTATTGATGATCGAGTCGTTGATCTCTTGCTGACGGGCAAGTTCGGCAGCGTGGACGCCATTAGTTTCCGACGAGCCGCGTTCGACGTTCTTGGCATAGTCCATCGCCGACGGTGCCGCGACAAAACCACCGTAAACGCACGAAAGCAATGAGTTTGCACCAAGACGATTGGCACCGTGGATCGAATAATCACACTCGCCCGCGGCAAACAATCCCGGAATATTTGTCCGCTGTTCGAAATCGACCCACAGACCGCCCATCGAATAATGAACGCCCGGGAAAATCCGCATCGGCACGTATCGCGGATCGTCGCCGACGAACATTTCGTAGATCTCAAGGATCGCTCCAAGTTTTTCGGTCAGCACTTCGGCAGGAATGTGCGTCAGATCGAGATAGACCTGATTTTCGCCGCCGACACCTGCACCGTCGAGACAGACCTGAAATATTTCGCGCGTCGCGATATCACGAGGAACGAGGTTGCCGTATGCCGGATATTTTTCTTCGAGAAAATAGCGGCGATCGGCGTCGGGAATTTCTTTCGGCTTACGCGCATCCATCGGGTCACGCGGAACCCAAACGCGGCCGCCTTCGCCGCGGGCCGATTCGCTCATTAATCGGAGTTTGTCTTCGCCGGGGATCGATGTAGGGTGGACCTGGATAAATTCGCCGTTAGCGTATTTTGCACCCTGCTCGTAACATGCCCCGACGGCGCTGCCCGTGCAGGTTTGCGAATTAGTTGATTTGCCAAAGACCATTCCCGGCCCGCCGGTAGCCATGATGACGGCGTCGGCCGCAAACGACTTTAGCTCGAGCGTTTGCAAGTTCATCGCGACTAGGCCGCGACAGACTTGATGGTCGTCGAGCACGAGCGAGAGCATTTCCCAGCCCTCGTATTTTGTCACCTTACCTCCGACTTCCCATTTGCGGACCTGCTCGTCGAGAGCATACAAAAGCTGCTGCCCCGTCGAAGCACCCGCAAACGCGGTGCGGTGATGAAGCGTTCCGCCAAAACGGCGAAAATCCATCAGGCCCTCTTTTGTCCGCGAAAACGGCACGCCCATTCGATCAAACAGATAGATGATCTCAGGCGCCATATCGGTCATGCGTTTGACCGGCGGCTGGTTGGCGAGAAAGTCGCCGCCATAGACGGTGTCGTCGAGATGCTTTGCCGGTGAATCGCCTTCGCCCTTGGTATTGACCGCTCCGTTGATGCCGCCCTGCGCACAGACCGAGTGCGAACGCTTGACCGGCACGACCGAGATCAGATCGACCTCGTGCCCCGCCTCAGCGATCTTCATCGCCGCCGCAAGTCCTGCAAGACCGCCGCCGACGATCGCAATTTTTAAGCCACTTGATGCCATAAAATTAAAACTTTGCCGCTCCCGCCGGGGCCGGTTTCTTAGTCTCTTCGCAAATGAATTTGGGCATCAACCCGCAGGGCCTCACGAATGAAAATGCCGCGTTGATGCCAACGAATGAGAGCATCGCGGCGAGGCCGAGGCACGCAGCGAGCGTTGCTTTTTGAGCCTTTTCGCCGATCACGATGCCCCAATCGACCGCGAATAAAAAGAATCCATACGCCAAATGCCACGCAGTCGCCAGTATGCCGAGGATATACAGCGCCATCACCCACGTGATCTGAAATTCAGCCGAGACGATCGCAAACGCTTTGTCTGCATTGCCTGCTACGGGCGTCATATTTAGATAAGGGATCAGTCCGAATCGCAGATTCAGCACGTGAAACAAAATGAAAAAGAACAAAAATATACCGGTCGCCCGCTGGAGCATGTAAAACCAGTTGCGGCCGTAGCCGTAATTGATGGCGTTTGGCTTTGCCTCAGCCGAGATCAAGATACCGTAGACCGAGTGAAAAATGAGCGGCACAAATATGCCGAAAATTTCGATCAGCAGCAAAAACGGGATGTCGTGTATCTCTTTGACCGCTTTGTTAAAGCTCGCCTCGCCGTTCATCGCCTTTGAGTTGGTGAACATGTGAACAAAGAAAAACATGCCCAGCGGGACGATACCCGTGATCTGGTGCAGCTTTCTCAGCAGAAAGGTCTTGGAAAATTTAACGGCCATTTTCTGTGCGGTGTCTAGATCAAATTATAATTAATACGTGATTTCTGAATTCTAATTTGAAACGCCAGATTCAGCAAAGCGCACTCCATCGCTTTTTATAATAGGCGTTCTATCATATAAGATAAAATGAAAAATATAGCTGGGCCTAAACAGCTAAGCTAATTACTCAAATATGCACATCGAAACGCTAAAAGTATTTTGCGATCTGGTCGATCTGGAAAGTTTTTCGCTAGCGGCCGAGCGTAACTTTATTACGCAATCGGCCGTCAGCCAGCAGATACGCACTCTCGAGGACAAATTCAAACGCCGCCTGCTCGAACGCGTCCGCGGGCGCCGTGATGTAAAGCTGACTTCGGCGGGCGAGGTGTTTTACCGCGAATCAAAGCTGGTGCTCGAGGCTTTCGACCAATTGCAGGAGAGCCTTCGCGGTGTTGTCGGCAAGATCGGCGGCACCGTTAAGGTTGCGACCGTTTACAGCGTCGGGCTGCACGAGCTGCCCCAAAAGGTGCGCGAATTTATGACCAAATTCCCCGCCGCCAAGATCGATCTCGAATATTCACGCACGACTCGCGTGGTCCGCGATGTAATGAACGGCACCGTCGAACTCGGCGTGCTCGCCTTTCCCGAACCAAAGCGCGGTCTGACTATTACGCCGATGTCCGACAACCGTTTGGTGCTTATCGCCCCGCTTGACCATAAGCTCGCGGGCAAAACTAAGGTCAAGGTAACGGATCTGAACGGCCAGGATTTTGTGCATTTTGAGCGTGACGTGCCGACGCGCAAGGCGATGGACAAGATATTTAAGGCCAACGGCGTCGAGGTCAAAAAGGTCGCGGAGTTTGACAACATCGAGACCATCAAACGCGCTGTCGAGGTCGGTTTTGGGCTGGCGATCGTGCCGGAACCGGCGGTCGTCGAAGCAAAAAAAGCCGGAAGCCTCGCGGTCATCCAGCTTGCTGAAAAATATTGGGTGCGATCGGTCGGCGTCATCCACCGCAGCGATAAAACATTGTCACTTGCCGCTAAAAAATTTCTACAACTACTCGAACAACCCCGCGCGGTTAAAGACTGACGCGGTCGAGAGCCGCGATGAGGGTTCTCGTCTTTCACGCAAACGCTTGATTTCGGCGCAACAGCAAGCTATAATCCGCGCCATTATGTCCAATCAATATACGAAGCTTTCCCGCTTTTCCTTATCTCATTACGTGGCCGCTTTCGCCTGCGGCTTACTCGTAGCAGTGAGTACTATGGCGGGGACCGTACCCGGCAATCTCGGTAGCGGACTGGATGTGCTAATGCGTGAGAGGCAGGCTCAACTTGCTGCACAAAAGGGTCGTAGAGCTCCGCGAATCGACACTAAGCTTGCACAGCAAGCGGCAGACTACCGGGACCTCGCGTTTATCAACGAGTTGGGCCAGGTAAAGGTGTATGTTCACCTCAGACCACGCTCATTCATGGAAAAAAGCTCTTATATCTTGGCGGTGTTGCCGGAGTCGGCTCTGGTCAGCGCGGTAGATGAGAATTATCGTGCGGGGGTGATCGAAGCATTTGTCAGTCTCGACGATATCCCTGCTCTGGCAACTGATCCCCGCGTAAGCTCGGTTATCCTCGCTGTCAGGCCGACACTCGACGTTGGAGTTGTCACCACTCAGGGCGTTGTTCAGCATCGCCTGAATCTGATTCCGCAGACTGGCGCCGGCATCACGGTCGGAGTGATGTCGGACAGTTATAACAGGTCGACAAACCCTATTACTGCGGCGACGGACGTTTCGACCGGCGACCTTCCGGGAGTTGGGAATCCGGCGGGCAATACCACTCCGGTTGTTGTGCTGGATGATCCTCTTGCGGGATCCACAGATGAGGGCCGTGCAATGATGCAGATCGTCCACGACATGGCACCAGCGGCAAAGCTTGGTTTTGCTACCGCTTCGGCTGGCCAGGTGTCGTTTGCGGACAACATCCGTTCGCTTGCGGGCGTTCCGGGCGCCTCGCATACCGTCCCGGGTTTTAGCGCCAATGTCATCGTTGATGATCTGTACTATTCCGATTCGCCCATGTTTGGGACCAGCCTCGTGGGCAAGGCGGTGAATCAAGTCGCCGCACTTGGCGTGTCCTATTTTTCATCCGCGGGCAACCGGGCGTCGCAACAGGGCTACTTTTCAGATGCCCGCATCGTCACGGTCGCCAGCGGCCAGACTGCCAACCCGACACTGAATTTTGCCACCGTCCCCGCCGCTCTCTACGCGGGCGGCTTTCACAACTTCCGCACGGACGGCGGCACCGACATCTCCCAGACAATCGTCGGCGGCGGCAACATCTCGTTCCAATGGGACGATCCTTTTGACGTCGCCGCGCCCACTTTCAACCCGACGCCCTTTTTCAACGCTTCCGGCACCGCCACATCCACGACCACGCCTGCTGTGGTGAACGTGCCGGGACTCATCGCCGGTTCGCAGTACCGGGTCACTGTCAACGCCAATGCCTCGGCTTTGGACGCCGTGGTGCAGATCGTCGCCCCCAGCGGAGCCACGATCGCCAACCAGGACACCGGAACCGACGAAGAGATCTTCTTCTTCGCCCCGGAAACCGGGAGCTACACGGTTAACGTGCGAGCGTTCTCCGCCGGTACAACCGGGGCCTTCACCCTGAACGCCTACGTCGCGAGCGGCGTCCAGCGCATCACGACTGACTACAACCTGCTGTTCTTCAACAACACGACAGGCGCCTTTATCAGCTCTATCGCCGCTAACAACGTCGCGACCAACCAGCCGCTCGAGCTGGCGGCCTTGCCCGCGGGCACCATCCAGATGGTGATCGCCCGGGCCAACGTGCCAACCGCACCCGTACCGGCGACGAAGGTCCGGTACGTCATGACCTCTGGACGCCCTCTAGAATACTTTGACTATCAAACGCCGATCACCTTTGGGCACAATCACGAGCCGGGGTGCATCAGCGTTGCAGCCTATAGCCCATTTCGGCCATACATTCCCGAGGATTTTACGTCGCCCGGCCCGTCGTATATTTACTTTGACCAGAACGCGAATCGCCTTGCCTCACCCGTTATCAGGCAAAAGCCTGACGTGGCAGCCATGGATGGTGCCAACACGACCTTTTTCAGCAGTGATTCCGCGAGCGATGCCGATACGTTTCCTAATTTCTTCGGCACCAGCGCGGCCGCGCCACATGCCGCCGGTATCGCCGCCCTTGTACTCCAGGCCAACGGCGGCCCCGGCTCGGTGAGCCAACAGCAGATGCGCTTGATACTACAAGGCAGCGGACAATCGCACGACCTCGATCCATTCGTCGCAAACGCCAGTGTGGCAACTCCCGGCGGCGGCACACTCGCCTTAACGGCTCGCGCCAATTCCAACAGCTTCAACTTCGGCGACAGCACCAGTTTATCGACCAACGATCCAAACGTCTTTGCTGTAACCTATACGGGAGCGGGATATGTTAAAACCCTCTTTATCAATGCAACAGGAGGCAATACGACCGGTGGCTACGAACCCGGCGGCGTATCCACTTCTGTCCCGGGTCTTGTCTGGGATTCGCGCTCTTTCGCCACCGGGGGATTCCCCTTTACGGTCGGCAGTACCACCGGCACACTATTGGCGGCGGATATCTCCAACGCTTATACCGGAACCCCACCGGCACCGGCCGTCGCGGGTCAGTTTAACCAGCTTGAATTGACCTTTGCCGATAATAAATTCACGGGCGGAAGCTCTCTAACATTTGGGGCCGACCGCGATATGCTCCGGCCTGCGAGCCTTACTGCGACCAGTTCCGTCTTCGGCAATTCCGCCGATCTATTCGGTGCGACGGTAGAGATACCCGGCGGCACGGTAGCACCTGGAGGCGTCACCTTCTCAGGCACGATGAATGGGGGTGCACCGTTTAGCGGAACGTTCGTCAACAATATCGGGCTTGGTTATTCGACGCTTGACGGGTATGGTTTCATCAATGGGCAGGATGCTGTTAACCGCGCACCGACTGCGGCTGGCGTTGCGATAAGCGGTCGAGTTTTCGTGCCAGGAGGTCGCGGGCTCCGCGGTGCAGTGGTGGCTATCATGAATGAGAGCGGAGCTACGCGGCAAGTGTTAACTAACGGATTTGGGCTCTTTTCTTTCACGGATATCGAACCTGGGCATACCTATGTAATTACCGTGAGATCGCGTAGATTTGAATATTCCCCCCAGGTTATTCTGATAAACGACAGCGTTGCGGATGTGGACTTTTGGCCGGGCAACAGTGCTAGATCCGGTAACTAGCTAACTTAAATTAGTCCCCGATTCCGGCAACAAATAAAAAGACCCGACTCTTTTCGAGCAGGTCTTATTTCGTCGTGCAATCTGTCTGACGTGCGTCGTTAAAGAATGACCTGGCCCGCCGCGGCGACGTATGTCATCGGTGTGGTCGGGGCCATTTCGTTGAGTGTGTATTTGAGCGTTTCGACGATGCCTTCGGCCTCCATATAGTCGCGGCCGAGCAGGCGGCGGAAACGTTTGGTACGATCCTCGCCCTGTAACTCTTTCAGCATACCGCCGAGAAATGCCGTCACCAGCTCGGGTGCGAACTGCTTACCGGCGTTACGCTGCAGATCCTCAACAACTTCTTTGGCCGGACGGCGAGCCTTATACGGGCGGTCGGTCGTCATCGCGTCAAACGAATCGGCGAGCGTCACGATCTTTGCGATGTACGGTATTTCGCGGTCGTAAAGCCCATCTGGATAACCGCGGCCGTCGAGGCGTTCGTGGTGATATTTTGCCGCAAGCGGTACGTCCGTATATGGATGATGTATCGGCTGCAGGATCTCAAACCCGACGCCGGGATGGCCGTTGAGTTCTTTCGACTCTTTGGCGTTGATGCGGTACGGCGCGTTGATGATCTTTCGCTCGACGGTCAGCTTGCCAACATCATGCAGATATCCCGCGACCGCTGCACCTTCGACTTCTTCAGCTCCCCAGCCAAGCTCCATAGCGATGATCTCTGAGAATTTACCGACCCGGACTGAGTGTCCCTCGGTATATTTATCTTTACAGTCGATCGCCGCGGCAAACGCCTTGACCGTGTCGTGATACGTCGAACGCATCTCGTCAAATAGCTGCCTGTTCTCTTCGGCGTGACGCTCGATCTCGGCCATTAGATTACGCTGGGCAATGGCGACACCGATGTGCTGTCCCATCGCGCAGACGATCTCTTTTTCGTAATTTGTGTAGGCTTCGCCGGTAGCTTTTTCGCCAAGGAAAATCGCTCCGACGATCTCGTCACGCACGACGAGCGGAACAAACAGCTCAAGAGAGCGGCGCTCAAAGCTGGCGTCGTACACTTGAAAAAATGGCAAAACTTTGGCCTGCGGAATATCGATCGGCGTCAGGCCGCATGACAAAAACTGGCGTTCGTCCTCAAGCGTCAGGCTGAGGCTGAGCGGAAAATCATCGCCGAGCCCGCGGATCGCAAGCATATTCAGCTCATGCCCAAACCGCGAAAATCTCGCTACCGCTCCGCGCATGATACCGAGAGCACCCGATATTAGGTGCAGCGACGTGCGGATCGTTTCCTGAAAATTATTTTTATTTGTGATCTCCTGGCCAAGCTCGGCCAGCGCTCCGAATGCGTGGATCAGTTTGTGGTCATGTTCAGCCATATTTAGTTTCGTTACGCTAAAGTGACGTGCTTGGTTAGCCCGAGCATTTCAAATAATTCGACCGTGTCTTCGTTCATCTCGGAAAAGACGACCTTCGCACCCTTGTTCGACGCCGTATCGATAACTCCAAGCAAGATCGAGATACCTATGCTATTGACGATCTCGGTGTCGGCGAAATTGAGGATGAGCTCTTTGCAGCCTTCGTCAAGCTTTCGTTTGCATTCGTGCTCGATCTGCTCTCCGCTGAGTTTATTGATGTAATCACCAGCGTGGATGACAGCCGTTCCCTTTACTGGCTCTAACGAACTGACAACTGCACTTTGTGTAGTCACTTAATTTCTTTCCTTGTATTAGTTAGCGTTAGCGCGTGAAACGGCTACTTGAAGTATATGTTTAACACAACTGACCCCGGAAAACAACGGAATTAAGCGCCTCGGACGAGGTTTTTTTGTGAAAATATCTAATTTCGCGCGGAATCCGGGGCGGTTTGGAAGAAATATGTGTCGTTTTGGCGCTGATCTCAGGTTTTCTACGTTTCTGATCCGTAAGGAACGCGGCCAAATTCGACGAGAAGAGGCTTGAGTTTTTCGACTGCCTGAGGGTGTGCGGCACCATTGGTTGCAAGGATGCCGTTGCGATTTTGCAGGTCGGCACGATCGTAACGCATATCAAAACCAAACAGATCGGTGAACCGTCCGCCGGCTTCCTCAAGAATTATTTGTGGAGCGCACGTGTCCCAGAGTTTTGTTCGCGGACTTGGGTGTATGTAGATGTCGCAAGTCCGATCGGCGATCAACCCGACCTTTAGCCCGACCGAGCCGCGATTGACCTTGTTTGCGATCCCAAAATATTCCATGATCCGCCCCATTCTAGAACTTGGATGATCGCGTGACATCGCCATCGTTAGATCGGAAAGATGGTCTTTGTCAGAGGTTTTCATCCGCTCTGGCTCACCGCCGTTGGCGATCGTCCATGAGCCTTCACCCTTGACCGCGTAGCTGAGGATGTCGTGAACCGGCAGATAAACGACACCAAGAACCGGAATGCCATCAGACGCAAGGCCGATCTGGACGCCAAAGTCACCGTCGCGTTTTACGAACCCAGCGGTGCCGTCGAGCGGGTCGATTATCCATACGCGTTTGTTCTCAAGCCGCGAAGCCGCGTCATCTTTTTCTTCTTCAGACAGCGTTGCGTCATCAGGAAAGGCGACCTCAAGCCCGTCGACGATAATCCGGCTCGCGCGTTTGTCCGCAGCCGTCACGGGCTCGGAAAAATTGTCGGCGCCAAGCTTTTGCTCGGAGGCAAAATCAGTTGCATATATTTCGAGGATTGCCTTTCCGGCGTCACGCGCAAGTGCGATCGCAGTTTCTAGCTCTTTTTGCAGCATTGATACAAATGTATCATGCCCGGCCTGACGCCGATAAATGAGGTGGGGTTTTAGCTCTTTTCGACCGATTCGGTCAGGCCGCAGCGTGGGCAGATGAGGACGCGGCGAGTTTTATCCATCCATTTGGCGAGAGGCTGGTGTTCGGGTGTCATCTGTTCGTCAGTATCCGAATCCGCCGCGAGCTCACTCTCGCAGCGTCTGCAGATCCAATCGATGCCATTGTTATAAAAATCCGTGAATTCGGTCATCGTGCTTGGAGTCCCGCCTTTAGGCGGAATCTTTGTCGTGACTGAGGCCGGCTAAAGCCGGGACTCCAAACGCGATCACTGTAATCGCCGAGTCGGTCGAGTCGGCTGAGCTCCGAGCAGTTTTACCGGGATCGTCGTCGTTTGACCGGCTCGATAAACCCCCAGTTGGATGGTATCGCCGATCTGTTTTTTGTCGAGATAGCGATAGAGATCATCCATGTCGTTCATCTTTTCGCCATCGATGGTCATGATGACATCGCCGAGCCTGACATTGCCGGACATATCCTGCGACACGCCCTTGAGGCCGGCGTTTGCGGCGGTCGTACCTGGCTGGACATTTCTGACGACCAGGCCAGAATCGACCGGCAACCTGATGCCCTGATCGAGCAATCCGGCAACGCTGACAAGGTCGGCTCCTATCTTAGGCCGTCTGACCTCGCCAAACTTGATCAATTGCGGGATGATGCGTTTGGCAATATTTACCGGTACGGCAAATCCGACACCGACGGACCCGCCAGCCGGCGACAATATCTGTGAGTTGATACCGATCATCCTGCCATATTTATCGAGCAGAGGGCCGCCCGAGTTGCCGGGGTTGATCGAGGCATCTGTCTGGATAGCGGCGTCGATAGGCCGTCCGTTGCGGGCGCGGATCGGACGCTGTAAGCCGGAAATGACACCTGTCGTCAATGTGCGGTCAAGCCCAAACGGATTACCGATCGCCAGCACTTTTTGCCCGACGGTCAACCTGTCCGAATCTCCCAACGGGACAACGGTCAGTCCTGCCGGGGGATTCTCTAGCCGAATCACGGCGAGATCGGTATCGGGGTCGCCGCCGATGACCTTTGCCGGATATGTCTTGTCACCGCCAAAGCTGACGGTCAGCTTTTGTGCCCCTTCGATCACGTGATAATTGGTGACGATGTTGCCGTTGGTGTCGATGACCGAGCCCGAGCCGTTGCCTTTGCCTTCGGACACATCACCCCAAAAATCTTGTGTGTACGACGTTGTATTGATAAACGCAACTCCGGGCGAGATCGTCTTATAGACCTCGATGTTGTTTTGTTCGTCGCTGACCTGTGCCGGGTCAGAGATACCCAACGGAGCCGTTTCGGCAAACGCGACGGGCGACGTGTCAGTCGACCAAATCCGTCCAAAATTGTACAAAAGAGCGACCGCACCGACGGCGATCAATGCCGACGAAAATGCCAGCACGATTATCTGACGGGCCGACATTTGATAAACAGATTTCGTAGCCATAATAATTATTTCCCTATCAATAAAATATCAATATTTTGATGCCGTCGAAAAGCATCTGCGTTGTGTTATGAATTACGAAAAAATACACCTTGTTGTTTCCGTAATAAACACTCTAGGCGACACCACTAAGATGATTGACTTGATCTGGTTTTTTGATATACGATTAGGCGCTCTTTATCGAACGGAGTGTCGCTGACTATGCAATATACGCAAAAGTCGCAACGCCTTGCAGCGATCTTTTACTGTTTGTTTCTCCTCGTATTGATTTGCGCAACAACCGAAGCGAGCCTGCATATTGCTTGGGACGCGTTTACGGTCAACTTAGCAGTCACGAATCCCACACCACAGACCGTCCCATACACGCAGGATTTTTCGCTTTTAGACCCTGCGTCCTCAACATACCCGGACGGTTGGCAGGCGTGGGCGATCAGCACGCCTGCTACGACGTTCAGCACCGCGGCCCCGGGAACCGACACGTCTTTGACGCCGTCAGGAGATGCGTCGATGTCCGGCGTCGGGGCCTACAACTACAACGGCAAGATCGGTTTCCTGAGTGGAACAACAGGACCCAGCGATGAATCGCTCGTACTCGCCCTCGATACGACTGGTAAGGGCGGAATCCAGATCGCCTACGACATAATGACCATCCGCGATCCGTCTAACGGAGTGAATACTCGTATCAACGAGGTCACCCTCCAGTACCGGCTCGGTACGACCGGTACATTCACGACGCTGACCGGGATGGAGTACCAAAATAACCGCACCCGTCAGGTCACAGCCGTTACTACACCGGTGAACTTGGTGAGCAAGGTCGTCAAACTTCCTGCTGCGATAAATAACCAGCCGATCGTTCAGTTGCGGTGGATATCTAGACAAGTAAGCGGCACAGGCGGCGTGCCGTCGTTCGCGGTGGACAACATCGCGGTGACGCTCGAGCCGATCATCACGCCTTCGACCACCAGTATGACGTTTCCTGATACATTCGTCGGAAACTCGGCACCGACGCAATCATTCACGGTCTCGGGCTTTAACCTACCGTCATTCCTCCAGGTGACTCCGCCAAACGGGTTTCTGATCTCGCTCGACGCGAACAATAACTTTAGCTCTTCGCCGATCATCATCAACGCTCCCGGCGGAGCAGCCCCATTAACGACGGTGTATGTGAAGTTCGTCCCGCCAGCTGAGGGGCCGGCAAGCGGCAATATCGCTCTAACCTCGCCGGGTGCCCCTGTGGCCTCACAGAACATCGCTGTAAGCGGAAATGGAATACTCGTTAACAGCACACTGGTCGGCATCTCAAATTCTGATCTTGTAGTCACGGACAACGGCGGCACGTCCGCGGATAATTTGACGATGAGTCTCGTGGGCGCGGGTGTCCGCACGGCAGATCCGGGACAAGGCCTCGCTGCCGGTGCGGGCTGTATGCAGATCGATATAAACACTGTCGACTGTCCGGTTTCCGGCGTGACCGGAGCGATCCTCGTTTCGACCCTCGGCGGTAACGACACCCTTACCCTGTCGCTCAACAACGGCAATTTCATTCCGGCGGGCGGCGTCACATACGACGGCGGAGCTCAAAATTCAACCCCAGGTGACAAGCTCGTCATTGCCGGTGGAAATCAAGGGGCCGTGACCTATAACTATACTAACGCCCATGACGGCAGCGTCGTGATGAGCAATCTGGGAACGATCAGGTACAACGGTCTCGAACCGATAACCAACTCCTCAGGCAATGCGAACGCCGTCACCTTTAATCTACCGGCCGGTGCCCAAGGCACATTCGCCGACGACGGCGTCGCGGGTAAC
>DEQS01000082.1 GCA_002360555.1 Chloracidobacterium sp. UBA3360
GACGTCATCGGGTCCTGAAAGATCATCGCGATATCGTCACCGCGTATCGTGCGTAAGCGGTCATCCGAAGCAACCGTAAGATCTTCGCCCTTGAATTTGATCGAACCGCCCACGATCTTACCCGGAGGTGAGATCAGCCGCATTATCGAAAGAGCCGTGATGGATTTTCCGCAACCGGATTCGCCGACCAGGCCGACCAGTTCGCCTTCGTCGATGTGAAAACTCACGTCATCGACAGACTTAACCAGGCCGCCCCGCGTCGGAAAATGCGTACGTAGATTTTGGACTTCGAGCAGGTGTGACATCGGATCAACTCTGAAAAGTGTAACCTAATAACCTAAGCGAGAAAAGTTTGCCCGCTCCATTCTATTTCTATTCGTAGAGGCAACTATTTACGTCGCTTTTTCCTCAAATGGATGTTATTCTTTTTTGAGTAAAAGTCAGTCTTTCATAGGTTTATTCGGGGAGATCTTACATACGTGAAATTAAGTAATAAACGCCTTTCTGCTCTTATTGCAATTCTTACCGTGTCTGCGTCGGTTGGGCTTGCCCAAAACGATTCAACAACGGCAAAAAGAGAAGTTGATCGTTCTGGCACGCTCGCAAAACAAGCTGCCGAAAAAAAGGTTACGACCGAGGTTGTGCAGAACGAGATCGAAGAGGCTCTAGCTGTCATCGAGGGAAACTACGTTGGCGGTAAAAAGCTTAATTACAACACGGTATTCAAATCATCGATCGACGGGATGCTCCACACGCTTGATCCACATTCCAACTATTTCGACGCGAAAGAATTTGAAGAGTTCATGACCGAACAGCGTTCGCAATACTATGGTATTGGAGCTACTATCGGCGACTTGAGCGATGCGGACGGCAAGGTGCTGGCGACATATGTCAAGGCCACCTTCGAAGGTGCCCCGGCGAATAAAGCTGGCTTACGATACGGCGATAAGTTTGTTAGTTTTAGCGGACAGCGGGTCATGCCGGACGGCAAAATAGTTGAGGTCAAGAATGAGTCACTTCTTGGTAAGCCATTCCCGGAGGTTCGTTCCTTTCTTCGAGGCCCTGAGGGCACAGCGGTTCAACTTACCGTCGAGCGACTTGGCACAGGCAAACGCGAGACCGTGGATATCGTTCGCGGTGCAGTGCCACAACCGTCAGTCAGCGAGATCTATATGATCCGTCCGGGTGTCGGTTATATGGCGCTGCGCGGCCAATTTACGCAGACCATCTCCGGCGAATTTATCAAGGGCCTGCGTCAACTCAAAGCTGCGGGTATGCAGCAGCTCATAATTGATCTGCGTGACAACGGCGGTGGATTGGTCAATCAAGCGAAAAATATCGCTAACGCCTTTTTGCCATACGGCCAAACGGTGTTTTCGCAAAAGGGACGGCTTGAGGGCGTCAACGAGATATATCCGGCCGAGAACCGCTCGCCGGACCGCTCGCCGATCGTCGTACTTGTCAATCGCAACACTGCGTCGGCTTCTGAGATCCTTGCCGGAGCATTGCAGGATCACGATCGTGCGTTGATCGTCGGCGAGGACACTTTTGGCAAGGGGCTTGTCCAATATCCTTTCCGTCTCGAATACGGCACGATGCTGCTGTTAACGATCGCCAAGTATGAAACGCCATCAGGCCGTGCTATCCAACGTGACTATTCGAATGGCGACCTCTACAACTATTACACCGAGGGCGGCAGCTATCGCGATGACGGCACGCCGGTGGAAAAGCCAAAAGGTCGCGAAACCAAGACAGACAGCGGCCGGAGTGTATATAGCGGCGGGGGTATCAATCCTGACGTTGTCATCAAACCCAAAACCATCCCGATCGAACGGGCAAGATTTCAGCAAAAGCTGACCAATCCGGTCTTTGCATTCGCGTTGGATCTAGTCAGTGGACGAGCTCCAGGATTCGCTACGTATAAAGTAGATAAACCGATAGTCTTTGATTACGACATCAAATCGACCGACTTCCCTGTCAACGAAGCGGTGTATAGTGCGTTTAAGAAATTTGCTCAGGATAAATTCAAGTTCGCACCTGCCGCGATCGATCGCGAACGTGAGTTCGTTGAGCGCACTCTACGGACTGAACTCGTAACGGCCGCATACGGCTCACAAACATCGTTTCAGGTGTTTAATGAGTATGATGATCAATTATTGAAAGCGATCGAGCTTTTTCCGCAAGCAAAACAGCTTGCACTTAATGGCGAGCGGGCCAGGGTCGCGGGCACTACTCAGAAAGCTCCTAATAACTGATCGATTGATATTTCAAATGCAAAAAGCACGAGTCGTAAAACTCGTGCTTTTTTGTTTTAGAAATTTCTGAAATTAGAATATCCAACGAATCAGGTAGTAAACTCCGACCCCGATGCCGACGAGCAGAGCGATCGCGGCGATGATCAACCCCGCGACGACAAACTTGAATTTCTTATATCGATTCTCATCCGGCGGCGAAAGTTGATTTTGCGGAAAATATGGTGGCGGTCTGTTCATGGGTTAAGTTTAACGTTCAAAGTTCAAAGTTCAAAGTTGCTTACGCAAAGAGCGTAAACATAAAACTTTGGACCTTGAACTCTTAACGTGGCAGCGGCTGCTCTAAATTTGCCAAACCATACGCCAACACCGCCACCACCGAACTGACCTCTGCGATCTCACGCGGATCGACCTTGTCGAATGTATCGGCTGCAGTGTGGTGATAGTTGAAATATGATTGCTGGTTAAACCACGGTGCGAACGACGGGACGCCCCGTTGCGTCAATGGCCCGATGTCTGCTCCGACACCACCTGCCTGTAGCTGGACCTGTGCCGCACCTTGTGCAAGTAAAACTTTTGAGATCGGGGCAAAAAACGCGGCCATCTCGGGCTTTCCTGTGAAATAAAATCCGAGCGGATGCGAAGCCCCGAGATCAGATTCGAGCGCGGCGAAATGATTGCCGATGTTCTTTTCCTGTTCCGCTGCATACGCAGCAGACCCGCGTCCTCCGTTTTCTTCGTTCATCCAGGCGATAAAGCGGATAGTACGTTTTGGCTTGAGGCCGAGTTGTTTGATCAGAGCCTGAACGGACATCGAAACGGCAACTCCGGCACCATCGTCGATCGCACCCGAGCCAAGATCCCACGAATCT
>DEQS01000021.1 GCA_002360555.1 Chloracidobacterium sp. UBA3360
ATGCCGTGCAGAGCCGTGCGGTCGCGGATTGGATCGAGCGGGCCGCTCTTGCGACCGGAGCAGAACTGACCGTCGAACGCTTGGCCGTTGCGGATGGCGAGCATGTATTGATCCGAGCATTTCCAGGTGAAGGGAAACACACCTTGCTACTCGGCCACACCGACACCGTTCATCCGGTTGGCACAAATCTGAAAAATCCGACGCGGATCGAGGGCGATAGATTTTCCGGCTGCGGCATTTTTGATATGCGGTCGGGTATTGTGCTGATGCTCGAAACGCTGCGATATTTTACCGTAACCGGCACTCGTCCCGCCCGTCCTATCACAATATTGCTCTCGTGCGACGAAGAGGTCGGCAGCCACAGCGGACAGGAATTTGTCGAGCGTGAGGCCGCAAATGCGGCCGAGTGTCTTGTGTTTGAACCGTCTGCCGAGGGCCGAGTGAAAACCGGCCGCAAAGGCACGGGAATGTACAAACTCACAACTCACGGCGTTCCCGCACACGCGGGGCTCGAACCCGAAAAAGGTGCCAATGCGATCGCCGAACTCGCCCGCCAGATCGAACACATCCACGCGGTCGCTCGGCCCGAAATTGGCACGACGGTCAATGTCACGACAATTCGCGGCGGGACGACGACCAATGTCATTCCCGAACAGGCGGAATGTGAGATCGATGTGCGGTTCAGCCAGATGGACGAGATTGACAGAATAGATGCCGAGTTGAGGTCGCTGTCCGCGACCGATAGCCGCGTGTCATTGGAGCTCACGGGCGGCATCAATCGCCCGCCGCTGGAGCGGACCGATGCGGTTGTCGCGCTGTTTGAACGTGCCCGCGAGATCGGTGCAAGTTTTGGATACGAGCTTGGCGAAGCGCAAGTCGGCGGCGGGTCGGACGGTAACTTTGTCGCGGCGTTGGGCGTGCCGGTTTTGGACGGGCTTGGGATCGCCGGTGACGGAGCACACACCCTCGAAGAACATATTTTAGTTAGCGATATCGCAAATCGGGCGACGCTGGTTACCTTATTATTAAGTCAGTAATACGATGAAAAGATGATCGATTGGATCGCTTTAAATATGACGCCAGGTGTGGGCCCGCGAGCGGCGACGATGCTGCTTGAGCGGTTTGGTTCGGCGGATGCGGTTTTTCATGCACGGCGGACAGAGCTTGAGTCTTTGCGGTTAAAGCCGGAGACGATCGACAGCATTATCAAGCGTGAGTTTTACGACCGTGCGACCAGCGAGCTTGAGCGGGTCAAAGAGCTTGGCGGCGACATTTTGATACTCGATGACGGCAGCTATCCGGCGCTGCTGCGTGAGATCGACGATCCTCCGCCGGTGCTGTATGTCAGGGGCGATTGGCAATCGTGTTTTGATCAGCCGTGTATCGGGGTGATCGGTTCGCGTAAATGTTCGACGTATGGCGAGAATGCGTCTGAAATGCTGTCGCGTGATCTGGCGTCGAGAGGGATAACAGTCGTTTCAGGGCTTGCTCGTGGTATTGATTCTGCTGGGCATCGAGGGGCGATACGTGGTCAGGGTAAGACTGTTGCCGTGATGGGAACCGGTTTGGATAGCATCTATCCAAAGGAAAACAACGGCCTTGTTCGCGAGATCATAGCTGCGGGCGGATGCGTCGTTACGCAGTTTCCGCTTGGCACGCCGCCGATACCCGAAAATTTTCCCTACCGCAATCGCATCATAAGCGGGCTGAGTCATGGTGTGGTGATCATCGAAGCGTCCGAGCGGAGCGGGTCGCTGATAACCGCGCGGCTCGCGATGGAACAAAACCGCGAGGTGATGGCCGTTCCGGGCAACATCACATCCAGAAATTCGTTTGGGACGAATTACCTAATTAAGACCGGGGCAAAGCTGGTGCAGCAATGGCAAGACATCGTCGCCGAGATGCCGAGCGAGATATCGGCCGCGATATTGCCGCCAAAGATCGACGAGCCAAAAGCCGAGGACGCAAAACGCCAGCCCGAGCTCGTTCCGGCAGATATGACCGACAACGAACGCAAGGTTTGGGACGCTCTGACAGCAGACGAATCGACGCATATCGACGTTTTGCTTGAGGCCTCAGGGCTGTCGTTTGGCGATCTAAATAGTGCTCTTGTCGCCCTCGATATCCGCGATCTGATCCGCGTTTTGCCGGGAAAACATTATGCCCGCCGGATCTGACGGATGAGGATTTTGACATCCTAAAAAATTTCGCTATGCTCTAGCCTCGCATTGACAAGCTCAAGAGCGAGGTGTTAGAAGTCTTAAACGTCAGCACAAAAATTTAGGTGCTGGCGTATTTTTTTCACTAGCCAGTAATATGTCAAAGAACCTGTTAATTGTTGAGAGCCCTGCCAAAGCAAAGACCATCGAAAAGATCCTCGGAAAGGATTTTCAGGTGAATAGCTGCTTTGGCCATATCCGCGATCTCGAAAAAGCGGGGATGGGTATCGACATCCAAAATGATTTTCTGCCCAGCTACACCGTCCCTGACGATAAAAGAAAGGTAGTAAACGAACTAAAATCTTTGGCAAAAAAGTCTGACGAAGTATGGCTCGCAACTGACGAAGACCGTGAGGGCGAAGCCATAAGCTGGCATTTGTGCGAGGTGCTCGGTCTCGACCCGATCACGACCAAACGGATCGTATTTCACGAGATCACCAAACCGGCGATCGAAGCCGCTGTAAATAATCCACGCACGGTAAATATGGATCTGGTCATGGCGCAGCAGGCCCGCCGGGTGCTGGACCGCATCGTAGGGTTTGAATTAAGCCCTGTGCTGTGGCGCAAGATCAGCGCGAGCGGAAAAAACCTGAGTGCCGGCCGTGTGCAGAGTGTCGCTGTCCGCCTGATCGCCGACCGCGAACGCGAGATCAACGCTTTTCAATCGTTGAGTCATTTCAAGATCGAAGGGTTATTTATCGCCGATGACATAACCGGAAAATCCGTCACATTTAAAGCCGAGGGCAGAAAACAGGACAGTGCCGAGGATGCGGAAAAGTTTTTAAACGGGTGCATCGGAGCTGATTATAAAGTCACGGATATTAAGGTAAAACCCGGCAAACGCACGCCTGCGCCGCCATTTACCACTTCAACCTTGCAGCAAGAAGCATCCAGAAAACTGGGTTACGGCGTGGCACGGACGATGCAGATCGCCCAGAAATTGTATGAAAACGGGCATATTACTTATATGCGAACCGACAGCGTCAGCCTGAGCGATACGGCGCTTGCCGACATTACGCAGACGGTGAGTGCCCTTTACGGTGATAGGTATCAGCAGTTTCGTAAATTCAAAAACAAGAACGAATCTGCACAAGAAGCTCACGAAGCCATTCGCCCGACCTACACGACGGCCACAACGATCAATGACCCGGAATGGCAAAAGTTATATGAGCTGATCTGGAAACGCACAATGGCCTCGCAGATGGCCGATGCCGAGCTCGAAAAGACTACGGTCAATATTGAGATCTCCACAAATAAAGAAGAATTGACCGCGTCGGGCGAGGTATTGAAATTTGACGGATTTCTGAAGGTCTATCGGGAAGATAAAGACGAGGACGAGCAGGAAGAATCATCTGAGGACCTGTTGCCGCCGATGACCGTCGGACAAATACTGCCGCTGTCTGAACTCAGAGCAACCGAGCGGTTTAGCCGTGCCCAGCCGAGATATACCGAGGCATCGCTGGTCAAAAAATTAGAAGAACTCGGCATCGGCCGCCCTTCTACGTACGCCCCGACAATTTCCACGATCCAAAAACGCGGTTATGTCGAAAAACGGGATAAAGACGGCGCTCCGAGGGCTTTTCGCGTATTGGTATTAAAAAATGATGCCATCAGTAAACGTGAAGAATCTGAGAATACCGGTGCGGAAAAGTCGAAACTGTTCCCGAGTGATCTAGGGCTCGTGGTGACGGATTTTCTCAAACAGCATTTCGACGCCATCATGGATTACGGCTTTACCGCCAAGATCGAGGGCGAGTTTGACGAAGTAGCCGCCGGAAAACTGAAGTGGAATAAGATGCTCGAGGAGTTTTACGGCCCCTTTAAGAAGGATGTCGATAACACCATCGAAAATGCCGAGCGTGCAAAGGGCGAAAGGGTGCTTGGCAATGACCCCGAAAGCGGCAAACCGGTTGTTGCCCGCATGGCCCGCTACGGCCCGATCATACAGATCGGCAGTGTTGACGAAGAGGAAAAACCGAGATTTGCTAAGGTCCCGCCCGGGCAAAGCATTGAAACCATCACGTTTGACGAGGCACTCGCCCTGTTCAAATTACAGGACGCGATGGGCACGTATGAGGGCAAAGATCTGTCCGTGAGCATCGGCCGGTTTGGCCCTTATGTGAAATGGGGCGACGAATTTATCTCAGTACCCCGCGGCACCGACCTTGCTACGGTTGACACGGAAAAGGCGATCGAGTTTATTAAGGCTAAACAGATCGCAGATGCCCCTGTCGGTGAGTTTGACAGTAAACCAATCACAAAAGGAACCGGACGTTTTGGCCCGTTTATTAAATGGGACGGCATGTTCATCAACGTGCCGCGTCGGTACGATTTTGAGAACCTGACCCAAGACGAGATGAACGAACTTATCGAAGCCAAGGTTGCAAAAGAGGCGAACCGTTACATCCAACGTTGGGAAGACGAAAAGATCTCGCTTGAGAATGCCCGGTGGGGCCCGATCATCAAATTTGGCAAAAAGATCATTTACATCCCGAAAAAAGCTGACGGCACACGCGCGACAGCCGAAGAGGCAGCGGCAATGACGCTGGAACAGGTAAAAAGCCTGATCGAAGCCGAAGTGCCGGGAGCGTTTACTAAAAAAATAAAGCCTGCGGCGAAAAAGAAAGCGGTAAGTAAAACCGTGAAGAAGAAACGATAGTTAAATGACGAGCCCTCGTAAGGTATTGCCAAAACGAGGGTTCTGAGTATAGAATTGCATTCTAGGTAAGCGAAGAAAGTTCCGACAGCTAAACGGAATAGGTTGTTCCGGTGAGATCGGATACGTATGAACGAAAATCTCCAATTCCTGCAAGCATTCTTAAAAAATCCATTAAAGGTTGGCGCCATAGCGCCTAGTTCACCGGAACTTGCGGCTGAGATGCTCGCGGGCATTCATCCGGATGATCACAACATCGTGCTTGAGCTCGGTGTAGGAACCGGTGCGATCACTAAATTTCTGCGCGGTGCGATCCCAAGCCGCGACTCTTACCTCGGCATCGAATTAGACGGCGACCTCGTCAAATCGCTCAACAAAAACTTTCCTGACATGAATATCATCCAGGGAAATGCGGCGGAGGCGTATTCGATCCATCAGGATCTCGGCCTCGGCAAGGTGCGGTATCTCGTTTGCTGTCTGCCGTTTGTCTCACTGCCCAAAGAGGTCAGCGAAAGTGTTTTGACCGAGATCGCAAAGTTTATGGACGAGGGTTGTGAGCTGCGCATTTTCCAATATGCGCACGGATATTTTCTGCCGCCGGCGATCAAGCTACGTGAATTTTTGAAAAATCGTTACGGCACATCACGACGCAGCCCGCTAGTACTCAAGAACATGCCGCCCGCATTTACGCTCACCTGGTCGACTATTTAGCTGATTTGAAACATTTCCCCGATGTTTGTGGTATAAATAGCTAAATCTCGTCATAAAGATTCAATTAAATTTTCAGGAGAACTAAGTAATGTTAAAACGCAAAGTTTTAGGCGTATTTTTGCTTGTCAGTGTCATGTTGCCGGGCCTCACGTTCGGGCAAACAAAGGTTTTCGAAGCGCCGAAAGAGGTGATGGACAAGATCAAGGACGAGGGCATGAGCCGGTCGCAGGTAATGAAAACCCTCAGCTATATGTCCGATGTGATCGGCCCGCGTCTGACCGGCAGCCCTGGGCTAAAACGCGCTAACGAATGGACGCGCGACCAACTGACCTCATATGGTTTGCAAAACGCGCACCTCGAATCATGGGGACCGTTTGGACGCGGCTGGACGCTCAAGAAATTTTACGCGATGGTCGATGGCCCGGTGGCATTTCCGATGATCGCTTACCCTAAGGCTTGGTCACCCGGAACAGATACACTGATCCCGGCCCCGGTCGTCGATCCAAAAGCAAAAGGCAAAACCCCGGTCGCGACAGGCAAGCCAAATACCGCCTACACAGCAGAGGTCGTGCGTTTTACCGCTACCAAGGAAGAAGAACTCGAACAGTACAAGGGCAAGCTCAAGGGCAAGATCGTGCTTGTCGGTGCTATCCGTGAAGTTAAAGCTCATTTCGAAGCTGAGGGCAAACGCGCCGGCGAAAAGGAATTGCTAGATCTCGCCGACGCTCCCGATCCGGCAAGTGTTCGCCGTCCGGCGGGTCCCCCGGCTGGCTTGCCAAATAATTTTGCTCAGGCACAGCAGTTTAACTCGCGCCGTATGCGATTCTTATCAGAAGAGGGTGCCGCCGTTTTGATCGACGCCGGCCGCGGCGATGGCGGGACGATCTTTGTCCAACAAGCAACAGCCGTCCAGCCGGCTCCGGCCGCTGCGGGAGCTCCGCCAAATCCGCCGGTCCGTCTGTATGACAAAACCGCGACCATTCCCATCCAGGTCAGCGCCGCTGTTGAGCATTTTAATCGCGTCGCACGCATGATCGACGCCGGCGAAAAGGTCACGATGACGGTCGATCTGGCGGTCGAATATCAGGATCAGGACCCTAACGTCTACAACACTATCGCCGAAATACCCGGCACCGACAAAGCCGACGAGATCGTCATGCTCGGCGGCCACCTCGACTCATGGCAGGGCGGAACCGGAGCGACCGATAACGGTGCCGGATGTGCCGTAATGATGGAAGCAGTCCGCATTTTACAGGCTGCCGGACTCAAACCACGCCGTACGATCCGCATCGCTCTGTGGACTGGTGAGGAGCAAGGGCTGCTCGGCTCGCGCGCTTATGTCAAACAGCATTTCGGCTATCTTGGTGACGGCACGGCACCGGCTTTTGGCGGCGGAGGCGGCGGAGGCGGACAAAATGTTGCTCCGCTTGCGCTAACCAAGCTGCCTGAGTACGACAAACTCTCAGCCTATTTCAACATCGACAATGGCACCGGCAAGGTCCGCGGCGTCTATATGCAGGGCAACGAGGGCGTTCGGTCGATATTTCGCAGCTGGCTGGCCCCGTTCAAAGACATGGGTGCAAATACGCTGACGCTTTCAAATACAGGCGGTACGGATCACCTTGCGTTCGACGGCATCGGTCTGCCGGGATTCCAATTTATCCAGGACGAGATCGAGTACAATTCGCGTACGCACCACTCGAACATGGACACGTTTGACCGCATTCAGGCCGACGACATGAAACAGATGGCGATCATCCTCGCTGCGTTTGTATATCAAACGGCGATGATGGACGACAAAATGCCGAGAAAAGCACCGAGATAGTTACCGGTCTTTTCGACGCAACTAATCGCCCGGATCTGTCGTAATTTTCTACAGATCCGGGCATTTTTGTTTTTGAATTTAATGGAATTGAGTTAAAATCTTGGCGTCTCAACACAAAACATATGACTAATATTCAATTTCAACGCGGGGCCGTCGATGCCTCAACCGCGATCAGCAGTGCTTGGGAATTGATCAAAGGAAATTACGGACTCTATCTCGGCGTCGCCGTCGTGGCAATGGTTCTGACGGGCTGTATTCCATGTCTCAATCTGTTCCTGATAGGCCCGGTAATGGGCGGCGTTTATTTCTTTGCGCTGCGTGCAATGCGAAATGAGCCGGTCGAATTTGGGATGATGTTCAAAGGCTTTGAGAAATTTGTCCCGCTGATGGTCATCGGCCTGATACAGTCTATTCCGGGCGTTATCGCACAAGTCATCCGGTTTTCAGTCAATATTGGTCAACTCGGACTCAGCGGCGGGCGGAATCGTGAGATGGATTTCTTTATGGCGTCGGACAAAGACGTCGCAATTGCGAGCGGATTAATTATCGTGGCTGTGATCGTCGGTATTGTCTTCATGATATTTGCGCTTGTTTGGTGGATGGTCTTTTTCTTTGCGGTCCCTCTTGCGATGGAGTACGACCTGGGTGCGGTCGACGCGATCAAACTCAGTGCACAGGCGGCGATGGGCAATATCGGGGGTATGATCGTGCTGCTTATTCTCAGTGTTCTGGTTGGGTTGCTGGGCGTGCTGATGTGCGGCATCGGCGTCATCCTCGTTTCGACACCGATCATTTATATCGCGAACGCATTTGTCTATCGACAGGTGTTCCCGTACATCGAGCAGCAATTTAACATGGCACCGCCTCCGCCGGCCTCGTACGGTGATTTTGGCAGCGGAATGCCCGCTAACTAAAGAGCTAGCTCCATAAACAGCACGTCGGAATGCGGATTATCGTAATACGGCGGAATGGCTTGAAAGCCGTGAGACTCATAGAGTTTCACGGCTTTTCCCATTTTGGGCGGGTAAGTATCGAGTCGCATCCGGTGGTAACCGATCTCACGTCCGTCGGCTATTAGCTTTTCGATCAACGAGACGCCGACCTTGGCCCCGCGAAAACCGTCCCGGACAAACAGGCGTTTCATCTCACATGTTTTACCTTCCAGCTTTCTGAGAGCTATGCATCCGGCGAGTTTATCATCTGAATATGCCAGATAAAGCCGTCCGTCGGGCATCGCATATTTGCCCGGCAATGCGGCAAGCTCGGCTTCAAATCCCTGAAAGCACAGGTCCATCGCGAGCCATGCTTCGTATTCACGAAAGAGCGTTTTTGCCTCAGCTATCTGTTCGTCTGACTCGGCTTGGGTGATCGTGAGCATATTTTTATCGTATGGTATAACATTATTCTTTTATGGAACTAGCTGTCGAGAAATACAAGGTTAATGACGAACCGTTTTATTTACCCATCGGACAAGAGGTCGAGCTTTTCGAAGCGGCGTTTGCGGCAAAGCTCCCCGCGATGCTCAAAGGCCCGACGGGCTGCGGCAAGACGCGCTTTGTCGAATACATGGCGCACCGCCTAAACCGCCCGCTCATCACCGTCGCCTGTCACGAAGACCTCTCCTCGACCGATCTCGTCGGCCGTTTCTTGCTCGAAGGCGAAGAAACCGTCTGGCACGACGGCCCTCTGACGACCGCCGTTCGCCACGGTGCGATCTGCTATTTAGACGAGGTCGTCGAGGCCCGCAAAGACACCGTCGTCATCATCCACCCGCTCACCGACGACCGCCGCCGTCTGCCGATCGAAAAACGCGGCACCGTGATCGAGGCTCCCGACGATTTCATGCTCGTCGTCTCGTACAATCCGGGCTACCAGTCGATACTCAAAGATCTCAAACAATCCACGCGCCAACGCTTCGTCGCGATGGAATTTGACTACCCCAACGCAGAGGCCGAAGCCGAGATCGTCGCCAAAGAAGGCGGCATTGACATCGAAACCGCCGCCGACCTCGTCAAGATCGGCCAAAAGGTCCGAAACTTGCGCGGCCACGGCCTCGAAGAAGGCGTCTCAACCCGCCTCCTCATCTACGCCGCCCAAATGATCGCCCAAGGCATCACCCCCATCGCCGCGGCAGAGGTAGCTATCTGTTCGCCGATCACGGACGACCGCGAACTGCAGCGTAGTATAAGAGAGATCGTGACGACGATCATATGAACACTGACATCGAAGTTACTCTTAAGATTCCCGAGTACGATCGATACGAAGGCGTTAGGACTTCGTGGGTCGACGGCTTCCGTATTTCAGTTTCCCAAGACAATGGTGACATTGTGATCGCGGCTAATGCGGAAGGACTACAAACGCTCGCCGCACACCTACTGACCTTGGCTCAGTCGGGGATGCCAATCGGTAATCATCTTCATTACGATCCAGACGCCGGCCTGGAAGATGACTCGCTGCAACTCATATTTATTCGTAAAGAATAAGCCTGAGAGCACAACAATCTCGCACAAGATTTATCTAATATCTCTTACATTTGATTTGAACTCACTTATCTTTTATTTGACATCGCTGATAATTGACTCAACATCTTTGACATTTTAGTAAGCATCGTAGGTCTTTTATTCATCGTCCTCAATCTTTAACCCATCATCGCTAACAATTTATCCGTCATCGCTCAACATTGATTTGCACTCTTGCACATTCAATAAAACGGGTTTATTATGCCTCTCAGCGAGGTGCGTGATGCTTTATTTTAATCTTACGAGGCTGTTGAAGCTGCGCGGAGTTGAGCGGCCGTATAGTTGGTTGGTGGCAAACGGGTTTGTGCCGCAGACGGCGACGCGCTGGGCGAAAAATGACATCGGTTATATGCGTCCTGCGCAGATGGAAAAGATCTGCCTGCTACTCAACTGCACGCCAAACGACCTTTTCGACTGGCGCGAGGACGGCAAAACCGTCGTCCACGACACCCACGCCCTCCGCACCCTCACCAAACAGAAAAACGACATCCAAACCGCCCTCCGCGAACTCCCGCTCGATAAACTGGAGAAGCTGGGCGAAATGATTAACCGACTTAATGCATCCAATGATGAAGAATGAAAAGGTCCGTTGTCATTGTAATGTCGTTGATGGTCGTCGTTCTCGTAGTGACTACTATTTTGGTATGGCTGATCAAGCCGTATTACCCATACATGGGAAAAGATTTCGTAATCCCTTCGCCAACTAGAACGCCCGTACCGCCGGACGTGATCAAGCTGTCCGAAGAGGACAAAATTCAGATCGTCAGCGAAGTCCTAAAGCAATTGCAAGAGGAAGCGGCGAAAGATACCAAATGGAAAAAGGCCGACAAGGGTCTCTATTTACTCGCGGAATCATTGCCATGCAGTTTGGCTGGGCTGGATCGTACTCGTCTTAACGTACATCTCATCACGCAGCAACAGATTGACGACGCCAAACAAACTAGAGAAATAGAGTGGTACGAATTTCGTGAGTTCAATCTCCAGTCACAATTGCCAGTATTGCCTTTAGTGTGGAGCAAGAGAGATCGTTCAAGCTCGCATATGGCAGCAAGTGAATTCACCGCAACACGAATTGGCGATAAGTGGAGCGTCGATGGGAAAGTCACGAGCGTCGCAGTTGGAGAAAGTCCATGATTTGGAAGTTTACACTTTTGCTGATGATAATTCTCTCCGGCTTTAGCTGTTACGGGCAGGTGAAACGTAGTCTCCCGATGAAATATCCCGCCGTCTGGTTCGCGCCGATCAACGATCCTAACAAACCCGATTGGGAGATATTGCCGCAGGAGGCGAAGGCGGGGGAGGTTATTTTGTCGAAGCGGAATGAGCTTGGCATTTTGTCGAACTTTGCGGCGACACCGTTTGAGCTTTATGGCAAGCGGTACGCGAGCGTCGAGGGCTTTTGGCAGATGATGCTCTATCCCGAAGGGCCGGACGACGAGCGTGCCAAAGACAAACGCGTGACGTGGAAATACACACGTGAACAGGTCGCCAAGATGACCGCCTTCGAAGCAAAATCCGCCGGCACGCTCGCCGAGGAAAACATGAAAACGCTCGGCATCGATTGGGTGACATTCGACGGCAAGCGCTTCCCATACCGCTCCGCCACGCCCGGCGAGCACTACAAACTCATCCTCGCCGCCATGCGAGCCAAAGCCGACCAAAACCCCGAGGTCAAACGCATCCTCCTAGCCACCGGCGACCTCATCCTAAAACCCGACCACCACGGCGAACCGAACCCGCCACCCGAGTGGAAATACTACGACCTCTGGATGCAGATCAGAAAAGATTTATCCACAGATAGACACAGATAAACACAGATAAAGGGTCAGTTCTCCTATCTGTGTCATCTGTGTTCATCTGTGGAGAGATCCTTACTCTCCTACTCAGAATTAACACTCATTTAACACCCATTTCACTCCGCGTTAACTTCCGCACATTAGCCTAATCCTTGCCGCAAAGAAATTAATAGTTTTAGAGACTTGAGAGGACACGGGGGAGACGGTTTTCGGGTGATAGTTGTATCATCGGCCGCCTTTCTTTTTACAAAGGAGCGAAGATGAAAACGAACCGCTGGTTACGAATATTCACGAGCGTATCAATACTAATATTTGCATTTATTATCAACATTTCGGCCCAGGCCGATCAGGGCCGCATTGCCGGTAACGTGACCGACGCTAACGGTGCGGTCGTACCCGGAGCGACGGTGACAGTTACAAACGACCTCACGGGCGAAGCCCGCACGGTCAGTGTAAAGGGCGACGGTTCGTTTATGATCGTTGCGTTAAAACCTGCGAAATACACGATCGCGGCAAGCGGCGGTACATTTGACACGACGCGTAAGTCGGTCGAGGTGCTCGTCGGCCAGGAGTTAAATCTGGACATCGTGCTGCAGATCAAGGGCCAGTCGGTACAGGTCGATGTCGTCTCCGGTGAGGACACGATCGTTAACACAGCGTCGGCCGGATTGAGCGCAAACGTTAATCAGCGCGAGGTCGAAGGGCTGCCGATCAATGGCCGACAGCTATCGCAGCTTTATCTACAGGCTCCGGGCGGCGTCAACAGCGGCAGCGGTACTTTCTCAGACATACGATTTTCGGGACGTGCAAATAACCAGAACGTCGTTCGTTATGACGGCGTCGAGGGCACGGCGATCATCGATTCGAGCCCGGGTAATCTCAACGGCGAGATCCCGTCGCCTTTTCGGCTGCAATCGAGCCTCGAAAATATACAAGAGTTTCGCGTCGATTCGAGCAACTTCCCTGCAGAGTTCGGCACCGGAACCGGCGGCCAGATCAGCGTCGTGACCAAGAGCGGCGGCAATCAGTTTCATGGTTCGGTGTTTGAATATCTGCGGCGGACGGCACTCGATTCGCGTAACTTTTTTGACAACATCTCACCCGGCATCGCAAAGAGCCCGCTGACACTCGACCAATTTGGCGGCTCGATCGGCGGCCCGATCATTAAAAACAAGCTGTTTTTCTTTGGCAGCTACGAACGGTATCGCGGACGTTTTGGCCTGAACTTTGTCGAGGCCGCTCCGATAACCGATACCGCACGGCTTTGTGCACCCCCGGTCGGAACCGGGACACTTAATTGTCAGATAGGCGGCGTCAACTCACCAAATCTCGCGTACCTTACGGCCTTCCGTGCGCCGAATGCGGTCGTGATACCGGGTGCAACAACCGTACCCGGATATGAGATCGTTCAATTACAAGCAAATCAAAAAACGGACGAAACGGCATACGCGGCACGTCTCGATTACCAGTTGAATGACCTCAACAAGATCTACTTTCGCTTTTTCCGCGACGAGGGAACAGACATCGCTCCTGAGGGTGTTTCTGGCCGTGTAGTTAAGATCTCGGCAGTTCCGCAGAACGGTGTTCTCGGTTGGCAATCGATCCTGCGTAAGGACGGCACGCTTATCAACGAATTTAAGGTCGGATACAACGGTGCACGCACACGCGTGAACGGTACGGCCCCGACGGTTAACGGTCTCGATTTTTCGGCGATCATCCTTAACATTTCGGGCAGCGTCGCAAATACCGGCATCGCCGGACAGGGAACTTCGTCGGGTATTTCGATCCCCGGCGGGTTGGTTCGTGCTAACTCGGCGACCAACGGTCGCGGTCAGCCATACACGCCTTACTCGTTGGGCTTTATCGATAGCCTTAACTACATTCGGGGCAATCACAATTTCAAATTTGGCGGCGAGGTCCGCATGATCCGTATGTACACCGACCGTCTCGGCGGCACGACATATACGTTCTCAAACCTTCAAAACTTCCTGATCAATACGCTCGCATCGGTTCAGTACTTGGGCGATGTTAGTGCCGCAAGCCCCTTCAATAACGGTTTAACCGGCCAGCGCCTTGCGAAACAGGAATATTACATCGGGTACGGACAGGATGAGTGGAAGATCCGTCCGGGCCTTACCTTAAGCTACGGCCTGCGTTATGAATACTACACGCCGCTGCGCGAGGCCAACAACGGACAGGTGCTGTTTGATATTAAGACGGGTACGCTGCGTCCTTCGTCTGAGGCAGCATTTAAATCATCAAACACAAACTTTGGCCCTCGCATCGCCATGACGTGGTCGCCAAATCAGGATGGCGCAGGATTTTTTGGAGGCGGAAAGACGGTTCTGCGAGGCGGATTTGGTATGTATTACGGCCCCGGCCAGACCGAGGACCAGATACAGCCGATCGAAAGCGACCGCGTCAGTTCGACGCTAACGAGCGGAGCACTGCTCGCGTTTCCGGCAAATCTTCCCGCCATCGTCACCAACTTTGCGACCAACGTAAATAACCGCAATTATCAACCGCGTGCTTATTCGTCGGACTACAAGATCCCTGAAAAGATCTATCAGTACACTTTCTCGTGGCAGCAACAGTTGCCGTATGACATCACATCGACGGTTGCTTATGTCGGCAGCCAGGGCCGCAATCTGTTTTTGCGAAGCGTCGCAAACAAGATCAAGCCGGGCCAAACGACGATCCTGGACGGCACCGCATTGCCAAATACATTTGGTGTGGTCAACCGGACGAACGCCGGCGGACAGGTCATCGCGGTCAACACGATACGCGAATTTAGCATCGTCAGCGGAACGAACTCGGTTCAAAACCCGTACGCCGAGGTCGATTACAAAACCTCGGGTGGCGACGACCGTTACAACGCTCTACAGCTTTCTTTCCAGCGAAGCTCGCGTTCGGGATTGACGATGAACGCTCAGTACACATTCGCCAGCAGCTATGGTACGAGCGCCGGATCGAACGAGGCCCGCACATCTGCACAGCTTGATAATTTTGAGGCCGACCGTGGCCGTAACAATTTCGACGTACGTCACACATTTAACCTTAGTGCCCTATATCACCTGCCGTTTGGCAAGGGCAAACGGTTCAATCTTGACGGTGTTGCAAACACACTACTCGGCGGCTGGGAGATCGGCGGTATCGCAAACGCAAGAAGCGGCGTACCGGTCGAGGTGCTGATAACGCGGCCTGATGTCGTTGTGCAATGTAACGCACCGGGTGGATGCCCGAGAGGTGATGGTACGTTCTTTGCCAACGGGTTCGTCGCTCAGCTACCGTCATTTGGGGCAAGCTTTCCGGCTTTGCCGACCGGATTTATTGCGGTGGTCAACACACCGGGCGGCGGCAATTCGCGTAACATCCGCCGGCCTGACCTGATAGCCGGAGTAAATCCTTACCTCAATAACGATCGCAACTTTATTAACCCTGCGGCGTTTGCTACACCAACTCCGGGTTCGTGGGGCAATCTTGGCAGAAACCAGTTGTCGGGCCCGACATTTCGTCAGATCGATATGATCCTCGCAAAGCGATTTCACATTACGGAAACGATGAATGTCGAATTCAGGACCGAGGTATTTAACATCTTCAACCAGACGAATTTTGCCAACCCATCGACCACACTGGCACTTGCTTTGCCGACATTGACCTTTAACACAGGAACATCGGTCTATACGGCAAGCACGTCAAATGTGATCCAGCCGGGACAGGCATACACACAATCGGCGGCAGGCTCAACTTTTGGGCTACTCCGCTCGACGGTTGGTAGGACAGTGGGTCTGGGTTCGAACAGGCAGATCCAGTTCGCTTTTAGGTTTAATTTCTAAAAGGCGGTTTGATCCTGAGATCATAAAAGAGGCTCGTTAAGAGCCTCTTTTTTTGTTGTTACGAAATTATTTCGTTTTTGTAACATCTGAGCGGAAAATATGTCGTAAACTATCTTTCGCTCGGAGGGGAACATCAAAATGAAGAAAAAGAAGCTCGAAGTAAAACTTACCAAGACTAAAAAGAAGCTCGCGAAAACAAAGTCACAGTTGGACGAAATGTTATCGATAATGGAAGCGAGTGGAATGCCCAAGTCAGGATCCAAGTCAGTAGTGGGTGAAAAGCCAGCTGCCAAACCGGCACCTAAGGTAACAAAACGTCAAACTCCGCCCACAAAAACCACAAGAACGCCCACTAAGAAAATTGCTTAATCGATTTGAATTTCTAGAGGCTCATTAAGAGCCTCTATTTTTATCTAGCAGCCGTTGATTTGGGTTCACGCGGATCGTACGGAGCCGCTTGATATTTTTTGACCGCATCCTGGGCGTTATCGTAATTATCACCCAGATCGGCGGCTCGTTTGTATGCGGCCACGGCACGAGTCCTGTCGCCTTTGCCGTCGTAGGCGTTGCCCATTTTGATATTTGACCAAACGGATAGCCAGGCCGGGTTAAGGCTGCCGCTCAAGGCCGCTTTGAAATTATCGACCGCGACGTCATAATTTCGCTGTTCGAGAAATAGGAGGCCAAGGTGATAGTAGATCCATGAATTGGATTTATCGAGCTTTAGAGCGGCCTCAAATTGCTGCTGAGCCTCAGGATAATTTCCCTCTTTCAACTGTTCAATACCGCGGCGTGCGATCGATGAAACCCGCAGGTCAGGCGAGATACGCAGCAGTTTATAGTTAGGGTCGATGACGACAGCGATCGGACGCCCTGTCGATTCGATGTTAAAGTCGGCACTCGTTTCCTGCATATCGAGCGTGACCGTCGATAGGCCAAAATCACCTTCGGACCGCAGCTGGACATCTACCGGTAGCTTTAGATTGTCGTAACTTTGTTTGACCGTTCCGCGGGTGACAAATTTGCCGCCGCGCGTCCTGATGATCAGATAATCACTCGTAAATTCAGGCACGCCGGTTCCCTCGACCCAGCGGGCAAAAAAGTAGCGCAGATTATCGCCGGCAACCCGAGACGAGAGTTTTTCAAAATCGTCGATCGAGGCTGATTTTCCCCTATATTCTTGCAAAAAGGTTTTTAATAGTTGGTCAAATTTCGCCGGGTTTAGCGTGTCGCGGAGCAGTTTAAAAACGAACGCCCCTTTCGCGTACATGATGTACTGATATGCGCTGCTCTGATCATCGAGGTCTTTCGGTGCACGCAACAGTGAGGATGTCTGCTCAAAGGTAAGCGACTTTTCAAGCAGCTCGCGGCGAATAGCGTCGAGTTTTGCTCCGTCCAACTTACTCTCGCGTAACGTGAATGCGCTGTATTCCGCCAAGCCCTGCGACAGCCACGCATCGTCAAACGATTTGAGCCCGACGGTCAGTCCCCACCATTGAAAAGCAGCCTCACGCTGGAGTCGTTCGACGGTGACATCGCGAGCCTCTTCGAACTGGCGGTTGGCGATAAAGAGCATCCCTGTCGACGAATAGAAATCAAGACTGTCATCGTCGATCTGAGCGACGATCAGACGCTTGCCGCTCGCAGGTGCGCCAAAGCGTTTCGTATAAAAATCAAGCGCGTTTCCGAGTGTTTCGGCGTATGTCGCGATATTGGCATCGTTGCCGGGCTTTGCCAAAAACTGGATGTCGTAATCAGCAATACGCAGCGTTTTGGCCGCATACTTGCCGTACGCAAAGTTGCCGATGAGTGCCGGTGTCGATTGAATAAATCGAGATTTGTTGCCCGTTGTCGTGACCGGAGCGGTGCTGAAGCCCGTCAATGTCAGCCCTGCCGGGATTGCAATGCTGATGTCCGATGTAGCCGGGTCGGCGGCGTAATCATGAAACGGAAACCAGCGTGCCGCATACATCAAATAGCCCTGATTGTCGCCGATGTAAGCGAGCCGTTTGTTAAGGAGCGGGCCGCCCGCAGGCAGATCGAGGATGCCGTTGTACTTGAAACGCAGCGTGACCGGCATTCCTTTTACGACATTTTCACCTAGGTCAATACGCACATGCGGGCCGAGATCGGTGCTTGCTGACTGGTCCTGGATAAACGTTACCTGCGCCGCTATGGGCGACACTGGTTTTGGAGTCGGACGAACTGCCGGTTTTGTTGCGACCACAGGCGCTGTCGGCATCACACCGCCGCCGATGCGCGTGACAGATTCCACTTTTAGGCTGCCGTTTAGCTCAAATGAGACCGAACGCGTGTCTTCGAGCGGCGTAAACGTAACATCGACGGTCGCGTTGATCTTGCGTTCCGTGGGTATGAGCGACACGTCCATCACATAGTTTGTGACGTCAAACGGCGTTCTTTTTACTTGTTGAGCGATAGCCGGCAGCGTGAACAGCGACGCAACGGCGGCTATGTTGACGAGGTGAGTAATAAACTTTTTCATGTCGAGTTTCAGCAAAAACTGTCCGATCAAATGTGCTCTCTTAGGATGTGCGCAAATCCCAAATCGTTTGCTTTTTGCGCGGGTTTGTTAATTGTCGCGGTAAAAATCTACCGAAATAGCCTTTTCCGCCAATTGTCTCCCAAACGCGGCAACCGCCTGATGCTCAGGATGATCGGTATAAGCATCGAGAGCTTCCCTATCCGCAAATGTCGCGACGAGCCCCGTATCGAACGAGCGGTCGAGATGCAAAATGTCCGCACCGACATCAAATGTGACGATCTCGGGAATCACGCCCACGAGTGCCTTCAGGCGGTTACGGTGGTCTTCGCGTGCGGCTTCGTCCGTTTCGGGTTTGTATTTCCAGCAGACAATATGGATCAGCATTAGAGTATTTTCGCATAATCCGGTCAATTTAATTAACCTTGGATAAGTTCTCTGAAACCGTTGTTGATGGATCGACGAAATACTAACTAACTATATGTATAAAGAGTTTACCGCACCGCTCGAAGACCTTGCCGCTACCGCCCTTGACGGCATTGCCGGCTTGTTAGGAAATACCGGAAAAAGCCTTAGCGGTCCCCCATCTGACGGCAATGTCATTTTGCCTGACGACCTGTTTGCTCAGCCCGACGTGCAGACCGAATGGTGGTATTACACAGGACATTGCAAGAGCGAGAGCGGAAAAGAATTTGGCTTTGAGCTTGTATTTTTCAAACGCCGGACTGACCTCGACCGGATCGGTATCGTGCCGATGACCGTGCTTGCAAACCCGATGTATTTTGCACATTTTGCGATATCTGACATCGATGAGCAGAAGTTTCTCTATGAGCATATCCGTAGTTTTAACAAGCCTTTTGACGTGCCTGTGTCGATGAGCGAGACGGCGTGTGACGTACGCTTGGGCGACTGGTCGCTGCGCGAGGTTGCTGGTAAGCATATCCTGCACGGCACGCTTGAGGGCGGTTTTGTCTTTGACGCTGTGCTCGAATCGGACAAACCTTTGGTATTAAACGGCGATGGCGGCATCACGCGTAAGAAAGACGGTTCGTCGAAGCATTTTTCATTCACGCGGATGAATGTCAGCGGGCAAACATCGGCCGATGGCCGTGTCGAAAAATTTACGGGTTCGGCATGGATGGACCGTGAATACGGCATCTGGGGTCCGGGCAACTGGGATTGGTTTAGCATACAGTTTGACGACGATACTGAGCTGATGATCTATCAGTTTAGCGGTGAGGCGGACGAATTGAACGGGGCCTCGACCGGGACATTTGTAGACCGCGACGGAGCGTGCAAGTACCTAGAGAGAAAAGATTACGAGATAGAGGTTTTATCCACTTGGGCAAGCGAAAAAACTGGGGTAGAGTATCCGAGCAGCTGGAAAGTCCGCGTTGAGAGTTTAGGTATCGATATTGAGATAGCCGCGCTGATCGCGGATCAAGAACTGGACACACGCGGCACGACAATGATCGTGTATTGGGAGGGTGCGTGTATAGTAAACGGAATCAAGGACGGCAACAGCATCGGCGGCCGTGCGTATGTCGAACTTGTCGGTTATGACCTGTCGCATGAGCGGGCAGGTCTAGGCGATTTTTTGTTTGGCAGCAAGTTTGGCGAACTAACAGCCATTTTTAGCTAATTTTCGTCTGATTCGCACCATTTCCGAGTCACTTCGTGCCTATAGTCAAACATCTTTTCGAGCTTTGGCACAACGGCGAATGGTGCGGCGAGCGTACCTAAAAACCACATTGGCGGCTCGTATTCGACCTCGTCCCGCAGCACCGCCCCGTCGGCGTGCGGCGTAATGATATGACGATGCCGCCAGCTTTTGAACGGGCCGGAGACTTGCGTGTCCTCAAACATCCGCTGCGGTTCAAACGCGGTGTGCTCAGCGACCCATCGAACAGTTATCAACCCAAGTATTTTTGTATCAAAGATCGCCTGCGAGCCAATTGCCGAAATGTCGGCTTTTTGGATGATAGTGGCGTCTTCCCATGGCGGCATCAGCCGCTCGAAAGCGTCCGGCAATTCATGAAAAGCGAAAACCCGCTCGGGCGACGCTTTGAACACACTTTCTTTTACAAATCTCATTATTATTAACCTTAGCACACGCGGATATTGGATTTACCTTTGAATTTGTAGCGGGAAACTGCTTTAATACCTCAAATCATATGAAAGAAGCCGCAACCGACCTCGGAGCGATCTATAACGACGAGATCTCAAAAGCAAAGATCTGGCAGGTCATCGGTGCGTCCGCCGTCGGGACGATGATCGAATGGTACGATTTTTATATTTTTGGCAGCCTGGCGACGGTCATCGCACCGCTTTTTTACCCGCCTGAGAATCAAACATTTGCATACATCGCCTATCTCGCGACGTTCGCGGTCGGGTTTGTCGTGCGGCCATTTGGCGCTTTGTTTTTTGGTCGTATCGGCGACATTGTGGGACGAAAATACGCGTTTCTCGTTACGCTTTTGATCATGGGCGGGGCGACCGCGGTGATCGGCTTTTTACCGACTTACGCGCAGATCGGTATTGCGGCACCCATAATTTTGCTTTTGATAAGGGTATTACAGGGGCTCGCCCTCGGTGGTGAATATGGTGGGGCGGCGGTTTATGTCGCCGAACACGTCCCTGATAGCCGTCGCGGATTTTACACGTCATTTATCCAGATCACGGCGACGCTAGGGTTATTTTTATCGCTGGCGGTTATTTTAGCAGTGCAAAACACCATGAGCCCCGAGCAGTTTGGCGGCAAAGCGGACGGCATCGGCGGCTGGCGAATACCGTTTCTTATCTCGATCGCTCTCGTCGGCGTCTCGCTCTATATTCGTTTGAGGATGAAAGAATCGCCGATATTTGAACAGCTAAAAAGCAGCGGGATGCGTTCGGCAAATCCTCTGATCGAAGCATTTACGAAATGGGAAAATTTAAAGATAGTGCTCATTTCGCTATTTGGGGCGACCGCCGGCCAGGGCGTCGTTTGGTACACCGGACAGTTTTACGCCCTGTTTTATCTGCAATCGATACTTAATGTAAACGCGACTTCGGCAAACTACATTATCGCCATCGCACTGCTTTTGGGAATGCCGTTTTTTGTTTTCTTTGGCTGGTTAAGTGACCGCCTCGGCCGCAAATGGATAATCATCGCCGGATGTGTACTGGCTGTTTGTACCTATCTACCGATCTACAAAGCGATGCAATCGGTCGCGGGATCCAATGTTGTCACCGCTACCTCACAAAAAGACCCGGTGACCGGAGCTATTAAACTAACGCCGCAATCGGTTGACGAAAGCGGCACCATCACCTCTTCGCCAAAAGTTTTGCCTTACACATCGTTTGGCGATCTGACCTCAAACCGGACGGCTTGGGCACTGATCATGCTCATATTTATTCAGGTGATATGGGTAACCATGGTTTATGGCCCGATCGCCGCCTATCTCGTCGAGGCGTTTCCGGCGAAGATACGATACACGGCGCTTTCGCTGCCATATCACATCGGGAATGGGGTATTCGGTGGCCTACTGCCGTTGATCGGCCTGTCCGTCATTGCCCAAACCGGCAATATCTACGCGGGACTATATTATCCAATGGCGGTTGCGGGGATAACCGCAATTGTCGGAGCGATCTTTCTAAAAGAAACGCACGGACACAAAATATGGGAAGAGGTCGGGAAATGATCTGCTACTTTTTAGGCGACCAAAGTTTCAGGAATTCGGTGAATTTGGCAAGATTGTACGTTTCATCCTTCTCTAGAGCCACAGTGTCCTGTGAGTGGAGCAACGTGCCAGATTCGTCCAAAACGAAAAGGTGTGGATAGCCCTTTATTTCGGGATATTCGCTGAGAAAAGCCAAATTCTCGTTCTCCGGACTCATATTGATCTTTATCCATACAAAGTTGTTTTTGCGCAGCTTGTCGAGGGCCTTGTTGCTAAACAGGAACTTGTCCATGTGAATGCACCAACCGCACCACTCGCCGCCAACATCGAGGATTATCCGCTTGCCGCTTTTCGACGCAGTTAGGATAGCCGTAGCGAGGTCGAGCTTCGGATCTCGTTTTGGGTCAAACTTTTCGCGCGTGAAGACAGCAGCCTTTTTCGCAAGCGGCTTTTTGACCGCCTTAACCTTGGTTTTTTGTCCGAACGCAGTTGCTGAAACAAGAATAATGGCGACGGAGATCAATAGGAGCTTTTTCATGATTTGTCGGAAATGGCTGCGTTCAGAAGATTCCAAACTTTCGTTAGATGCCGCTCCTCGACTCTTATACTGCCTACCGACAGCCGGATCGCATATTTTCCGTTTAGTTTTGTGTGCGATAGATACGCCTCGCCGGAGGCGTTGATCTCGTTCATTATTTTTTCGTTAAGTGCGTTCAGATCGTCAACGCCCGCCGGGCAAGCACGAAAACAAACAAGGGCGAATGGCACGGGCGCCAACATTTCCCAATTGTCGCTTGCCTCGACCCATGAGGCGAAAAGGCGGGCGAGACGGCAATGTTCGCGCAGGCGTTCGATCAGGCCTTCGCGGCCGAAATAGCGGATGACGAACCACAGTTTTAACGCACGAAACCGCCGCCCGAGTTGGATGCCGTAATCCATACCGTTTTTGACGGTTTGTTCGTCGGTAGTTTTTAGATACTCGGCGACGAGGGAAAATGCCTCTTTAAGGACATTCAAGTCTTTGCAATAGAGCACCGAGAGGTCAAAAGGCGTAAAGAGCCATTTGTGCGGATTGACGACGATCGAATCGGCACGCTCCCAGCCCTTAAAATATTTACGATATTCGGGCACGATCGCCGTCGAGCCGGCATACGCCGTATCGACGTGGAGCCAAATGCCGTATTTCTCGCAGATATCGGCAATAGCATCGACCGGATCAACACTTGATGTGGATGTTGTGCCGACGGTCGGTATCACGCAGATCGGCAGATATCCGTTCTCAATGTCTTCGTCGATAGCTTCTGCCAGTTTTTCCGGGATCATCTCGAACCGGTCGTTACATTCGATCTTTCTTAAACTTTTAAGTCCAAGTCCAAGCGTGATCACGCCTTTATCTATTGACGAATGGACGTGTTCCGAGCAATAGACACGCATCAGCGGCACGTCGTCGCGGCCGCTCATTCCTTCGTCGCGGATACGTAAATTTGCTTTTTCCCGTGCGGCAGCGAGGGCGTGCATTGTCGAGACGGACGCGGTGTCGTAGATGATCCCTTCGAAATACTCGGGCAGATCCATCATCTGACGGAGCCAGGCAAGCACGACATCCTCGAGCTCAGTCGATGCCGGCGACGTTCGCCAAAGCATCGCTTTCATATCAAATGC
>DEQS01000043.1 GCA_002360555.1 Chloracidobacterium sp. UBA3360
GGCGACTATATGCTGTACGGCACGGGCAGCGGCTGGGGCCGTCAAGAAACACGTGACGGGGCAAATCTTTTTGCCGCCAACTGGAAAACCGGCAGCGTGACCAATCTTCATCTGGATCACAACGTTGACCGCATCGAACCGCTCGGCGACGCAGCGGTTGTTGTAGGCACCAATGGGTCGGATCTTTATTTCTCGCCCGTTGGCCTCGATGACGGAGCAAAGCTTTGGCCGAGCTACGTTCGCAAGAACGCTTCGCAAGGCGAACTTCGCAGCCACGGCTTTTTCTACAAGCCTGACGGCGACGACAGCGGTTTGCTCGGCTTGCCGATCGCCCGCGAAGGCCGCAGCGGTTATCGGCATCTGACGGAAGATTCGGCAGCAATCATCTTCCTAAAAAACAACCGCCTCAATTTTAGCCAGATCGGCGAACTCGAAGCCCGCCCGGCCGACACCAACGACGGCTGCCGTGCGTCGTGTGTCGATTGGTACGGCAACGCCCGTCCGATCTTTCTGCGAGGACGTATCTTTGCCCTGATGGGTTATGAGCTGGTCGAAGGAAAACTGAGCAAAGACCGGCTTCGCGAGGTCAGACGGGTCAATTATACGCCGCAAGGCTGGTGGCCCAACGACGACCGTTCCGACGAGGAAGAGGAATAAGGAAAAAGGCGGCCTCAAGCCGCCTTTTTTATTTGATACGTTTCAAACTTCCCTGTCCGCTGATCTGGCGGTTGCCCGCGACCTTTTCCATTTGGGCCATTGCCCGCAGTAGGTTTTCGCCAAGCACCTTTTTGATGTCGGTCTCGGAGTATCCACGGCGGAGCATTTCGTAGGTGACGAGGACTAGGTCTTCGGCTCCATTCATACCAGTTGGGAGCATCGGGACACCGTCGAAATCGGAACCAAGCCCGACGTAGTCTATCCCCGCGATCTTTTTGATGTGATCGATATGATCGACGATCCGGGCGTAGGTCGGCATGTAAATAGGATTAGCGTCCTCGAGTTTCCTGACTGCGTCGTCCAACGCTTTGCGATCGTTCTTGAACTGTTCGGCGAGGGCATCCATCTGCGGTTTGAGCCGTGCTGAGCGTTCGTTTTCCTCTTTGTTTGTGCGGGCGTCGAGGAACGACGGATAAAAATTGACCATGATCACGCCGCCGTTTTTTGCGACGCGTTTTAGGACGTCGTCCGGCACGTTGCGGGTGTGATCATTAACTCCGCGGGCTCCCGAATGTGATGCGATGACCGGAGCCGTCGACACGTCTAGCGCGTCGTTCATCATCTTGACCGAAATATGCGAGATGTCGATGAACATTCCCAAACGGTTCATTTCGCGGACGACCTCTTTTCCAAAATCCGTCAGCCCGCCATGCTTTTCGTCGCGGTGAGCGTCACCCCAATTTGTCGCGACGTTGTGGGTCAGCGTCATATAGCGGACGCCGAGGCGATACATCACGCGCAGAGCCGCGAGCGAATCTTCCATCACATAGCCGCCCTCGATGCCCATCAGGATACAGATCTTGTTCTTTTTCTTTGCCTTGCGGATCTCATCCGCTGTCGTACAGGACACAAGGTCATTTGGGTTTCGTTCGACCTCGCGATAGGTCGCATCGATCATATCGACCGCACGATGCATCGCCCCGCCGGTTTTCATTGTGCTGCCAGATACGTAGATCGCAAAAAACTCGCCCGTAATGCCGCCCGCTTTGAGCCGCGATACATCAGTATGAAAGGGATCGCCGCCGAGGTGAAACTTCCCCGTCGTGCTATTCCGCAGGTCAGTGTCTTCGTCAACGAGCGGCGACGTTATGTCGTTATGTCCGTCGATGACGATCGCTTTTTTATGGATCTTGACAGCCTTGGCCCAGATGGCGGGATCGGCCCCGACTGGCATCGTCTGAGAAAAGGCAGTAACGGATAACGTAAGCAGCAGGCAAATTGCGGGTATCTTTTTCATAATGTTAGTCGTGAAGAACGAGCTTAGTTTAACGCTTTCGCACGCTGATAAACAATTCGTCAGACCTCGAAAAAAATGTGGTCAGAACCCCGCTATAAATGCTATTATGGTAATGCGTTAAACCTGATTTAACGTTTTTTCTTAGCAGTCCCGTCCACACGACTCAAAAATACTTTCGCTCCAAACCCTTTATTTAGAGCATTTTACCGTAGCCTGATCAGACAGCACACATTGCGGAAAGATCACCGCAATTGCCTGTTATAGATCGCCCGAAATGGCAAAAAAAACGTCCAATTCAAAAATAGATCCGGTAAATTCGCCGGCCGTGGATAGCACATTTCGCAGCTTCATCGAGAACCTGCCGGTGATGTTCTATGCCGTCGAGCCGGTCCAGCCACATTTGCCGATCTACATAAGCCCGACGTTTGAGCGATTCGGTTATCCGCTGGACCGATGGCTGACCGATAGCGATATTTGGGACCAGGTCATACATCCTGATGACCGCGAGCATGTGCTCGGTTCCACGCGCTCTGCAATGCGAAAGGGCGAAAGCATCGATTTTGAATATCGCGTCATTTGCAAAAACGGCGACATCGTCTGGGTCCGCGACCGAAGCTGTTTTGTTAAGGGCAAGGACGGCGAGTTGATCTGTTGGCAGGGTGTGATACTCGATGTCACCGAGCGAAAGCTCGCGCAACAGGAGCTCGAAAAAAGGGAAAAACTTTATCGAACGCTCGCCCGCACGATACCAAAGACGGCCGTACTGCTCTTTGACCACAACCACCGTTACACCCTCGCCGACGGCGAACAGCTCAAACATCACGACTGGACGACGGAGATGTTTGAGAACCGAACCCTGTCCGAGGTCTTTCCGCCGGAGATCGTAGACGAGTGGACCGGTTATTACGAACGCGCACTAAAAGGCGAACGCGTTGTCCTCGACATGGATAATGAGGAAGGCGCGTTTCAAGTAAGTATCTTGCCGGTTCGAAACGAAAACGACGAGATCTTTGCCGGTATGGTGATGTGGCAGGACATTACTGAACGCAAACGCACAGGTGATGCTTTGCAGGAAAGCGAGGCGCGTTACCGCCAACTATTTGAAAATGCAAACGACATAATTTACGTCCACGATCTCGATGGCAACTACATCTCGATGAACAACGCGAGCGAGCGCATTTTTGGGTACACCCGCGAAGAGGCTCTGTCGCTCAACATGAGTCAGATCATCGCCCCCGAGCACATGAAGCTCGTCAAGCAAAATTTGCTCAAAAAGATCAAGGGCGACGCGGGCCAAACGGTTTATGAGGTCGATTGTATCCGCAAAGACGGCAGCCGCGTCACGCTGGAGGTCAACAGCAGCACGATCACGAAAGACGGCGAGGCCGTCGCAGTTCAGGGCATCGCCCGCGATATTACCGCCCGCAAATTTGCCGAAGAGTTGAGCCGCAAAAACGAGGAGCGTTACAAAGACCTGTTTGAAAACGCCAACGACCTTATTTATACCCATGATCTGAACGGCAACTTTACATCCTTAAACCGGGCCGGCGAGATCATCACCGGCTACAGCCGCGAAGAGGCCTTGCAGATGAACATCGCCAAAGTCGTCGCCCCCGAGTACCTCGAAGGTGCCCGGACGATGACCGCCCGCAAGATCGAGGACGAGCGTCCGACGACTTACGAGCTCGAGATCATTGCAAAAGATGGCAGACGCGTCCCGCTCGATCTGAGCACGCGTCTTATCGTTAACGACGGTATGCCGGTCGGCGTCCAGGGCATCGCCCGTGACATCAGCGAACGGCGTCGCGTCGAAAATTCGCTTCGTGAAACACTCTCGCTTTTCACCACCACATTCGAATCGACCGCTGACGGCATCGTCGTCATGAGCCTCGACAGGCAGATCGTCACATGTAACAAGAAATTCATGGAAATGTGGGACGTCGATCCGGCAATAATCGAGAATAAGGACGGGGCAGCACTTGTTAGGCACGTTGCCGGCAAATTGGTGAACCGGGATGAATTTCTGCAACGGCTGAAAGATACCTACGATACCCCAAACGAGACGATCTCGGAGATACTCGAGCTTGCGGACGGACGCCTGATCGAACGTTATTCGCAACCGCAGTATCTCGAAGGCAATGCGATCGGCCGCGTCGCCAGTTTTCGCGACATCACCGAGCGCAGCCGTGCAGAAGAAAAGCTCCGCTACTACGCTCTGCACGATACGTTGACCGACCTGCCAAACCGCGTCTCGTTCATGAACCACCTCAAGCAGGCCGTCGAGCGTGCCGAGGGTAATGATTACGCAAAATTTGCCGTCCTTTTTCTTGATCTCGACCGCTTTAAGGTGATCAACGATAGTCTCGGCCATGCGGTCGGCGACAAGCTCCTCGTAGCAATCGCTGCAAAGCTCACGGCTTGTGTTCGTCCGGGCGACATCGTTGCGCGGCTCGGCGGCGACGAATTTACCATCCTGCTCAACCGCAGCGGTGACGCAAATGAGGTCGCCCACGTGGCCGAACGCCTGCAAACAGCTATCTCCGAACCGTTTAAGATCGACAATTACGAGGTCTTTACGACCGCGAGTATCGGTATCGTCGTCTCAAGCAACGTCGAGCGGCGTGCCGAAGATTTCCTTCGCGACGCCGACGCCGCGATGTATCGTGCAAAAGAATCGGGTAAGGCCCGCTATGAGATATTTGACCGCGAGATGCACGTCCGCAACATGAATCTGCTACAGGTCGAGACCGATCTGCGTCACGCCGTCGAACGGAACGAGTTTGAGGTGCATTATCAGCCGATCGTCGACCTGACGACCGGCCGCGTGCAGGAATTCGAAGCTCTTATCCGTTGGCGTCACCCGAAACACGGGCTCATCGCGCCAAACGAATTCGTCGCCGTTGCCGAAGAAACCGGCCTTATCGTCCACATCGGCAAATGGATAATCGAAGAATCGTGCCGCCAGACCGCCGAGTGGCAGCAACGTTATACGTTCCCGCTCTCGATCAGCGTCAACCTCTCAGCCAAACAGCTCATGCACCCGACGCTCACGGGCCAGGTCAAAGACATCCTCGCCCGCACCGGCCTTGATGCGAAACAATTAAAGCTTGAGGTCACCGAAAGCACCGTTATGGAACACAGCGAACGCTCGCTCAAGGTGCTACAAGAGCTGGACGAACTCGGCATTGCGCTATCGACCGACGATTTCGGCACCGGCTACTCGAGCCTCAGCTATCTCCAGCGTTTCCCTTTCGAACGCATCAAGATCGACCGCTCGTTCATCAACGTCCTCGAATCCGACGAAAAGAGCGGCCTCATCGTCAAAACAATTCTCATGCTTGGCGAAAATCTCGGCATCGAGGTAGTCGCCGAAGGCGTCGAGACGCTCCGGCAGCTCGAACTGCTCCGCGAACTCGGCTGCAAAGCCGGCCAAGGCTACCTCTTCTCCCGCCCCGTCACCGCCCCTGAGGCCGAAAAATTCATAAGACAAGGTGCCGACCTCTCCGGATTCAGCAACGAGATCGATTTCATCGACGCCGGCCCCGTGATCGAAGTCTCAGATGTGCAGTAAGAGCCACCTTATTTCAAAAGACCTCGGTTAGGGGGAACTAAACCCCTCTAGAATTTGTTTCGCGAACGCGCTCAGAGTCTCAGACTAGATCGGATTTGGTCACGCTATCAAAAGCTTAAGCCATAAAATCAATGAATTAACCATTGAGCTTCGGATACTAGGCAGACGCCGCCGCGTTGTTTTAGGATCGGGCGGATCGTTTCGACGATGAGGTCGAGTTTGTCTTCGGGGCAGACTGTGAGAACGTATGAATTGGCGAAAACCCGTGTCAGGTCGCCGCCGCTACGCACGCCTCGGTCGCCCTTCCCGGTCGCGTCTTTGATGACGGTGTAACCCGATACACCGGCTTGGTCGAGCAGGTTTAGCAGCGACGGCAGCTCAAATTCGTCGATGATGATCTCGATCTTTTTTACGGGTATCATAGTGTTTAGCTCCAAATTCGATTGATAACGGCCAGATAAAGCGGCATTCCTGCGATGATGTTAAACGGAAACGTGATCGCGAGCGACATCGGCACGTACAGGCTCGGATTCGCCTCAGGGATCGAAAGCCGCATCGCCGCCGGAACCGCGATATACGACGCACTCGCACAAAGAATTGTGAACATAAATGCGTCGCCCTGCGATAGACCTAAAGCATATGCCAGAGGTATCGCAATGGTAGCGTTGACGAGCGGCAGCAGGATACCAAACCCTGCCAGGAATACGCCTGCTTTCTTAAGATCGCCCAGCCTTTTTGCCGCGACTATCCCCATATCAAGCAAAAAGAAACACAACACGCCGGTGAAAATGTCGGTCGTAAAAGGTTTTAGAGCTTTTGCTCCGGCTTCGCCCGAAAGTATGCCGATAACAAGGCTCCCCATGATCAGAAGCACTGACCCGTTAAAGAACGCGTCTCGCCATAATTCGCTCCAAGAGAAGGCGAAACCGCTCCGGTCACTCGAACGCAGACGATAGAGCACTACGGCAACGATGATCGCCGGCGATTCCATCAGAGCCATCGCCGCAACCATATATCCGCCGTAAGGGATGGATAACTTATCGAGAAACGCCGTGGCGGTGATAAACGTTACGGCACTGACCGATCCGTACGTGGCCGCGATCGCTGCGGCGTCGGCTACGGATAGTTTCCGCCGCAAAATGAAAAACGCGTAAAGCGGAACCACCGAAGCCATAACAGTGGCGGCGGCGAGCGTAATTGCAACTTGTAATTGCAACCCGCTCGCCGCGATGCCGACACCGCCCTTTAAACCTATGGCAAAGAGCAGATAAAGCGAGAGGATCTTTGGGATCGGAGGAGGTATCTCCAGGTCCGATCTGACCGAGACCGCCAACACGCCAAGAAAGAAAAACAGGATCGGCGGATTGAGAAAATTACCGATCACCAAGTTAGCGTCCATATCAAAAACGATACCAGTTAGCCTGGAAATCTCGCAACTCTGTGTTATCGCCGATCATGGACATCAAGTTTCAGAGCTGAACCCTGAAAATAGTCCCAATGATGTGCAAATCTCCGGGTCGGCTAAAGCTGTCATTTTGCCGCATATAATATATTTCTCCGGTCAGACGCTCATTAAGTTTCTTGTTAGCTCCAACAGCAAACCGGTTTCGAGCCCATCTGTTTAAGATCGAATCGTAGAACACTTCGTTTGAAGCAAATATATTAAATTTCGTGTTCCCTGCCTCGACAGGGTGCTCGACCCGCAGACGATTGCGATAACGCGTAGAGTCGATGCGAGAATTCCTAAACCGGCGTTCGACCCAGTTACGATTACTTACCGTGAACTTACGGATCGGGAATTTTAGAGTTCCGGCGACTATAAAGTTGCTGCTGTAATTCTTGCGCCCGTTGGATGGCTGGTTAGCTACGTACAAATAACCAGTCTCGAACGTCAGAAACTTGCTTGCCTTATATGCAATTGAAATTGCTCCGCGTTCGCTCACAGGATGGCTTAGTCCACGGCCTAAACGGAATGTACCTGTAAACACTAGATCGACCTTTTTATGTAGCGGCATAGTAACCTGTACATCGTTCCAGAGCTGAGTATCATCGGTCGGCGCCGGAAAAACGTTTTGTGCTGGGGTTTGCCCGGCGGAAAACGTAAAGATCACACAAAACGCGATGAAATAGTACCGATACATTACGCATCCTCCGCTTTTGCGGCCGCATCCTTTTTGTGCGGAAAGACCAGCGAAAGAATGATCGACCCCGAAATGACCGCTAGTATTAACCCGAGCGAGTATGAGATCGGAAACTTTCCGCCGAACAGATCGTTTAGCCAGACCATCTTTAATCCGACGAAAACCAGGACTATCGCAAGACCGTATTTCAGCAAATAAAACTTGTCGATCACGCCGGCAAGCATGAAATACAGCGAGCGAAGGCCGAGTATCGCAAATATATTCGAGGTAAACACGATAAACGGCTCATTTGTCACCGCAAAGATAGCCGGAACGCTATCAACAGCGAAAATAATGTCGGTGGCTTCTAAAAACAACAGCGCGATGAACAACGGCGTTGCATGCCAACGGTCGCCGATCTTTAGAAAGAAACTCTTGCCGTCGATCTTATTCGTAACCGGCATGAACTTTCGAAATATTCTGATCAGCAGATTCTTTTCGGGCTTGATCTCTTCGTTACTCGTAAAGAACATCTTGATACCGGTAAGTATCAAAAATCCGCCAAACAGATATATCACCCAGTGAAACTGCATTAATGCGGAACCCATGGCGATAAATATCGCCCTAAAAACAAGCGCTCCGAGAATGCCGTAGAACAACACACGGTGCTTGTACTTAGCGGGAATACCGAAATAGCTGAAGACCAGGACAAAAATGAAGATGTTGTCGACCGACAGCGAGTATTCGAGAACATATCCGGTCATAAACTCGAGCGTCGAGGTTTTGGCAACCTCTGCCCCGAACTTGGCGAATGTATACTGATAAAATCCTCCGGCAAACACTAACGCGAGAGCGACCCAGATTGCGCTCCAGATAGTCGCTTCTTTGAAAGAAACGACATGTTCTTTTCGATTAAAGATGCCGAGATCGATCGCGAGCATCGCGAGGACGAACACCAAAAACCCGGCGTAGAACATCCAGTAATCGGCAAATGGAAATAGACTCATTGTTTTCTCCTTCGGTACACGCTCAAGCCGTTACCGATTTGCTCGCTTATGAGCGAGCTGGTAATTAGTTTCGCTTGATAGCACCGTTAAGGATTTTTGCGATTTGCTTAACCGCGGTAATTTCCTCGTCACAGATCCGGGCCCCGCCGCCGGGAGAGTTAGAATCGCCGCCCGAAACTTCGGCTAATAGTGTGCATTGAGAGATCAGGCTATATTTCTCTTTCGCTCGTTGGTCGGCATCGAGTGTATCTAATCCCGCTTTAAGCTTTTCAAGTGACTCACGGAAAAAATCCTCCTTTGGACTCAATTCCAACCAGTGCAGAAGTTGATCGAGATTCTCGTTATTCGGATCAATCCCGAGGTCGAACAGAGAGTCAAATATTAACTGGCGTTCGCGTTTTGTTATCCGCCCGTCCGCCCATGCGACTTTCACCAGCGCGGCCAATTTAAGGTGGTCGGTGGCGTTGCCTTTTTCGACCTTATGAATTGGTTCGGAACGGTTCGTTTCCAAACTAGACAGACGCTTTTTGGTTTCCTCTAGTTTGATCTCTTCGTCTTTGCCGCTTGAATGTCCCCGCCATTGGCCGAATATCTGTTTTTGACCCAAGCCGGCAACGTAGCGCGTTTGAGCGAGCATTAGGGATGAGATTGCAGCGATTTGGCCAACCGGTAGCACGTAAAGCATATCGGCGATACTGCTCCACCAGTGTTCGATCGTCGTAGAAAGCGGTCGTGTGGAAAGCCTCTCTAATATCTGCACAAAAGTCGCGTCGTCTCGTAGCAACCCGTACGACTCCGCCGCTTTCAATATCGCATTCTGTTCTGGCCGCCCTATCTTTCCATCTACCCAAGCAACCTCGATCATCGGTGTCAGCATTAGCAGATAATCGTCATCGGTCCGTGGCCCGCTAAGTTGTAACAGGTTCCTGATCCGGCGGGCGTATCCGTTGAATTGTTGCTCACGTCTATACTGATTTCGGTATTCCGTTATTCCATGCCTCAAGAAATCGTTCATTCGCACACTCCTTTCGTTTGTTGAGTCTGCAAACGCAAAAAGACCTCTTGCAGACTAAAGCCGCAAAAGGTCTCGATATTTCCCAACACACCGGTTCGCTTGGCTATTTATGCGAACGTATTGACGATGTGGTGGACCTCTGAACGAACAGAGGTTTCTACTCCCCTAATAAATTGTAAAATAAGATTAAAAAAACCTTACAAATATGTCAAGTATATGAGGACCGCTTAAAAAGGCCTCGCATAGTGCGAAGCCTTTTTGTTTGACCATATCGCGGCTCGTATTACCTTGTCATCCGAACCGTATAGGGACTCCGCCTCGGATATGAGAGTGGCAAAAGGTTAGCGTGGTTTGGCGTTTTTCACGTATTTGTCCATCCAGTTGACCATCTCGTAGAGCGTGTGCTCGGTCGATTCGCGGGCTGAGTAGCCGTGCGCTTCGTGCGGCAGCATAACGAGCCGGGCGGTGCCGCCGTTACCGCTGATGGCGGCGTAGAGGCGTTCGGATTGGATGGGAAACGTTCCCTGATTGTTGTCGGCCTCGCCGTGGATGAGCAGGATCGGTTCGTTGATCTTGTTCGCGTAAAAGAACGGCGACACGTCGGTGTAGATCTTTGTCGCCTCCCAGAAATTACGCGTCTCATCCTGAAACCCGAATGGCGTGAGCGTACGGTTATACGCGCCGCTGCGGGCGATTCCGGCACGAAACAGATCGCTGTGGGCGAGCAGATTCGCGGTCATGAACGCCCCGTAGCTGTGTCCGCCGA
>DEQS01000069.1 GCA_002360555.1 Chloracidobacterium sp. UBA3360
ATCTTTCAGGACCCGATGACGTCACTAAACCCCGTCTATCGGGTTGGCGAGCAGATCGCCGAGGCTTTGAGGCTACATCGTAAAATGGATAAATCGACCGCGTGGGAAGCAGCGATCGCGGCGATGAAAGAGGTTTCGATACCTTCGCCGGAGCGGCGGGCATCGGATTATCCTCATCAGCTTTCTGGCGGAATGCGTCAGCGAGTAATGATCGCGATGGCCCTTGCCTGTGACCCCGAATTGCTTATTGCTGATGAGCCGACGACTGCCCTCGACGTAACGATCCAGGCACAAATACTTGAGCTGTTAAACGAATTACGAGTCTCCCGAAAACTCGCGATCCTGCTTATCACGCATGATCTGGGCGTCGTTGCCGAGGTGGCTGACCGAGTTTGCGTTATGTACACCGGCAAGATCGTCGAGGAATCGGGTGTGAATGAGATCTTTGCGGATCCGAAGCATCCGTACACTCGCGGGTTATTACGGTCAGTGCCAAAATTGACCGAAATAGGTATCAAGAAAGCCGAACGTCTTCAAACTATCGAGGGAACCGTGCCAACTCCGACCGACTTACCGATCGGCTGTCATTTTGCCCCGCGTTGCGAACATCGAACGGAGATCTGTTTACACGGCGAGATCCCATTTTTTCAGCAACCGGACGGTTCACAGGTTCGCTGCGTTTTATTCGACGGCGACGAAAAAGCGAGGCCGGCTAGCGTATGAATTCTGCTATCGCAACTAAACCGGAAACCCTGCTCGAGGTCAAAAATCTCGTCAAACATTTTCCTGTCGATAACAGCGACGATGTTGTTCAGGCGGTCGATGATGTTTCGTTTCACCTCACGCAGGGTGAAACATTGGGGCTTGTCGGTGAATCAGGTTGTGGTAAATCGACCGTTGGACGCTGTCTGCTGCGGCTGATCGAGCCGACAAGCGGGGAAGTGTTGTTTGAGGGCCAGAACATTGTCGGATTGCCCATCAAAGAAATGCAGCTTCTCAGGCGGGAGATGCAGATCATATTCCAAGACCCCTACGCCAGTCTCAATCCGCGGCTGAGCATCCGATCGATCGTCGCGGAACCGCTAAAAATACACGGCATTGGAAACAAGGTTGAGCAAAACGAACGGGTTGCCGATCTGCTAAAAAAAGTCGGGCTCGATCCAAAATACGCCGACCGGTATCCGAACGAGTTCTCCGGAGGACAACGGCAACGCATTGGGATCGCCAGGGCTTTGGCCTTGGACCCAAAACTCATTATTTGCGACGAGCCTGTGTCGGCACTCGATGTTTCCGTGCAGGCTCAGGTCGTTAATTTGCTTCAACAGTTGCAAGACGATCTAGGGCTCACGTATCTTTTTATCTCGCATGGATTGGCGGTCGTTGAACATATCTCTGACCGCGTCGCGGTGATGTATCTGGGTAAGATCGTCGAGATATGCGATGCTGCTGAGCTTTATGAAGACGCGTTGCATCCATACAGCCAGGCCCTGCTTTCGGCGATACCGATACCTGATCCTAAACAGAAGCGCCAGCGGATCGTGCTGACCGGTGATGTGCCAACCCCAATTAATCCACCGTCAGGCTGCCGCTTTCGGACGCGGTGTCCGATAGCTATTGACGAGTGTGCGGCGGTTGAGCCGGAGCTTCGTGAGATCAAGCCCGGACATTTTGCAGCGTGTATCCGTGTGGACGGATATGACGCCGCAGCTTAAAACTGAAACAAATAAAAGATAGGTGTCGTAGGTTGTTTTGTAATTCTTAAACCAATTTCTGTGAGGAAAATATGAATCGTCTAGCTGGTATCGTAACTGCGGCAGTAGGCCTTATCATCGCAATTCTGGGAGCTATCAAGATCGTTCCGGGGGTGACGGGGACAGGCGTGTTTCTCATCTTGTTTGGCGGGCTTGTCATCGGATTGAGCTTTATAAACCGGCCAGAAACGGAGGATACGGAAAAGATGTCAACTGCTGCCACACTAGGCAACATCTTTTTTGCACCGTCCGACACATTTAAGAATCTCCGAAGGCATCCGCGATTTGTCGTCGCGCTGTTAATTATGACGGTGCTTTCTGCGACGTACACAAATTTATTCTTTTATCGCCTGGGAACTGAACGCGTCGTGAATTTTACGATCGACAAGACCTTAGAAATGGGTATGATCGCAAATAATGAAGACGCGAAAAAGCAAGTCGAGGCGGGACGTGCTCAAGCGATCGCTGACGCAAAAAGTCCGGTAATGAGAGTGACGCAAACAGCATCGACGTTCGCCGGATTCGGATTTACCTACGCGATCCTTGCCGGTATATTTATGCTCTTTGCACTGGCAATGGGAGGTAAGATCAACTTTTTCCAGGCATTTTCCGCCGCTGTGTATGCAGCCTTTCCGGTGTCAGTGATCAAGTTCGTACTGAACACGATCGTGCTGTTCTTAAAAGATCCTACGGAGATCCATCCTGTTCTCGGGCAACAATCACTTGTTCAAGACAGCCTAAATTTTCTCGTATTGCCGGCTGAACATCCGGTGATATTCACGCTGCTGGGGGCCACGAGTTTGTTAGGGCTTTACTGGGTATGGCTCAATGCGACCGGACTAAAAAATGCGGGTGAGAGGGTAACAGGGACGATCGCATGGAGTGCATCGCTTGGAATATTTTTCGTTATCATCTTACTTGGCGTAGTGATGGCCACTTTGTTCCCGAGCTTTATAAGTTAGGAGCAAACAAAAATAAATAAAAGCCCGCGGGTCCGGCGGGCTTTTTTATTATTCATATCGAAGAGCTTCGATAGGATCCAGGCGGGCTGCTTTCCACGCAGGGAACAGCCCGAAAATTATACCGATGCCTACGCTGGCCCCAAATCCTGCGATGGGTGCCCATATCGGAACGTAAGAGGGCATGATCATCCTGACTCCGAAAGTCAGAAGCCAACCTATCAACAAACCAATAATACCGCCAAACCCGGTCAGAGTTGCCGCCTCGATCAAAAACTGAAGCAAGATATCGCTTTGTCTCGCACCGAGAGCTTTTCTGATGCCGATCTCGCGAGTGCGTTCGGTGACGGATACGAGCATGATATTCATCACGCCAATACCGCCGATCATCAAGCCGACAGACGAAATAACAACCATCGCAAGGAATACGCCGCCCGTGATCGCTTTGAATTGATCGACAAGGCTGGCAGCCGTTTCCATCGCAAAATTGTTCTTGTTGCCAAACGGCACCTGTCGTCTTATTCGCAATAAATCCTGAACTTCGTCTTTTGCTTTTTCAAGCTGCCCTTCATTTGCGACCGCAAGGATAAATAGGTCGTCGGCATTTGGTTTCAACTTGAGGGCAGTGTTGATGGGCATGTAAATAACATTGGTCTGATCGTTATTACCGCCCCCGCCGCCAAATAGCTGCTCGCGTTTTTGCAAAAGCCCAACTATCCGAAACTCAACACCGCCTACTTCGATCGTCTGTCCGAGCGGGGACTCGTAGGGAAAATAAGCCTCGCGGACAAAATCTCCGATGACGCACACGTTCGCTTTTGCTTCATTTTCGCCTGCTGAGAACCAACGGCCGTCGACCAGGACTTCGCCGGGAGCACGGTCAACGTTTGGCGTGCTGCCCTGCAATTGCACGGACGACGAGGTTTTGCCGTTCTTTCCGGTAACGCTGAGTTTGCCGCCAAAGAAGTTATTTGAAATATCTAAAAAGGGAACCGCGACCTCTACGCTTCGCAGCCCGCCGATAGCTTCGGCATCTTCGAGCGTCAGTGGCTTTCGCATACGTTCTTCGCGTGTCGGTGCACTCGTGCGGATGCCAATGTCCATCTTGTATAGAAAGATCGAACGCGTGCCAAAAGACTCGACCTCCTTTTCGACGGCAACGTTGATGCCGCTAATGATCGACGAGATAAGCATTACCGTGATCACCCCGACCACAACACCGACGATCGTCAAAAATGCACGCAGTTTATTACCGCGGATCGTATCGATCGCCATTTTGAAATTTTCGTAAAACGGAGTCGTTACAAATTTCATCGTTTAATCCGCCCTTAATGCTTCGATAGGATCGAGTCGCGCCGCTTTCCATGCAGGAAATAGGCCTGCAAGTACGCCAACTCCGCCGGACACAGCGATCGCAAAGAACGCGGACCAGATCGGGATCTTTGTTTGAAAGACAAAAGCAGTAATGATAATGCCCAATAGTTCGGCAATTATTAGCCCTATCGTACCGCCAATGGCGGAGAGTGTAGCTGCTTCAAACAGGAACTGCTTCAGAATATCAGCTTGTCGTGCTCCCAAACTCTTACGGATGCCGATCTCTTTGGTTCGCTCGGTCACCGAGACGAGCATGATGTTCATGATCACGATCGCTCCAACGATGAGAGCTATGGTCGGTACCAATATTATGACAATGAATGTTGGCCCGAGGATGCGGTCGCGGATACCCGTAATGGCGTCGGGCGTTAGTATCCCAAACGTGTCCTTTTCACCGGCTTCGAGCTTACGCTTGATCCGCATTAATGTCCGCACCTCTTCAACGGCGTCGTTAAAGCCTTTGTCGGTCTTCGACGTAATTACAAAATACGGAGCCCGCTGATTTCTGAGGCCGCCAAATGCAGAACCAAATGTTTTGAGCGGTAACTCTACAAAATTGTCCTGAGGTTGGCCAAAGACGGTTCCTTTTGCCGTTTGCAGGCCAATGATCTTGTACGGAATGCCGGAAATTGTGATTTCTTGGCCAAGTGCGTCGCCGCGCGGAAAGAATTTTTTTGCCACATCCATTCCGACATATGCCACCCGAGCGGCGTTGTCGTTTTCAGGCGCGGAGAAAAACCGCCCTTCGGCTATATCCCGTTTCTCGATCTCGGCAATGATCGGTTCCGATCCTACGATCTGGACACTGGAGAGACTCTCGCTGCCATGCTTGACCTCTCGATTCATATTGCCCGCTTTGGCCCCGATCTTATCGATCAGTTGGGCACGATCACGAATAAAATCGCGCTCGTCAAACGTCAGCTCTTTATTGCGACGCTGAGCGGCAGCGATCGTGTCTGTATCCTTAAAGTCGTCAAAACTAAACCGCCGGACAGTAAATGAATTTGAACCGATACCCGCGATCTTTTCATCGACGTAAGAGTTAAAGCCCTGTAACAGCGACAAAACTACCATAAAGGCTGTGACGCCGATGATCATGCCCAAAAGGGTCAAAAATGACCTGAGCTTATGGGCCCAGATGGCAGAGAATGCAAGTTTTATTGTCTCAGTAAAATTCATTTAGGCCCGATAATAAATACGTTTCGCCGATGAAAAGAGTTTATCAAATTTGGGCGATTTAGGCGGTTTTACTCCGTAAAAGTTTCCAAAGAGCCGCGATATGGCTAAATAGAACGATTGGGACGACTATCGTCGGCAACCAACTGTACGGGAACAAAACCACCGCACGGTTTGGCTGTTCAAATGCGAGTTGTTGGAAAGGAGACGGGAGCGATAATACGGCAATAGAAACAATATTTGCAAGCAGGACAAGACCGAGAACATTGAAGGCAATAAGTAGTCCGCGTTTCGTCTTGCCGCCGCGAAACGCGGTGAGATATACGATCGGGGCGAGAATACCGGATAGGATGTCAAAGTTTCTGCCTTCGAAAGTCATAAATTGCGGCACCAGGCCGTTCTGAAATAACCAAAGAAGGACAATCTCAACCGGGATCCTGATAATGTGGAGCATTGTCAGTAGCTGTAACGGTATCTTGTCGATAAAGCTTTCTCGAAAGAAAATTAGGTACGTTACTATCGTCAGTAGTGCCGGCAGGACACCGAATAAAACAAGTCGCGGCGGATTTGTGGTGGCATTTTGATAAAACCCGCCCATCGAAATTACCGCCTGGAAAAATATCCATAGCGGTAATAGAAAGATCAGTATTTGCGAGGGAAGTTTTCCAAGCCCTACGCGTTTTGCTGCCTGAAGTAAAAACGCGACCGCGGCAAATGTCGTGAGGATAAAAACTGTCGAAACGTAAGGCGGGACTGACTCCATTATTTCAAACGCTCGTCTTTTTCGATCAAACCGTCGCGGATCGTGATAACACGATGTGCGCGGGCTGCGATCTCAGGTTCGTGCGTAACCAAAATGATGGTGTTGCCGTCCTCGTGCAGCTTTTCGAAAAGATGCATAATTTCCACGCTGGTTTTAGAATCCAAAGCCCCCGTAGGCTCATCGGCGAGCAAGATCGACGGATTATTAACGAGTGCACGGGCGATGGCAACACGCTGGCGTTGTCCACCTGATAGCTCGTTCGGGCGGTGCATGACGCGGTCGCCAAGCTCGACCGATGCAAGGGCGGCCTGAGCCTGTTCGTTACGCTCTGCTGACCGAATACCGGCGTATATCAGCGGCAATTCAACGTTGTGGAGCGCAGTTGCACGGGCCAACAGGTTAAATGTCTGAAACACAAAGCCGATCTCTTTATTGCGAATACGGGCGAGTTCGTCGTCCGACATGTCCGAAACGAGATTGCCGTTGATCCAATATTCACCCTTAGTGGGCGAATCGAGGCATCCGATCAGATTCATCAGCGTCGATTTACCCGACCCTGATGGCCCGATGATCGCGACGTACTCGTTTCGCTTTACCTCGAACGAGACATCCCGCAGCGCGTGCAGCTCTTCGTTACCCATCTGGTAAGTTTTCCAGATGTTACGCATGCTGATCAGCGTTTCGCCGGCGGGTGTGGCCGTTGGAGATGAGGCTCCGTTACCGTTTTCTTCGTCCATAAATCTGTACATACTACGAAGTCTTATTAGCGGCCTCGCCTTCTTTCTTGGTCTGTTTCTTGACTATCGCGCCCTCTTTTAGGGTATTAAGGACACGGCTCGGCCCCGTTATCACTTCGTCGCCTTCTTTGAGGCCGCTAATGATCTGACGGTCCGATTCGCCAATGATGCCGGTCTCTACCTCGACAAACTTAGCTTTGTTGCCATCGAGAATATAAACACCCGTGATCATTTTAGGCTTGTCTGACGGCGGCGGCGGGGCATCGCCAGGCAGAGTCGGCGATGTCTTTGCGTCTGGCTTTTTCTCGATCACAGCCTGTAGCGGCACCGCGATAACATTATCGACAACCTTGGTCGTGATCTCGGCGGTTGCACTCATACCCGGGCGAAGTCCGAGACGAACGTCCTCTGGCAGGTCTTTCATCTGAATAACGACGCGAAACTCTTTAGCTTCCTGAACATTAATGTTGGTCGAGAGGCCACCGCTGGTCTGCGATTTACCAACTGCAAGCGGGGTTTTCTGGATCACCTCGCCCACGATCTCTTTGTCACCAAATGCGTCGACCTTGATCTTTGCTTTTTGTCCGACCTCAACCTTGTCGATCGAAGTCTCGTCAACCTTTACCTCAACGTTGATCTGCGACATATCAGCGATCGTTAGCAGAGCAGTTGTCGATAATCCGGCAACCGCAAATGTTCCGACCTTTGACGGGATCTCCGCAATAACGCCGTTGATAGGGGCGACTTGTAACGTTTTATCACGCTGGCTTTTTGTGCCGCGTAATGAGGCCGACTGCTGGTTGGCACGCGACTGGCTCGACGCGACATTCAAGTTAGCGGTATCGACAGCACGTCGTGAGTCTCTAACCGCAACTGCCTGTTGAGCAACCCGCGTCTGAGCATCTTTGACCGCGAGTGTCTGTGATTTCAAACGCGATTGAGCGTTGCGTAGAGCAATTTCCGCCTGATCGACCTTGTCTTTTGCATCATCATACGATGCACGCGAAGCAACGCCTGACTCAAATAACTGTGCTGTTCGCTGCATCTCACGCTTTGCGATGGAAAGATTTTTCTGCTCGCGGTCCACGTCCGTCTGTGCGGCAACGAGTCCCTGACGCGCCGCATCAACCGCAACCTGTGCGACGTTATACTGCTGTTGCGACTGGGCAAGATTGTTCTGTGCCGCCGTAACCTGTGACTGCGAAACGCGGACATCATCTTGGGCCCCCTGAAACGCAGCGAGTTGGGCATCCGTATTTGCTTGGAGTTGATTTGGGTCGAGCCTGACCAGCGGCTGGCCCTTGGTAACCTGATCACCCTCTTTTACATAGATCTCTTCGATCCGGCCTTGAACCTCACTCGTCACATTCTGAAACTGGATCGGCCGCACTTCGCCGGACGAAGTCACGGTCGAACGCAGCTCTTTTCTAGTCTCAACTTTTACGACGGTAACCTCAGGTGTGTCGGTTCGTGTGGCAAAAATGCTTGCGATAATAACGATCAATATTACGACGGCCGCAGCGGCGCCGATTATAATTTTAGTTTTACGGCTCAATGCCATATTGTTCAGTCCCTCTCAGCGAAAATATTCTCTAAAAAGAGTATAGCTAAATGTTAAAGTGATGTCGTATCAAGCCATTACTACGACACAATTTTTGCGTTAGTTTCAAAAAAGTGAACGCATCGGCTAATAGTGGAACAGTCGGTCAGCGTTTGACGTAAATATGCTGTAGAATTACGATTTACGAAGTTCAATTTAGAATGTAGAATATAGGCTTGCGCTAGGGTCGCATGGATCCTGAGCGAGTAGCGATAACGATGATCAAATGCCCAACATGTAATACGTCAAATCTCGACACATCGAGATTTTGTGACGAATGCGGGACCAGACTAGTAGCACCCCCGCAATTTACTGATCCGCAGCCACCGGCATATGTTCCACCAGTTCAAGTGGAACCCGTGCCTCGTCCGGTAAGCGCGACTTCGGTCGATATACCTGCAGCGGTTTTTGCGTATGAAAACTCGCAAGATGTGCCGCAGGTCGTTAACGAACGTCCGGGAACAGCCCACGCGGTGCTTGTTATCGAACGCGGCGATTCACCGGGTACGGAATTCCGTCTTATCAATGACGATTCGACCATCGGCCGCTGGGACGCGGATAATGGCGTTTTCCCGGATGTTGACCTCGATGCATTTGATTCGGATGCAAAAGTATCGAGGCGCCACGCTCGAATCCGCCGTAGTAACGGCTCGTATTATATCGAAGATCTTGGTTCCACAAATGGGACGTATCTGAATCGCGGCCGTCGTCTTTTGCCCGGTAATAGCGAGGTCTTGAATGACGGTGACGAGGTTATCGTAGGTAAAACTTTCTTACGCTTTCAAGTAATGCACTGATCGGGACCGATCCAGAGTCCCCAAAATAGCAATGACCTTGTGTCACGAATGCGGTGCAGAAACCGCCGAAAACGATCTAGCTTGTTCGCAATGCGGAGCCTCACTCGAGGCTCCGGTTATTGGCGACGTGGCTGAATTGTCCTTAGAAGCGGTGCCCGAAACTCCTGTCGAACAGGAACCAGAAGCCAATGAGATCGTTGCCGCAGAATCTGCTCCGGCCGAAGAAAAGATCATTACAAACGACTTTGCCGACGACGAGCCTAATGCAACCAATGGCGGTGAAACGTCGAACGCAATAGCCGCCGACACCGCCCAAAAACGCCCGGGACTTAAAACTCTAGCCGAAGGCACTGTACTCAACGCCCGTTATCAGATCGTCCGAAAGATCGGCGGCGGCGGTATGGGGGCCGTCTATCTTGCTCTTGATAAAAACCTTAACGGCGTCGAGCGTGCCGTCAAGGAGATGGTGCATACGAGCATCGAAGAAGATCAACAGAAAAAGGCGATCGAAGATTTTCGTCGCGAATCAATGATACTTTCGACGCTCGACCATCCTTCGATCCCTACGATCTACGATTATTTCTTTGACGAGGGTGAATCACGGTTTTACCTTGTGATGAAATACATTTCCGGGGGGGACCTTGCCGGACGTCTACGCACGACACCGGGCGGGCGTATCGACGAAAGGTTGGTAACTGAATGGGCGATTCAAGTGACAGACGTTCTTGCATATTTGCATGGATTGCCCGAGACGATCGTCTATCGTGATCTTAAGCCGTCCAATATCATGCTCGATGGAGCGTCCGGCCGGGTAATGCTGATCGATTTCGGCATCGCCCGATCGATCGGGCAAAAGCAGGAAAAAGGCGTGACCGCGGTCGGCACAATGGGCTATGCCCCACCCGAACTGTTTAGCGGTAATGTCGAACCACGCTCTGATATTTACAGCCTTGGCTCGACCATGTTTCACTTGCTGACCGGGGCCGATCCGCAAAACAATCCTTTGCTGATCTTCGATTTTCAGAAAAACCCGCGTCCGAGACAAATCAATCCGCAACTATCGGACCAGATGGAACGCATTCTGATGCGTGCGGTCGAATACAATGCGGACAGCCGTTTTTCCGGTGCCGACGAGATGCGTTACTACCTGAAAGACCATCTTGAGAATCTCAAACGCGGTTCGGTCACCTTTGGTGTAACTGAAATACCGGCGGCCGTCAGCCTGACAAATCAGCGCGTCTTTTGCGGGTTTTGCGGCCAGCGGATCGTCGCATCAGATATGTTTTGTGCGTTTTGCGGTTCAAAACAGCCAATCGCACAGCAGGGCGTTCATTCTGAGATTTATTCGCACTCATCGACAACGGCAAAGCTATTGATCGACGGCACCGGCGAGCTGGATCCGCCCTCGTTCGCGCTGGAAAAACCGGAAAATTTGCTTGGTCGTCGTGACCCGACCGCAAATATTTTCCCCGACGTCGATCTTTCGCGATTCGATCCGGACACTAAGATATCCAGACGCCACGCCCGCATCTGGCGGGACGGCGACAACTATTTGGTCGAGGATCTTGGTTCGTCAAACGGCACCATTGTGCAGAACGCCGCAAGTCACGAGCCGCATCGGCTACAGCCTCATCAGCCGCATGTGTTGGCTAACGGTGATGTGCTGAGGGTAGGCGATACGACATTGAGTTTTAGTGTAAATTAGTTAATTTATATGGCTTCAACCGCTTCGAGCGTAGGCTCGTCATACAGATCTGAAAAGGTAGTCAATTTTACACCGATCGAACTACAGGCACCATTTTTCCTACGGTGCGCGGCTATTTTTATTGATTATATGGCGCTGCTGGCAATACCGGCGGGGTGGCTATTGATCGAAACTCTGCTAGGGGATGGTACTAAAGCAACCGTAGGCAAAACGGTCTGGATCATCGGAACTATTTTCTGGTTAGCGAATTTTCTGCTATTACCATTATTGCGCGGTCAGACCATAGGCAAAATGCTTACCGGCCTTACGATCGTTAATTTAGACGGCACTCGGGTCGGCATTGGCGGCATAATCCGACGCAATATCTTTGGGTATATCATTACTCTCGCGACCCTCGGGCTAGGTCTATTATTCGCTGCGGTAAATCCGAGCGGGCGGGCACTTCATGACATTATTGCGGGAACCATTGTAGTACATGGTCGTAAGAAACGGTTGTAATCAATTATGGCTCATCTTTTGGTAACACATCCAAATGGCACGACGGAGACTGTTCCTCTGTCCCGTCTCCGCACAACCATTGGGCGCTCAGCCCGCAGCGACGTATGTATTCCCGATGCGTTCGCGTCGAGGTTGCACGCTGAGGTTCGGCAAGAGGGCGACTCTTTTTGGATATCAGACCTTGGTTCGGCAAACGGCACAAAGCTCAACGGAGCTCTGCTGAGCATCCCGATCCCGTTGCATCAGGGCGGCGAGATACAGATCGGCGAAACAAAGATAACATTTGACGATGGCGGACAAATTTCAAAGAGCATCAGCTCGACGCTGATCGCTGATGCAACCGAGGCACTCGACCCGTCCAATACAATTTCGTTTTCTATTCGTAAGCATCAAACGGCCGAAATACTTGATTCATCCCTTTCGAGCCGCACCGATCTGCTCGGACTAATCAGTAAAGTCGGGGTCGCTTTGCTGTCATCCAGCGGGCTCGATGAAACTCTCAATCAGGTCGCGTCCCTTGTATTCGAGGCCGTACCCGCTGAGCGTGTCATCATAATGCTTCGCGACGAAAAGACCAAAGACGGCATGCAGATCAAAGTCGCCCGGGTTCGCGGCGAGGATGAACAGATCGCCGAGGTTCGTATTAGCCGGGCGATCATGACGGAGGTAATGGAGAACGGCAAATCCGTCCTTACCTCCGATGCTCAGCAAGATCCCCGATTTGCCAGCCAGACGATTGTTTTGCAGGGCATTAGATCAGTTTTGGCAGTGCCATTATGTGTAGACGAAAGGCATGTTTTCGGGTTGATCTACGCCGATTCACCAACAAATACGAATACATTTTCCAGCGAGCATCTCGATATTCTAACGACGCTCGCGTCGGTCGCATCTATCCGTGTCGAAAATGCGAGCCTGCTCGACGAACGTATCAACCGCGAGAGAATGGAGAGGGAACTCGAGCTCGCAACCGAGATCCAGCAGCGTTTCCAACCCGAAGGCCCCCCCACTGTCGAAGGATACGATTTTCAGGGTATATCTTTCTCGTGTTACGAGATCGGCGGCGACTACTACGATTTCATCCCGCGACATGACGGCAAAATGCTCGTCGCTCTCGGAGACGTGTCGGGCAAGGGAACTTCGGCTTCGTTGCTGATGTCGAGCCTACACGCGGCTGTGCACGGTCAGGTTGCGGCAAAAACGCCGTTGGTGCAATTAGTGACCTCGGTCAATGAATACTTGACCGAAAACACCCCTGGCAATCGTTTTATCACTTTCTTTGTGACCGAGCTCGACCCGGCTACGGGTGAGCTGACCTTTATCAACGCCGGTCACAATCCGGCCCTTATCGGCAGGGCCGATGGCACGATCGAGCAGCTCGATTCCAGCGGCTTGCCGCTTGGGCTGATGGGTTTTGCAGAATACGAGGTCGGCAAGGCTCAACTAAATTCCGGCGATGTCCTTTTTATTTACTCTGACGGTGTATCTGAGGCAAATAATCTTGCCGAGGACGAGTTTGGTATGGATCGTCTGATTCAGGTTATCAGTGCCAATGTCGGCCGGTCTGCCAGTGGCATCCGCGACAAGGTTGAGTCCGCTCTTTCAGATTTCACCGGAACCGCCGCTCCAAACGACGACATCACTCTCGTAATCGTTAAAAAGCTCTAAGCAACTGTTAAAACTTGTTGACCTCTTCGCATCGGATTAGGTAAAATTGCTATTGGCGACTCCCAGACGCCTCCCCACCGATGCCTACCATTAAAAAGAGAGTCAGTCTCATCATATTTGTGATTGCCACGCTCCTGCTCGTCGGGCTGGTGCCGCTTGTCCTGACAGGCTGGTTTTTGTCCGACAAAAGCGGCCGCGAACTGCGCTCCGCCGAAAACCGCTATCAAATACAGCTCGTACAGGAAAAGGCCCGTCAGATCGAAATGTTTGGCCGCCGCTGGACATCTATTGTATCTAGTCTTTCCACCGCGCTTGAGCTTTCGCACGATCCGCTCGTGATTTCGTCTGCCCAAACCGAGGCAAAACTTGCGTCAATCCTACGCGAAAATCCCGATCTCGTGGCCCTGTACGTAAAGCCCGCAAATGCAGATTCGTTCTCAGTTTTCCGTGCCGAAGCTCTCAGCCGCGACGATGTCGAGAGCATCGCCGCCGAGATGTCCGCTGTACAAACAAAAGCTAAGATCTCCGTCGGCGAGCCGCGAAAGATGACTGCAAACGGCCAGTCGATCATGCCATTTGCGACCCGGGTCAACATCGACGGCGTAATCGCCGCCGACATTGTCGCGGTTGCCTCGCTCCAATCGATCTCGCAAAGCGTCGTGGGGATAAACTCGACCAAGGAGGCCGATCTTTGGAATGCCGGTTTACCGATCATCTTTGTCGTCGACCAGTCGGGCGAAGCTCTTTTTCACTCCGATGCTTCGCTCACTGCGTCGCGAAAGCCGATGGGCGATCTTAAGATCGTGCAGGAATGGCTTGAGTCGGGCTTGCAAGTTCAATCCGCGCTCGTGCCGTTTGCGGCAAGTTACGACGGCAAAAGCCACGATATGATCGGCGCATACTCGACCGCAAGCGTCGCCGACGGTTACAACGTCGGTGTCATCGCGATGCAGGATGAAAAACACGCCCTCGCGTCCGTTGGTGAAATGCGGACGCAAACGTGGCTTATCAGCATGGCGTTCGCGGTGTTTGCACTCGGAGCCGGGCTTTTCCTCTCCCGCTTTATGACGACGCCGCTTTTGCGGCTCGTCGGTGCCGCTAAACAGATCGCCGGTGGTGACTTTTCGGCTCGTGTCGAAACGGAGAATATCACTGAGATCGGCACGCTTGCAGAGACTTTTAACATGATGGGCGGAAAGATCGAGGATCAGATCGCCAATCTCGCAAAGGCCGCCGAAGAGAACCGCGAGTTATTTGTCGGCACGGTCAAGGCTCTGTCTGCCGCTATTGACGGCAAGGATAAATACACACGCGGCCATTCGGAACGCGTCGCCCGCATCTCGGTCGCTATCGGAAAACGGATGGGCATGCCCGCAGATGAGCTTGAGACGCTGCGAATCAGCGCTTTGCTCCACGATGTCGGCAAGATCGCCGTCGATGACGCCATTCTCAAAAAGCCCGCCGCTCTGACGGAAGAAGAGTTTGAGATCATGAAGACCCACCCGATGAAGGGCTACAAGATCATGTCGCAGATCCCCGCGATGAAACCCTACCTGCCGGGCATGGTCATGCACCACGAAATGGTCAACGGCAAAGGCTATCCAAAAGGCCTGACCGGCGACCAGATCCCGCTGCAGGCAAAGATCGTATCCGTCGCCGACACGTTTGACGCGATGACGATCGACCGTCCTTATTCCAAAGGAATGGAGCTACAACCCGCTCTCGAACGCCTCCGATCGTTCGTCGGTACGCGTTACCAATCGGATGTCGTCGAGGCTCTTGTTGACGCCTGCAACGCCGGCGAGGTCGCTAACGGCATCGTCCGCCAGCTTGCTGAAAAGCGGGCCGCTGAATCCGTCGCCGACGACGATGTTGTCCTGGAGCTCGTTGCCTAACCGCGTATGGACGTTGAGACCAACAACGAGATCTGGCAGGTCGAAAGCGGCGGTGACGTCGTCGAGACGAACTTTGACGAGATGGCCGCGTGGATCGCCAGTGGCTCTTTGCTCAGAATTGACCGCGTCCGCAAAGGCGATCTTCGCTGGATCGAAGCCGGTAAGGTTCCCTCGCTGGTCGAATTCTTTAACGCCAAAGATGCCGACGCTCCCGCCGATCCAGTCATCACGACCACGCATATCGAAAGGCTCGGCGTGTCAGAACCGCCTCCGTCTGCGGGCGGCCAGCATGTTGGCGTAAACCCGACATTCGGCACGCAGCCCGACACAACCGCCAATGTTTGCTCCGTCCACACCGATGCTCCGGCGGCGTATTGCTGCGAGACTTGCCTTAGCCAATTCTGCAAAGCCTGCCCGACCGGCTACGGATCGAACGTGAAGATCTGCCCGTTTTGCGGGGCAATGTGCCGTTCGCTGGCCGCACCTGTTAAAGAAAGGGATCAACGTGAAAACCGTATCAACGCCGCTTTGCAAGAGGGTTTTGGCTTTGCCGATTTTGGCCGCGCACTCGCGTTTCCTTTCAAGTTCAAAGCGAGCCTCGTCATGGGTGCGATCATGTTCATGCTATTTAGCATCGGGCAAGGCGTTGCGGGGTTCGGCGGGGTCTTTATGATGTTTGGGGCGTTGATCAGCTTTATGATGGCGAACACGCTCTCGTTTGGCATCATGGCGAACACTGTCGAAAACTTCTCCCAAGGCAAACTTGACGAAAATTTCATGCCGTCGTTTGACGATTTCTCGATCTGGGACGACGTTGTGCATCCGTTCTTCCTTAGCATCGGCGTGTATCTGTCCTCGTTCGGGCCATTTATTGCGGTTGTACTCGTAGCGGTGTTTCTCGTCGTCGGTTCGGTAAACAGAGAAATGAACGCCGCCCAGTCCGACGCGGCCCGCATCGTGAGCCCGGAGCTGCCCTACGCCGCCAAAGCCGCAAATCAAAGCGAGCAAGTGCGTGCGATGGTAAATCGTACGGCCGAGTTTCAAAAGCGCCGAGTCGAACAAGTTGAAAAAGGGCAGATCGAGCCCGGGCAGATGCCGGACATGAGCGGTGTCGCTGATCCCGGCGAACAAGATTTCGATCAGCTAAACAAATACATCGCCGAGCAGAAAAAAGCCCAGCTCGAATCCGCCGTCGGCAAGACGCCCGAGACCATTGCGAAAGAACGCGAAGCGATGTTCAAACAGGTAATGGGGTACGGAGCTTTATTTCTCATCATCGGCGGGATTTCGCTGCTGTGGGGTATATTTTATTTCCCGGCGGCGTGTGCGGTCGCGGGATATACACGGTCGTTCATGGCGACAATGAATCCGACCGTCGGCATCGACACCATCCGCCGTCTGGGCGGTTCGTACATCAAGGTCCTGTTAATGACATTTGTCCTCATGCTCGCCTCCGGTGCAGTCGGAGCGTTTTTCGGAGCGATATTTTACCAATTCGACATGCCCGGCGTCGGCAATCTCCCCGCCAAAGCCCTCAGCAGCCTCTTCGGTTTCTACATCACCGTCGTCTTCTCATGCGTCCTCGGCTACGCGTTGTTTAAGAATTCGGATAAGTTGAAGTTGTTTGGATAAGACAAAGATATTTAGCCACGAATTAACACGAATGGACACGAATAAGAATCCTGATATCCGATTCGTGTAAATTCGTGTCCATTCGTGGCTAAAAATTCTTACGCTACCGTCACCGCATACTCAGGTGACCACGACCCGTATTCGTCGTTTTTCTTGATGAATATGGCGCGGATGCGGCCGTTTTCGGGTTCGCCGGGGGTTGCGGGTGTGATGGTAAATTCGGCGGGCAGCTTTGTTACAAAGGCCGCGATGTTCCACGTCGTCGATCCGGCTCGCTGATACTCGATCCGCATCGCGTCCATGCCTTGCATCGAACCTGCCGCGATCACCTTGTATCCGGCTTCGGTCGATATTTTCAGGCTCGGGACGGTTTCTGCCTCAAGCAGCTTTTCAGTTTCGGGTGCGACTATCATCAGGTCTTCGCCGATGGCCTTGGTATAGCCCGGCGAAGCGACGATCAGCTCGCGAAACTCACGAAACTCCGTGATTATCCCGATAAAACTATCCGTCACGGCTGTGTAAGTCGGAAACGTCGGCGGAGCCGGAGCCGCGTCGCCGGTCGGCCTGCCGTAAAAAATATTATCCCGCCATTCGACAAGCGATTCGGTCGTCGCCCGCGACTGCGCGACGTAGTTATAGACAGCGATAAACTCGGCACAGATCAATTCGATCCTGTCCACCTGCGCCGCTGTGATCGGCAAGATGGATTTGTAACCGTCTATCTTAACGCCGACATTTTGAAACATCACTAATAGATCCGCCAAACGTTTTGGCAGCCAGTTTCGTGTGATTGACATATTTGTAACCTCATCTGAGTGATTTAGAGCCGTGGCGGCTCGCTCAAATAAGGTTCCGGTCAGGGGGAAAGACGTAGAAATTAGCTTCGGCGTACTGTCTGGGCCATTTGGCGATAAAGCTGCCGCGTCCCGTGCATGATCTTATTCATTCGCACATCTTTCTGGATGAATCAGACACATATCTGGATGCCTCAGACACAAAAATATTTTGTTCAGATACGTGTCTGAATCATTCGGAAACGCGTCTGACCGGTTCAGACACATGTCTGAGCCATTCAGATTTGTGACTGAATGAAATATCCAGTCGTCTGAACGGTTCGGAAGTGCGTCTGCGTATTTCGGCAAGATCACTAAATGAATTGTCGTTATTAATATTGTTGGAAACGATAGCGACTTCTCACGAAATCCACCCACCAACGGGTTTACCCACCCATTTGCCGTTGGCTTTATGATACTCAAGAAATACGCCACCGCCACTTAAGTATCTCTTAGTGGAGTTTTTACTCTTTACCCATGTATTTGTAAGAACAACCATAATCTTGTTCCCATTCGCGGCAATATTAACGAAGGACAGAAAAACGAAATCACCCTCGCGATCCGCTTTCTCTTGTATCTTTGCAGGTGAGAGTAAGATCAAATTGATTCCGGGAAGTCTAGGTACGTATGCCGAGGGAATATTTTCGGTAGAAAGAACGACGTTTTTCTTATCTTTGATCAGGCCGTAATCCGGTATTTGCTTGTCAAGAAGTGCTTTTCTCAGTGACGGCTCAATAACCGCAAGCCTATCCGCGTTTGAAAGCCTAATATGATCGGTTTTCTTTACCCCAAGAGGTCGATTGGGTCTACCCTTAGCATAATTCTGAATCGCGGATCGCAGTTTGGCCTCATCAACATTCCAAATACCTTTAGCTCCGCGAACTTCCGTTAGAGCGAGAACGACCTTTGTTCCGGGTTCAACACGCTCATCTATAACCACACCAACGTCTTCAGTCTTACGTGGTGCGATCAAAGTCCCGGGAGGCACATAGCGACATCTCTCATCACTCGCCTCAATGACGTCATCGAGACATATTTCAAGTTTTTTAGTGATCGTTACACCGTTAGAGTCAAAGAAGTAAGCGACAAACTCGTAATTCCAGATTTCGTCATCAGTTAAATTTGCGATTGAATAATCTAAATCAGAGCGGTGTTCGAGATTATTAAAATTGGCTTCGGTAATGCGAACGGGAAGACTGGGAATATCTAAAATCTCTACTTTGACCTTAGACGCCCAAGCCTCGGTGGTCTGAGATACAGCTAATGAAGCAAAACCAATTACTACTAGAAGCACGACAAGTATTCGCTTTTTCATTACACCTCACTGAAAGAGAATTATGTTGATGTTGTAAGTGATTCTGACAGTAGTTTGTTCACAATTCAATATTTTCCTATACTCTTTAGTTTGCGAGATACCTCGCGGTGTGAATTATATGGCGTTTTTTTGGCGTAGGAAGAAGGAAGATACATTTTCAAGTTCGGTGCTGGGGCTGGATAAGTCGATCGAGGAGCTGCAGGAGCAGGAGGCGGCGGTCGAGCGTGAGATCGGGGTGCGGTTTAACCGGGCGATCGAGAAGACGCGGCATTCGATCAATAACCGGCTGGATACGATATTTGAGGGCCGCAAGCAGATCGACGAACAGCTGCTCGATGAGCTGGAGGAAATGCTGATCTCGACGGACATCGGCGTGGCGACGACTTTGCAGGTGCTCGATGCGATCCGCCGCGGTGTCTCGCGTCAGGAGATCAGCGATCTCAGTGCCCTCAAAGCCGCGATGAAACGCGAGCTGCTCACCATTCTCAACCAATCCACCGAAAAAGGCGTGGCGGACGAGACCGCCGTCGATCTCGCGATCAAGCCGTATGTGTTGATGGTCGTTGGCGTAAACGGCGTGGGCAAGACCACGACCATCGGCAAGCTCTCGCAGCGGATCAAGAACGAAGGCAACGAGGTGCTCATCTGCGCCGCCGACACCTTTCGCGCCGCCGCGAGCGACCAGCTTGAGATCTGGGCCGAACGCGCCGGTGTGCAGATCGTCCAGCAAAAACAGGGTACTGATCCGGCAGCGGTGCTGTTTGACGCACTTGCCGCAGCCAAAGCTCGGGGTAGTGATGTTTTGATCGTTGATACGGCGGGACGCCTGCACAACAAAGCAAATCTGATGGCCGAGCTGGAAAAGATGAAGAGGATATCTTCGCGTGAGGTCGAGGGGGCTCCGCATGAGACTTTGCTCGTGATCGACGCCGTTACGGGGCAGAACGGCTTGGAGCAGGCACGCCAATTCATGAAGGTCGCTGATGTTACCGGTATCGTCCTAACAAAACTCGACGGCACCGCCAAAGGCGGAATCGCCGTCGCCATTGCCAAAGAACTAAACCTGCCCATCCGCTACGTCGGCATCGGCGAACAGGTCGCCGATTTGATGGTATTTGACCCCGAAAGTTATGTTAACGGACTTTTTAATTAGGAGAATAATGAAAAACTATCTATTGATCGCGATATTTACTGCGGCTGTGTTTCTTGGATCGGTTCAGACGGCTTCTGCATGCTCATGTCTCGCGCCGGCACCCGGCGTAAATTTGAAAACGCAGGTTCGCGAAGCGAGATCCTCAGCGACCGCCATATTCGCGGGCAAAGTCGTTTCGATCCGATATTCGGACGAGAAGATGGACGGCCAGCCCGTCAAGGCGTACGCAAAGATCGCCGTGACCCGTTCGTGGAAAGGCCCTGTGAGCGAGTTCATCGAGGTCGAGACGGCAAATATCTGCTGTCTGTGCGGATATACATTTGAAGACGGCAAGACGTACATCATTTACTCCAATTCAACCGATCCGGCATCGCTCGGCGTGTCGAGCTGCAGCCGAACATCGCAGATCGTAGGTAAAAGCCCGGACGAAAAATACCTCGGCAAAGCAAGGAAACCGAAAAAGTCATAGAAACCGCAGCCGTACAATCTAACGACGAAATTCTCGTCAAACGTTCGCTCGAACTCGCAGCGAAAGGTGTCGGTTTGGTCTCGCCAAACCCGCTTGTCGGTTGCGTCATCGTGTCAGCCGACGGCGAGATCGTCGGCGAGGGAACTTATATCTACGATGATGTGGTACACGCCGAGGCAATTGCCCTAGAACAAGCCGGTGACCGTGCAAATGGTGGAACAGCCTACGTTTCGCTCGAACCGCATTCACATCAAGGCAAAACACCGCCCTGCACTGAAGCGCTCATAAATGCGGGGATAATACGTGTCGTCTGCCCGATCGAAGACCCAAACCCTCTGGTTTCCGGCAAAGGCTTTGAGCGGTTGCGTGAAGCAGGCATCGAGGTCGTTACCGGCATCCTTGCCGACGAAGCCGCACGGCTCAATGAAAAATTCATCTGCTGGCACAAAAAGCAGCGGGCGTTTGTTCATCTAAAACTCGCAATGTCCCTCGACGGACGGATCTCCATAGACAACAGCGTCTCAACCGCGATCTCAGGCGACGCCGGGCACAGACGTGTACAAGATCTGCGGCACAGACACGACGCGATACTTATCGGCGGCAATACTGCGTTCGTTGATAACCCAAGCCTGACCGACCGCAGCGGCAAACCGCGACGACGGCCGCTTGTGCGAATTGTGCTCGATAATCAATTGCGAACGCCGCTGAATTCTACGCTCGTAACTACCGCAAAAGAAACGCCGACAATAATATTTACAAACAGCCATGACCATGAGGTCGTTGAGGCACTGATCAACCTTGGCGTCGATGTGGTCAAAACACAGATGGGTGGACGTGATCTGGCCGGTGTCCTCGCCGAACTGAGGCGACGCAATATTCAAAGCGTCTTGGTTGAGGGCGGCTCGGAGATCGCTGGTTCATTTATTGATTCGCGGCTCGTAGATAAGGTTACATTCATCGCAGCACCGATCATCATTGGTGGCCGCGAAGCCCCAAATGCCATCGGCGGTGCCGGTGCTGACTCGATCGCTCAAGCAATGAGGCTAGACGATGTCACCGTTCAACATCTCGGCGAGGAGATCGAGATTACCGGCTATCCTGGTCAGAACCGGGACGGGTAGCGACTGGGTTCCTTCACATTTATGACACGCCAGATCCGCGCCAAAAAATCTCTCGGGCAGAATTTTCTTCACGATGCTTCCGTCATCGAGAGCATCGTCGGTGCAATCGGTATTAACGCAACAGACACCGTTATCGAGATAGGTCCGGGTACAGGAGCGTTGACCGAAACGCTCGTTAAGACCGGTGCAAAGGTCGTCGCGATCGAGTTTGACAGGGAACTTGTCCCGCTGCTGACTCAACAGTTTCGCTTTGATGAAAATTTCAGCTTAGTAAATACCGACGCCCTCAATGTCGATTTCGCGTCGATCGTCGGCAAACCAGAGGGCGTAAAGCTCATCGCCAACCTTCCATACAATATCTCGACACCGATACTCCAGCGACTGATCGAGCAGCGGCATATTTTCTCGACGCTAGTATTGATGTTTCAACGCGAGGTCGTTGAGCGGATCGTTGCCAAACCCGCAACAAAAGAACGCGGCTATCTTAGCGTCATCGCTCAAACCGCATTTGAAATCGAATATCTTTTTGACGTGCCGCCGGACTCGTTTCGGCCTGTGCCAAAGGTTTGGAGTTCGGTGATACGGCTCACGCCGAAAGCCGCCTTCGGTGGCGATGAGGGCATTTTCCGCAAGGTCGTTAGCCAGTCATTCGCTCAAAAACGCAAGACCATTCTCAATAATCTAAAAGGCATTTACGATGCCGGCGGTTCTATGTTGGATTCTGCGGGCATCGATGGCAAACGTCGTGCCGAATCGCTCACACTTGATGAATGGGCCGCTCTTACCGCCGCAATAAAAAAAGGGGCGTCAGAGACGCCCCGATGACCAAATTAATTATCGAAAGCACTTAGCGAAGGTTTATTTTCTTATCTGTGTCTATTAATTCGATGACGGGTTCCTGAATTTCTTCTGATCTCGCCGTAAAACTGCCGCTTGCGGACGTATTGAACGCATTGATCACTGCAACTTGCGACACAGCATAACCGCCCGGTGCACTCGGATCCTGAACATACCATCGTGCATAAAATGTCATCCCGCGTAGCTTTCTCGGCAACGAGAACGTAAAGCTGACCGACGACCATCCGTTACCCGCTCCGGTATTAGCGGTATTTACAGTCAAACGTTTTAGCTCATTTCTAACAGGTCCCGGAGTATTGCCCGGTTGCACACCGGCGATAACAAGCGTCGCCTGAGCATTGCCGAGTGCGTTGCTCATCGAAACGGTAAAGTTTGGATTGCCGACGATCGGCGGCGAGAATATCTTCATCTCAGGTACAAATCCGCCCGAACCGGCAATTGCGGTTCCTGTCAAAGTCGGAACAAACGCGGATTCCGTAAAGAGCATTGGCCGGTCGAACGGAGCGGATTCAGTTACAAGTCGAGGATCTGTGAGTGATTGCAGAAAAGCGACCAGATCATTCTGCTGTCCACCATTAAGACCTAGCGGACGGATCAGGGCTCCTTGGAAATTAGGGGCATTTCGGAAATCACCTCCGCGATTATAAAACGCCACAACTTGTGCGAGAGTCGTAAACTGCCCGTTGTGAAAAAACGAACCGCGTAGCGAAACATTTCTCAGATCGGGCACACGAAACTCACCAATATTTTGATTATTTCCCGTCACCTGAAATCGTCCGGTGTCTTCATTTGCCGGTCGCACACCGATGTTTCTAAAACTATTGTCTGAGAACAACGGACCTGCGTGGCATACGTTGCATCCTGCCGGCCCGTTGAATATGCCGCGCCCGCGGGCCGCTGCAGCTGAGATTTGAGCTATCCCGGCATTGTCGAGGTCGATCGGTGCCTGATCTGTATAGAGTGCCCTTTCGTAGGCAGCAATTGCCATTGATATCCTCGCTGGCGTCACCTCAGCCGTGCCAAACGCCTCAAGGAAAAGATCGGAATAAGTTCGGCCGTTGATCCAGGTGCTAAGAGCGGTCGGTATCGATGGCGAGAGAGCAAGAGGTTTCGAACTCGCCATACGAGCTGCCACATCGCTCCAATCTCTGCCTGTGTGAGCCATTTCCGACGAGGAAACAGGTGGTCCTGCAGCCTGACTCTCAAGAGCGGCTCCATTATTTAGAAGAATATTATTTGTTAACGGATCAAGAAATTGCCCGGTAGCTCGGCCATCCCAAAATAAGATCGGCGGATAGGCAGAATTGATATGTGATACAGATTTGCGCCCGGTAACCTGCGCATTCAATCCGTAGTTCTGTACGCTAGTGTAGCTGCCATCGGGGTTTGTGAACGGTACGCCGGCGGAACCACGAACGTCGTCAGGCGTTCCAAGTATTGCGTCCGCACCGGGATTGATCGTTGTCGCCGCAACCGAACGCGGATCCGTGCCGCCATTATTTGAGTGGTGGCATGTGCCGCACGAGACTGTCCGGGTTGATGACATCTGTTCATCCCAAAACAGTGCTTTGCCTAAATATATCTTTGTTGCAGTTGTTTCGTTACCGACCGGAGCTGGCGGCGGCGGATTAAGCTGTGGGGCAGGTCCGCTCGGCGTGTTTGTGCGTGTGCCCTGATCGGAGACGCTCATCTCACTTACGGTCGAGCTGTTTTCGGCACGAACCCAGTAAAAAGCAGTCTGTCCCGCCGGAATGCCGCCGTCCTGAAAAAAGTTTGAGACTGTCGTTCCGATCTCGGTTGCCGTAGCGGGATTGTTAGTCACATTTCGGAAAAGCCGATAGCTGGTCGCCCCGCGAATGGTGTCCCACCAGATTGTGACCTTGTTATTATATTTGCTGTCCGACGCGATCACGCCGGTCGGAGCCGATAAGGCCGAGTTGCCGCTCTGGCCCGTCACAGATTTTGAATTTAACAGGGCAAATGCCCCGAACCCGGCGACGAACGCCACGCACACGAATATTTTAAGTCTTTTCATACTAATAATGACTCCTACCCCAGTTAGCTATTATTTATTTGAATAAATGCCCAAATCTACTTTTGATCTGGTTCCTGCATCGAAACAATCTAGACTTCAAATTGCTCGTGCTAATCCCAATGGCCTCGGCCACCTCGCTCAGCGAATAATCTTCTGAATATACCAAAGTCATCGCTATTCTGTCCTGTTCATCCAACACACTAAGAATTTTTTCTGTCAATTGCCTTGCGGCTAGTTGCCGCTCGACCGAAGGCTTTCTCCCGTCTGCGACGGTCTCAAGATAGTCGCTCTCATCGCTGCTAAGGTCCGTAACCAGACTTTCGGCCCGGCGTCCCCGTCGGCGAAACTCGTCATAACAGACATTCACCGCGATCCGCGTCATCCACGCCGGAAAGGAATTGTCCTCGCCGCCGCGATATTTCTTTAACGAAAAGTATGCCTTAGTAAAACTTTGCTGGACAAACTCCTCGATGTCGCTACGCTCGCGAAAAAAACGGCTGACAACACGCGTCATCGGGCGTGTATATCTTTCAAAGATCACCGCAAACGCCGTCTCGTCTCCGCCAAGCACAGCTTGTACGAGCTGTTCATCGCTGGCTGGCGTGCTGTCCGTTGTGACAGCCGCCGGAGATCGGGTATTGGTCTGCAAATTGATATTAAGAACCTCTTGAAGCATTTTCTTCGTTTCCGATGCTCTAAACAAATTGCAGATGATTCATTCTTTCACCGGCGGCCGGCCGGGAGCTTTCTCTATCCGAAATCCGCTCGGCACAGCAAACAGATCTGCCGACGGTTCGCTGCGTTTAATATTCACGAGTTTGAAAACGTGTTCACCCGCGAGCGGGTCTAGATGACGCGAATACACGATCATCTGCAGCTCGGGCGAAAACCACTTTTCACTGACAACCTCAATAGGCTTGTCATTACCAAGTTGTCCTGCCGGGATCTCAAATGTCACGCGTGTGCCTTCGACCTGGACGCCCTCGATCGTCTTGGTTCCAAGCGATTCGGTTTTTGCATTTGGTGGAGTGCCCGGTTCGTTTGGCGGGTTACCGCCGATGCCGTGCTGACGGGCGACCTTGCTATTCATGTCAAGGAAGTACTGCGTCTTCGCACCAAAATCATTGATAAACACTAACATCTGCGGCTTGCCGTCCGTACCGGCGATACTGACACCGCCGACCATTTCGAGCGGCTGTTCGCGGCGTGTGCGTCCTGCGGCGTCTCGGTAAAACGCACCTTTGATTGTTTTGGTGACGGTGGTTCCATCAAATAACCTACGCGTATCTTCGATAACTGTCTCGGCTGAGAAAGGCTGTGATTTGACCAACTTGTCGCCAAACCTTAACTCGGCAGCGATAAATTTTGCGTTAGGCGGTGGCGGTGCGTTTCGCTCCGGATCGCCGCCCTCGCGTTTTGGCGGACGAGCCTCTTCTTTAGAAATAGCACCGTCAGAGTTCTTGTCCATTTCGTTAAAAGTGGCTTTAACGATCTGCTCAAATTCGGAACGGCTCGTTGATGCTCCGTCTGCGGCCTTATCCATAAAAAAGAAAGGCGGCAATATTTTCTTACCATCAGGACCGTTTTGCGGACCGTCCGGACGCATACCTTGTCCCATCGGTGGACCGGGCTGTCCGTTAGGCGGAGCTTGCGGCCTCATTCCACCTTGTCCCACGGGGGGTCCTTGCGGACGCATTCCCGGTCCCATCGGGGCGTCAACACCGTTTCGCGGTTGGCGGCGGATCTCATTTGCATCTATAGTGCCGTTCGAGTTTTTGTCGTATTCGGTAAACGATGTCTCGATTGCGGTCTGCAATTCAGTTGCGTCTAGCTTTCCGTCTTTATTTGAGTCCAGACGCTTTAGCCAGTCATCCTGCGGCGGACGTCTTTCACCCTGCATATCGTCGCCCGGACGCATCTGTCCGTTTGGCGGACCGCCTAGGCCTGGCTGCCCCGGCTGACGCAGTGGACGCTGTGCCGTCACCGTTACCGTTATTAATAGTGTTATAAAAATTGATATAAATGCGTGTCTTTTCATTACTAACTCCTGAAAAAGTATTCACTAACGAATAAAACGTATTGCCCGCGTCAGCCCGTCGTCACCGATGACAACCTCTGCATCGACGAGATTTGACGGCTTTTCGACGCTTGCCACGAGGCCCAGCGTCACCATCATCGAACTAGGAACCTTGACACGGACGATCTGTCCGCTGTCAGGGTTACGTGCGTATGAAAGTGCTATAAATTCTGTTTTGATCTCGGTCTTTTCTTTTGTAACTGCTTGAGTAGAAACGGTCTGTTTCTTTGTCTGCTTTGATGATGTCTTGAGACTTGCCGCTATAGTCTGAGCCCGTTTCTGTTCCGGCTGTTTTATATCCGAGTCACCGTTCGGCGGAACATCGTTGCTTGAACTGCTAACCTGAGGCAATGGCGTCTCAACATTAGTTGGAACAGCCGCGACATCGGATGCTTTCGGTAAATCATCCGAGCGAAACACAAACAGCGAAATCAGTAACGCAGCCGCGACCGTTGCGGGAATGCCGATCATCAGCAACCGACGAATAATATTTACCGGTGGCCAAGGCGAGACTACCGTTGCATTTTGCTCTGCGATCTGACGCTGCACCGCCCACCACATCGTCGGCGAATCGGCGATCTCATTGACCGCAGCATCATCGAGCGAGGCGTCAGCGATCATCGTCCGCATCATCTGATCTAGTTGTTCGTCTGAAAACTGCTTGTTCATACTTTCGACCTCAATATTTGCTGTCAGGTGAAAGACGCGCCGGATTCACTGATGGTTTCACAAATATTTACAATAATTTTCTCCTCCGTTCATCGTACCGATGTTAAAAGGGCAATATGCTATACTTCACAATTCGAAGTGAGGTAAATATTGAGCAAAGTTGAAATAATACCGCTTGGCGGGATCGGCGAATTTGGGATGAACTGCATGGGCATCCGCTGGGCCGATGAGATGATCATCATCGACGCGGGGATGGGCTTTCCTGAGGAAACGCCGTATGGTGTCGATATCTCGATACCTAATTTCGACTTTCTCGAAGAATACCGCGACGATCTGACCGCGATCATCCTCACCCACGGCCACGAAGACCACATCGGTGCTCTCGCCTACATCCTCAAAAAATTTAATCTGCCGGTCTATTCGTCGCGATTTACCCTCGCGCTCACGGAAAAGCGTCTTGGCGAATTTAACATGCTTGACGACGTGCTGCTTCACCGCGTCGAAGCCAACGACATAATCGAGATTGGCAGTTTTAAGATCGAGTTTATCCACGCGTCCCATTCGCTGGTCGAATGTTTTTCGCTCGCGATCCACACGCCCGTCGGTACCATCATCCACACCGGCGATTACAAGATCGACGACACGCCTGTGATCGGCAAACCTTACGATCTAAAAGCGCTTGGCCGAATCGGCGACGAAGGCGTGCTGGCTTTGCTGTGCGATTCGACAAACGCTACGGTTCCGGGAAGAACGCCGTCGGAAATGGCGGTCATACCTGCATTCGAAGAAATTTTCGAGCAGACCGAAGGCCGGATGTTCGTCTCGACATTTTCCTCTTCGCTGCATCGTTTGCAGATCGTTTTTGATATTGCCCATCAGTTTGGCCGCCGCGTTTGCGTCTGCGGTCGGTCGATGCAGAAAAATGTCGAGATCGCCGAAGAGCAGGGTTTGCTCAAGATCCCGCACGGCACGCTGGTCGACCTGGGTGGTTCGCGGGCTCTGGATGACGACGAGGTTTGTTATCTTGTGACCGGATCGCAGGGCGAGATGCGTGCGGCGTTGTGGAATCTTGCGACCTCGACCTATAAAGGACTTGAGATCGAGCCCGGAGACACGGTCATCCTTTCTGCCCGCATTATTCCCGGCAACGAAAAGAACATAAGCCGCCTGATCGGCCACCTTTATAAACGCGGTGCCAACATCATCGAGGAAAAACGCCGGCTTGTTCACGTTTCCGGCCACGCTTCGCAGGGTGATATCAAGATAATGGTCGAGACGTCAAAGCCTAAATTCGTCATCCCGATCCACGGTGAATACCGGATGCTGTTTCGCCAGAAAGAGTTCATCAAAAACCACGTCGGCAGCTACAACGACGAGGACATCATCCTGATTGAAAACGGCAATGTGCTCGAACTCGATCAATATGCCGCAAAAGTCGTCGCCAAGCACGAGATGCACAAGACTTTTATTGACGAAGAGTCGATGGAAGAGATCGAGTACGACGTCGTCCGCGAACGCAAAAAACTTGCCTACGGCGGAGCGATCTCGCTAGTCGTCGCGATGGAGAAAAACACAAATCAGCTCAACGGCGAGCCGCAGGTAACGTTCGAAGGCGTCGCCGGCATCGATCCGCTAAATGGTTTCCTTGCGGATACCCGCAAGTCAATTACAAAAGCGATCGCCGACATGAAACCCGAACACATTGCCGACCGTAAGCTGTTCAAAGAAAATCTACGCATCCACTTAAAGCGGTTCGTGCAAAAAGAAATCAGTTCTAAACCCGTGATCGTCACCACTATTGTCGAAGTCTAAATGAGAGACCGCCTGCTCGAACTCGAAAGATCCTCCCGTCTGCTGGAACCCGACTCTGCCGAGAGGGAAGTCGCCCGTTCCGGCGTTCTCGCCTATTCCGAAGATTTTCTCAACAACGTAGAATCGTTAAATGCCTATAATGTCTCCGATGACAAAGGCATCGGCCTGCTCGACTCTCCGATCGCGGAAACAGGGATAAGCATTGACGAAGCGATCTCACTTATACGTGACAACGTCGATACGCCCGGGCTCAATCCTGCATCGGGCGGACACCTGGCTTACATTCCCGGCGGAGGCATCTATTATTCGGCGCTTGGCGATTATCTTGCGGATGTCTTTAACCGATACGCCGGCGTCTTTTACGCAAGCCCCGGTGCGGTTCGAATGGAGAATATGCTCATCCGTTGGATGAGCGAAGTTGTCGGCTATCCCGCGACAGCGGTCGGCAATCTGACATCGGGCGGCAGCATCGCAAATCTTATCGCCATCGTCACGGCCCGCGATGCAAAACAGATCAAGGCCGCCAGCATCACCCGCTCGGTCATTTATCTTTCCGAGCAGGCCCACCACTCGGTCGATAAGGCCATCCGCATCGCCGGGCTTGGCGAGTGCATCGTCAGGCATCTGCCGGTCGATGAAAAATACCGCATCATCCCGTCAAAGTTCGCAGAGCAAGTCGCTGCCGACAAAGTAGACGGCCTGAATCCCTTCCTCGTCGTCGCCTCCGCCGGAACGACCGATGTTGGTGCGATCGATCCGCTGACCGAGATCGGCGAGATCGCTCACGACAATGGACTTTGGTATCACATCGACGCGGCGTATGGAGGCTTTTTTATTCTGACGGAAGAGGGTAAAGAAAAGTTAAAGGGAATTGAGACCTCGGATTCGCTTGTCATCGACCCGCACAAAGGTTTGTTTCTCCCGTACGGCCTCGGCGTTGTTTTGGTCAAAGATGCCGCGGCGTTGAACGCATCGCATTATTACACCGCAAATTATATGCAGGACGCGGCGAGCTCCGCGGACGAGCCTTCGCCGGCGGAACTTTCGCCCGAGCTGACCAAACATTTTCGCGGAATGCGGCTTTGGCTGCCGCTAAAACTCCACGGCGTCGCTCCGTTTCGTGCCTGTCTTGAGGAAAAGCTGCTGCTCGCCAAATATTTCCACGCCGAGGTAAAGAAACTTGGTTTCGAGAGCAAGATGGAGCCCGAACTCTCCGTCGTAACCTATCGCTGGTTGCCGAAAATGGGCGATGCTAATACATTTAATAAACAATTGATGGAAGCCGTCGTCGCCGATGGCCGCATATTTATCTCATCGACTATGCTCAATGGCGAATTTACGCTGCGTTTTGCGTGTCTCGCATTTCGAACGCATCTGAGCACGGTGGATACGTTACTTAATGTATTAAAAGAAACCGTCGCCGACCTGGAAGATCAGACTTAGGTTTTCCTTGGCGTTCTTTGCGGCTTTGCGGGAGATATTTCCCGCCAAGACGCCAAGCCCGCTAAGTGACGCAAAGAAGATATGAACTGGAAAGATAAAACAGTATTCCTCACCGGAGCTTCGACGGGGATCGGGGAAGGGATCGCGTTGGCGTTGGCTAAGAAAGGTGCGGTGCTGGGGTTGTTGGCTCGGCGGCAGGAGTTGCTTGATGATCTTGCGGCTCGGTGCGAAGCTTTGGGCGGGACTGCTCGGACATTTAGCGTTGACGTGACCGACGCGGCGGCTCTCGCAAACGCCGCGCAAACATTCCGCGATGAGTTTGGCCATATCGACATCATGATCGCGAACGCGGGGATGGGTGGGAATGATACGCTGACGCGGGCTTATGATCCGGCTTCGGTCAAGCGGCTCATCGACATCAATCTGCTCGGGGCGGTCAATTCGATCTACGCGGTTATCCAGCCGATGATCGAACACGGGTCCGGCCAGCTTGTCGCGATATCCAGCCTTGCGGGTTTTCGCGGGCTGCCAAAATCCGCCGCGTATTCGGCCAGCAAAGCCGCGATGACCGCGTTTTTCGAAAGCGTCCGGCTCGACAACGCCCGCCACAACATCGACGTCACGATCATCCATCCGGGCTTTATCAAAACGCCGCTCACCTCGGGCCGCTCAAACAAAATGCCGTTCATCATGGAACTCAACGACGCCATCCCGCATTTCGTACGGGCCATCGAAAACAAAAAGAAATTCGCCGCCTTCCCCTGGCAACTCGCCTGGGTCGTCAAACTAGCAAAAATAATGCCCGCCTGGCTCTACGACAAGACCGCGGGCAAAGCGAGGTTTCGGGAATAACAGCCGATGGAAAAGTTTGGTAAATGGGAAAAGCGTCTACAAGTTCTGCTGGCAGTGGTCTTTCTGTCGGGCATCATCAACTTTGGCTTAATGTTTGCGCTTTCGGCAACGTATCGAGGAGACGCCCATAACGGTTATGTTAAAGATGGTCACTACTTCTTAGGCGATCATGGCAAATATACTGAGGTCAGCTATAAACTTTACATGCTCAGTTGGTGGCAGGGAACCATCGTAATGGCGAGTTGGATTGTTCCGTTTCTGTATGCTGTGATTCGCAATCCTTTGGATTGGGAGTGGAAAGGCCTTCCATTCGGTACTAAGAAATAATATCCACGCAAAAGGCCGCGAGCGTGATGTTTGCGGCCTTTTCTTTCTGACAACTGACAACTGCTTACGGATTTAACGTCACGTAAACGGGGTCGGAAACTTCGACGATGTCGGCGTTGTTTTTGCGGAGTTGAACGCGGACCTGTATCTGTTCGGGTTGGCGAAGTGCTCAGATGTTGTTGCGCCGTGCTCTGATGGAGTAGCTCTCTACTCTGACGCGGTTTGCGCGTGCTCGGATGCATTTGCTCCGTACTCTGACGTAGTTGCGCCATGCTCTGACGTACTTGCGCCAAGCTCTTTTGCGTTTGCGACGAACTCTTTTGCGTTTGCGCCGTACTCTGATACATTTGCGAACGGCTCTGATGGAAACGCGCCGCACGCTCTTTCACACTCGCGTTTCTGCCCTAATTCGCAACACCTTCGCAGTTATGTTAGATTCTTCTTTTAATTCACGGCTCGCGATATCTGCCTACGCCCTTACTCACGTGCGGGCTACTGACAAAACATGGATCTATTACAAGCCATCATCATCGGGATCGTACAGGGGTTGACAGAGTTTATTCCGATCTCGTCGTCGGCGCATATGGTGTTTGCGGCGAGGCTGACGGGCATTTACGGCGGCGATCCGCAAAAGACGACGGCGGTGATGGCCGTGATGCAGTTGGGGACGCTGGCGGCGGTGATCATTTATTTTTTTGGCGATATCTGGGGCATCACGACGGCGTTTGTGCGGGACCATTGGAACTTCGTTTTTAACCGCCGCAAGATGCGTTTTTCGGGCACGGACGGCAACCGGCCGATATTCCTGAGCGAAGAATCGTGGCTTGGGTGGCTGATAATCATCGGCTCGATCCCGATCGGCGTCGCGGGGCTGCTGTTAAAAAAACATATCGAGGGGCCGGCGACCAAGAACCTGTGGTTCATCGCAATAATGATGATCGCCATCGCTCTGCTGCTGCTGGTCGCAGAAAAGGTAGGTTCGCAACGCAAGGAAATGCGGCACCTGGGGCTGACGGACGCTATTGTGCAAGGTTTTTGCCAGGCACTCGCACTAATGCCGGGAGCTTCGCGGTCGGGAAGCACGATAATGGGCGGCCTGTTCGCCGGCGAAAAACGCGAAACCGCCGCGAGGTTTTCTTTTTTACTCTCAATACCTGCCATCGGGGCGAGTGGATTGTTAGAACTGAGGGAAGGATTTCAAATACTGCCGAAAGAGAGCCTTGTTCCGCTGATCGGCGGAACTTTAGCGGCGGGCATCGTCGGCTATCTGTCGATATGGTTTCTGCTCGCGTTTTTACGCAGGAATACAACGGTCGTCTTTATCGTCTACCGGCTCGTCGTCGCCGCCGCGATCCTCGGGTTGCTGTGGTTCGGCATGATAGATCCGGTGGTTAACTAAGAATTTTTTGCCACGAATTACACGAATGGCACGAATCGATCTAGGAATTATCTTTTCTTATTCGTGTCATTCGTGTAATTCGTGGCTAACTTCCTCCTCTTATGCAGAAACGCTGGACGATACGCAAACATGACGCCGCCGCGATAAATCTGCTCGCAGCCGAGCTTGGCGTTAAGCCGCTGATCGCGGCGTTGCTGATTTCTCGCGGTCACGACACACCGGAAAAGGCCCGCTCATTCCTCAATCCCTCACCCGAACACCTGCATGAACCGTTCCTAATGCACGGAATGCGTGAGGCGGTTGACCGCATAAAACTGGCCGTCGAGAACAAAGAAAAGATCCTTATCTGGGGCGACCTGGATGTTGACGGCACGACAGGGACGGTTTTGCTGCGAAAGACATTCGCGCTGCTGGGTCTTGAGACGAGCTATCACATCACGAACCGCTTTACGGAGAATCGCGGGATCAACTTCGCCCCGCTTGAGGCCGCTCGTGCGGATGGCTATACCTTATTGGTGAGCGTCGATACCGGAACATCCAATTTCGAAGAGGTTAGCAAAGCAAAAGAGATCGGCATGGATACGATCATCTGCGACCATCACGAGATCAAAGACGACACCATCCTGCCGCCCGCCGTTGCTCTGATAAATCCTTTTCACCCTGACAGCAAATACCCGGACGATAATCTCGCGGGCGTCGGCGTTGCGTTTAAGCTGGCACACGCACTCCTGCGTGAATTTGGCCTCGAATCCGAGATCCCCGGCCTTTTAAAGATCGCCGCCATCGGCACCGTTGCCGACGTTGTGAATTTAACCGGCGAAAACCGTGCGATCGTCGCTCTCGGTTTGATAGACCTCGTCAAAACCGACAACTGGGGGCTCAAAGCACTGATGGAAGTCGCCGATTGCCGCTCGGACATGACGAGCATGCACATCGGCTTTCGCATCGGCCCCCGGATCAACGCCGCCGGTCGGATGGAGGTTGGGACGCACGTTGTCGAGCTGTTAGAGGCCAACGATTTTGGCGAAGCGAGAAAGATCGCCGCTCTGCTCGACAGCCGCAACCGCGAACGGCAAAAGGTCCAACAGGAAGTTACCGATCTGGCGATTCTTGAGGCAACAACATTCCCCGACCACCTTTTCATGGTCGTCGCCGGCGAGGGCTGGCACAAAGGCGTCGTCGGCCTTGCCGCTTCGCGTGTGGCAGAGAAATTCTACCGTCCCACCATCGTTTTCTCCCTCGAAGACGGCATCGCCACCGGCAGTGCCCGAAGCATAAAAGGATTTGACCTTTTCGAAGCCCTCGGTTCCGTATCCGACCTGCTCGAATCCTTCGGCGGCCACGTCATGGCTGCAGGTATGAAAGCTAAGCATGAAAACATCGAGGCTTTGCGGGCCCGGCTTCACGAGTACGCCGATGCAAAGATCCGGGTCGACGAACGCACACCGGAATTATTGATCGATGCTGTAGTCACGACCGAGACTCTCAGCATCGGGCTTGTTAACGAACTCGCGGCATTCGAGCCTTTTGGTGCCGGAAATCCTAAACCGATCTTCGTTACTCGTGATCTCGTTCTTCGTGATGAGCCGTTTGTCATGAAAGAAAAACATCTCAAGCTAAAGCTCTGCGACGCTAACGGAAAGGTGTTTGAGGCCGTCTGGTGGGATGGCGTCGCGAAATCAAAGGGGCAAACGCTCGCTCCCAATTCCCGCATCGAACTAGCTTACGTTGCCGAGGCAAATACGTGGCAGGGAAATACCCGGCTGCAACTTGTCGTCGAGGACCTCAGAGCAGATAATTAACCTAGTGGCCGAGATACAACCTAACACGCCAAAAGACTTTAAGTTACGGGCAAATCTGCCTAGGTTTTTTCGCTATGCGGCGGTTGGGCTGTTGGGTGTGACGATCCTCGCCGTTATCGTCGGATTTTACCGTTCACGCAATACCACGCCATTCAAACTCAAGAGCGAGCATACCCAGCTTTCGACTGATGTCGTCGCCGAGGTCAAGGGTTACGAACGCCTTGAGACCGACAACGGCGTGTCGAAATATTATGTAAAGGCAGACTATGCCAAGACATTCTCCGACAATCACCAGGAGCTTGAGAATGCTTATTTCGAGATCTTTGACGACGCCGGAAACCCGGCGGACAAGCTCTCCGCTCAAAAGGTGCTGTATGTGCCTGAAGAGAACAAAAACTTTACCGCCTACATGAACGGCAACGTCAATATTGACAGCCGCGACGGGCTAAAGGTAAAGACAAACAACATCACCTACAGCAAATCCACCGAGACCGCCGACGCCGACGAGTTGGTTGAATTTGAACGCGAAAATATTCGCGGCAGATCCGTCGGAGCAACCGTCAAAATGGGGGAAAAGCGGCTCGATCTACTAAAAGACGTCGAGATCGAAGCTTTCGAATCGCCCGAGTTGATCAAATCAGGCATCCGCTACGCCAAGATCAACGCCGCATCCGCGACTTACAACCAGATCGTTAACAAGATAGATATCAATACGAACGTTACTATAGCCATCGATTCCAAATCAAAATCGACCGGAAACGCCGTAAAAACAGATGTCACCGCAGGGCGTGCTTCGCTGTTTTTGTCCAGCGATAAAACTGAGCAAGCTAAGACTTCGGACGTGATGTCGGGGGCGCAGTTAAAGCAATTCGAAATGTTCGACAACGTGCATATTAATTCGGTCGAAACGGGAATGTCACCGACAACCATCGACGCCGGGTATGCGCTTTTTGACAAAACATCGGATCGTTACGAGCTAAAGGATAATGTCCACATTGTGACAACCTCGGGCGGAAAGGCGACGGATATTCGTTCGGCCAATGCGGTTTACGACCAGGCGGCTCTCAAGATCGCCCTCACGGGCGGCGCCGAGATCACGCAGGACACAAATTATCTCAAGGGTGACACGGTAAACGCAGACCTTTTTGCCGACAAAAAGCTTAAATATGCCGTCGTCACCGGCAACGGGCTTGTTCGACAAACGACCACCACACGAACGACATCTGTCACGGCACCCGAACTAAACGTAACGTTTAACGAACAGCGTCAGCTCGCGTCCGCAAATACGATCGGGCAAAGTACGGCACAGATCATTCCAAATGAGGCCGGTGAATATTCACTCGTCACGATGAACGCCCCGCGAGCGATACATCTTTTGTTCAAGGGCGAGGGACTGCTCGAGAAAATGCAGACCGACGGACGAACGACCATCCAACTCGATGTGCCAAACCGCGACGCCGACGCCGCAAATAAGCGCGTCACTGCCGATACCGTAAAGACGTTCTTTAACGCCAGCGGTAAGGACATCCAGAGAGCCGAAGCAGTCGGAAATGCTGAGCTTTTTGTCGAACCTCTGCGTGCCACACCTGAAAACTACATGACAACGATCAACGCTCCGCGATTTGATTGTGAGTTTTTTCCGACAGGGAATAATGCTAAGACCTGTGTTGGCGGCATAAAGACTAAAACAGTTCGTGTGCCGACAGTCGCAAAAAAAGATCGTGGCACCCAGACCCTCGTTGCTGATCAATTGACGGCTAATTTTAGTGCTCAGTCTAAAGATGTTGAGCAATTCGAGGCAACCGGGAATGCGAAGTTTACCGAGCTCGACCGCAATGCGATCGCCGGGCAGATGAGTTTCTCTAAATCTGATGAGACTTTGCGAATGCGCGGCGGGGAACCGACGGCTTGGGATTTGCGTGCAAGGGCAAAGGCACGTGAGATAGATTGGGACACTAAGAATCGCAAGACTTATCTTCGCGGCGGGGTCAGCACGACCTATTACAGCCGCAAGGTGATGGCGGATACCGCACCGTTTGCGGCGTCTGACAAACCCGTATTCATGACATCAGACAACGCCGAATTTGACCACGGATCTGAAATTGCGGTCTATACAGGTAACGCTCGCGGATGGCAGGAAAACAACTATGTTCGCGGCGACCGCGTGACGATCCAGCAGGCGGAGGGCAAGTTTACGGCTGAGGGCAATGTGCAAAGTGCGGTCTATAACGTAAAGCAAAAACTCAAGGGCAAGGAAAGCACCGTGCCGGTATTTGCGACGTCAAAGACGATGACCTACACGCGCGACACGCGAATCATTCAATACCGCGACAATGTGGATATTCGCCAAGGAACTGATCGGCTTACGTCGGGATTTGCTGAGGTCTATCTCAATGAGATCAACGAGCTATCTAAAACGATCGCCGAAAACTCCGTAGTCATCACTCAGCCAGGACGCCGAGCGACGGGAAATTGGGTACAATATACTGCGGCGGACGAAAAAGCGATCATTCGTGGAAATCCTGCGTCGATAACCGATGCGGAACAAGGGTCATCGCAGGCGGCAGAATTTAGCTTTATGATGCGCGAAAGCCGCTTTGTGACTGAAGGTAAGACAAAACAAAATGGCTCTGGGCGAATACGCTCGACGTACAAGATCAACCCCGATAAATAGTTAATGTCAGACACTGAAAATACAAACGGACATCTCGAGGGTAGCGGTGTGCTTGTTGGTACGGGTTTGCAAAAAACGTACGGCCGCCGCCGCGTCGTCGATGATGTGACGGTAAACGTCCACAAAGGCGAGGTCGTCGGATTGCTTGGGGCAAATGGAGCCGGTAAGACTACAACCTTTTATATGCTCGTCGGACTCGAGCAGACCGAAGGCGGCGGGATCAGTTTGAATGGGCGTGACGTCACGGGCTTGCCGGTATATTTGCGGGCAAGGCTTGGGCTTGGATATCTTCCGCAGGAACCATCGATCTTTCGCAAACTCACTGCCGAACAAAATATCCTTGCGGTGCTTGAAACAATGAAGATGTCGCGTGACGAGCGGTTTACGCGACTTGATGAGCTGCTAAACGAATTTGGCATCGATCATGTGCGAAAGGTGCGGGGCGATGCTCTGTCGGGGGGCGAACGTCGGCGGGTAGAGATCGCTAGGTGTCTCGCGACCGAGCCTGAGTTTATTTTGCTTGACGAACCTTTTGCCGGTATCGATCCGCTCGCTATCGACGACATTCGCGAGATCATTCTCTATCTAAAACAACAGGGTATCGGCATCCTCATTACTGACCACAACGTCCGTGAAACGCTCGGTATCACTGACCGAGCTTACATTATGTCGGACGGTAAAATATTGCGTTCGGGCAGCCCTGATGAGCTTGTTAACGATCCGGATGTTCGCCGTCTGTACCTTGGCGAAAGATTTGCATTATAACTCTCACAGAATTTTCCATTTTCCATAATTAGTCTGTATAATTCTTTTTAGGAACGGTAATTGCTTGACTGGGCCGATCTCTCCCTAAACGGCAGCGTTAGTATCACGTATGTCTTCCTTACGACTTAATCATCAGCTACAGCAGAAAATGATCCTCACGCCGCAATTGCGGCAGCGGATCGAAATGTTGCAGATGACGTCGATCGAGTTGGCTGAGCTTGTCGAGCAGGAAATGATCACTAATCCCATACTCGAGGAGGTCCAGCCTGGCGACGAGATGCAGGAGATCGCCGATAATATCCTCGATCAAAATTCCGACGGACATGACGCCGAATTTGAGAACGGCAACGACCCGACATCCGACGCGATGATCGAGGCCGGTCAATCAATGGCCGAGTACGAGGCGTTCGACGCCGGTGCTCCGTCCGAGAATGGATTTGATTCGACCGTCGTTGGCGACACCGAAGCAGGCGAAGAGGTGCACACCGAAAACTCCGACTCTTTTGACGAGATCGATTACGGCCGCGAGTTTCAGGATTATCTCGACCCCGGTTATAAAACACAGGAAATTGAATACAAAGACGACGCTCCGAGTTTTGAGCAGTTTTTAACGCATTCGCCGTCGCTTAGTGAGCATCTTGAATGGCAGTTAAATATGCTCGACCTCAGCGGGCGGCATGAAGAAGCTGCGACGCAGATCATCGGCAACCTAGACGAAGATGGCCGCCTGACCACGTCGATCGAGGAAATTGGCCGCTCAAGCGGGTGCTCCGAGGAGATCGCCGAAGAAGCTCGTCAATCGGTGATGCAGCTTGACCCCGTCGGCTGCGGTGCTTATAACGTAAAAGAATGTCTCGCCGCCCAGCTAAAAGCCAACGGCGACAGCGAAGACGGCCTTGCCGCAAGACTTGTCCGCGACCATCTCGAAGATCTGCTCCCGCACCGCTTGCAGCATCTCGCCAAAGCGACAGGCGTGAATATCCATGTCCTTGACCAAGAGATCGCCAAGATCCGCCAGCTTGATCCGTATCCAGGACGCCGATATGCCTCGGACGAAGCGGCTTATGTCGCTCCTGAGGTCTATATTGAAAAGCTCGACGATGATTATGTGGTCTATTTCGTCGATGACGGCAGCCCGCGTTTACGTATCAGCCCGACGTATCACAAACTGCTCGACCAAACCGACACTACAAAAGAAACAAAAGATTTTATAAAGGACAAGGTGCGGTCGGCGGTCGATCTGCTCCGCAACATCGAGCATCGTCGCCAGACAATATATCGTGTCGTCGAATGCATAGTTTCGCGTCAGCGGGCCTTTCTCGACCTCGGCGTTGAGCATATCAAACCGATGATGCTCAAAGACGTTGCTGAGGATATCGGCATGCATCTGTCGACGATCTCGCGGGTCGTAAACCGTAAATACGCACACACACCGCAGGGCGTGATAGAACTAAGGCGATTTTTCAGTGAAGGAATGATGAACGAGGACGGCGAAGAAGTGTCGACCCGTATCTTGAAGTTAAAGATCAAAAAAATGATCGAAGACGAAGATACCAAAAAACCGCTTACCGACGATGAGATCGCAAAAATACTTGGTAAGGACGGAGTAAAATTATCGCGACGAACAGTCGCAAAATATCGCGACCAGCTCAACATTGCTGGCTCACGTGAACGAAAGACGGTGATATAGCAGAATTAATAAGGGGATAACATGAATATCGAATTTACAGGTAGACACATAGACGTAACGCCGGCGATCAAATCGCATGTAGTGGATCAGTTTGAAAAGATCGAACACCTTTTTGACGGAAAGCCAGTCAAAGCGCATGTGATCATCGAGGTCGAGCGTGGCATGCATCGATCTGAGATCGTGATGAATTGGCGTAACGAGGTGCTCACCGCCGAAACCAGCGTATCGGATATGTATCTGTCGCTCTCTCAAACGATCGATAAGATCGGAAAACGTGCTCGCAAACTAAAGGATAAAGTCATTGACAAAGCCCATCGAGCAACCAGTGTCGCCGCGACAAGTTCGGCAATGGAGGATGCGGAAAAGCCGGCCTAATTATTAATGGCGAAAAAGACCCAGCAAAAACGTGATCTGCCCGGGTTTGTGATCATAACGGGCCTAAGCGGGTCGGGCATGAGTTCGGCGACAGACTCGCTCGAGGACCTCGGGTATTTTTGCGTCGATAATCTGCCGTTGACGATGCTCTCGACTTTTGGTCGGCTGCTCGTCCCCTCTGATCGGCGAAATCCATCGATCGAGAAAGCGGCGCTCGTCATCAACATTCGAGAACGCCAGTTTTTATCAGAATTTCCAGGTGAATTAAAGAAACTCGCAAAAAAGAATCTCGCTCCGTTTGTTGTTTTCTTTGAAGCTTCGGATGATGTTTTACAGCGTCGATTTTCGGAAACCCGACGCCCTCATCCGGCGGATCAGGGAAAAGGCCTACTTTCCGCTATACGCGGTGAACGCAAAGCTCTGGATGAGATTCGCAAACTCGCGGATCTCATCATCGACACGTCCGAACACACCGTCCACACGCTGCGACATCTGCTCGTTCAAAAATTTAGCGGCTTTGATGACGGCGTGCCGATCAAGGTCGAGGTTCAAAGTTTTGGGCATAAATACGGCAATCCGCGAACCGTCGATCTTATGTTCGACGTGCGGCATTTGCCAAATCCGTATTTTCAAAAGGAGCTAAAGCACCTGACGGGAGAGGACGCCGAGATAATAAAATACCTTGATAAACAGCCAGAGGTCGCTGAAACTATAGCGAAATTTACCGATCTGTTGCTCTATTTGCTGCCCCGCTATCAACGAGAAGGGAAATCGTATGTAACGATCGGCATTGGGTGCACGGGCGGGCGGCACCGCTCGGTGATGGTGGCGAACAGTCTGCGAAAAGCTTTAAAAGACGCGGGCTTTGACGCGACAGCGAGTCACCGCGATATACAAAAGTAAAAGCGACTATGAGTGACACAAAGAGAATTGGCGGCGTGATCATTTCGCACGGACAACTAGCCAATGAGCTGGTCGCAGCGGCCGAAGCAGTCGTTGGCGATCTTCATCACATCCGGGCGGTGTCCATCGGCTGGCACGATGACGTTGAAATGGCTAAAGCTGAGATCGAGCAAGCGATCAAAGAGGTTTCGGAGGGAGTTGGTGTGCTGCTTTTGACAGATATGTTTGGCGGTACGCCAACGAATATCGCGGCGATGTTTCTTGACAGCAACGATGTTGAGATCGTCACTGGCGTTAATTTGCCAATGGTCATAAAGTTAGCGTCAACCACGCGCGAAACAACGCTGCATGACCTTGCTAAAGAGGTTGAGTCGCAGGGAAAGGATGCTATTTGCCGCGCAACGACACTGCTTTTGCCGCAAAAACTCAAAAAAGATGCTTGAGGCGACGGTTCGTGTCACAAACACGCTCGGCCTCCACGCACGCGCAGCCGCGCGGCTCGTGCGACTTGCCGCGACATTCTCTAGCAGTTTGAAAATACGCCGCACCGACAATGATTCTGAGGCAAATGCAAAAGACATCCTCAGCGTGCTGAGCATCGCAGCCAGCCGCGGCGTCGTATTACAGCTCATCGCAGACGGAGCAGACGAAAGTGATGCCATCGAACAGGTCAAACAGCTCTTTGCCGATAATTTTGGTGAGCAGTGAAGGCGAAAACACAACCCGTTGGGTAGTGTGTTCTAATTTATGAGTAGTAAAAAAGTAGGTATTTTAGGCGTCCCCCTTGGCTTCGGCGCCGGACAAACAGGCAGTGAATTAGGCGTCAACGCGATGCGTCTGACCCGTTTTCGCGGACTCGGGCTTGCAGAGCATATCCGACATCTTGGCTACGAGGCGATCGATCACGGTGACGCTGCGATCGTACAGCCCGCAAACCAATTGGATACCGGCAACCCGAAGCATCTCGCCGAAATGCTTGCTTCGAGTGCGAACATTGTTGAGAAAGTAACAGCCATGTTGGGTGACGACGAGTTTCCGATCATCCTCGGCGGCGATCACGCGATCGCGATCCCTACGTTTTCGGCTATTGCCAATCATTACAGACAGCAGGGCACTGAGATCGGCCTGATCTGGTTTGACGCTCACGCTGACATCAACACGCCCGAAACATCGCCGTCCGGCAATATTCACGGGATGCCGCTCGCGACGATACTTGGCCATGGCAACGCTGAGCTCGTAAATCTCTGCGGTTATTCCCCAAAGCTCGACCCAAAATATTTCGCACACCTCGGTGCCCGTGACCTTGACGACGGCGAACGCAAGCAGATCGAGAAACTGGGACTTCGCGACAATTTTTTCACCATGAGCGATATTGACCGTCGCGGCATGGCCGCTTGCGTCGAGGACGCTTTAGCGATCGCATCCAGGGCTCCGGGTGGTTATGCAGTTACATTTGATATCGACGGCATCGACCCGCGTTTCGCACCCGGTTCCGGCACGCTGGTCCGCGGCGGCGCGACCTACCGCGAAGCCCATCTCGCCCTCGAGATCATCGCCGCCCACGGCGGAATTCGTTCATTCGAGATCGTCGAGGTCAATCCCTTGTTAGATCAAAGCAATATTACTGTCGAATTGGCTTGTGAACTGATCCTGTCGGCATTAGGCAAGACGATTTTGTAATTTGGTCAGCAAGGAGTAGTGGAATATTTCGGTAAGTGTTAGCGGAATATTATTGTCTACGTGGGCGTTCCGTTGTAATCGATTGGTTCCGCATAGGCAGTTATTGTAGCGCTCGGCTCGTACGAGTATGTTCACCTATTCAGGTCGATCCTGTTGAGGGGCAAAGGCCATAAAATCGTCCTTGAACCGAATGGTATATTCTTCGAGCAGCTCATTTATTCGTTCTAGTTTTGTGGAATGCATCACCAGAGCGACGTGGTGTTTGACGTCAGCCCGAAAACAGATCTCGGGGTCGGTATAGGTCGAGGTGTCCGGGTGCTCCTGTTTAGCCAACGAGACAACGATCCCGCCGTAGTCAGATCGCGTTGCCTTGGGGATCATTAGATCGTGCTCACCTGCCATTTCGAGCTTTGCCCACTCTCGCCAGATATTTAGTCCGCTCGCGGCCTCGAATGCCTCTGCAGTGAACGCTCCGCCCACGCGACACCCGATCTCCAAAAAGTAAAACTCGCCGTTCGTATCGCTTTTAATGAACTCGGCGTGCGTTACGCCCTTTTCAAACCCAAAGGCGTTTAGAACCCGTGCGTTTGCATTGAGCAGCTGCTTTTGCTCTTTCGAGCCGTATTCGATCGTGTGAGAGGTTGAAACGCCGCCCTTTACAGCGATCTCGAGGGGCGAACACCCGTATCGATTCGCGCATGACACGGCTGCTTTTCCGCCGACAACGAGCGAATCCACATGAAAGACATCACCCTCAATAAACTCCTCGAGCAGGTATGCGTCCGCACGCTCATTTAAAGCTTTGTTCTCTTTAAGTGCGTCGTAGGTCCGCCATACTAATTCTGAGTCTTCAAATTTCTTGATCCCTATCGCCGAGGCGTCAGCACGCGGTTTTACGACCCATGGAGGGTCAAACCGCGCCATAAACTCTCCGATCTCTTGATAATTTAGTAGGTGGACGAAGTTAGCTTGCCGGATGCCTGACATTGCGGCTCGCTGTCGCATCGAGAGCTTGTCTCTAAATAGTCGGGCTTGTGAGCTGAGCATACCTGGCAAACCAAAATGCTCGCGTAAGCGGCCAGCTGTGATCACATCTCCTTCTTCCAAGGCTACAATGTGGGTCGGTTTGTCTCTCGCCGCCAGATCGACCGCCGAGCTCAAAAACGAAGCTATTGTTCCGTCATCAGCCACGGGGATGACCCCGTCCAGGCTTTCGAACGCCCAGTCGTCTTTAAGCTTGGCTTCGCGGGTAAGTAAAAAGACGCGATGCCCAAGACTTTTACATTCACGGATAAAATCATTGCCTTTGAAATAGCTCGCAAGACAAAATACCGTATTAATTCGAACAGATCGCTTTGCCATTAAATACCAACTGTCCCAATATTTCCGGGGCCAGTCAATTATTACTTTTTCCGCAATTCGGGCTCAAGGGCGGTATAGACTTTTCGCGTATTATCCTTCGCTCTCATATGGGATCTGTTGCCTTGTCTAAATTGCAACTGTATCAACGAGGTAATAGAATTATGTTTTCATTCTAATCCGGTCGCTATCGCTCCCGGTACTGACAATAACCATGAAAACACGCGTTGGAGTTATTTTTGGCGGCAGATCGGGCGAGCATGAGATATCATGTCGGTCGGCAAAGACCGTTATTGAGCAGGCTGACCCGGAAAAATACGAGATCGTGCCGATCGCGATCACAAATGACGGCGTGTGGCTCGACGCCGCTGAGTCTAAGATCTTTTTTGATAGCGGCAGACGAGAGACTCGAGACACGAGACCTGAGACCGGTCATCAAGAACTCCTGGCTCCTGTCTCCCGTATTCTGTCTCCCGAATCGATCGATGTTATCTTTCCGGTGCTTCACGGCACTTACGGCGAGGACGGCACGATTCAAGGGTTGTTTGAAATGGCCGACTTGCCCTATGTCGGCTGCGGCGTGCTGGCAAGCTCGACGGGGATGGACAAGGCGTTTATGAAGACGCTCTTTCGCGACGCTGGGCTGCCGATTTGTAATTATGTATGGTTCCTCCGAGAAGAGTGGGAACGTAACCGAGAAAAGACGCTCGATCAGGTCGCGGACAAACTCGGGTTTCCGTGCTTCGTAAAACCCGCGAATCTTGGATCGTCGGTCGGCGTCTCAAAGGCGACGGACAGGGAATCGCTTGGCGAGGCGATCGCTCTCGCCGCCGAATACGATCGCAAGATCATTGTAGAAGAAGGCCTCGAAATGCGTGAGATCGAGTGTGCCGTGATAGGCAACGATAAACCCGAAGCAAGCCTGCCCGGTGAGTACATCATCCGCGATTCGTCAAAGGCGTTCCTCGATTACACTGAGAAATATTCGGGCACCGGCAATAACGAATTCGTCGTACCCGCACCGGTTTCGGACGAGCTTGTTACAAAAATACAGCAAATGGCCGTTACGGCGTTCAAAGCCATCGACGGCTCCGGCCTCGCCCGAGTCGATTTCTTTTTACGCAGCGATAACGGAGCATTACTCGTCAACGAGATCAACACAATGCCGGGATTGACGGACGCCTCGGGTTTTCCGAAAATGTGGGCGGGAACCGGAAAACCATTTCCTCATGTCATCGACGAATTAATTCAATTGGCTATTGAACGTCACGAGGACAAGAAAAAGAATAAAACGAGCAAATAGCGGCTATTTCTTTGGAGCGTTATAGCCCTTACGTGTGCGAATAGTTAGATTGGGACGCGATACGCGTAGCTCAATAGCTCGCCATTTGCCGTCCTTTTTAATGTTGGCTGGAGAGTATGCGATCGTATATTGCTCACCTAGCTCGGCTACTATGCGTTTGAAAGCGTCACGCATCGCGACGCCGCCGGGCGTTGGGACATATCGTCCGCCGGTTTTTTCAGAAAATTTTGTAAGAGCAGCTTTATTTCCGGCCTTTTCTTCTGCCTTGAGTTCGGGCGAAGACATATCGACAGCGTAGATAGTCGCGTTGATCGAAAGCGCCGCTTTCAACGCCTTTTCGGCACTATTTTTACTGCTCGAATCAGCACCATCGGAAAGCACTATGATCGCGCGGCGCTTTTCCGGACGTTTTGAAAGGACCTCGGCCGCTTTGTAGATCGCGTCGTTTAGTGCCGTCATTCCGTTCGCTTTTAGATCGTATACCTGCTCGCGCATGTCCCGGCTATTCGAAAAATCCTGCACCAACTCGACCTTGGAATCAAAATTATAGATAGCGGTCGAATCGCCTTTTCGTAGACCATCTAAAAACTGAATAGCCGCAGAACGAGCGAGCGATACTCGTTCTTCCATACTGCCCGAAGTATCAAGTAATATCACCGCAGCAAACGGTGTTTCCTCGGTTTCAAAGGTGACGATCTGCTGCTCGACGCCATCTTCAAAGACACGGAACTGTTTCTGGGTAAGCCCGCTCACCGCTTTTCCCGACGAGTCGGTGATCGCGACGTTCATCACGACAATAGACGAATCGACGCTGATGACATCAGCGTTCTTTTGAGCAAGTAGATATGTTGGGAAAATAAGTAGAGCGGATAAGGCAACGAAAGAAAAGAGGTTTGTCATATACCGCAAACGACTGGACTAGTGTCGGAAACGCAGGAATTTCGTTATTCGCAGTAACGAATTTGATGTAGTGATCGCCGCTGCAGAGATCGTAAATCTTGTTGTCTTTTTCAATTCATCAAGCAATTTTGAAGATCGCAACTTGAGCGAGTCGATCGCTTCACCAATAAATCCTTGGCTGCCCGGCTGACTGGTCACCGAGTTAACGGCCTCATCGTCATCATCGCCGCCAAGTTCATCGCGGATCTTTTTTACTAGCTTTTCAACGCGGTCGAGTTTGGCAATGTCTTTATCGGTTAGAGTACCTTTTTCGACGTAGGATGTTTCAAGCTCAGTCGCGAGTTTTACGGCCTCCTCGCCGCGGGCTACCATTTCGTCGTGATCTTTCTTATCCTTTTCGATCTGCATCTGGATAAGTTTTTCCTTTATATTTTTAGGCCGCTCGTCCTTTGCCGGGCCATCAAAAATGGATGTACGGTTATCGACGTTGAACTGTGAATAGCCTACGCCGCAAAAGCTCGCAACCGCGAGAATGATCAGAATTGTTCGAAATGTCATCGACATATCAACTCAATAATAAGGTTAGTTGTCAGTATCCTGAACAGGATTAGGTGAATTGCCCGTTACGGCCTCGACCAATTTTGCCAGAAACTCATCTTCAGCCACGCCAGAACTGCGAACCGTCACCCATTCGGACATCAAACCGTTACCCGCACGACCCTCAACCTTTGCGTTTACAGATACGTTATTCTGGACGCCGTCAATAGACTGCACCTCGATCGTCAGTGTATATTGGCCACGCATCCACGCAGAGTCATTGGACTCAAGAATAGCGTACCTGGTCAACTCGTTTTGAGTGATAACTGACCCTTTTGCGAATACGAACGGCTGCGTGATAATGATGCCGTCCTTTAACCTCGACGAAGCCTCGTCAACTACGATCTTTTGCTCACGTAGCGTCTCGATGATCGATTCGATCAAAACATCCCGGCGAGCAGCAAGTCTATAAGGATTAGCAAGACGTTGACGGACCTTCGTTTTCCCTTTGCCCCAGTCAAATGATCGCGTAGCATCGTTTGGCCGCGACGTCACCTTGTTGCCGCTGTCTTTGATCGTCTGTGTTTGGGTGTCGACACCCTTTTGGGCAAGAGCTGAGGTCGCCGATATCACGATAAAAATAATTGCGAGTAGAGAGGTTTTCATAACTGCGGACCGATGACTTGCGAAACGCCTAAATAAAATATAACGCAAAGCGCGGGCTTTTGAAAGATTTGATGTGTTCGCAGCGATTTAAGTTGTAAATTGCTGCTAATTCGATTGGTTTTGACGCTCCCAAAGGAGCATATGTTTGAGAAAAACATTGTAAGCCGCGAAATAAGATATGACGAGACCCGCAAAACCATCAAGAAAGCCCGCTTTGATAAAATAGGTTTGTAGAAATGTAACTACCGGAAACCCAGCTATCCTTAATGGCGAAGTGCGTGTGCCGCCACCAAACATTGCCTCAGCTGAAAGCGGGGCATACCGTGTATTGATCATTTCCGCGTGCTGTTTGATACTATCGATGCTGAAATGAACGATATCGCCCGTCAATTTCGAAGTTGTAGCCTCGGGTTCCATCTCGATCGATTCGTGGATCGCAACATCTTTCCAACGCCCTTTTCTACGATCAAAAAAACGAAGCTGCCAGTCGGGATACCACCCGCTGTGGCGGATCTCGCGTCCAAGATAGGTCGATAATCGGGGAATACGGTAACCGTCAGCCGCGATATTGGAATCACGGATCTTTGTTATTTCGTCCTTCAATTTTTCAGAAACCCGTTCATCGGCGTCGAGACTAAAAATGTGATCAAACGACGCCTGATCGGTCGCATACTGTTTTTGAGCGGCAAACCCACGCCATTTCTCAACAATTACACGTGCTCCGAGATCTCTAGCTATTTCAGTTGTATGATCCGTACTTTCTGAATCGACAACGAGCACCTCATCAGCCCACGCCACCGAGCGTATCGCGTCGGGGATCTTTGATTCCTCGTTGAAAGTTATGATTACAGCTGAGATCTTCACGTCTAGGATTTTCGCAGACTTACGGTAAAACTAAAAGTGCCGCATAAGCGGCACTTAAGAAACTGGAGCCCCTGTTCGGCGATCTATTTGATCACGACCGGTGATTCAATATTTATGTTATTGGCCCGGAACGCCGTTGAAGTCACCCGCTGGAGATCGGCGAGAGCCTTGTTATAGTCGGTCTCAGCACGAATCTCCGCGTTACGGGCGTTGGTCAGAGCGTTCTCACGTTGAAAAAGCAGAAACGTCGTCGAACGGCCGGCGTCGTAGAGTTTACGTTCGCCGTCAAGCTGTATCTCAGCACTTTCGCGGGCACGGCGTGCGGTTAGCACACGCTGACGCGACGTTTCAACTGACTGTACGGCATTGCGGACCTCAACGATCACCGTCTGTTCCTGACCGCGTAACTGTGCATCAAGCTGTTGCTGCTGAATCTGAGCTCCGTCGAGATTAGCCTTAGCCGTTCGATTTCGGAGCGGGAATGAGATCGTCGCACCGATCGAAAAGTTCGGCGCATCGCTGCGAAACATATTTGCCATCGACCGGTTAAAGCCCCCATAGAGGTACGACGGCGAAGCCGGGATAATGACCGTCGGATTAACAAGCAAAGGTAGAGCCGGTAGTACGGACGTTCTGGTGGCATTTAGAGAGTTAAAAAGAAACAGGTCTTGAGAACTCGTCAGCAAGTTAGTGGTTGTAGCGGCGTTAGTGCCACCGCTTGAAAGTCCATCGAGCGAAAACGTCGTGTTCAGATCGATCTGTGGTTTGGTCTGATTCTTGTAATATTTTATGTCCTCGGTATTTATCTCTTTCTGTAATTTTAGGCGACGCAGCTCAAAACGATTATCCATCGCGTCTTTCATCGCGTCGTCGAGATTGAGCGGGTCGAGATTAAACGCCGGCTTGTCCGTCGGGACAAATGTCTGCTGCCATTCAGGTGATAGCGGATCTCGCAGGACAAGCTGTTTCAATGTGTTTTCAGCGGTCGAAACTTGCTGTGTCGCAAGCAACAGATCCCCTTCGCGATTTGCAAGCTCAGTCTGCACCTCGGCTTTTTCAAGCGGGGCGGCCGCACCGGCCTCGATCTTTGCCTCGATCTGACGCAGATTTTCCTTAGCGAGGTTTACGTTAGCAACCTGATTTTGCTGATTGCGTAGCGCGAAAACAAAATCCCAATAGGCCCGCTGGACCGATGTGATCGTCGACGTAGCTTGTAATCTAAAATCTGAATCCGTCTGCTCCAGCCGTTTTTTGGCGACGGTTATCGCGAGACGCTTGCTGTCGATCCGAAAATTTCTAGCCAGGGGTTGTGTGTAGTTGATGCCGAGGCTTGATGAAAAAATAGCACTGTTGCCACTCGTCACCGCACCAGAGCTGACCTGTGCCTGGGCAAAGGCGTTTTCAGTTCGCTGGTTATTAAAAAAGACCTGATAGTTACCGCCACCGGGCTGAATAAACTGACCGAAATTCGAATTTACACGGAAATCGTTGGTCGCCGCTGAACCTGTAGTTGAGCTACGCGAAAAGTTTGGGGAGAACGTAAAAACAGGGTCGTATACACCGCTCACGCTTCTAACCTGAGTTTCTTGTAACCTGACGTCACCACGCGAAACCTCAATGTCGTTATTGCTCTCAAGCGACCGACGTATCGCCTCGCTAAGCGTTATAGGTATCGGCTGTGCAGTCTGTACGCCGACCCGATTTAGGTTTGATGGCGTATACCCGGACGGTATAGTCGCTGGTTCCGCCACCGTCGCGCTAGAAAAATAAATTGCTTTGGGAACATTGCTGGTATTCTTTGCGACCTGCGGCTCCTGAGCAAAGATGTGCAACGAGAACGCAGATACTGCGAAAACAAGATTGAGTAAAAAAATAGTGCGAGATCGCCAAAGTTTCATTATCTATAGCTCCGAGGCGGACTAATTAATATTATGAATTACTGCTAAAAACTCAAACCGTTACTACGACACCAATTTTACGTTTGTTTCAACAATCTCACGTTGCGGCAAAACTGCAGTCAAAAGTGTCATACTTTGAAATTTGCTGTGGATTGCGGTATCTTCAAGCTTTAATATACGCAATTTTTTGGAGGATCCTAAATATAAATGGCTATTAAAGTTGGCATAAACGGGTTTGGCCGCATTGGACGCAGCGTTCTCAGGACGTGGCTTGGGGATGCAGAAATCGATCTCGTTGCCGTAAATGATCTGACGGATACTAAAACACTTGCTCATCTACTCAAATACGATTCGGTAATGGGCAATCTAGAGCACAGCATCACCGCCGGCGATGGCGTGATAAATGTCGAGGGTGATTCGTTTCGGGTATTTAGCGAGAAAGACCCAGCTCAGATCCCTTGGGATGAGGTCGGAGCAGATATTGTCATCGAATCGACCGGTCGTTTTACAAATGCAGATGACGCCAAAAAGCATCTTGGCGGCAGCGTAAAAAAGGTTATCATTTCCGCACCCGCAAAGGGAGAAGACGTGACCATAGTGCTTGGCGTTAATGAAGACATGTACAACGCCGACGAGCATCACATCATTTCAAATGCTTCGTGCACGACAAACTGTCTCGCACCTGTCGCAAAAGTCATCCACGAGACATTTGGCATCAAGAATGCCCTGATGAATACCATCCACAGCTACACCAACGACCAGCAACTATTGGATCTGCCCCACAAAGACTTGCGTCGTGCCCGCGCCGCCGCGCTATCGATGATACCGACCTCGACCGGAGCCGCAAAGGCCGTCGCACTGGTCATTCCGGATCTAAAAGGCAAGTTTGACGGCATTTCAGTCCGCGTCCCGACGCCAAACGTATCGCTCGTCGATGTCGTGATGAATGTGGAAAAAGAAACCTCAACCGAAGAGGTCAACAACATCCTCAAAGCCGCCGCAAACGGCCCGCTCAAGGGAATCCTGGCGTTTTCAGAGGAACCGCTCGTTTCGATCGATTTTAAGGGCAATTCGAATTCGTCGATCGTCGATGCAGACAACACAAAGGTCATCGGCGGTACGTGCATCAAGATCCTATCGTGGTACGACAACGAATGGGGCTATTCGTGCCGTGTCCGTGATCTGGTCAAATTTGTCGCGGCAAAAGGAATGTGGAGTTTTGATCAATAGTCCCTGGAGAAATTGATGAAAAATGCATTCGGCCTGATATTTTCGATTCTGTTGCTCGTTGTGCTCGGGTGCTCATGCCCTAGCAAGTTGGCTGAGTTGGGCAAAAAACAGCCTACGAGCACTCCGCCGCCGTCCGCTACGCCTTATTCGCCGTCGTCGACACCTGGCAGCAAAGGTGAATACGACGTGACGATGGATAAGTACCAGCAGATCAAGATCGGCACGTCGAGAGCTGATGTCGAGCGAATACTTGGCGGCAAGGGAACTGAGATCAGCAGCTCGGTCGGCGGCGGGACGAGTTTTTCGGTCAATAAATGGGAAGGCGAACGATTTAAATCGATCATCCTTTCATTCAAAAATGACAAAGTAATGTCGAAATCGCAGGTCGGCCTTAAGTAAGTAGTCAGAACCACCTGCGGTAGCGGGTGGTTAACGTAGACTTCATTCAAGCTTTTGTGAATGTCCATCATCAACCACCCGCTACCGCGGGTGGTTCCGACTATGAACAAGAAAACCATAAAAGACATAGATATTGCGGACAAACGGGTCTTTATCCGGGTAGATTTTAACGTTCCAATCAAAGACGGCGTGATCGCCGATGACACCCGTATTCTCGGAGCTCTACCGACGATAAAATACGCCGTCGAACGGGGAGCAAAGGTCATCCTCGCCTCGCATCTCGGCCGACCGCTCAAGGACAAAAAGAAAGCCGAAGAAAAAGGATTGCCATATAACGCGGCAAAATATAGCCTTCGTCCTGTGTTTGAGTATTTGTCTAAGTTAGACGGGCTAAATGTTGTATTTACAGAGGATTGTATTGGTGACGATGTCGATGCCGCAATCGCGAAAATGAACTCTGGCGACATACTATTACTCGAAAATCTCCGTCTCCACGCCGAAGAAGAGAAGAACGACCCCGATTTTGCCAAACTGATTGCGGCAAACACGGATGTCTATGTTAACGACGCTTTTGGCACCGCACATCGTGCTCACGCCTCGACCGAGGGAATCACGCATTACGTCGAAGATTGCGTTGCTGGACTTTTGATGGAAAAAGAGCTGAATTTCCTTGGCAAAGCACTCCATAACCCCGAACGCCCGTTTGTCGCGATCCTCGGCGGGGCAAAGGTCTCGGACAAGATCCCGGTCATCGAATCGCTCATCAAACGCAAGGTCGATAAGCTCCTGATCGGCGGAGCGATGGCCTACACTTTCTTTAAGGCTCAGGGCTTTACAGTCGGTAAATCGCTTGTCGAGGACGATATGATGCCAAAGGCTCTTGAGATGGAAGAGATGGCAAAGGACGCCGGTGTCGAGCTGATATTGCCGACGGATCATCAAGTTGTTGATTCGTATGACCCGATCAATTCCCGTAAGACAATTCCGATCTCGTTTACAAACACTGGCCTCGTTGGACTCGACATCGGCGTTGAGACCGCTGTTATCTTTGAAAACGCTCTTGAGGGTGCCAAAACGATCGTCTGGAACGGCCCAATGGGTATGTTTGAGGAAAAACCGTTTGATGAGGGGACCGTTGCCATCGCAAAAGCGGTCGCAGCTGCGACCGAAAAAGGTGCTACATCAATTGTCGGCGGAGGCGATTCGGTTTCGGCTGTGAATCAGGCCGGGCTTAACGAAAAGATCAGCCATATATCGACCGGCGGTGGAGCGACGCTTGAGTTCCTCGCGGGCGATACGCTGCCTGGCGTTGCCGCTTTGGACGACAAATAGTTTCCCATCTACTACTGACATCCCACTAAGTTCTCGGCTTCCTCGAACGCTCTGCCGGTGTGTGTTAAAATCGCCTTAAGACACGAATGAAGACCATATTTCAAGAGGCTCGCAGTGCCGTTCTTATCATTCTCGGTATATTTTCGGCCGCTTTTGGGCTGAAAGGCTTTCTGCTGTCGAGCCGCTTTATTGATGGTGGTGTGACAGGCATTTCGATGCTGGTATCGGACATATCGGGCTGGCCGTTGTCGATATTATTGCTCGTCATAAACCTGCCATTCATCGCCATCGGCTATCGTCAGATCGGACGCAAATTTGCTATCAAGAGCACGCTCGGAATTGTTGGACTGTCGCTTTGTTTGCTTTTAGTTAAATTTCCGGACGTGACTCCCGATAAACTGCTGACCGCGGTTTTTGGCGGGTTGTTTATTGGTGCCGGTATTGGGCTTGCAATGCGTGGCGGATCGGTGCTTGACGGGACGGAGATCGCGGCGTTACTCGTCAGCCGAAACAGCCATCTGCTACGAGTTGGCGACGTTATTTTGCTGCTCAATATCGCCATATTTCTGACCGCAGCATTTTTCCTCGGTGTCGAATCGGCGATGTATTCGATCCTGACCTATGTCGCCGCGACCAAAGCGATCGATTTTCTGCTGCATGGCTTTGAGCAATATACTGCGATCAATATTATCTCGGAAAAAGGCGAGGACATACGCGAAGCTATAGTAGACAAACTAAATCGCGGGGTTACGGTCTTCAAAGGCAGCGGCGGCATGGGGACACACGGAGAAACGACAGACGACCGTTCGATACTTTATTGCGTTGTTACCCGTCTTGAGATCGGAGCGATCAAATCAGTGGTCGCCGACATCGACCCGCAAGCCTTTGTAACGACGCATGCATTGACTGATGTGGAAGGCGGGTTAATTAAGCGGCCATTGCTGCATTAAAAATATGAGAAAACCAGTAATCGCAGGTAATTGGAAGATGTATAAACTGCTCAGCGAGGCAGTAAATACCGCACTCGAGCTAAAGCCGCTTGTTGCGAACGCTAATCATTGCGACGTTGTCATTGCACCGGTATTTACAGCGTTAAAGACCGTCGCTGACCGGCTCGAGGGTTCAAACATTCACGTCGCCGGACAGAATTGTGGAATCCAAAATGATTTTGGAGCTCACACGGGCGAGATCGCGCCGACGATGTTAAAGGATGTCGGATGTTCGCACGTGATCATCGGCCACTCCGAGCGGCGGCAGTTTTATGGTGAGACAGACAGTTCAGTCAACCAAAAGACAAAAGCGTCCCTCACGGCCCGGCTGAAACCAATCGTTTGCGTCGGCGAATCGCTCACTGAAAGAGAAGGCGGACAGGCCGAAACGGTGGTCAAAGGCCAGTTAGTTAAAGGCTTGGACGGTTTGACAGTTGCCGACATGGAACGTATCATAATCGCTTACGAGCCTGTCTGGGCGATCGGAACGGGTAAAACCGCGACGCCTGAACAGGCTCAAGAAATGCACGCACACATCCGCCGGACGGTTGCAGAAATGCATGGAAATGAGATCGCGGTCAATACGCGAATACTCTATGGTGGATCGGTCAAACCCGACAACATTGCGACGCTGATGTCGCAGACGGACGTTGACGGTGCATTGGTCGGCGGAGCAGCCCTCGAAGCGGCTAGCTTTGCACAGATCGTGAATTACGAAAGAAAGTGAACAGTAAACAGTGAATAGTTAAGAACTTGGTTCTTTTTATTATCACTAGTCACCAACCACTATTCACTATTCACTAAAAGAAATGGTTTATATTTTATACGGAATCTTTTTTCTCTCGTGCCTCGTGCTGATCGCTGCGGTTTTGCTGCAGCCCGGCAAAACGGACGCGGGGGCTTTGTTTACAAGCAACGTTTCTAGTTCGGCGTTTGCTCCGCGGGGAACTGCAACGGTATTGTCTAAGGTGACGATCACGGCGGCGACAACATTTATGCTGTCGGCGCTTTTGCTTGCGATGCCGGCCTTGACCGGTAATACTTCGGTTCTTAGCAGCAACCCCGATACTCCGGCCACGACCACCGAGTCGAACGCAAACACAGCTGATGCCAACGCTAACGCGGCAGTTCCAGCGGTGGATGCAAATGCTAATGCTGCGGTGCCCGCTCCGGCTAACGCTGTAACGTCTGCACCTGCAAACGCTCCCGCGGCAAATGCGGCGGCATCGGATTCCGACAAACCGCCAGCTAACGCCCCGGCCAAGAATGCTCCGGCAAAAGCCCCGGCGAAGAAATAGTCTTTGAAAATCTTGCTCAGGTGGCGTAATTGGTAGCCGCGCACGTTTGAGGGGCGTGTGGAGTAATCCGTGGGGGTTCGAGTCCCCCCCTGAGCACCATCATTAAAAAGGCTGACAAAGCATATTTGCTCTGTCAGCCTTTCCTTTTAGGTTACGTAAAATCTTTAGTTAACGAACTTGATACAGCCGTCTTTGATCTCGATCTTTGCATTGTCGCTGACCTCGACGTCACCGCATTTTGTCGTAATGACCGCTTTAGTGCCGCTGCCGCCGATGGTCGCCGCTCCACTGGTCGAACCGTTAAATGTCACCTCGGTCGTGCTGCCATCCTTTTTTACCTTAAACACCCATTTCTGCGAATCCTTGTTGTAATACCGGATATAGACTGACGCAAATGCGTTCACGCCCAACATCGAAACAAGCCCCAAAGCCAAAATTATCTTTCTCATATGATCTCCTCTAATTGTTTTATTTCAAGCCGGTTAGTGCCTTGTAATATTAGGAACGAGTGACCTTATGAGACTTGCAAAAAAATAGGTTATTTTACGACCATTGTGCCGGTTCCTTCGTCGGTGAAAACCTCGGCGAGGATAGCATTGCGGGTAGTGCCACTTACAATATGAGCCGACTTAACGCCCCGATCTAAAAGCGAGATTAGGTTTTCGAGCTTTGGGATCATGCCGCCGGTCGCTCGGCCGGAATCGATCATGTGGCGGGCATCTTCGACGGTTAGGCGTGAAAGTTTGGTGTCCTCGTTGTCTTCGTCAAGATAGATGCCGTTGACATCCGTGAGCAGGATTAGCTTTTCGGCACCAAGATTGGCGGCGATCTCGGCGGCGATAGTGTCAGCGTTGATATTAAATATCTTGCCGTCGTCATCGGCACCGAGCGAAGAAATGACGGGCAGATATCCGCTGTCGAGAAGCGTATTTAACAAAGACACATCGATCTCGACGACATCACCGACATGGCCAAAATCGATCGACTCGGTCTGACCGGTTTGTTTATTCACGAAATCCCTTGGCGGACGCTTGACGGCCTTTACGACGCCGCCGTCAACGCCCGAGAGCCCGACGGCAGAAACTCCGCGACGGCGAAACTGAGCCAATATCTCAGTATTGATCTTGCCGCGAAATATCATCTTGGCGAGGTCAAGCGTGTCGTCATCGGTCACGCGGCGGCCCTCGATCACCGTCTGGACAACTCCGAGCTTTTGGGCAAGTTCGGTAAGCTGTTTGCCGCCGCCGTGGATCACGCAAACCCGAATGCCGACCTGATGCAGGAGAGCAAGCTCCTCCGCCAGGGACGCAAGATTTTCTTTGTCCTCGGTGACCTTGCCCGAAAATTTGACGACAAAGGTTTTGCCCTGAAATTTTTGTATGTAGGGCAGCGATTCGCGTAATAGATCTAGTGTTTCTTGATTCATAATTTATCGGCTCGGCGGCCAACGGTATTTGCTTAAAAGCAGGTCATATTTTCGCGAACAGCCGCCGCGAAAAGCCTCGAGGACGTATACCGGCTCGTAATTATCGGCCCAAACCTTCAAAAGATATGGGACATCATCGGTTTCGTAAGTACGAAAGCTGAACGAATCTCGGATTATCTTTCCGGTCAGGGCCACAGGTTCTTCACGATACACACCAACAGTCGGCCGTTCAAACATTGTTGGATCATAGGCTTTGATAAACTTTTCAGCATGATCGGTTCGAACCACTTTTGGGCGTATCCACCATCGCGAAAAATACACTTCATCGAATGGATAAAATGTCGTGCTCAAATACTCAGCGACAAACTCGAGCTTTCTAATGGTCCCGTTTTCGTTCTTGTACCTGATCGGTGAAGCAGGATAGAGCCGATATTGAGGGTTGACGGCATTTAGCCCATTTCGCACATAAATATTGATCTCGTTCGTACCCTGACCGCAATACTGTGCGTATGAATTACTGCCGGCAGCGGCAAACGAAAATGAGACGACAAATAAAAAGATAAGGTTTTTCATGCCTATCTGAACGCACGATGGCGTAAATACTTGCCGCACTCGCTATCCCAATAATTTGCTCATTATAGCTTTTTGAATATGCAAACGATTTTCCGCCTCGTCAATAACAACCGATCGAGCCGAGTCGATCACACCATCAGTCACGATCACATTTCGCCGAACGGGCAGACAATGCATAAATATCGCATTATCTGTCCGGGCCATTTTTGCCTCGTCAACGATCCAATCGTTTCTCAAATCGGAGCGATGCTTGATGTTTTTGTCCGTGTCGCCGTAAAACTGCTTTCCGCCCCAGCTTTTGGCATAGACGACCTCAACGCCTTCAAAGGCAGTCGTGACATCATTGGTAAATTCCACGCTACCGCCATTTACCGTTGCTTGCTGCTCGATCTCGGCGATCAACTCTTCGTCAAGCTCATACCCCGCAGGATGAGCGATCCGCAAATCGTGGCCAAATTGGGCAGCAGCCAGGGCAAAACTATTCGGCACAGCCATCGGCAGCGGTTTCGGGTGCCATGCCCATGTGAGCAGCACCTTTTTCTTTGCGGGCCCAAGCGTCTCACGTATCGTCATCATATCCGCCATCGACTGACACGGATGATGCATAGCGGATTCGAGATTGATTACCGGCACGGTCGCATATTTTTTGAAAGCATTGAGTATCGGATCGGTCCGTTCTGTTTCCCAATCTTTCAGCTCGGCAAATGTCCGCACACCGATCGCCGACACATACCGCTCAAGGACACGGACAAATTCTGCAAGATGCTCGGTCTTGTTGCCGTCCATTACGACGCCATCGCGATGCTCGAGCGTCCAACACGTACCGCCGGGTTCGAGGATCACAGCGTTACCGCCAAGCTCATAGATGCCAACCTGCATCGACGCTCGTGTACGCAGGCTCGGGTTAAAAAAGACAAGGGCGATCGATTTACCCGAAAGCGGCTTGTCAGCCCGGACGCCCGCTTTGAACTGCATCGCCGATTCGATCAGCTTGTCCAGCTCGACGCGGCTTAGATCAGATGTTTTGAGATAATTATTCACTTTTCTAAAACCTCTACCAGCATATCGATCTCGTCCTTACTGACCATCAACGGCGGCAATAGCCTCAGAACATTTGGGTCGCTCGATGTGCCGGTAATTATTTTTTGTGACAGGAGTTTTTTATGAACGGGGCCACACGGTTCATCAAACTCGATACCAAGCAAACAGCCTTTGCCGTGGACCGCTTTGACACCGGCAACGCCGAAGAGGGAATCGCGCAGGTGCTGTTCGATGCTGACGGAGTTCGCGATCATTTCATCATCCTCGATCGCCTCAAGGGTCGCCAAAACGGCCGCCATCGAGAGCATACCGCCGCCAAACGTCGTGCCGAGGTCGTTAGTTTTAGTATGAGCCGCAACGCTGTCGTTGACCAAACAAGCCCCGACAGGAACACCGCTGCCGAGAGATTTCGCAAGGGTGATAATATCCGGCACCACGCCGTCGGCGTACTCGCTCCCGCTAAAGAACCAGCTTCCCGTACGTCCGATGCCGGTTTGTACTTCGTCGAAGATCAGTACGATCCCAAGTTTGTCGCAGATCTCCCGTAACCCCGAGAAAAACGTGGGCGACGCCTCGCGAACGCCAGCCATCGACTGTATCGGCTCAAGTATGATCGCCGCGGTGTCACGGTCAGCAACCGCTCGAACACTATTTACGCTTCCAAACTCCGCCGACACATGGCCTGGGACATTTGGCTTGCCGATATCACGATACTTGCCGAGAAATGTCGCCGAGATCGAATCGGCTGTCCGCCCGTGAAAACCGCCGTCAAACGAGATGACCTTTTCACGCCCGGTCGCCATCCGGGCGATCCGCATCGCATTCTCGTTTGCCTCAGTGCCGGAGTTACAAAAGAAAGTTTTTGTAAGTTTGTCAGGAGCGATAGAAACAAGCTTTTCAGCCGCTTTTGCACGTATTTCGGAATAGACGAGGTTCGAATAAAACAGCACTTTCTCAGCCTGTTCTTGTATCGCCCTCACAATGTGAGGATGCGAATGCCCGATCGCACAGACCGCGTGGCCGCCGTACAGATCGAGGTACTTATCGTCTTCGCTCGTCCACACCCACACGCCGGAACCTCGCTCAACAGCTATATCCATCTTGGCGTACGTCGCGAGTTGAAACTCGTCCTCTTGATATTTGATCTCTGTAAAATTCATCATTTAAACTCTTCGGTCGAGAAACCCATTTGGGCTGTTAGTAATGCTATTTGCCAGATCTTTAATACTCGCCGCGTCTGCGTTGTAAGCCTCGACCTCGGGGTCGTTGAGCTTGATCTTTATCGTATAGACACCGACCGTGCCGCAAACGACATCGAGAAAATATTCGTCAGTCTCGTCGTCGTGCTCAAGGATGTAAAACCAATTTTCCTCAGCGATCTTCTTCAGCATTACGGATTTGTCCCTACCATTCGGAGCCCGGTGGTTTCTTCGATGCCAAACATCAGATTCATATTCTGCACGGCTTGTCCCGCTGCTCCTTTGACAAGATTGTCTATCGCTGAAAATACAACCACCTGTTTGCCGCTCGTATTAACGGCAATGTCGCAGAAATTGGTCGTCTTGACCCAGTTAATATCGGGTGAAACATCGACCATACGGACAAAGAACGAGTCTTTATAAAAATGCGTGTATAGGTTCCGCAGATCTTCGTTTGAAAGCTGCACATTTGTTTCGAGATAACACGAAGCAAATATCCCGCGTGCGACCGGCAAACTGTGCGTCATAAACACAAGAT
>DEQS01000064.1 GCA_002360555.1 Chloracidobacterium sp. UBA3360
GTGCTGGCCGACCGCTCTCTTGTCGCAAAAGCAATCGAGCATTCTGACGAGATCGAGATCGAGCTGGCTGAGAATGCTGACCCGCAGGTTTTGCTGAAAAAGCTGATCGAGAGCGGAGCGAATATCTCAAAATTTGAAAAAGTCGAACCTAGCCTCAACGATATATTTATTGACCAGATAGGAGGAGCCGCCGAAAGTTGATAACGGACAGTTGATAGTGGATAGTGCCCGAAAATGTAGGAAAATGAAAGAGAGTATTTTGAAAACGAAATCATACGACTTTGCTCTTAGAATCTTGAAACTGCATCGTCATTTGATCAAAGAAAGTAAGGAGTATGTGCTTTCTAAGCAAATCTTGCGATCGGGAACTTCTATTGGTGCAAATATAGAAGAAGCGAACCAAGCGCAATCAACCCCGGATTTTATTCATAAACTATCAATAGCGTTAAAAGAAGCATCCGAAACAAATTATTGGCTGCGACTCTTGCGCGATGGTGAGGTCTTAGAATCTAAGCTGGCAGACTCGATCCTCGGCGATTGTGAAGAAATCCAGAGAATGCTGACTGCCTCAATAAAAACGAGCAAAGCTAACGCCTCAAAATGACTATCCACTATCAACTGTCAGTTGTCAGTTAAAGCTATGCGTAAATTCCTAGCGGTTGTAAAACATGAATACAAAAAGATCGTCTATAAATGGACGTTCCTTCTTGGCACGCTGCTGTTTCCGATCATCGGGGCTTGTTTTGCGGTCGTTCCGGCGATCATTTTTTCGATAAAGGGCGAGCCGACGCGGATCGTCATTGTCGATCAGGGCAACAAGATCTCGCCGCGTGTGCGCGAAAATCTTTCGGTTGACAAGATCGCCGCTAAGGCCGAGCAAGCAGCAAAAGACGCGATCAAGGACCTGAACACGTCGCAAAACGAGCGGGTAAAACAGAGTTCGAAACAGATGGCCGAGGGGTTTATCTTTGTAAATTATGACGCGGCAGGAAAATCTCCGGAGCAGATCCGCAGCGAGTTGACCGCCAAAGCCGTCGCAGACGAGATCGACGCTTATCTGCTCGTGCCGGGAAACGTTGATGCGGCGGATGCAAAATTTGAGTTTCTATCACGCAAGGCTGGTGATTTTGTTGCCGGTGATCTGCTCAAAGACGCTCTAAACGACGCGGTCCGATCGCAGCGTCTGGCGGATGCGAACATTGACGAAAAGATCGTTTCAAGCCTCGGCAAGCGAGTAAATATCGACACCAAATCGATCGACGAGACTGGCCGCGAAAAGAACAGCGATATGCTGCTGGCGGCGTCGTTTGTGATCGGGCTGATGATCTACATTACCTTGGCGATCTACGGCCAGGTCATTATGGGTGCCGTCGTCGAGGAAAAAGAAACGCGAATTGCCGAGATACTGTTTTCATCGGCACGCCCGTTTACGCTGATGCTAGGCAAACTCGTCGGCGTCGGGCTGGCCGGTTTGACGCAGATGTCGATATGGATCGCGTCGGTCGTCGCTCTCGTAGCTTTTCTGTCGATGCAGGCTGATATGTCGCAGATGTTCGCGGGGCTGCCGCATTTGACACCTCTGATGATCGCGTACTTTCTGCTGTTCTTTTTGCTCGGATATTTTATTTACGCATCGTTTTACGCACTCGTCGGTTCAATGGTAACGACCGTCCAAGAGGGTGGACAGTTTTCGCTGCCGGTGACGATGATATTGCTTGTTGGGTTTTATTTCTGCTTTGCTGTGATCCGCGATCCAAATTCGAACCTGTCGTTTTGGGTGTCGATCGCTCCGTTTCTCGCACCGCTTGCGATGCCGGTGCGAATTATTGCCGAGACTCCGCCGTTTTGGCAGATCGCACTATCGGTCACGCTCAATCTATTAGCTATCGCCGGACTCGTTTGGCTCGCGTCGCGCGTCTATCGCGTCGGAATGCTAATGTACGGAAAACGGGCGACGATACCGGAAGTGCTGAAATGGATCAGACAGGCGTAAACAAATGCACAATGCAGAGTGCAAAATGCAGAATATGAGATCAATGAGGACTCTTCTGATCGTAACGGCAGCTCTAGTCGCAGCATGCGGTTCGGCTCCGAATACGAACACAAAGCCCAAGCCGGTCTCTCCGACGCCAATTCCCCCCGAAGCGGAACGTGTTCAAAAGGCGACGAACGTCAGTTTTTCGACGTACTCAAAAGAGTGGCCCGTCGGTTGGCAGTGGATCGACCCGGACGAGAAAAATAACCCTACNNCCAAAGGACGTAAAGACCGGCGTTCTGCGTATCAAAGTCCCGACGCAAAAAGACCTTTACGGCGAAAACCGCAAGGCACCGCGTTATGTGAAACCGATCACCGGCGATTTTCAGATCGAGACTCGGGTCAAATTTCTGCCCAAAGAGAACTACCAAGGCGCCGGCTTATTGATCTACAAAGACGACACCAATTACCTGCGTTTTGAGCGTGCATATGGCGGGGTCGGCGGCGGCGGCGAAGGCATTCGTATCGACGTTCGCACCGGCGACGAGTACAAACCGCTTGTCACGCCCGACACGATACAGAC
>DEQS01000078.1 GCA_002360555.1 Chloracidobacterium sp. UBA3360
GAACGAATCGGCCAAGCAGGTGCTGTATTCGTCGTATCAGAACAAGATCGATCTGTTAAATTCGGTCTCGCAAAAAGGGGAGTTGATGGCGAGCCTGAGATAGCTCCAGCGTCCGAATTTCGATGAATAACCCACTCGCAAAATTAATATTACGGATAGTAGCGGTGTCTCTTTTTGCCGCCATTCCGACGCTCGTCCAGGCGCAACCGTCGACGCCGGATCCGCCCTCACGCATTTACGGCGTAAGCAAAAAAGACGAGTTGCCGGTGCTCGCGCCAATGACCGGCGGGGACACGTCAGAAAAGTCGATCGCTGTTGATAAGAATGTAAATTTGTCACTCTGCGTCACGCAGGGCAGCCTGAAAGTTAATGGCTGGAACCGCAACGAGATCCGTGTTTTTGTTAAGGACGGGGCGAAATTTGGCTTTAACGTCCAGCTAAAAAGCCCGAAAACAAATTTGCCGGCCCTGATAAATCTCACTGGCCTCGATGCAAAAACCAAGGGTAAATTTGCCGTACCCACCGAGTGTATCTGGGGTGAGGAGATCGAGATCGATGTGCCGGTTAACGCGGTCATCAATATCAAAGGCCAAGAAACGACGACCGTTATCGACACCGTCCGCAAGGCGAGCGTTAAAACCATCGGGGGCAGCATCAATCTGCGTAATATTGCCGAGGGAGCGGTTGCCGTGACCTATGAGGGCGATGTGACGGTCGAATCCTCGACCGGAGCGATGTCGCTCGAAAGCACTAACGGTAATGTGATCGTATTCGACGCCGGGCCAAGTGAGATCGGTGACTATTTTAAGGCAAAGACAAATAGCGGCAACGTTAATTTACAAAAACTCGATTACCGACAGGTGGACGTCACATCGATTTCAGGCTCGGTTTCATTTAACGGCGAGATATTGAGCGGCGGTAGTTATAGTATGAGCACGTCTAACGGTTCGATCAGGATGTCCGTACCCGTCAACACATCGTGTCAGGTGGTTGCGTCGTATGGTTTTGGGACATTTAATTACGACCTGCCGTTAAAGATCGAGACTGAAAACATAATGGAAGGCCCTGTAAAAAGGGTTGTCGGCAAGCTTGGCAGTGGCGGCGCGTCCGTCCGCCTAACCACTAACAGCGGCAGTATTGTGATCAAGAAGCCTTAGCCTATTGCTCGTTAAGCCGTTTCCCTGTTCGCGTTTCAAACTGTTCTGACATCGACGGCACGTCGCCATCCGCAGCATCACGGCTCACCCGTTCGACACGCCACATCGGGATAAAATGATCGGTCATCGTCAGATGCTGTTCGCCCGACGCGATCGACCGGCACCAATCGTCAAAATACCCAAGCTCGATCGAACGGAGGCTCACGCCCGCAGGGCTGATCTCATCGAGAATACCCAACAGCTTTTCGCGTGGACTGTGCAGGACGGCAATGACGGTTTCGCCGGATTCGAATTTCATAAGCAGATTGTACTCTCTTCTTGCCTTGCTTTGCGACCTTGGCGGCTTTGCGTTAAAAAAGTTGCCTCACGCAAAGCCGCGAAGAACGCAAAGAAAGATCAAGCCCCATATTACCGATTCTTTTTCTTTGCCCGCATATATTCTAAACTTGAAGTCGCATGCATATCTCCAAGATCGAGCTTGAGAATATCAAATCTCACGCCGCCTCAACCTTCGAATTTACCCGTGGCACGACCGCTATCACAGGCGAAAACGGTGCCGGTAAAACCACGATCATTGAAGCGATCGCGTGGGTTTTATTTGATCTGCTCGATTATAAAAAAGAGGATTTTGTAAAACGCGGCGAGAAAAAAGGCGTCGTCAGGGTGACGTTCGAGAGCGGCCTCGACGAACGCGAATACATCGTCACACGCGACACCGGAGCGGGCTATAACGTCACCGATCCGCGTTTGCAAACCCGCATCGCCGATAAGAAAGAAGAGGTCTTTCGCTTTCTATGGCAGCATCTCGGGCTCGAACCCGGCACAGATCTCAAGTCCCTATTCAAACAAGCGATTGGTGTTCCCCAAGGCACTTTTACCGCGATCTTTCTTGAAGGAACGACCGAGCGAAAGGTCGCGTTTGACCGTCTGCTCAAGGTCGAAGAGTATCGACAAGCCGCCGAAAAGCTGCGTGACACGTCGAAATATCTTGAGACGTCGGTCGCAGCGATCCGCGAGGGCATCGCCCGTGCCGAGGGCGAACTAACACGGTCCGCCACCGTCGAAGAAGAGTATAAAGTTTATCAGGAGCAAGCCAAGACCCTCGCCGGTGAGGTTCAAACGCTTGAAAAGAGCATCGCTGAAAAGCGTCACGTTGTCAGTAAGCTTGACGAGCTTGAGCGTGTCGAAAACGCGATCGCCAATATCAAGGCCGATCAAAAGCGTTTGCAGGAAAGTATCGAGGCCGTGCAAAAAGCCCACGCCGAGATCACAAAATTAAGACCAAAGGCTGTCGATCAGGCAAGGCTCGAGGGCGAGCTCAATGTTCTCCGCGAAAAGATAGCCGATGCAAAAGCTGTCGAAAACCAGATCAAGAGCCTCGACGAACGTATCGAGCGGCTACGAACAAGTTATCGCTCAAACGCCGAACAGCTAAAAGAAGCCGAGACAAAAGCCGCGGGTGCGGGAGAGATCAAACCGCTCGAAAGCCGCGATGCCGAGCTTGTCCGTCAGATCGCCACGCTCAAAGCGAGTCTCGAACGCGATCAGAAATTTCAGAGCGAGATACAAAACGGCCTGTGCCCGATACTCTCGCAAAAATGTCTCAATCTAAACGATGGCGAGACGCTTGAAAGCTTTATCTCGAGCCAGTTCACCGATCTCATATCTCAGATTGCCGGATTTGAAACAGAGCTAACGTCTGTAGCCGCTGGGTTAAAAAAAGCGCGTGAAGCCGAACGGTTTGCGTCAATGTTAAAAGGATTTCGCGACCGCGAAGCCGAGCTTACAGCCGAGGGCAAGCATTTTGCCGCAGAGCGAAAAGAACTGGAAACGCGTATCGGCGGGCTTGCGGGGTTTGAAAAGAATTTTGCAGATATAGAAAGAACGATCAAGTCATTGGGCGACCCGAGAACGCGAATCAAATTTCTTGAAAACGAGACGGCCCGCGAACCTGAGCTTCGAGAAACTGCTACCAAGATCGAAAGCAATCTTGAGCGTCTCGAAACCGACCGCCGTATCCTGACCGAAGATCTCGACGAGCATCAGGATCTGATCGCCGGCGGTTATAACAATGCCCGCCACGTTGCGGAGCGTACCGCGCTGCATGAGACCGAGAAACGTCACGCAGAAATGCGGGCGACATTTGACGCGGCAAAGCGGCGTGAAACGCAGCTAGCCGCCGAGCTAAAACATTTTGCTGAGATCAGAAAATCGCTTTCGGGTGAGTTTAAAGAAAAAGAGCGGCTTGAGACCGTCGCAGAGACGACCGCGTTTATCCGCGATACCCTGAAAGAAGCAGCTCCGCGTGTTGCCCGCAACTATGTGCATCACGTCTCGCTTGAGGCAAATCTGTTGTTTCGCGAGATCACCGGAAACGCTGAACGGACGCTGAAATGGGGCGAAGATTACGCCATAATGCTTGAAGAGGATGGGTACGAGCGGCCGTTTCAGAGTTTTTCTGGCGGCGAACAAATGGCTGCGGCACTCGCGATCCGGCTCGCTTTGTTAAAGCAATTAACCGATATCCGCATCGCATTTTTTGACGAACCGACGACCAACATGGACGCCGAACGCCGCGAAAATCTGGCGATGCAGATCAGCCGCATCACGCATTTTGACCAGCTATTCGTGATATCGCACGATGATACGTTCGAAGGGCACATGGATCATGAGATCAGATTGGGAGGTGCCGAGGTTTGATGAGCTATAGATGGTTCAAAATTGGGTTTGGCATAACAACGATCATCTTTATCGTCCTGAATATTGCTTCCTATTTTCGCGAACGTTCGTATTATTTCCAGTATTTGAAAGAAAGCGGGATGGTGTGGTCGGGCAGTTGGAGTTGGGGATTTCCGTTTGCATTTATGCTAGAAGGGCTTGGAACGGAACCCGAAAAATACTCGCTTATCCTGCCAGGCGGAGCAGTACTCAGTATCATATGCTGGCTTGTGATCGCAGGTTTGGTCGGTATTATGTGCGAGTTTCTGGCAACCAGGCTTAGGCCCGAGGATCTATGAAATCAGTGACAATAGTCTGCGACGGTTCGAGTCTCGGCAACGGGCGGGGAAATCCCCGTGCGGCGGCCGTCGCTGTGCTTGGGTTCAAAGGATTTTGGAAAGCAGTCGGCGAATATCTCGGCAGTGCGACCAATCAACAGGCCGAGATCGCTGCGGCGGCTATCGGGCTTGAGACCCTTAAAGAGCCTTGTGTCATCACGCTGATGTCCGATTCGCGATACGTGGTCGAGACGATGGGCGGCACCTGGAAACGAAAAACCAACCACGATTGGTGGAAACGCCTCGACGCCGCGTCACAAAAGCATCAAATAACCTGGAAATGGGTCAAGGGCCACAACGGCCACGCCGTGCAGGAAGTCGCAGACTCGATGGCACGAAAAATGGCTGAGCTTGGATACGTGGACGAGGCTTTGTTGGAAGATGCAGTTGTAGAACTAGGCACTGACGAGATCTGAAAGAAATTAGCCACAGATGAACACAGATAAACACAGATGGGATAATAGAGAAGAAAAGGCATCTTTTTCTTCATCCGTGTTAATCCGTGTTCATCTGTGGTGGAAATTCCGGTCTCTGTGTCTTCGCGTCTCTTCGGTAATGATCTTTCTTCTTGCGTGCTCCACCTTTGCCCAACGCGGCAGTCAAGGGTGGACTTGGCAAAATCCTCTGCCACAAGGCAATCCGCTCTACTCGATTCACTTCGCTCCTGACAAAGAGACGGGATTTGCAGTCGGTTCCGACGCTACGATCTTGAAGACCATGGACGGCGGCTTTAGTTGGAAGCGACAGTTTTCACCCGTAGAAGCCCCGCTTTCGTCCGTATTTGTCCGCGACAAAAACAACGCCTTCGCCGTCGGGGCACGCAGCACTTTGCTCGCGACGATAAACGGCGGCAAAGATTGGAAACAGGTTGCCGTCGACGCACGAGATCATCTTTACGGGATTAAGTTTACCGGCAAGTCTCTCAATACCGGTTGGATCGTCGGCAGTTATGGCCGGATACTGAAAACTTCGGATAGGGGACTCACATGGAAAACACAGGTTTCCGGCACCCAAGAACAGCTTTTGAACATTGACGCTTTTGACGAGACTCACGCGGTCGCGGCGGGAGTTGGTGGTGTCGTTTTGAGCACGGACAATGGCGGCGATACGTGGAAGCAAAGCGATCCATGTTCGGGTGCTGTTGTGTCGGACGCCGCGTATTTATCGCAAACGACGATGGTCGCCGCCGGGTTTGGCGGCTGTGTCTCTCGCAGCGAAGATGCCGGCCAGACCTGGTCGCGGGTCAATATTTTTAGCCGGGCGGATATGTTGTCAGTGACTTTTTCGGACGCGACGAGCGGTTCGATGACCGACGCCAACGGCATGATCTGGCTTACAGGGGACAGCGGGCGTTCGTGGCTGCCGTTTAATGTGCGGACAAATCCGAAGCTTGTTGCCGTCCATTACGGTGACAAATTTACCGGCTGGGCGGTCGGTGAGAACGGCCTGATCCTGCGCACGGACGACGGCGGTTTTAGCTGGCAGCGTCTGAGCGAGGGCGGCCGCGAAGACGTCAATGACATCGCGTTTCTCAACGATGAGATCGGCGTCGCTGTCGGCTCACGGGGAAAGATCTGGCTGACCAATAACGCCGGACGCGAATGGCTGACGGCGTTCTCAGAAACAAACGTAAATCTCAACGCCGTGTTTTTTATCGACGGGCAAAAGGGCTGGGTGGTCGGCGACGGCGGCACAGTGCTACGGACGATCAACGGCGGTGCGAGCTGGGGTGCGGGCATCTCAAACCTTACCGAAGACCTCGTCGCGGTTAATTTTATCTCCGACAAGATCGGCTATGCTGTTGGTGCAAACGGGATGATCGCCCGGACAAGTTCGGGCGGTGCGTATTGGGAAAAGCTCAATTCCGGAACGCGTGTATGGCTCGAAGACATCAAGTTTTTTAGCGAAACACACGGCGTCGTTGTTGGCGATAAAGGCACGATACTACGGACCACGGATGGCGGCGTCACTTGGGAAAAGATCAAGATCAATGTTCGCGAAAATCTCTATGCTGTTAGCTTTTATGACGATAAGAACGGCTTTGCGGTCGGCTCCGGCGGTATCACTTTACGGACGACAGATGGCGGTGTGACGTGGGCCGATCAGGAATCGCCGTTGAAATTAAATCTGTTTGCGGTGCAGGTTTTTGGTGCGGACAAAGCCATCGCGGCGGGCGAACTTGGGACAATATTGATCACCGAGGACGGCGGCAAGACTTGGTCGACACAGCCAAATATCACGGGAAAACTGCTACAAGCGGTTGTCTATCGCGGCGGCGATAAACTCTGGGTTGCCGGCCGAGGCGGCACGATGCTCAAGCGTTCGCTGCCGCTAACGCCGTCGCTTTTCAGTCTGCCAAAAGGCCCGCCGGTCTTAACGTCTTCGCCGCGAGCGAAACCTACGTTTCGACTGCCGATCGTACCGATCACCGACGACGGTGATATACCATCGGCCGTACCGATCAAAAAACCAAATTAAGATTTGATCAGGACAGATATCCACTCGCCGGAATGTTCTATTTGAAAATTTGAAATTTGAAATTTCAAAAGTTCATCCGTGATGAGTTTTTCCTGTTCGGCGAGGATGCCGGAGAGGAGGAGGATATTTTTTGTTTTTTCGATGAGCAGCGGCAGGATGGGCACGATCACGTCGGCGGTCAGGTTTGCACAGGTGAAATCGTATTGGGGCGTGCTGTCGTCTATTGGGCCATCGGCAAATGTGATAGCATCGCCGACGCCATTCAAGATGGCATTTTCGCGGGCTATCTTTATCGAATCAGCGTCGGTATCGCAGGCGAAGATATTTGTCCCGCCAAGTTTCGCAACGGCAATAGCCAGTATTCCAGTTCCCGTGCCTACATCCAGCACCGACATTTCGGGCGCATATTGTTCACCGATGGCATTTAGGCAAAGCTGTGTCGTATCGTGCGTTCCGGTGCCAAATGCCATGTTTGGCTCGATGCGGATGATGATCTTTTCGGTCTCGGCAACCTCTGACCAAGGCGGTGCGATGATAAATTTCCCGATCTCGGTGGGTTTCCAATGGCGTTTCCATTCGGCGAGCCAATCAGCGTCCTCGACCTCACGGGTTGATGTAGAACGTATGGCTGTCTGGTTCTGTCCGTAAACATTTAGGGCGTCATTGATCTCGAACCGTAGGTCTTCGCCGGTTGGCAGGTCGTTGAAATAGCCGGTGATCTTTACGGCGTCGGTGCCCGTTTTTCGCAGATGGTCGATCTCGGTGCCAAGGGCTTCGAGGGTGTTAAAGGCGTACTCGACTGCCTCAGCGGCCGCCGCATCTACCTCGACATCGACCGCGAACCATCTTTTTGGTTGAGTTTCGCTCATTCGTGAATACCGATATCGTCGAGATCGCGTTCGCGGTTGCGCCAGTCTTCGACGACCTTGACGAATAATTTTAAGAAGACCTTTTTGCCCAAAAGCTTTTCGATGTCGACACGCGCCTTTGTGCCTATGTCCTTGATGCGGCTGCCCATCTTGCCGATGACGATCTTTTTTTGCGATGAACGCTCGACATAGATCGCACAATAGATGCGGGTGATACCTGGTTTTGACTCGTCAAAAACCTCGGTGACGACCGCCGTCACATAAGGGATCTCTTCGCCTGTGGATTGCAATATCTTTTCGCGGACCATCTCGGCGGCGATGACGCGCATTGATTGGTCGGTCATCTCGTCTTCCGAAAATATCGGCTCGCCCTCAGGAAGATGCTTAACAATGGACGCCAGCAGATCATCGATGGCGTCGCCCTTTAACGCAGAAACAGGCACTATCTCGGCAAATTCAAACTCGCTCGAATAGCCCTCGATCAGCGGCAGCAGAGCGGCTTTGTCTTTTAATTTATCTGTTTTATTTAACAGCAGGACGGTAGGCTTTTCGGCTTGTTTGATTAGGTCAAAGACAAACATATCGCCGTTGCCGGTCGAGACGCTGGCGTCACGCATCAGCACGATCAGATCGACCGACATGATCGCGTCGTGGACGGCGGTCATCATTCGGCGATTGAGCAAATGGCCGGGTTTGTGGACGCCGGGAGTGTCAATAAAGACGATCTGGCCCGCAGACAGCGTGACGATGCCCTTGATCCGGTGGCGGGTGGTCTGCGGCTTGTTTGAGACAGCAGCGATCTTTTCGCCGACGAGACGGTTGAGTAGTGTGGATTTACCGGCATTTGGACGGCCAATGAGCGCGACCAGCCCGCTGCGAAAGATGTTTTGAGTCCCGCCTTTAGGCGACCCTTGATTCATTTAGCTATTGTACACTTATCAGGCGTTAGCCGCCTGAAGGCGGGACTCCAAACTATTGCGGCTTTAGCAGACGCTGTTTGCCGGCGATCGCTTCGCGAAACGCACCGCCGGAAATGTCGTCGAGTTTGATCGCTTCGTCGTAAAGTTTCATTGCATACGCCGAATTGTTATCAAACTCATAGATCCTCGCGAGCGCAACATACGTGAGCGAAAGCAGCGATCTATCAGTGTTGCCCGTCGCGGTGTTGAGCACGTTGGTGTATGCCACCTTAGCCTCAAGCAGCTTTTGTGCGACCACTTCAGGATCTTGGACTCCGACCGCCGAAAGACCCGCGACGCGGCCAATGTTGTAATAGATACGCGGCTCGGACGGATATTCTTTCAGGAGCTGTTTGAGATCGGCGTTAGCTTTGACTAGGTCGCGGGCATCGATCACCTTTTGGATCGCGATGAGCTTGCCGGTCAGAGGGCTCTCGACGACAACCATTGTGTCCGGGTGGCTCTTACGTTCCTCACGAGCCGCAAGCGCACGCTTGCGGGCTTCAGCGGTGTCGGAGATGCGGTTGACCTCTTTTACGGGATCAAATGCGGCGACCATCTCACGCAAAGACGATGCGATATCAAAACCAGAATCCTCTATGCCTTTTAACTGCTCAGCGAAATAAAATGACAGGACCGCCCCTTTTTGATATTCCTCAAACAATTGCTGGGCAGCTTCGTCTGCAAACGCCTCTTTTTGCTTTGTCAGTGCGGTGGTAAGAGCGGTTTTCTCGGCGTCGGTCTTGAGAGTCGGCAGTTTTTGGCGTATTTGATCTGTAGCGACGCGTATCTTTGTAAACTCAGCCTGCCGGATATCGACCGCCGCGACGAGGGAGCGCGACATCGCAAGGAAAACATCCGGCGAGATCGACGAGTTTGTTTTTCGAAGTTCTTCAAGAATCGGTTTCGCCCAATCGCGAACGGCTGTCATTTCTTTAGAATTTGCGAGTATCAGCGGATCGATCACAAAACGCAAAAACGCACGACGGCCCTCGGTGATGCTGACATCGGTGTCGGGCGGCACGATCAAGTAATAATCGTCGCGGATGTTGAGAAAATTGATATCGCCCTTCGCCGCGAGATTTTCGGGTACAACGAAAAAATGCCGGTCGTGTTCGCGTATCTCGGTCTTAACCAGCACCTCTTTGCTGTTTGGCCGTTTTGTCTCGATCTTTACCCTTTCTGAAAAAATTAGCTGCGGGCGCGTGTGCAGATACTCGAGCAATTCGCTGACCATGTCGCGGGTCGAAGTACGCAGGCGTCCGTCGGCCTGTTCGCGATAGGTTTTTACATAACTATCGAGCTTTGAGCTGATCAGCGAACGCTTGTAAAACTCACGTACCAGCGGCGAATAGTCGAGCACATCGAGCAATTTACCGGGCAGATCGCTGGTAATTACTGGGTCGCCAAGTTCAGGCACTGGTGTCAAAGTGTACGCCATCGAGATAAACGGTGCGACGATCTCGGCGTCGGTCGCCTTTGGATTTCTCTTTTTATACTGAGCGACAAATGTAGAGATGCGAGTGCGAAGATCCGCCGGCATACTCGCATTGTCTAAGATAAGCTGGTCGCGAAACTTTGCTCCGTCCGCCGAAAGGGGCGTGTTGATGAGCTTAGTGACCGTGCCATCGGCATTTGTCGTCTGCGCCATTTCAAGCGACGCGAGCACGACGAGCAAACGCTTGTCCGGCTCGATCTTTACTCCGTAGTTCGTCAGGTCAAAACCGGACGCCGGAGCCTGGCCAAAAGCGTTTGCCGAAAACGCGATCAATAAGATGGATAAGAAAACTCGCTGCATCATTTAGATAATGTAAAAATCAAAAAAACTTTCTGTTTAGAAAGATGAATCTTGCGGCCCTAAAGATGTATCAAACCTGCCGCAAAATAAGAAAGGATAAAGGAACAAAACGCTTTCCTTTACCCTTTTTATTCTCTGCAATTGGCAGCGTTTAGTTATAGCTGCTGAGGGCTTCGCTTTCTTCGTCAAAAACATCAAAGACTGTCAAAAGCTTGGTGATAGCAAGCAGGTCCTGAATTTTCTGCGTCAATTTCAAGAGCTTTAATGTTCCGCCCTCTTTCTTGACAGCGGTAAAACTCGAAACCAGTTCGCCGATACCGCTTGAATCGATATAGCCGACACCTGCAAGATTAAGCAGGATCTTGTTTTTGCCTTCGCCAAGGAGGCGTCGGATAGCCGTGCGAAGTGCTACGCTGCCCTCGCCGATAGTTACCTTGCCGTCTAGGTCAAGGATAGTTACATCGCCAGCCTGGCGTTCAGTGATCGTAATATCAGACATTGTTATCTCCTCTTGCGTTTATAAATTGCGATAGCCGATTTTAGACCAAACTCGACACAAAAGTCCAAGCATCAAGCGGTAATTATCTCTTTTTTAACATTTTCACGACCATTCCGCCTCCGGAATGGTTTGACCAACTGACCTCATCCATAAATGAGTTCATAAACAAGATGCCCCGCCCGTTAGCTTTTAACAGATTTTCGGGGTTCGTCGGGTCGGGTATGTCATCGACATTAAACCCGGCACCGTGGTCGCGCACCGTCACCTCAAAGCCCTCATCCGAATCGGCAAACGTGACATCGACGCTTTTTGACTCGTCAAATTTATTGCCGTGCTTGACTGCATTTGCCACCGATTCGCGGATGGCAAGGTCGATCGCGGACACAAAATCGTCACCAAAACCGCAGCTCTTGGCAAATTCATCCGCTTCTACGGCGGCTTGGTCGACCGATTCGATACGGCTAGGTAACTGGATCTCACGAATCATAAGCAAAGTATATGTTTTGTAAGTTAGCCGTTTAAGACAGTTGCTGTCAAGACAAATGCGGCTTTGTTCGTCTAAGATTATCTAATGAAGGTCAAACCTGCGGAGTCGCTACAGGGTACCATTGAGCTGCCCGGCGATAAATCTATCTCACATCGTGCCGCGATAATTGCGGCGATTGCCGACGGCACGTCGCGGCTTGATAACTTTGCGGCGAGTGCCGATTGCACCTCCACGGTAGATTGCCTCCGCTCGCTCGGGGCCGAAATACGGCGTGACGGCAGCACGGTTTTTATTGACGGCGTCGGGAAGTTTGGACTAAAAAAGCCGGAGGCTCCGCTCGATTGCGGCAACAGTGGTACGACGATGCGGCTGCTCTCCGGTATATTGGCCGGGCAGCGTTTCAAAAGTGTTTTGACGGGCGATGAGTCGCTTGTAAAACGTCCGATGCGACGGATAATCGAGCCGCTTGAGCAAATGGGGGCGACGATTGCGTCTGATGACGGCTCGGCACCGCTTACTATCCACGGCCGGTACCCGCTGCGAGCGATCGCGTATCACACGCCCGTCGCCTCGGCTCAGATCAAGTCGTGCGTCCTGTTTGCTGGGCTGTATGCAAACGGCGAGACCTCAACTGTCGAACCGACGCTTACCCGCGACCACACGGAAAGGCTGCTGCCGCTTTTTGGCGTGCGAGTCGGTACAGACGGTGGCCCGGCAAGTAAGGTACGTTATATCAAAGGAACAAGTCGTCCGACGGCTGCGGAGCTGACGATACCGTGCGACATCTCATCTGCTGCATTTTTTCTTGTCGCGGCGGCGTGTCTGCCAGGGTCGGAATTGACCCTGCCAAATGTAGGAACAAACCCTACAAGAACCGCGATACTAGACGTTCTCGAATGTGTCGGAGCAAAACTATCGCCCCGCAAAGACGCCTTACGGCGTGGCGAGCCGGCGGATACGCTGACCATTAGCGGCGGGCTTGATGAGCAAGAGGCTCCGCTTGTGATCGAGGGTGCGGCGGTTGCTGACCTGATCGACGAAATACCGATTTTGGCCGTGCTCGGAACACAGTTGGCAAACGGTTTGGAGGTTCGCGACGCTGGCGAGTTGAGGGTCAAAGAATCTGACCGTATCCACTCCGTTGCCGAAAACCTACGGCGAATGGGTGCGAGCGTGACCGAGTTTGACGATGGATTTCATGTCGAACGTTCGCATCTGAAATGCGCGGTCATCGATTCGTTTGGCGACCATCGTATCGCAATGGCATTTGCCGTCGCGGGATTGCTCGCGGACGGCGAAACAGAGATCGTCGGCTCCGAATGTGCCGACGTGTCGTTCCCCAGATTTTTCGAAACACTCGCGTCTGTCGTAAAGTCTTAGCAACGATGAACAAAGACATCAAGATCGCACTGACCGGATTTATGGGCGTCGGCAAATCGAGCGTCGCACGTCATCTCGCAAATAAGCTGAGGTGCCGCTGGACCGATCTTGATCGTTTTATTGAGCGAAACGACGGCCGCATCGTCGCAAAAATAATTGACGAAGACGGCGTCGATAAATATCGCGAGATCGAAACTGCTAACTTGAAACTATTGCTCAGCGACACCGATTCGAGGATATTGAGCCTCGGTGGCGGGACCTGGACGATTCCTGAAAACCGTGAACTACTCAAAGCGCATGGCTTTACCGGCGTCTGGCTCGAGGCGACTTTTGAGCATTGCTGGCTGAATATAACGTTTTCACGCAAGGAACGCCCGCTCGCGCGAAACAAAGCAAAAGCCCGAAGTTTGTTTGATGAAAGACAAAAAGTCTATTGTCTCGCTGAATGGCATTTCATCATTCGACGCGACCACACTTCGTACGACGCGGCCCAGCAGATCGCCGAAGAAATTTTTGGTTAAAAAACATCATTTTTATCTTGCGAAACTTTTCGTTTTCAATCACTATAATCTCACTAAATAATTAGAGATGGTTGCCCCTCTATTGGGATGACTCGTGTCGGTTAGTTAGGATCGCGTGGATCAAAGCGATAATACGTTAAATAATAAAAGACAGAATTTTTCGGGAGGAAAAATGAAAGTTAAATTTTTTACAGTTCTAATGCTCGCAGCAGCTTTATTTATGAGCGCTTGCGGCAAGAGCGATGCAGACCTGACAAAGGCAGCCACAGATAAACTGGCTGCTGACAAGGTCACAGGCGTGACGGTTGCCGTCAAAGACGGCGTAGCGACACTGACAGGCGAGGTTGCCGATCAGGCAGTCAAAGCCAAGGCTGAGGCTTCGGTAAAGTCAGTTGAGGGCATCAAATCGGTGACCAACAACTGCACACTCAAGCCGCTGCCGGTGGCAACACCTGCTGCTACTGATCCGGCTCTGACGGGCAAGCTTAACGAAGCGATGAAAAAGGCAGGCGTTAGCGGCCTGACAATCGACGTCGTTAATGGCAAAGCGACCATTAAGGGAACCGTTCCGGCTGCAAAATACGCACAAGTCGTTATGGCAATCAATGAGTCGGGCATCACCGGCTGGGATAACCAGATAACCAAAGGAAACTAACGAGGAGGAACAAAAATATGACAGTACAAGAAAAATATCAGTCACTTCTCGAACTTGCTAATTCAAACGGAACGGCTTACGAGCTTAGCGAAGGTGCCGATGGAGCACTCGTGCTAAACGGTACAGCTCCGAGTTCGGAAGCGAAACAAGCACTGTGGGATGAGTACGAACGCTTGGACCCTGATTTCAAGAGTAACGACCTTATCCTTAACATTGGCCTCGGCGACGCAGCCGGTGGTGGTGGCAGCACCTACACCGTCGAGTCGGGCGATAACCTGAGCAAGATCGCGGCCGGTTACGGCATCCAGTGGAAAGCCATCTGGGACGCTAACCGCGACATCCTGCATCACCCTGACAAGATCTATCCAGGGCAGGAACTCAAGATCCCTGTCTAAACAGATCGGTTTTTACAACCGCTAAACACGCGAAAAGGCGCTAATAAGAAAGCAATTTCTGATTAGCGTCTTTTCGCATCTTTCGCGGTTAATATCTTAATTCGATACTTTACTGCTAATTTGCTACATTTCAGTTAATGTCTTTGGAAACGGATTTTATCGTTATCGGCAGCGGCGTTGCGGGGCTGCGGGCGAGCATTGAGCTTGCCACAAGCGGTGGACGAGTTGCCGTTTTGACCAAAGATAAGGCCAGCGAATCTAACACCGAATATGCCCAGGGCGGCGTCGCGGTCGTGCTGTCTGACGATGATAATCCTGAACTGCACGAGGGCGACACGCTTGTCGCGGGTGCCGGTCTTTGCGATGAACAAGCCGTCGAGACGCTCGTTACCGAGGGCACCAAGTACATAAAACAACTGATCGAATGGGGCGGTGAATTTGACCGCGAGGGCGGCAAGCTTGTCTTTACCCAAGAGGCGGCACATTCGCGGCGGCGTATCATCCATGCCCACGGCGACTCGACCGGAGCCGAATTTGTCCGCTCCCTAATAGCTCGCGCCGGACAAGAAAAGACGATAAATCTGACCCCTTTTGCCAACACTGAGAGCCTTATTGTCCGGGACGGCCGCTGCGTCGGCGTGCGGTTTCTCGACCCCGTTTTGCGGCAGCCGCGTGAGATCTATGCCAGAGCCGTCGTGATGGCGACGGGCGGTGCCGGACAGCTTTATCAGCACACGACCAATCCACCAGTCGCCACCGGTGACGGCATGGCGATGGCTTATTTTGCCGGGGCCGAGATGGCGGATATGGAGTTTATACAGTTTCACCCGACAGCGCTAAATCTTGAAAAAGCGCCGCGATTTTTGCTTTCCGAAGCTATGCGCGGCGAGGGCGGCATCCTCAAAAACAAATACGGCGAACGATTTATGCCGCGTTACGATGAGCGGGCCGAGCTCGCCCCGCGTGACATCGTCGCCCGTTCGATCGTCGCCGAAATGCGTCGAACCGGAACGCGTACCGTCTATCTCGACATGACCGCTCTCGACGAAGATTTTCTCAAACACCGTTTCCCAAAGATCTACGAAACCTGCAAATTCTACGGCCTCGACATCGCCAAAGACATGCTGCCCGTCTCGCCTGCATCGCATTATTGCATGGGCGGCATCCGAACAGATCTGTGGGGCCGCAGCACTCTGCCGGGACTATACGCAGCGGGCGAGGTCACATGCACGGGAGTCCACGGAGCGAATCGCCTCGCTTCGAATTCCCTGCTCGAAGGGCTTGTTTTTGGTGCAAGAGCGGGATCGGCGGCAGCGGCAGACAGTTCCGAGTTCATAGTTTCGAGTTCCGAGTTAAAAGCCGAAGAACTCAAAACTCGGAACTCGAAACTCGGAACCGAGCTTGCGACTGCTGT
>DEQS01000051.1:0-6160 GCA_002360555.1 Chloracidobacterium sp. UBA3360
TCTGGATATCCAGACAGCCTTTTTTGTTTCTCCACGCGTTTCTTGGTCCGGTCCGGACCAGGTGGACCAAGGTGGACCAGAATTGGTGCAAGAATATTAGCGGCCTATGGTATCATCCCCAAAATGGAGAAATATCGCAGAATCACGCGCCTTACCCCCGTTTTTCGGCCCACCTTTTTATGCTTTGTGAATAAAAATGGGTTCTTCGCTGGGATTGCATTGGCGTTACTAGCCTTTGTAGCGATTGGCTGCAATGCAGTTACTGATGGAAAACCGGCGGCCGAAACCGCGATCGGTAAGTTTCACGCGATGCTGGATGATGAGCGGTATGCGGATATTTACGGCGGCCTCGATCCCGAATTCAAAAATGTAACCACTGAGCAGGAGATGACCGAGATACTTCAGGCTGTTCACATCAAGCTCGGTAAGGTAAAGTCGACGACGACACAAACGTGGCGAGCCAACACATTTAATTTGACCACGAGTATCGTCATGTTACAGAATACGGAGTTTGAGCACGGTAAAGGGGTTGAGACCTTCACGTTTTTTTTCGCGGATAAAAAGGTCTCGTTGGCAGGTTACAATATCAATTCAAAAGAACTCATCACGAAATGATACCAAGAATCACTCGGGAGAAGTCGGGTTAAAGCAAGTTGAACGGATAACGGATAAAAAGCAAAGGCTTCGCGTGTCGCGAAGCCTTCCGTTTTACTGAGCGATGTAGCCGGTAGCGATGGGGACGTCGCGGTTTAGGCCGAGGTTTAGGGTGTATAGTGTTGCGTCGGTGCTCTTTTTGATCCGCCACGTGCCCGCTGCGGCTGAGATCGGCGGGCTATAGACGGCTACATCTGTTTTGCCGTCGCCATCGTAATCAGCAGGTGCCGGGATGTCGTTGACAGAGCCGAGCGTGACGGTGGTATTGCCGTCGGTCGAGCGGTTAAGCCCCCAGGTGCCGGTCGTTTTCGTAAACACAGCGATATCGGTCAGGCCGTCGCCGTCGTAGTCGCCTTGGACGGGACGGTCGGTGCTTGCACCGTACACCAACGAGGTCGAGCCAAGCGTCGAGCGCGTTATGTACCAAGTGGCATTTGACGGACGAAATACAGCGATGTCGGTCTTGCCGTCGCCGTCATAGTCGCCCTGTGCCGGTTTATCGCCCGTCTGCCCGAGCGTGAGCGTCGCAGATCCTGCGGTTGACTGGATAAGGAGCCACTGTCCGGTAGAGGCACGAAAAACGGCGCAGTCAGTCTTGCCGTCGCCGTCGTAGTCACCGGGCACAGGGACATCTTCCGCAACACCTAGCAAAACCTCTTGATAGCCATCGGTGCTTCGCTGGATGCGAAACTTACCGCCGCGAAACACCGCATTGTCCGTCTTGCCGTCGCCGTCGTAATCGCCCGGAGCGATGCGGTCTCCGCGTCCGCCAAACGTGGTATTGAGCGTGGCATTGGTCTGAATATTTTGACTAAACCACTTGCTTCGACCCGGCCGGAAAAAAGCGACATCGCTTGCCAGATCGCCGTCAAAATTTGAAAGAGCCGAGCCGGCTAGTGTCGACGACGATGTCGTGTATATATAATCGCCCCCCGAATTGCCGTTGCTGTTAGCTCCATTACCGGCGGCATAAAAATCGATCTTACCGATCTTTTGTGCCGGTGCCGTCCACGTAAAGCTCCATGTGTTTGAACCGAAACCTTTTGGGATGGTCCCAGTCGAGGTGTGAAAAATATACTGACGCCAGAGATTATTTGGCCCGACGGGGCCCTCGTCAAACTGGGTACGGGTCGCATTTGTCACCGCCAGCGTGCCTGCCTGCGTCCCAAGCCTATTGATCGCCGTCACCTCAAAACCATATAGGATCGCATCTTCTTGCGATACCTTGACCGAAACGGTGTACTGCTGGCCGGGCTTGTAGTCATGCGGAATGCCCAGGATCTCGACCGTCCCTGAGCCGCTGTTGACCGGAAATGAACCATGACAATCGGTACAGCTATTCTCGACCGGGGCACCCGTGTAACCAAACGGCGGACCGCTGGAAAACGCCGCTGCCTTATCGGTGCCGTTCCAATACAAAGCGGACAAAACCACCACGGAAACGATCGCGATAACGGCTAGTTTTATGGCGGCCAAACCCCTATTTTGAGATCTCATTTAATAAAACTCCGGAAAAATCCAACAGGTAACTTACTAATTTGACGGATATTCACGCCTAAAGGTCTGCAAAACTTGTCTCGTAAAAGAATAGTTGTCAACGAAATACCAAGTCAACCATATTCTTCGAGTGACAACTTAGGCTACTCAGGCTGAAAATCGAGGCCGGCGATGTTGTCATTTAACTGAACAACACGCGGCGAATAATTAGATCGACGCGACATGATACTAACTACATACGTCTGGCCGGGGGCGACATCGGTAAATTGGTAAAAGCCAAAGGCTCCGGTAACTGCAGTCCGCATCACGCCGTTTTGGTCGGCCAATCTAACTACCGCACCGCGAAGACCTCGGCCCCCGCTCGCGAAAACACGCCCGGAAACGCTAACGCCTGCAGCGGTAACGATACATTGTGAGTTGCCGTTAAACTGGACGGTGTCCACATTCCAACCGCCGCCGACGGGAGCGACGCTCGAGTCAAAGCCAAACGTCCAGCGAAGCTGTACATTCTGACCGACGGCCGCGGACGGCATTCGAACAACCGTCGTCACATAACCGCCGGAGTCGCCCGACCATGCGAAACGTTCGCCAAGTGTGTTGGTGCTGGTCGCTGGCAGTATGGAGTTGTATCCGTTTTGGATAAATGTGCCGCCCGCCGTCACGATATCCTGAAACGCTCCGCCGGAAACGCTCGGGATGCTGATATCCAAAACGCCGCCGTCAAAACCGGGCTCGCTGTTGTAGCGGTGCCGAAATGTCAGCGTTGCCGCCGGTACCGTCACCGCGATCGCGGGTGATGTCAACGTGGTGAGACCTCCGGTCGAAGCAATGTCAGCTGCGAACATTGAATTAGGTGCAGTATCAGCGCTAACAAGCGTTGAGACCCACGGCTGTGTCGAGGCACCAGCCGATGTCACGACCCAGCCGGCCGGGACCGTCGGGGCAGTTACAGCGTCAAAATTTTGGACAAATGTCGTAACCGGCGTGCCCACCGGTATCGTCCGCGTAAAGCTGGTCCCACCGAGGCTGCTGTTGACGTTGAGCGTTATCGTGACAACACTGCCGCAAGGCGTGCCTGCCGGGACTGTAAAGTTTATCGTTTGGCTGCCCGTCGAACCGCTGTTGATAGTCCCGTAATTTGCCGAGTTGCCGCCGACGATCTGTAATGTCGTGGTATTGGCGACGATGCCGGTCGAATTTGTCAGCGGTATCGTTAGGGCGACAGTTTCGCCGGGATCGGCGATACCGTTGTTATTCCCGCCTGCGTCGGACAGCGTCAGATTAGGATTTTGGAAAAGGTTTGGCAGGTCAAATGCTTCGGTGACGCGTACCGTTCCCAACCCGCCCGTACTCGCGCCGCCGACCTTTTGGATACTGGCACTCGCACCAAAACCGCGTAGCGCGAATCCGGCCCACATGTCCGCGACGTCAGCTGGTGTGCCGCTTGCTAAGCCTGCGGCGATCATCGCGTCGCGTTCTGAGATCGGTGTTGGGTTTAGCGGAGCTAGCTTCATGCCGTCGGTCACAAATTGCAGCACGCGTCGATTGCCGACCGCCCATGTCAGGCGGTTGATCATCCGAGCCCTGATCTCCCACAGAGCGATGCTCCAGACCTCGCCGATATTGTGAACCTGGTCGGCAGTGTTGTTAAATCGCGGGCCAAAAGCGCCGTCGGAAAGATCGATCTTGGTCGCGTCGATGTCTTGAAACGTCAGCGGATTGTGCGGCCGGTTTAACGCGCCGCCGGTAAACGCCATCACTGCTTTTGGAAAACGGCGTATGCCGTAGTAGTTATTATTGCCGCCAGGTGCCGTAAAAGTGTCGTAAGCACCTAGCGCATAGACCCCGTTTATCGGGTCGCTCGGTTCGCTCAGCAGACAGTGGGCGTAAAAATCCGACCAGCCTTCGCCCATGCCGCGTGCGAGATCTAGTTGGAGTCCTGATGCATTTCCGTGCAACCGATTTGAAAGGCCGTGAGTTGCCTCATGGATGACAACCTCGGCGTCCAGATTGCCGTCAAGATCGGGCGTCGGGGTTACCCACAGATACATCTGCATCCTGCCGCGTCCGCCATCTGCCGGAGTATTAAAGTTTGCGTTGTTCGCACCTGAGCAATCCTGACCCTCGGCAGTGATCCTATCATTGCCGACGCCCTGACCGGTAAAGTTGGTATTCTGAAAATTCCTTGCCGCTTCGGTAAACCCGAGCATGTAAGTCTCGTCGTGATACCAGTTAGCAATGTAGAAAAGCTGTGTAACGGATGCTCGCTGATAATCGACCATGCCATGCGGCTGGGTTATCGAGGCGCAGTATGGAGTATTGGATCCAACAGTCGGCTCTCCCGCCGGAACCGGAGAGTCACCGGTATTTGTGTTTGGGTTGAACGGGTTGATCGGAAAATCAAACGTGCGAGCCGCACCGGTGACGCGACCGTTGGTCGTGTCGACGCCGTTTGTCGTATCGCGATCAAGCCCCGCCTCGACGTTGTTGCCGTCGGTCTCGTTGCCGCCATCCGTGATCCAACCGAGATTGTTAAATGTATATGGAGCCTCGTTGCCGATACGCGTTATCGAGGTGCGGGCGATACCGGCTCCTTGCGTGCCGTCCGGTGAGATGGGGCCGGGTGAACGCGGAAACGGGCTGTCGGCGACGTTGATCATCGCGTTGGAGTTGGCGTACACGTTGTACGTTGCAGATTGAGTTTGGTCCTCGCCAATATTTTTGCGCCAGAGCATTGTTCCGGTGTGAGCATCGACGATGACGTAATATGCATTGACAGGCTGCCAGATCAAGACACGCCAGGCCGGAACGGCAACGCCGGGTTCGGTCGGAAAATACATTTTCTCGGCTGTCGAGGCAAAATCACCGCTGCCAAAAACGGCTTTGATATCTGTTGAGGCCTTTTCGTTTAGCCGCACACGTTTCATCGTGTTTTCGGCATTAATGCGGCGATAAGCGTGCGAAACAGCGGAATAAGGATCGCCAAAATCTTTTGAGATCGAGTAATAATCTAAGCCGGGAGCAAAATTATTGACTACGCGGAAAAGCTCGCCCCGCTTTGTAAACCCGGCTTTGACCTCGCCGCGAAAAACCGGAATTCCGTTGATCTCTTGATTTAGTTCTACAAACGACAGATTGCCGTCGGGATTTGTGTAATCTGCCGCGACCTTTAGCTGGCTGATCTGTTCACTACCAGCTCCGACGAGGTCTTTATTTTCGTTTAGAAAATTGAGCAGAATGTCCGAGCGTTTTTGGTCCGAGCGGTCGGTAAATACAGCCTTGCCCTGCTGGACATCGGGTGCGATGATCTCTGGTATCCGGATGTCGTCGTTATATTCAACCTTGAGCGTTGGAACGCGTCTTTTTAGTTCATTCTCCCCGCGTACGAACGCGTCGCGGGTATCTGCAACCGCGACCGCATCTTTGCCCATTGCCGAGCGGTAGCTCGCGATCGTGTCGAAAGCCGCTTTGTCCGTCCGGATGTCGTAATTTTCGAGCCCTTTCTCATGGCTTTCCGTTTTTTGAAACAGGCCTTTTGCCGCATTTGTCCTTAGTTGAAATGGCAATGCAAAGATCGCAGTAATGATCGCCAAGACAAAAAGGGCAAGAAACGCACTGCGGCCAGACTCGAAGTTAAAAAAGCGCATTCAGACAGACTCCCCGATATTTGATAGCATTAGGATTATCAAAACTGCGGCTGGGTTGGTCGATGGAGGGCACAACTCCCGGATGGCAGTAAGTTTTGGTAATTGATGATTATCACCTAAAAGCGGCCTAAAGTCAATAAATACAGGCATTATACGATGAGCGATAGTTTGGCGGAACAAGTTTTCGGCCCTGACGGGCTTGTTTCGAAACATCACGAAAATTACGAATACCGCAGCGGCCAGATAAAAATGGCCGAGGCGATATCACGAGCCTTTGACGAAAAAAAGCACCTTATTGTCGAGGCCGGAACCGGGACCGGCAAGACGCTCGCCTATCTGATACCCGCGATCGAGGCCGTCGC
>DEQS01000051.1:6289-27448 GCA_002360555.1 Chloracidobacterium sp. UBA3360
CAGTTGATGGAAAAGGACATACCTTTTTTGCAGCAGATCCTGCCAAAAAAATTCTCGGCGGCGTATATGAAAGGGCGTTCGAATTACGCATGTATCTACCGCCTACTCCAATCCGATCACCAACCGATACTTGACGGCGTGGGCGAGATCGACCATTTCAAAGAGGTTCGCGAATGGTCGCATGAAACCCAAACCGGCGACCGTGCCGAGCTCACCTATCTGCCCGAAAATCTGCCCTTTTGGAACCGCGTTAACGCCAAAAGCGAAACCTGTATCGGCCAGAAATGCGCCGATTATGAGCCGTGTTTTATCACGCGAATGCGTGCCCGGGCCGAGACCGCTGACATTGTCATCGTCAATCATCACCTGTTTTTTGCCGACCTAAACGTTCGCGGTAACCAGTTTGGCAAGGTCATCCCCGATTACGGTGCGGTCATTTTTGACGAGGCCCATCTGATCGAAGACATCGCGGCGGATTATTTTGGTTTTCAGGTGTCGAATTTTCAGCTGGAGGAACTCGCTCGCGACGCGAGCGTTTTGCCGATCTCTGACGCCGTCGCGGCAACGCAGATCACGAGGTCGGCGTCACGGATCAACGGTTTTGCCGAGCAATTTTGGGTGCGGTTCAAACAGGCTCGCGAAGCGGACGGACGGTTTCCGCTGCTTGCCGATGCATTTTCACATCGCGGCATCGATGGCGAAGACGTGCTCTCGCCGCTCGGCGAGGCGTTTCACGCCCTCGACGAAGCCCTCGCACGGCTTGAGACCGAGACCGATGTTTTTAGTGAAAAAATGCCGGAGGCAGAGAGCGTCGTCCGCCGTGTCAGACAGACTCGGTTTGATCTCAAATTTATCGTTGAACAAGCCGACCGCAATTTTGTCTATTGGCTCGAGCGCCGCGGCCGCGGCATTTTCTTGCAAGCGTCGCCCGTCGATGTCTCGTCGTTGTTGCAGGAAAAGCTCTTTGACAAGGTCGAGACGTGCATCCTGACCTCAGCAACGCTTTCGACAAACGGCAGCTTTAATTTTATCCGCGACCGGCTCGGACTCGACAAAAGCAAGACTGAAACGTTCATGGCCGAGTCGTCTTTTGACCACGAAAAACAGGCGATCCTTTACCTGCCAAAAACGATGCCCGACCCTCGAACGCCCGAATTTACGCAAGCTGCGGCGACCGAGATCATCAAGATCATACAGGTGACGCGGGGGCACGCGTTTGTTTTGTGTACGAGCAATTCGTCGATGACGGCGTTGTTTGAACTCGTCTCATCCCGCATCGGTTATCCGTGCTTTTTGCAGGGAACGATGTCAAAAACCGGCTTGCTCGAACAATTTCGTTCAACGCCTAACGCGGTGCTTTTTGCGACATCGAGCTTTTGGCAGGGCGTCGATGTTCGCGGCGATCAACTTTCCTGCGTCATCATCGACAAGCTGCCGTTCGCCGTCCCGACTGATCCACTCGTACAGGCTCGCAGCAAATTTATCGACGACAACGGCGGAAAATCATTCTTTGACTACAGCGTCCCGCAAGCCGTCATCTCGCTCAAACAGGGCATTGGCCGCCTCATCCGCAGCCGCACCGATCGCGGCGTGATTGCGATAATGGACCCGCGTTTGAGGACAAAATCCTACGGCCGCGATTTCCTCAACAGCCTGCCTAGAATGAAAATAACCGCCGATCTCAACGACGTCGCGGAGTTGTTTCAGCAAACCGACGACGGTGAGATATAATTTCCACAATGCCCTCATTTTACGAAGTAATGATCGAACGCAATTTCTCATCTGCCCACCAGCTGCGCGGATATAAAGGGAAATGTGAGAACCTGCATGGCCATAATTACAAGGTCGAGATCTATGCACGCGGCGAAGAGCTGAATAATATCGGCTTGCTCATCGATTTTGGCGATCTAAAAACGGCCGCTGACGAGATCGTAAAATACCTCGACCACCGCAATATCAACGAGCTACCGCCGTTTGACGAAGAGCTCAACCCGTCCGCGGAAAACCTCGCCCGCTATTTTCTCGAATACCTCAACACACGCGTCGGTGACGACCGCGTCCGCGTATATAAGGTACGCTGCTTTGAAACGCCGACGAGTGTGGCGACCTACCAGGCAGAGTAGTTCACCTGATCATTTCTTCGGTTTAAGGCTTTCGCGCACGTCCTTGGCGAAACGATCCATCAGCTTATCAACTGATTTCTTAAGACTCTTTTCCGATTTGTCATCAACAGCTCGGCGATCGTATCCGCGCCAGACCAACTCATTTGTTCCGGCATCGAAAATGTCCATAATGAGTGTTGATTGGTCATAAGGGATACGATAGACCGTCGATGTACCCCAGCGGCCGCGGTCACCACGCCAATAGTTCCGCCCACCGCGATGATAGGGATAGCCCCAGCTGTCGCGAATAACGTTTACGCTCTGTTTTTCTTTTGTGCTGAGCCGATATCGTATTATAAGGTCCGGACGGGTGTCGGAGTGGACAAAGCCAGCCTTTGCGAGCCCCGCCGTCAGGGTTTCGCGAATATTGTTGTCCCAAATCTCGTTCACCCCAAACTTGTCGCTCGCGGTTGCCCTCTCAGTCATAAAATTCCATGTTTTCACTCGGCTGAATGAAAACTCTTTGTTAATGTCGGAATGGGTTTGCCCGTTGACAGCGAAACCGCATAAAAAGAAAACGACAACCAATAGTGTGCCGCCGAACAAAGATCCTTGCTGTTTTTGTTGCTTTCTCATAGCCTAGTACCTCTTAATAAAAGACTGAGGCCTCTTATTTTTGGCTTTTGACATCTGCCACTAATAAGACGTTTTGCACCGACATAAAGTAAGTAAAAGATGGCGGCAACTACGGCGAATGGTAGTAGATTTCTCTCGTGAGTAATATAGAGCAGGTCTAAAAGCCAAAACCACAAACAAGAGAAAACTATAAATGAACATCTACTGCCGCTGTTTACTATTCTGTCTCATTATCTTAACCGCGCTAGCTGCCGAGACGTTCGGCCAAGACCGGATCGCCGGCACGGTCAAAGACCAAAACGGTGACGCCGTTGCCGGTGCAACCGTGTCGGTTAGTAGCGGATCGTCCCGCGTTGGTATGACGACCGTGACCTCGCGTGAGGGCACATTTTCATTCAACGCCGTTCCTGCGGGCTCGTACACCCTGCGCGTGCTTGCCCAGGGGTTTGCCATCGCCGAGCAGACGATCCAATCCGGTGCGAGCAATGTTGCAGTGTCGCTCGCCATCGGCGAGAGCCGCGTCACGGTGACTGCCGACATCGGCCAATCCGAAGAGGCGAAAAATGTTCCCCAAGCACTCAATCTGATCAGCACCGAGCAGATCATGGAACGAGCCACGTCCGTGATGGGCCAGGCCGGCAAAGAAGAGGCTGGGCTGAACTATCAGCGGACGAGTCCTACGCTCGGTGCGATCGTTATTCGCGGATTGACGGGTAAAAATGTTGTGAATTTTGTCGATGGCGTCCGCTTTACGCACGCCGGCCAGCGCGGTGGTATCAGTACGTTTTTTAACCTAAACGAACCAAGCACAATGCAGACCATCGAGGTGCTTCGCGGGCCAAACGGTGCTCAATACGGATCGGATTCCCTTTCGGGAACGGTGAATATGGTCAGCAAAAATCCGGCCTACGGATTTGAGACACCTGAGTTTCACGGCGAGTTTAATCCCGGTTTTAGCACCGCCGACCGCAGCGTTGGTACATCGGCATTGCTGAGCTACGGCACACGCAAATTTGGCGGGTACATCAACATGAATGGCCGCCGTATCGGTGATATTCGTACCGCGGATGGCGTAGATACTCACTCGGCGATCACGCGATTTCTTGGCCTGCCCTCAACCGTAAAGTACGACGTAAATCCGCAGACTGGATTTCAGCAGTACGGCTTTGCGAGCAAGTTAGCCTATTCGCCAACCGACGACCAGCAGCTTACGTTTTTCTATCAACGCAGTCAGCAAGATGGCGGCAAACGCTTTGACCAGCTGCTCGGCGGCGATGGCAACCTGATCGCCGACCTGCGAAATCTGATGCTCGATTTTGGCTATCTGCGTTATGTAAAACGCAACGTCGGCCCGTTTGACAGCCTGTCGCTTACGGGCTCATACAACAGCCAACGCGAAGAGCGGGTCAATCAAGGCGGACAGGGAAACCCCGCCGGTGACATCACTCACCAATACGAGCGGACCTCGACGTGGGGCGTCAGCGGTTATCTCGATAAGAGAATTGGCCGCAACAACACTTTGCTGTTCGGCGGTGATTTTTATTACGAAAAGGTAAATGCGCCGGCTTACATACAAAACCCCGTGACGAATCTGGTAACCATCTCGCGTCCGCGCGTGCCGGATGATGCGACATTTGCCTCGGGCGGTGTGTTTGTTCAAGACGTATGGGAAGCCATTCCGACACGGCTCAGGATCACTGGAGCTTTGCGTTACAGCGGCATGTCTTATAATGCCGACGGCACAAAATCGCCCATCGTCGCCGGCCGTCAGTTGTGGCTAACCGACACGTTAAAGACCAGTGATATTTCCGGTCGCATCGGTGCGGTCATCCGAGCGACTGACGAATTGCGTTTTGCATTTAACTACAGCCGCGGTTTTCGCTACCCGAGCATGACCGACCTTGGTACTTTGGGCCTCACCGGCGATGGTTTTGAGGTCGATCACATCACCGCCGGTGCTTATGGCGGAACGATAGGGACGACAGCCGGAGCAGCTGCCGTAACGACCGGTATCCCGGTTTCGCAGCAGGAATCGGAATTTAGCAATAACTATGATTTTTCGGTTCGTTATCAAAATAAGCGGGTTGATTCGACGCTGACGGTGTTTCGTCTCGATATTGATAACGCAGTTACCAAACAGGCGCTGATACTGCCCGCCGGCGCGGTTGGCAAATTCTTAGGCAGCGATGTCATCACGAGTCAGACGGCGAACGGTACTGTATTTGTCGCCGCGTCGGCAAACCCTGTGCTCGTTCGTGCAAATTTCACCGCAGCCAAGATCTGGGGCGTCGAGTATGAACTTCAGGCACGGTTAACCGACCGTCTGAATCTGCGTGCAAATTACACCTATACCAAAGCCTCTGACAAAGCGACCGGCGTCCCGCCAAATATCGAGGGCGGAACACCGCCGCCGACCGGATTCCTCGGCCTGCGTCATAACTGGTCAAGATTCTGGGTCGAGGGCTACACGACACTCGCGGGCCGTCAGGACCGATTGTCGAGCGGTGATCTTGCTGACCGACGAACCGGAGCGGGACGCTCGCGTGCACAGATCCAAAACTATTTTCGTCGCGGAGCGTGTGTTAACGGTTTGACGACACCGGGTCCAGGAGGTTGCGGAACCGCAGGCGGCACCTTGATCGCGACCGGCGAAACTCAGGCACAGGTTCAAAACCGTCTGTTGCCGATCGGTGCGACCATCAACGGTGTCCTCGTCGTCAATGACAACACGGTCGTGCCGCTTTACACATATCTGCCGGGCTATGGCGTCGCAAATGTCCGCGGCGGATTTACGATAAGCGATAACGCCAATATATTTTGGGCTTTTGAGAATATTTTGGATCAGAAATATCGTAACCCGAGCTGGGGCATCGACGGCACGGGCCGAAGCTTTACGGCTCAGTTTCGGTTTAAGTTTTAAGTAGCAATTAGGTATGCCTAGCGAGGCTGTCTCCATCGGGGGCAGCCTCTTCTTTTTACATTTAACTTTGAATTTTAGTATTCTTTCCCCACACAAGGAGAAATATTATGGAACGCAAAACGGCAGACGATTATCCGCAGGAATTATTGGATCTTTTTCATGAGTATCAGCACGGTGATATGGACCGTCGATCATTTATGCGCAGCATCGGAAAGTTTGCCGTCGGTGGACTGACTGCGGCGGCGATATTTGACAGCTTGCAGCCAAATTTTGCCTGGGCTCAGACGATCGCTAAGGACGACAAGGACATCATCACCAGTTACGAGACCGTTCAGTCGCCCGCCGGTAACGGCTCGATCAAGGGCTATTTTGCAAAACCGTCAAAGGGTAAAAAGTTTCCCGCGGTCATCGTCATCCATGAAAATCGCGGCCTCAATCCATATATCGAAGACGTCACCCGTCGGCTCGCGAAGGCGGGTTACATGGCATACGCTCCGGACGGCTTGACCTCGGTCGGCGGCTATCCCGGTGACGAGCAAAAAGGCGCGGCGGCGTTTCGCACGGTTGACGGCAAAAAGATGACCGAAGATTTTGTCGCGGCGGCACTGTGGCTCAAAAAACGTCCTGACAGCAAAGGCAAACTCGGTGCGGTCGGTTTCTGTTTTGGCGGCGGCATGGTCAATCAACTCGCCGTCCGGCTCGGCAAAGACCTCAAAGCGGGTGTGCCGTTTTACGGCCGTCAGGCCGGTATTGCCGACGTGCCAAAGATCAAAGCTCAGCTATTGTTCAACTACGCCGGCAACGACCAAGGCGTCAACGCTGGTATCGCGGCCTATGAGACGGCGCTAAAAGCGAACAAGGTAAAGTTTGAAAGCTACACCTACGAAGGCAAACAGCACGGCTTTCACAACGACACCACCCCACGCTTCGACGCCGAAGCCGCGAAGTTGGCATGGGAACGGACGCTGGCGTTTTTCAATAAAAATCTAAAGTAGCGTTCGGGCGACGTACACCGAATTTACCGATACCGCACCTGTGTACGGGTTAGGAAATTCGACATTATGGGCGGTAGCGGTGGCGAATACTGACTTTAGATGTGCGGTAAACTCATCGCTCGCAGGGTCGTTAGACCATAGGGCAAAGGTGCCGCCGGGCTTTAGTTGGTTTTGTATCGCACTTAGGCCATGCGCGGTGTAGAGAGAACTATTTTCTGGGTCGAGATAATGTTCGGGTGAGTGGTCAATGTCGAGCAGGACAGCGTCGAATTTTCGGTCTAGATTGTTCGCGTCAAAACCGGTGCGGGCGAGTTCGAAAAAATCACCTTGCCGCAGTTCGCATCTGGCGTCGGCGGTCAGTATCTCTCCATTTGGGACGAGTCCGGCTTGGTGCCAATCGATCACCGGCTGGAACAGATCGATAACCAGTAGACGATTCATGGTTTTATTTTTCAGAGCTTCGACGGCGGTATAGCCAAGACCGAGGCCGCCGATCACGACATCCAATTCACCCTCGAGCGGGGCGAGGCCGAGTATCGCAAGCTGCTGTTCGCTCTCGGTAAAGAGGCTCGACATCAGGTATTCGTCGCCGAGTTTGACCTCAAAAACCTCTCGGTTCTGCAGTAGCGGTTCGAGTCTACGGCGAAGCGTCAGATCTCCGAGCGGCGTTGATTCATATCCGAGTTCTTTAATGCCCATGGTGCTAAACAAAAAAAAGGCTGTCCCGTACGAGACCGCCTCTTTTGCAATTAAATGGTCGGGGCGAGAGGATTCGAACCTCCGACCTCTCGATCCCGAACCGAGCGCTCTACCAGACTGAGCCACGCCCCGCCGACCAATGTAAGAGTTTATGTGACGGTCAGGTTCAAGTCAACCTGCGGCTGCTATTGCTGCGGCGTGTATTGGTTTTGTGCGATCGAATTATAGTGTTCGACCGGCGCGATGTCGTCGGTGAGGATCGGTAAGTCGGCGGGAATGCTATTTGAGTAAATATTAGCGAGCAGAGAAGAGATCTCATCATCACCGCTTGCGAGTTGCGGCGGCGTACTAGATTTTGAAGCGACGATTATCAGATTTTGTAGCGCATCGTCCATCCGATCGGCTCTCACCTTAAACACAAAAACGTGCGGGAACACCGACCGATACGTCGCCATTTCCGCACGGAAAAACCCGCTTCCGCGGCCTGTTATCGACGACCCAAGGTTAAAGATAACGACGCCGTCACCCGTCAGGGAATTGTGTATCTTTCGCACCGCCTCGACCGTCGTCAGTTGAAAGGGAACTGTAAACATCGATCCGAACGCATCCATCAGGATGACATCGTACCGTCCGGCGTCGGCTCGATTGAGGTACATGCGGCCGTCTTCGTGGATGATGTTGAGCCGCGGGTCGTCTTTGAGACGAAAATGCTCGCGGGCAATATCGGTCATTCGCGGATCGATCTCGACCACGTCTATCCGGACATCCTTATAACGCCGAAGAAATTCCTTTGGCGTTGAATACCCGGCACCGCCGACAACAAGTACGTCTTGAAACGCCGGTTTGAAATGCCTCGCAAGATGGTAAAAGCGTCCGTATTCGAGTGCGGGTTCGTCGCTGTCGAGAAAGATCGCGGACTGGATTGCATACGGGTCGGTCGTCAGTACGCGTATTTGTTTGCCGTTTCGGTCAACCGAATTAAAGACCTGTACGCGGCTGTATTCGGTGTCGATATCGCGCAGTTCGTTCGCCCGAAAACTGATCCCGGCTGCGGCCTCGCTCCAACAGACCGAGCTAAATAACAGCACTAGACCAGCGATATTGAGACGTGAGATAGCGAACGGGACAAGCAGCAGCGAAAGCGCGATCAGCGACCCGGCGACAATATAGAGCGTGCGAACACTGCCGACGAAAGGGATTAGAAAAAACCCGGCTAGGAATGTGCCAGCAATGCTGCCAACGGTCGAAAGGGCGTAGAGTCTGCCGACGGTTTTGCCAGCGTCGGCGAGTACGAGCATCCTGAGCTTTACAGCGTACGGCGTGACCATGCCGAGGCAGACGCTTGCGGGAGCGAATAAAAGCAGAGCGGCGAGCAGTGATTGCAGTTCTACACCGACCGGAGCCGAAGCGATAAATGAGAGAACGATCTCTTTGATAAGGATTGTGACGGAAACGAGTGTTCCGGCTAGAAACAACACGGCGGCCAGGATTCGGATATCCGGCCTGCGGTCGGCGAGGCGTCCGCCAAACCAATAGCCGAGGCTGAGGCTTGCGAGAATGACGCCGATCAGACTTGTCCAGACGTATGTCGATGTCCCGATAAATGGAGCAAGTATGCGGGAGCCGATGATCTCGTACGTCATCAGCAACCCGCCCGAGACGAAGACCGTTATCTCCAGCGATATTGCCCGGAGACGGGCCAGTCGTGACACTATTTGTCCTCGACTACTTCTGTGACCTCATCGATCACGTCAGGCCGCTTGCCAAATTTATGTTTGATGAATTCGATGATCGGCGGCAGCAAGGACAGGAAAACAACCACTATAACGACCTTTTCGATATGATCTTGGAGCTTGATGCCGAGCGCGTTTTCGATCACGCCGCCGAGGAAATAGCCCGCGAGCACCATGCTGCATATCCACAGCAGTCCGCCGAGAATGCTGTAGGGCAGGAATTGGCGATATGGCATCTCGGCTGCACCAACGACGATCGGAGCAAAGGTACGGACGATGGGTATGAACCTCGCGAGTATTACCGTTTTGACGCCGTATTTTTCAAAGAAAGCATGAGCTTTTTCAACTCGGCTTGGCTTAAATATCCACGAATCTTCGCGGTTAAAAAGCGTCTTGCCCATCACGCGGCCAGTCCAATAGCCAGTGCTGTCGCCGATCACCGAGCCGAGAAAAAACGCGATCATCACCCACCAGACATTCAACTTGCCCGCCGCCGCAAACAGTCCCGAAACCACCAGCAGCGAATCTCCCGGCAGAAAAAAGCCGACCGCTAAACCGGTCTCCGCAAAGATGATGAACCAAAGCCCGAGATACACATAGTTGCCAAGCAAAGCCAACATATAGTCGATGAGCTTTGCGGGATTTAGAAAATCCTTTGCCTGATATAAAAAATCAATGAGCGAGTCCATAAGATTTGTTAGAACCGGGAGCGACCGGGTTCTTGATTATTATACGCATCAGGAACCCAGTCGCTATCGCTCCCGGTTCTGACCCAAATTACCAGCCGTGTTCGCCTATGAGCGGAACGAAAGCGCATGGTCCAAAATTCTCAACAGTCGTACCACTTTCATTTCGGGTCACACGAATTAGGGTCTGTGTTCTCTGATCGTCGCCGACAGGGATGACAAGGGTTCCGCCGATCTTTAGTTGTTTTACTAGCGGCTCAGGAACGTCCGGTCCGCCGGCCGCGACTAGTATCGCGTCGTACGGGCCGTAGGTTTCCCAGCCCATCGTACCGTCCGCGGCTTTGAGCGTAATATTTGTAATGCCAAGGGTTTGCAAGCGGCGAGTGGCTTCGTCGGCGAGATTTGCGAGACGCTCGATGGCGAATACAGATCGTGCAAGCGATGCGAGTATCGCAGTTTGATAGCCTGTGCCGGCTCCGATCTCAAGTACCTTTTCATTGCCCGTAAGTCCGAGCAACTCGGTCATCCGGGCGACGATAAATGGCTGGGAGATAGTCTGTCCGCCGGAAATCGGCAGGGCGTTGTCTTTATATGCTTGCGATTTGATCGCGACCGGAACGAACAGATGACGCGGTATGCGTGACATGACATCGAGCACACGCTCGTCGGTGATCTTGTGCGTCGTTCGGAGCTGCTCGACCATCGCGAGCCGCTGCATCGTCATTTCGTCTGTGATGGCGGTTGCGTTCACTAGTTGGTGTTCCAGTTTTGTAATTTTTCGACGCCGCTGTGGCTAGTCAGATCGCTCCGCATCGGCGTGACGGAAACGTAACCCTCGTCGATCGCCTCAAAATCGGTGCCGCCCTCGGCACGAAAACCTTCTCGGACCTCGCCGATCCAATAGTAGAGCTTGCCGCGGGGATCGATGTGTTCGCTGATGATCGGGCGTGCGTTCTTAAAACCCTGCTTGGTGATGCGGATGCCTTTCGGTACGCCCTTAGGCACATTTACATTGAGCAAAGTCCAAACCGGCAAGCCCTCGGCGAGAGCTTTTTTAGTTATCTCTGCCGCGACCTTTGCCGACTCTGAAAAATCTTGGTCGCGATAAGACGCAAGGCTGAATGCGAGCCCCGGAACGCCAAGGATCGTCGATTCGAGCGCACCCGCGACGGTGCCGGAATACGTCGCGTCGTCGCCGAGATTTGCTCCATGATTGATGCCGGAGCAGCAGATGTGCGGACGCTCGGCTTCGGAAAATATCTGATTGATCGCGAGCGTGACGCAATCGGTCGGTGTGCCGTCAACCGTCCAGTGCCGCTCAGCACGCTGGCGGATACGCAGCGGACGCGACAGCGTAAGGCTGTGCGAAGCTCCGCTCATCTCAGATTCGGGTGCGACGACATAGACGTCGCCGATCTCGCTAAGCGCTGCCTCGAGTGCGACAATGCCATCGGCGTGATAGCCATCGTCGTTGGTTAATAAGATTCGTGTTCGTTCGGATGCCATGTTAAAAGGATATACGTTTAAAAGTAAAAAAGTGAAAAAGTGTCTGAGCATTTAGCTTTTTCACTTTTCCACCTTTTTCTTTTTCACTATAGTTATCGGTTCTGCCCCATCGGCGGACGACCGGGTCCGCTGCCGGTACCGGCGCCCATCGGACGCTGCGTGCGAAAACGCTTACGGTTGCGCTTGCGGGCGTTGACCGATTTGAGCTTTGCCTTTTGTCCGGGAGGGATAAAATGAGCGTGCTTTTTGAGATCTTTGATGATCTCTTCGCTGATAACTTTACGTTTGAAGCGGCGTAATGCCGACTCGATCGATTCGTTATTGTTTACTGAAATAAATGCCATTTTGTTTGCTCACCTCCTCTCGGCTAAAATTTTGCTCAATTGAGCAAACAACTATTTAACCTGATTTGTCCCGCAAACGCAAGGGGCTTACGGCATCGGCAGCGACAGCAGATGCCCGCGATAGACAAAATAGACCTTTTTGCCGGGTTCATCGACCCACATATTCATGCTGTTAAACCTGATCTTTGGGACTTTCATTATGGGCCTAAAGCCAAATGTCTTTGTTTCGTAAATGCCGATCTCGGTCAAACCCTTTTCCTCATCGATCATGGCGGCCCAGTATTCATTGGGTCTCGCCGTTTTTTGCAGTGCTCGATAGGTTTGCTGAGCGATGGGGCGAAATTCGCCGGGAGCGGGATTTGCGACGCCGGTGGCCGGATCGACCAGCAGTAAATTCTCCGGGTCCGAATCGCCCCTTGCGGTATCATCATCGTCAGAACGGTAATATCGATAGTCGTTGCGGATGACGAGGATCTTGTTTATCGGCGAAATAAATGCGAGCGGATAGCTCTCGCCGTAGCCCTCTAACTCGACCTGAAATTCCTTATTGGTGGCCAGATCGACGCGAAATATGGCCTGTCCGGATTGGTCATCCTGTTTGCTGACGAGCACCCAACGCCCGTTTGTCGTAATGACGGGGTTGCGATAATTGCCGTCACGCACCTTGGTCAGCCGTCCTCGAACGACCTTAAACAATCCATCCTCCGAAGCACGTATCTCAAGGTCCGCAAGCCTAGCTTTCCACTGCTCCTCACCTGCCGGTACGCCGAGCCCGTCACGAATCGGCAAAAACTCGACCGCCGCGGGCTGGGATGTGATCCCCGCGACTTCGCCGTCTGCGATCTTGTACCATGCATAGCCCTCATAGCGACGCTTTTCGCGAAGCTCAGCTTTTTTGCCCTCGGCCTCTTCGGAGTAATCCTCGACCGGAGCTTCTTCGTCATCCGGGTCGCCGTCGATCTCTTTTTTGATCTTGTCGCGGACGGCTTTTTCGCTTGCCGCAACTCGAAAATCCACACCGTCTTTCCAGACGGCAACAGCATTAAGGTCATCCGCCGCCAGCACGATCTCAAGCCCCGGTATCTCGCGGCTGAGGCGGTATTTGAGTTTGGCGGGTGCTTGTTTGAGGCCGGCAAAATATTTATCAAGCCCGACAAAAAATTCAAACTCGCCGCCACCGCCGTATTCGCCGTCGGTGCCCGTCATATAGACCCGCCGACCGCCGACGCGGCTGAGCATTATCAACTCTTTAGACGTGCAATAAGCACCGCCGCACGAGATGAACGGCGGCAGCTCGTCAACCTTGTTGTGAGCGAGATAGCCCTTGATGGCGTCAAATTCCTCCCCGCTCAACGGCCGCTCGCGGTAACGTGAATCGTCCTCGTCCCAGCTAAACATCACGCGGTCCTTGTAGATGCGGATGTAATTGTCGTCGTAAGCATAGAGGCCAAGCAGGTCGTCCGACTTTTTGACCTCAGCCTGCAGCTCTTTTTCGGTGGCGATGATCTGGTCGTCATTACCGGCACCGGACCAGCCATTGTAGAGCGAGCTGTCGCCGAGGCTCTGATAGACGGCGTAGAGATATTCGTTATAAGTGTCAGCGACGCCATCGACCATAAACGCACTGCGGGCACCAAGTATCTTTGCCTCGTTCGGGTGACGTGCCAAGACGATCGCGCGGGCCTCGGGCGAATCTTCGGATTCGAGATAACGTTCAGCCGCGGTCTGGAGCAGCGGATTTGGCGATTTGAGATTTTCGGCGACCTTTGGCACCTGCAGCGGTAAACGCAGCAGACGGGCACACGCGAACAGGGCGGTCTTGCTCTCGATATTGCCGTTGTCGAGGATCGCGTCGTAATCGGCAGCGTCCTCAAGCAGACACGCCGAGATGCCAAGCGCCGTCGGCGTACCCGTGCGGATATCAAAAATATCGGTCGATTGTTTTTCCCGTAGCTCCTTTCGCTGGCCGAGCAGCCGAATGATCGTATCGAGATCCGCGAAGCCGCGTTTCAGATCGCGAAGCAGCAATATATTGATCGCCGCATTTTGCCAGCGCAAGATCATCCGCCGGTAAGCGAGTGCCAGCGGCTTGTCTTTGGTATCGAGCACGGCGATGCGGTCGACCACACCACGCGCCAGCACGTCGGGGATCGCGGGTGCCTGTAGCAACGTCCGCCCAAGACTCGCGCGGATCTCAGCGGGCGTCGGGGCGCGTTTGCCTTCGTTCTCGTAAGTTGTTGCGTAATTAGATGCAACGGTGTTGGCGTTAGCGGCCAAATTCGCTTCGTTGTCCATCTCGGTGCGGACGCCTTTGGCGGCTGTCTCAAGAGCGTCTAGCTGCTCAGTAAGCGAAAATCCGTTGCATTCCCAGATCGCGCTGACAACAATGTCACGTTCATACGACTGCGACATTTCAGGCAGCACGCGACGCAACGCCGGAACGGCACTTCCGTCTTTTTGCTTTGCCAAAGCGGCAACTGCCGCCGACCGGAATGGAAAGACCATGACTTGAGAGCTGTCTCTGATTACTGGGGCATTTGTCGCCGGACGATTGGCAGGAGGGGCGGTGTTTACGGGTTTAGCCGCATTTGCTGCAGCGTTTGCAGCGGTGAATGCAGCATTTGCAGGCGGCACTGACTGTATATGCTTTTCATCAAGTATCTTCATCAGCCCCGGAACACTCTCCGGTACTTCGATCTCGCTGAGTTTTCTGACAAGCGTGCCGCGCGAATCGTCGACATCGATCGCCCATTTCTGATCTTCGAGCCACGGCAGCAGAGCTTTGACGACGGCCGCGTTTCCGGTGTTTAGCTGTGCTATCAAATTGCGGACGGCATTGCTGCGAACTGTCGGATTATTGCTCCCGGCAAGCTCGATCATTTTCTCGACATACTTTTCCTCGGGCGAGTTGAGAATGAGCGTTGTCAGGCCGGTGTTCGTCTGGCCGTTGACGACAAGCTTGGAGAGGGTCTCATCGCCCAGCAGCGAAAAATACCATTCGTCGCGTCCGGACCATTCTTTTTCTGTGACGAGAGCGTCCATCGCCAGATCACGCATTCCGGGCATTGCATTTTTGTCCTCAACAAACGCTTTAAGAGCGTCACGGTAAGTTTCGATATCACCGGTCGAATTGGTGTCGAGCGCGTGGCGATACTGTGCCCAGGTCGCCAGCACTTTTGAGGTTTTGAGCGAACTGTCGCCAAGCAGCCGTTCGATGATCGGTTTTGCCCGGTCAAAATCGACGCGAGCGAGCGATAATAGCTCAGTTTGCCCCGTCACGTATTCGCCGCTGTCGTTTACGCTCGACGCTTTGCGGGCGAGGTCGGTGCTAAAATACGGGCTGTTGTACATCAGCCACTCTTTCACCATCCGCCGTTCTTCTTTATTGATGGCACCGCCGCTGCCTTCGCGGTCGTAGATCTCCTTAACAAAATCGGCGGCTTTTGCGTCGCCTTTGAGGACATTGAGATAGCTTGTCAGCAAAGCCGGTTTTTTGCTGATTTCTTTCATTATCCGGCTACGGGCCTGATCTGATATCTCCGGCATGTAACGCAGATCCTGAGCCGAATTGTTTTGCCGCAGCCAGTAATCGAGCAGCTCGTCGATCGGTGCGTTGTCTTTTGGCGGACTCGATTTGCTGTAAAATTTCTCTTCGCGGTTGTACAACGAAGTCTGCGGGACGAGCGGATTTGGCGGAGCCGGAGCGGGCAGCCGCAGCAACAGCTCGATCGGATCATCCTTTGCCGCCGTCGAACCGGAACCGGCAGACGAGTAAAACAAGAAGAAATAGCCGGCAACGAGCATGCCCGTACAAAGAGTGGCTGCTCGCAAGGTTCGCGTTAAGTTTGCGGTCATAGCGGGATTATATTCTTTTCTTTTCACAAATCAATACGTTTTCTGTCAATCTGTAATCGTTTCGGTAGATGCGGACTTTAGAGGCTTTAACTATAATCAAAGTTCGCCGCGTTTTACGAAAAATTAAGTGGACGAAAACTCAAATATCTATCGCCTGACCGACAAGGCTCTGCAGCTATCTCTGTTGCTGCTGGCGGTGTGCGCACCTGTATCGATCGCCGCGACGCAGATCTCATGGTCGCTCGCGCTTTTGTTTTGGCTTATAAGGCTTGCGTTCGTCCGTCCGACGTTCAAAACGGACGGCATCACGACCGCGATCCTCGCTTTTGTGGGCCTCACGCTAGTCTCGTCATTTTTCTCGTATGAGCCGCAGGTTTCACTGCGAAAGATGGTCGCCGTTTCCTTGGTGACGATAGTTCATCTCGTCGCTCAAAATATCCGCGACACAAAAATGGTGCGGCGTGCGGTCGTGATTTTATTGCTCTCTGGCACCGTTGCGGCTTCGTATGCGATCGGAAAGTTTGCCGTCGGGGCTAATCTAAAGGTCACAAAACTCACTGCCGACAGCCCTCTGCGGGCAGCCGGTGTGCAAGAAGGCGACACGATACTGATAACGGGCGACAGTACAATCGCTACGCCGGATCAGCTTGCGGCGGCGGTAAATGCTTCGCAAGATACCAAGATCCTCGTCAAGATCTATCGCTATCAGCAGGTTCTCGATTTTTATATGGCGCCGACGCAGCCGCAAACCGATGCCATGACCCGATTTGGCATCGAGGCGTGGTCGCCCGGCCGCGACGTGCGGGCATCGGGATTTTTTGGGCATTACACGACTTATGCGGAGTCCGTCCAGTTGCTGGCGTCGGTTGCTCTCGGCCTGCTGATAATGGCTCCGGGCGGTCCGTTTGCGAGGAATAAGTTATTGCTCGGAGCGGTGCTTGCGGCGTTTGGTTTTGCTCTTTTTCTTACGGTTACCCGAGCGTCGTGGGCTGGGTTTATGATATCGACGGCGGCGATGGTGCTGATCGGAACGTCGCGAAAGACGATACTGGTCTGTATCCTGTGTGCCGTCCCGTTGGCCGCGGCCGGCGTGTATTATTTACAACAAAAGCGCGACGTTGCCTTTGTCGATGCGGGCGACAATTCGACGACATGGCGTATGACCGTCTGGCGTGAAGGCGTCAACGTACTCGTCTCAAACCCGCGGCACCTCGCCGTCGGCATCGGAATGGATTCGCTCAAGACCCATTGGCAGGACTGGGGTATGTTTGATAACGGCCGACTGCCGCTCGGCCATATGCACTCAACGCCGCTTGCATTGGCATTCGAACGCGGCGTGCCGGTGCTGATCGCGTGGATAATATGGATGTTCTTTTATCTGCGAATGCTCTGGCGGGGCTTTCGCAGCGGGGAATTTGACTGGTTCGAACGCGGCGTTTTGCTAGGTGCTCTCGGAGGTGCCGTAGGTTTTCTCGCCAGCGGCCTGGTCCATTACAATTGGGGCGACTCTGAGGTCGTGATGATATTTTTTGTCATTATGGGTCTGAGTATTTCGATCGCAACCAGAGCGGCTAAGGCCAATGTGCCGGCGTGATCTGACAACAACATTGAGATCCGAACTCCACCAAAAATTTTCATTTAGCGTCGTTTTGACCGTTGCCTCGCGGTTTCTCATGACCGGAAACAGCGTCATCGCCGGTGTGCTGGTCGCTCGTTTTTTAGGGGCTGAGAGTCTGGGCCAACTCGCGGTATTAAATGTGGCGATCGTAATCGCGATACAACTCGGCGGGTTCGGCGTAGCCAACACCAACTCGTATTTTACCGCCGGTGATCGAGAGAATGTTGTCCCGGCGGCAATTAACGGCATTTTATTTGTACTCGTCAGCGGCATTATCTGTGCATTTGTTATCTGGACCGCCTCACCTATTTTGCTGCCCGGCATCGAAACCGATCTCGTCGCCATCGGCGTACTCAGCATCCCATGCCAGCTAGTCACGTCGATCGCTAATTATCTTTTTTTGGCTCAGGGACAGGTCAAACGATTTAACATACTTGAGTTTCTCAACCAATCATTTGTACTGATAAACGTAGTCATTGTATTGCTATTATTCAGCGGCGGGCTACGGATGCTAGTCTCCTTGAACACTGCGGCGAGTGCAGGCGTGAGCGTTTTGACACTAATTTTGCTCTACCGATACCTTAGTCAGCATTTTGCCGATTTTCCGTGGAAAGCAGACCTCTCATTGCTGCGAAAGATGCTCTCGTACGCTCTAAAGATCCACGTGCTATGGGTTTCGACCTTTTTTCTATATCGGTTTGACCTAATAATCGTCAATTTTTTCAAGGGTGCGGCTGTGGCGACGGTTTATTCGGTCGCGACGCAATGCACGCTGTTTTTGCTCATCTTGCCCTACGCAGTGGCCAATCTGCTACAGAATCGCGTCGCCGCTCGCGGCGATGATAATGTCGAATTTACTTGCCGCGTGGCACGGCACACGTCGCTTTTAATGTTCAGCGCGTGTTTTGTGAGCGTTCCGGGGATATTGCTTGTTGAAAAGGTCTATGGCACCGGGTTTGACGATCTGCCGGTACAATTTTGGATCTTGCTGCCCGGGGTGTACTTTGCCGCAATGCAGGTCGTGATGTCACAATATTTTGTCGGAACAGGCTTGCCGGTAAAGCTGCCGGTCGCTTGGGTCATCACCTTTATCTCGAGTGTTATTCTTAATATTTTGATCGTGCCAATATATGGCGGGCGTGGCGCAGCGGTTGTTTCGACCGTATGTTATTTTCTGATCTTTGTCGTAATATTTATGTTTTTTAAGGGAGACACCGGAAAGAAATTGTCCGATATTTTGATCCCGCACATGAAAGAAATACGCGATCTGCTGAGATCTGCGACCGGATATTTCGTGAAGCAAAACGCAACGTAACTAAATGAAGGTATTGCATTATCTGGACCGGGTTAATCGCGGGGGAGCCGAGACCCTGGTGCTTGACGTGGGCCGTAACGCCAACTCCGCGGGCATCGATATAACATTTGTCGCCGGCGGTGGAGGCGATCTTGAGCCGGAGTTTGCAAAGGTTGACGATTTTCAGCGTATCGACCGTCGTTTTTCGATAGACCCGATCCAACTGTGGCGGCTGTGGCGTTTGATCAAAGATCGCGGTGTCAAGATCGTCCACGGCCAACAGCCCATCGATGCGTTGGTTTTATATCTCGCGACACGCGGCACCGGAGTTAAATGCGTTCTGAGCCTACAAAACTATTTTCCCGATGAGCTAAATCGCAAAATAGGCAAATTTGTCATCCCGCGAATGGACGCCATCTGCCCGGTCAGTAAATGGATGCTGGACTGGTATCAAACAGAAGAAAAGTTTGACATTGCTGGGAAGTCACATGTCGTCTACAACGCTGTAGATACTGCCCGGCTTGAGAGCTCGCGTGCCGGTAATAGTGCCACTCTACGCGACGAGCTTGGGCTAAGCGGTGATGCTCCACTTCTCGGCATGACAGGCCATTTTTATGCCGATGAGCGAAAAGACCAGCTGACCGTGTGCCGCGCATTGCCGGCGATCCTTGCACGGTTTCCGGAGGCTCATTTTGTATTCATTGGCAATTTGTATGACGGAGCCGAGCAATATTATGCGAAATGTGTGGATCTTTGCCGTGAATCGGGTATCGACACCAAAGTGCATTTTTTAGGTACTAGAAACGACGTCGCGGATATACTGCGCGAACTGGATCTTTTCGTATTTTCGACGGTACAAGAAGGTTTAGGGATCGCCGTTGTCGAGGCTCTGAGCCTTGGTGTTCCGACGATCGCGTCCGACATTCCCCCGGTGCTCGAAGCCGTTGGTGACGACATGCCCGAAGGACGATGTGCCGAAATTTTTCGCACGGGTGACGCTGACGATCTCGCGAAAAAGACGATCGCTTTGCTAGGCGACCCTGAGCGATTAAAGCAGTTAGGTGAAAAAGCCCGGCTGCAGACGCCCATTCGTTTCTCGATCGAAGCCCATCTCGTCAGCCTCAAAGGGGTTTACGACAAATTGCTTTCGGACAAATGACGCTAAAAGTGCTGCACATCCTCGATGCAACAAATCGCGGCGGAGCCGAGATGCTCACGCTCGATGTCTGCCGCAACGCCCGCGACGCCGGGCTCGACCTTACTTTTGTCGCTACCGGCGGCGGGGATCTTGAGAGGGAATTTGAGCGATCAGGTGCGACGTATTTCAGGCTGCAAAGAAAGCTCCCGATCGACCCCGTTCTCGTCAAAAACCTACGCCGCATTATAAAACAAACCGGCGTTCAGATCGTCCACGCCCAACAAGCGGTCGAGGCGATCCACCTCTATCTCGCAACCCGCGGCACCGGCGTAAAATGCGTGATGAGCCTGCAGGCCTACATCCTGGACACAAAAAATCGCATAGCGACAAAGTTGATCGTCCCCCGAATGGACGCCATTTGTCCCGTGAGCTCATCGATGCAGGAATGGTACCGGACGGGCGAAGGATTTACGATCACCGACAAATATCACGTGCTCGCAAACGGCGTCGACGCGGCACGGCTCGGGCCGACGAGGCAAGAGGGAACTCCGTCGTTACGAGAGGAACTGGACATCTCAGATGACCGTCCTTTACTCGGAATGGTCGGTAATTTTTACGCCGACGAGCGAAAGGACCAGTGGACGATCTGCCGTGCATTGCCCGCAATTTTCGAGCAACACCCAAAAGCACATTTTGTCTTTGTCGGAGCCGTGCACGACGGTGCGGAAGCGTATCATCAGCGTTGCTTAGATCATCGCCGCGAGCACGGAATCGCCGACCGCGTCCATTTTGTCGGCAAACGCGGGGACATCGCAGACCTTTTGCGGGAGCTTGACCTATTCGTTTTTTCGACCGTCCAAGAGGGCTTGCCGGTCGCGGCGGTCGAGGCTCTGATGCTCGGCGTGCCTATGATCGTCTCGGACATCCCGCCAATGCTCGAGGTCGGCGGAGCGGACACATCCGAAGGATTGTGCGTCGAGGTTTTTCAAACGGGCAACGCCGAAGACCTTGCTGATAAGGTGGCCGCCCTGTTGAGCGACCCGGATAAACTAAAAACCCTCGGCGAAAAGGCCCGCGTCCAGACGGCGAAATATTACGGCATCGAAGCACATCTCGCGACGCTAAAGTCGCTTTACGAAAAGCTCGTCAATGATAAATAACTATGTATGCGTGTTTTAGTTGGAATGCCTGACAAAGATTCGCTCGGTGGGCCGATATATTGCGAGCCGCCGTTTGTCGCCGCGCTTCGTGCGAGCGGCGTCGAGGTTGACGAGGAAACCTATGTCTATGGCGGTAGTGCAGATCAGACGCCGCTGCTAAAACGGATAAAGCGCGTGATCGATGCGGCACAGCGGCTTCGCCAACGGACGCGTGAAAACCGGTACGACATCATCCATCTCAACACCTCGATCGACGAAAAATGCGTTGTTCGCGATCTTGTGACGCTAGCATTTCTGCCGGCAAAAGTGCCCGTCTATCTCAAAATGCACGGATCGATCGCCCGTTTCTTAGCGACAAAAAATCCCGTTTGGCGATGGGCGATGGGGCGTTTGTTTGCGCGGGTCGCGGGCATCGGCGTGCTGTCCGGCGAAGAGCGTGAAAATTTTATCCGTGCCGGCTGCCCGCCCGAAAA
>DEQS01000014.1 GCA_002360555.1 Chloracidobacterium sp. UBA3360
AGGCGAAGATAGGTGTATTTGCCTGTCTGAGCGTTGTAAAACGATTCCATCGCCGGAGTTGCCGAACCCAAAACGACGACCGCTCCGGCCATCGAGCCGCGCATTACGCCGACATCACGGGCGTTGTAAAACGGCGATTCGTGCTGGCGGTAAGAAGGGTCGTGCTCTTCGTCAATGATGATGAGGCCGATATTCTCGACCGGAGCAAAGACCGCAGAGCGCGTGCCGATCACGATTCGTGCGTCGCCACGGCGGATGCGACGCCATTCGTCGTAGCGTTCGCCGATGGATAGATTTGAGTGAAGGATTGCGACATCTGCTCCAAAAACTCTACGCAAACGTCTCGAAAACACAGGCGTCAGGGCGATCTCCGGCACAAGCATTATTGCCGAACGCCCCGTATCAAGTGCAGACTGCATCGCACGAATATAAACCTCGGTCTTGCCGCTTCCGGTCACGCCGTGGAGAAGAAAAGCCTTGAACTCGTCTTTTTTCTCCAACGCCCCGGTGATCGCATCAAACGCCGTTTGCTGCTCCGGTGTGAGAATAAGTTCATCGCGTCCGGGCAGAGCGGCACCGGCGAGCGGATCTCGCATAACGTCTTGGATATAGATCTCGACGATACCGCGTTTCGCGAGCGTGTTTACCGGCGAGCCTCCGACATCACATTGCTCGAGAACGTCGGTAAATAGCATCTCGCCGCCGTTTGTCGTTAGAAGATCGATTATCCATTGCTGCTGATCTGTTAGCGGTTTTTCGATCGGGTCGATGACTTTTGTGAGCAGACGAACGGCTTTACGGCGTTTTGGACGGACCTTTTCGTTGTTTATACCGGCTGGCAGAGAAGCCTTGAGCATCTCGCCCCAAAAACTGGCGTAATAATCGGCGGTCCATTGTGTAAGTTTGAGGATCTCGGGCGTGATGAGCGGTTCGTCGTCAGAGACCTCGATGACGTTTTTGATTTTGGATTCGTCGATTTCGACATCGGTGGGGAGTTCGGGGTGCAGTCCCACGGCGTATCCTGTGACATTTCGCCGACCAAAGGGAAGTTTGAGCCGTGCCCCGAGCTTGATGACACCTCGCATTTCTTCGGGCAGACGATAGGTGAATACACGCCGCAGAGGCACAGGCAGAGCGGCCTCGACATACATCGGCAGCGGTGAAACTTTGGGCTGGTGTGCGGACATTTTTGGGTCTTCGGACAAAATGATAACCTATTGAAACCTTTTGCCGAAACGCGGTGTCTAATTTAGCTGAGGGAAATTTATGGACGAGTTATTCAATACAGAAAAAGAAAAAAAGGGCATCAACTCTGTGTTTATTGTGGGGATATTGGTCGGGCTTGTCTTGATCGGCGGAGCGATCTGGCTGCTGTCTCGTAAGCCTTCGATGGAGGATCAGACCGCCAAGATCCTGCAAGGTTCGTATCGCGAAGACTCGCCCGAATTTGCCGAACTTAACAAGGACATCATTATTTCGACCGATCAGGGAACCGTCCAGTCGCCCACCGGTATGGGCACGATATCGATGTATATTAATGGCAAGATCCGTAACAAGGGAAACAAAACTATCTCCGCGCTTGAGGTAAACGTTGCGGTTGTGACGCAGTTTAACGATATACTTCGCGAACGCAGAATTCTTGTCGTGCCGGTTCAGCAACCGGTTCTCGGACCGGATCAGACTATCCCCATAACGCTGACGCTTGATGGTTTTACTAAGGAAGACGACCGGGCAAATATACGTTGGAAGGTTACGGCGATCAAGGCCGCAAGCTAAAATGCCGGGCCGCCGGTATTGCCGGACGGGTCGTAGTTGCAGACAAACATTACTTTCCAGTTGCCGGGTGCATTTCGATTGACGCCGCAGCCGACTTTGGCAGTGGATTTCCAGACGATCTGGGTATAATGGCCGCAGACCTTTCCGGTGGCGCACGTGCCGGTCTTGTTTGTCCAAAATACTTTTTCCGAGAGCCACATATCGATCATATTATTCATCGATGCGGTCGTATCTCCACCGACAAAAAGATTCTCACCATAAGGCGTATCGCGGTGCTCGAACACCCCGCGGGTTGCCCATTCTTGGGCCATTGCCGCCAATTTGCAGTCCCATTTTAACGGTGCAAGGTTATGGGCCGAGCGGTCAAAATTATGGACAGCGAGTGCTTGGTTTACCTCATCGGTTGTGAGCGTCGAGCCCGGACATTTTCCCGCAGCCGCCACAGCAACATTAGGCTTTGTGGCGGTAGCAGGTTTCGTTCCGGCAGGTTTTCGTGTCGGTTTTGGCTTTTGAGCATATGCGCTTATCGTCCCGCCCAACGAGATGATGCTCGCAAAAGCAAAAAACACGGCAGCAGTTCCTAATGATGGAAAGATCCGGATTTGGGATGGCATATACCGCTCCTGTCGAGGCGTTTGTTAGATTTCGCCATTAGCTTACATCGAGAGCAGGATTATTTCAACTTTTTTGGGTCGCTGCTTGTTTCTTTGACAAAAAGCTCTTCGAGCGATTGTTTCAGCGGCTGGATCGACGTTAGGTGGCCGCCGGCCTCTCGAGTGATCTTTAGGACGGCGTCTATGTCATTCTCATCAAGAATTTGAATATTTGCGCCATTTGGTTTTGAGAAAATAGTCGCACCCGCAATAAACTCGACCGCTTCGCGGATCGTGTCAGCCGTGACTCCCTGAACGCTTACCTCCAACACGCGCTCTTCGCCGCTATTTTCCAACAGGTCACTTAGATTGCCGCTTGCCGCGAGTTTTCCATTGCGGAGGATTGCAACCTCGTCGCACAGTGCCTCGATGTCCGACAATATGTGAGTGGACATAAAGATCGTTACCCCTTTCTCACGTAGCCCGGCGATCAACTCGCGGATCTCGCGGCGGCCGACCGGATCCAGTCCGCTCATCGGCTCATCCATAAAGATGATCTCCGGCTCGTTGATGAGCGATTGGGCAAGCCCGACGCGTTGGAGCATGCCTTTGGAATATTTTCTAAGCTGCTTTTTCCAATCTTTTTCATGTAGCCCGACGGACATGAGCAATTCCTCGGTACGCAAGCGGCGTTGTGCTGCGTCGTATCCAAACAGCCGTCCGAAATGGTCCATCAGCTCGATCGCGGTAAGATAATCGTAAAAATATGGATTTTCAGGGCAATAGCCGATACGGCTGTGCATTTGAACATCAGAAATATCGCGTCCGAGTATTTTTGCAGAACCTTCTGTCGGGAAGATAAGGCTCATCAATAGTTTGATCGTCGTCGTTTTGCCGGCACCATTGCCGCCTAGAAAGCCAAAGATCTGGCCACCGCGGACGTTCAAACTGAGCCCGTCGAGAGCACGCACCCGCTTCTTTTTCCAAAAGCCGGTCTCATAGTCTTTTGACAGATCGCTGATCTCTACAACGTATTCCATACTATTTCTGGGGCAGCCCCGTGCGTTCGGGGTCGAGTTTGACGCTACATTTTTCCTTATCGAGCAGATAAGGAGCGCCGGATGGGTCGACCAGCCGGTTGGCATTATCGAGGTTGAATTCTCGTCCTTCGGGCAGCCGGACGTTGCGAAGCATCGTTAGTATCTCGACGAGAGAATTCACGCACCTTGCGTTTTGCCCCTTCATTTCGCCGAGCACTTTGTCGATCGCATCGCGTTCGTCCATCGAATCTAACTCTTTTAGGCTCCGGTCGGCGGTGTTCCTGACTTGCTCGTCCTCGCTCGTCGCAAGCATCTCTCGATAGATAGCCCGTGCAGTTTGGCGGCTGCCGCCCTCGGTCTTCATTGAGGCCGCCATCATTCGCATAAATGGCGACGCACCATGAATATTCGAGCCTTTTTCGTAGATCTCGGACGCTTTGTCAAATTGTCCAAGCCGCCAGTAGATATAACCCAGGTGTTGGTACAGCCGCCAATGATCGGGGTTGTTGACGATGCCCTTGTTGGCAATGTCTATGGCCTTTTGCGGGTCGATTGCCGGCAGGACGACGGCACCGTAGGAATAAGCTGCGATAAAATGCGGATCGAGATCGGTCGCGTTTTCGAGCATCGGATAGAGCAACCTGGCGTTTAATCCTCGCAAGTCGTTTAGATCTATGGTCTTTTCTCCCTGGCTCAAAAGCTTATCTCCGACGTACTGCAGCGAACGCATGAAGTAATAATCGGCAATTAATCCTTCGGTTCCGAACGCATATCCGCGAAGAGCTGAGCCGTTCATATTCAGGTCGGTGTCAACGTAACCGTCAGGCAACGGCGGGCGTTTTGCCTCGACGAATCCGGTCAAAGCAAAAACCGCGGCAAAGCCCGCGATCAGTATCACGGCGGGCATTACAACGCTGGTAAGTGCATTTTTTTGCATCACTTAAAATTACGCCGCGTGAAAACGAGGACGGTTATCGTCAACAGGATAATGTCGTAAACCACCGCGTACAGGATCGAGCCACCGACCATCGACGCGGGCGGTGTCATACCATTTGATGTTTCGGTGATAAAGCTAAAATGCGAAAGGTTTGGCAACACGTAGTAAACCCCTTCGAAGACCCCACGTGCGACCGTAGAGTTCATTCCTTGGGCCAGCTCGCGCAAGCTTGAGCTAAAATTACCGATGATAAATACAAAAAATGTAAGTAGAGCGGACAGAGCCGGGGTCGAAAACGACGAGAACATTATCGCGACAGCCGTCACGATCGTCAGCTCAAAGAATATCAGCAGCACGGCGGGCCAGATCTTGCCGGCGAGCGACGCGTTACCGACATAGACCAACGCGAGCGAGACACCGATACCCATGATCGCGACGTTTACGAGGAGCGTCAGACAGAGGCCGATGTATTTTCCGACGATAAATTCGCCGCGGCCGATGGGCTTTGAAAAGATCGAATAGACGGTGCGTTTTTCGATCTCTTTCCACACGAGGCTGACGCCGACAAATATCGAAATAAAAGTTCCGAAAATAAGCAGTACGCTCAGGCCGAGATTTACGATGACGCGGGACTCCTGTCCTGCGGATAATTCCCCCAAAAAGATAGCACTCGCGGTTATCAGCAAGACGAAAAGGATCAAATTGTACAGAATTCTATCCCGAACAGCCTCGCGAAAGGCGTTCCGGGAAATGGTGAGAATTCGCGATGGTAAACGGGCACTTTCGTTCGCCATTTTATGTTAACGGGTAGCTTTTACTCTCGTAGAATACAGGTTTCGAGCAAAAACAGTTTAACACGTTTTACGATTACTTCTAGCGGGCAAACAATTAATTAGACGGCGGTTTGTCAAGATACTCAAACACCGCATTTTCCGGCACTAATTCGACAGGCGGGGCAAGATTGGCGTCTTTATTTGCCGCGTAAAATGCTACGGTGCTGCCTTTTTGAATAAGTATCTGCCACCCGTTCGCCTGGCGGGCGTTGATCGATCGAGCAAAATCCATCTCACGATCCGCCTCTGCGATTTTTCCCTGATCACTCAGAAACGTGGCGAACCGAACCCTCATAAATACTGAATTCGGAAAGATGCGAACTGCTTCGGCAAGAGTTTGCTCGGCTGCCGCAACGTCGCCCGACAGCAGTTGGTATTTTGCAAGGAGCGAGTATGTCACCGTAACACCGATGCCTTTATCGATGCCGATCCTGAGCATCTTTGCCGCTGTTTCGTTATCGCTGTCAAAGTTACTGCGATTGGCAAAATAATAGTAGGCGGACGCGTTGTCAGGGTCGAACTGTAAAGCGGTGCGGAAAAGGCCCGCCGCAGCCTCCGCGTCGACTGTTCGTTCGGCCTGATAGAGATAATATTCAGCAATGGCCTTAGGAGCCGCGAAGGCTGATAAAAGCAAAGCGGCGATGAGTGAGGGGACAAAAAATGTTCGCGTTGAATTTGCGGTAGAGGCCGAGGCAATTGAACGTATTCCTGCCTTAGTTAACTCATACACCGCTACCGCAATTACCATCACAAAAATAACCCCATTTTGTGCCGCTCGAAATGAGAATGAACTTACCATCGAGCTGATCGCGAAGCCCGACACGCCTGCAATAGCAGCCCAAAGAATCGGTGATAGCTTGAACCGCTTTCTAATGAACACCTTAACCGCCAAAAAGATAAAGCAGCCGAATACGGCGGCAAAAAGCAATATTCCGACGATGCCTAATTCGGCAAAGATCTGCAATACCTCGTTATGGGCTCGTTCGAACATGTAATCCTGGCCATATTCCGGAGCTCGGTCATTTGGTTTTGCAGCGGCAAATGCTGCTCGTGATCCATTAAACGCCACACCGAAATTTCCTGACCCTACGCCGAGGAACCAATGATCAGCCGCCATTTTCGTGCCAACCTGCCACACATAGACCCTAAACATTGACGTATCTCGAGTTTTGTCGGCTTTGCCGGAGATATAATCTGCGGTCGCGGGGATCGAAGAAAAAGCGGAAAACGCGATCTGAACAACGATCGTGAATGCAAGCCAGATCGTTGCCCGTACCAAAATCTTTCGCCTAAAAGCCTTTTGTGAAAATAGTACGCACCCGCCAAATAAAATGAAATGAGCGGCAATGCCGGCGACAAATGCGCCTTTGCTCAATGAAAGCATTACGGCCAGCCATGCGAGCATCCAGATGATAGCGGTTCCAATTGACGCGATCCGCCCGCGAGCGTAGATCGACGCAATGCATATCAATGGAGCCGCAGTCAGGGCGAGTTCGGCAAACTTGGCGTACCTGACGCGAATGATGCCCTGGGCAACAGAAAAATCCGTTATCGAAATAAAATCAACGATCGCGAGCAGTCCGAGAATGCCACCTGCAATGGAAAACGTGGCAAGAATTACTTTAATACCCGCATTAGCCCGCAGTAATTGCAGAAATACGGCAAATATTGCGGCGTAGATCGCCCAGACCAATGTTTGAAAGAGAGCGGTCAAAGGCAGAGGTGCCCAAACGGCTGAAATTCCGCTCCACAGTATGAAAAGAAGGGTACAAATGACAGCAAAGCGAAAATTAGATCTATCGACGCTAATGTAATTGCCACCTTCCTTCTTATAGACCCAAACAAAAAACGGGATCGCAAAGATCCCGATGAGGAGTTCGACCCTCCAAGGCTGATTTGCTATCGCTTGCGGCCGAGGCGTTGAGAATAGGGCCGATAGCAAAATAATCGCAAGGGAGACCGACGTTACGACAATGGCCGTGGGATATTGCGATCGGAAATCTATGCTTGACGGGTGATTGTTCATTCGAGAAGGGCAGGGCATCCAAGTAAGGACGGCGTAATTGTAACACAACAAAATTAAAGCAAAAAAGGGAACTCCGATATGGAATTCCCTTCGTTAGAAAGATTCGGTAAAAGCTTAGTTAGACAGTGGCGTTGCGGTTGCGACGGTTGTTGCGGTGTAAGCCGTTGCCAAACTGCCGGCTGTTGCGTCAGCCATCATTACGCCCTCGGTGGCGATGCCAAAGCGTCGTGCTCCGGTCTGTGTGACACCTGACGTGGTGGTCGGGTTTGCCGAGAAAAAGAATGTTGCGGGCACACTTGCTGACGATGCCTGACGTCCGCCGACGAAAACGTATCCGCTTTTCGTGCCTGTTCCAAGAACGGCGTCAACCAGTCCGGGTGTTCGCAGGGTCGTAAGTGCAACGTTGTCGCCCGTGGTGCCAACAGTTCCGGCGTAGTTGCCGTTGCCGTAGGTGGCAGAGTAGGTCATTTGTGCTCCGTGCAGCGTTCTCATTGCTGAGACGGTCGAGCCTTCGTTAGCCGAGCGGCGGGCTGCGAGCAGATTTGGTATCGCGATGGCTGCGATGATGCCGATGATGACCACAACTATCAAGAGCTCGATCAACGAAAATCCTTTTTGATTGCTTTTCATTTGTAATTCTCCTTTCTCCATTTTGAGATCAATGTGTTCAAGATAATTGCGTTCGTGGTTATTATTGTTTTGAGTATCCTGAGGTTTTGAGTGTGGAAGTTAGAAAGCGGGAAACACATGCTTTGATATGTTTCCCGCTTGTCGTGTTATATGTCAGCGGGATTAGTTGCTGAGCGGTGTTCCTGATGTGATCGTTGCCTGCGTGTAGGCGGTTGCCAAGCTGGCTGCGGTTGCATCAGCAACCAAGACGCCTTCTGTAGCGATACCGAATTTACGAGCACCCGTCTGGGTTACACCAGTCGTGGTCGTCGGGTTAGCCGAGAAGAAGAACGTTGCAGGAAGTGTGGTTGACGAAGCCGTGCGGCCGCCGACAAAAACATATCCGCTCTTGGTGCCCGAAGCAAGAACTGAGTCGACCAGACCCGGTGTTCCGAGAGCTGTCAAGCCTGTTCCATCAGCAGCACCTGTTGCACCGGCATAGTTGCCACCGCCGTAGGTCGAAGCATAGGTCATCTGAGCACCGTGCAGCGTACGCATAGCCGAGATGGCTGATCCTTCGTTAGCCGACCGACGTGCGGCAAGCAGATTCGGGATCGCAATAGCAGCGATGATACCGATGATGACAACAACGATAAGAAGTTCGATAAGCGAGAAACCTTTTTGATTTTTCATGTGTAGTTCACAATCTCCTAAATTTTTTGAAATAACTTTGTACCTTTCCCAGGCCGCAGTCTCTATTACAAGCGGCGTGCCATTCGGGATTTTCGTACTCAATAAAGTTGTAAATTGCTGTAAACACAGGAGATGGCGTTGTAAGGGGCTTTGTGGTTGGGCGAACCAAATATGTGAGTAGCAGGCCAAATAACAGTTTTTTGTTAGTTTCTAATGACAAAAAATGTCATTGATGGCGGGCTTTGTATGCTATTTGGCTAAAACGATCAGTCCGAGCTGCGCATTTGAGCTGAGAGCGACCGGATGTTATGTTTGTCGAGCAAATGCCGCAGCGAACGCACAGGCATCTGTAACAGATCGGCCGCTTTCGTTTGGTTGCCGCCTGATTGGCGCAGAGCTTCGACGACATAGGTCTTTTCTAAGTTATCGAGATGCGTCGTGAGATTGATGCCGGTATCCGGCAGGTCGAACTCAGCTTTTATCCGCTGTGGGTTGTAATTAGAGATATGGTCCGGCAACTGCTCGGCCTGTATCTCGCTTGAGCGTTCGAGAGCTACCGCACGTTCGATCGTATGTTCTAGCTCGCGGACGTTGCCGTGCCATGCGTAACTCTCGAGCATTTGGGCTACTTTCGGCGAAATGGTCAGATCTTTGCCGGTCTGATCGCAAAACTTTTTAAGAAAATACGCGATCAGCTCAGGGATGTCTTCGGGTTTATCGCGAAGCGGCGGCAGTTCGATAGGGATCACCGAAATACGATAGAACAGGTCCTCGCGAAACGTGCCGTCTTCGGTCATTTGTTTTAGGTCGCGGTTTGTCGCCGCAATGACGCGAGCGTCGATCGTAAGCTCATCGTGGGCACCGACAGGCCGTACACGGCGTTCTTGCAACACTCGGAGGAGCTTGACCTGCATCGCCGGAGACATCTCGCCGATCTCATCCAGAAAGATAGTTCCACCATTCGCGGCCTCAAACAGACCCTTTCGGTTTGCGTTTGCACCGGTAAAGGCACCTTTTATATAACCGAACAGCTCTGATTCGAGCAGGGTTTCTGTAAATGCACCGCAATTGATCGAAATAAAGGGTTTTTCGGCCCGCGGGCTGAGGTCGTGGATCGCGCGAGCGACTAATTCTTTTCCGGTTCCGCTTTCGCCCGTTATGAGAACGGTCGATTGTACCTCGGCGACCGTTTCGATCATTTGATAGATCGCCGTCATTTTTGATGACGAGCCGACGATGTTTTTGATACTGCCGCGATCACGCTGGGCACGTTTGAAAGCTCTGTTCTCATCGATGAGAGCTTGTTTTTCAAGCGTCTTGCGGACAATGAGCTTTAATTCCTCAACGTCGAAAGGCTTTTGAATAAAATCGTCAGCTCCGAGTTTGAAAGCTTCGCGGGCCGTTTCGACAGAGGCAAACGCTGTCATCAGGATAACGCCGAGGTCAGGAGATGTCTCGCGCACGGCCCGCAGCATCTCGATGCCGTCCATGTCAGGCATCTTGACGTCGGAGATAATAATATCGGCGGGTTCAGCCCGTAGGGCTTCGAGGGCCTGACGGCCGTTCATCGCCGTGCGGATATAATTACCTTGTTCCTCAAATACGAGACTCAAGAGTTGTCGATAACTTTGCTCGTCGTCAACGATCAGTATATTTGCCATTTAAGATGTCTGGTCGGCTAAAAAAAGGTCGAGGAACGCGTTTGCCACCTCTTTGTTATATTTTCACAGAATTGAGCCCGTCAATTCAAGCTGTATTTATTGTTCGTCATCGGATACTTTCAAAAACTGCTTTAATTTAGTCGGCCTTTCGACCTCAATATTCGGGTCTGATGCCGTACGCCGGTTGTCTTTCGGCAGTTCGACGGTGATGGTCGTGCCTTTACCCTCAAGGCTGCGAACGTTGATCGCACCATTATGATCTTTGACGATCTGATAGACGATCGAAAGTCCAAGCCCGGTGCCGCCCGATGTTGAGTTTGAGAACGGTTCGAAAAGCTGTTCGACCTGTTCCCGGGACATTCCTTTGCCTGTATCCTCAAAAATGATCCGGATGCGGTTATTTGGAATGGACGATAGGCTGACGCTAAGTTCACCGCCGTCGGGCATTGCCTGGATCGCGTTGCGGGCGAGATTCCAAAAGATCTGTTTTAATTGGGCTGAATCTGCCGAGATGATAATCGGATTCGTACCAATATCGTCTTTTAATATATGGTTTTCTTGAACGTCAGGGCTGTGTTTGAGCAGCGTCAGCGTATCTTTTATTGCCTCCGCGACATCCGTCTCAGCAAAATCAACCGCTGCGGGCCGCGCGTAGCTCAAAAAGTTAGTAATTATGCTGTTCAATCGATCCGATTCTTTAAGGACAATATCCATTAGGCCTATTTGCACCGGGGTGCGATCGGTATTTGATTCAAGCACCTGTATCGCACCACGCATCGCCCCGAGCGGATTGCGGATCTCGTGAGCCAGCCCGGCCGCCACACGCCCGACTGCGGCAAGACGGTCTTTGCGTCTGACACTTTCTTCCATCGAACGGATCTCTGTTAGATCCTGAAAGGTGATGATCAGCCCGGAAGCTTCGTTTTCCTCACTAAATAGAAGCGAAACGCTAAATCCAATTCGAACCGCAAAGCCCTCAGGCGTAAGCAGATCTGTTTCAAATCGCGGCAATTGCTCACCGTTACCAGCTGCCGACAACGATAGATCGGTTTGCTCATGAATATCACCAAAGATCGTGCTGATCGGCTTTCCTTGCAGTTCATCGAGCCGGTAACCGGTTATCTCGGTCGCTGCGGCGTTAAATGTGTAGATATTGCCGTCCAGATCCGTCGTTACGAGACCGGAGCGGATCGACTCGACTATGCGTTCGTGAACGACGCGAAGATTGGCGAGTGTTTTGGCGGTTTCGGCAAGCTCTTCGCCAGACGAATGCCGGTCTGATAGTTTTGACGCAAGCAAACCCACGACCAGCAATGCGACGATATGAAAACTGACTATCTGCACGGCTTTTCCCGCCGTTTGTGCCGTGCCATAGCTGTCGATCACTCCGCTGCCGGTCAGAACCGACATTGATACCAGTAAAAATGCACACACGACTGCGATGAAAATTGTGGACAGCGGCCGCATAAAAAAGCTCGCGACGCTTATCATTACAATGTAGAGCGTTATGTACGGGGATGAAAGATCACCCGTTCTCCAAACCAGCCATGTAATGAGCAGGGAGTCGAGAAAGAATTGTGACCGTATCTGCCACGCATAATTATTACTGAGGCGTAAAATAAAGAAATACGCGATCGTCAGGCCGACGGATATCAAAAAGACGAGGAAAAGCCCCTGCGGAAAGTTTTCAAAGGATAACCGCAAGGTGCCGCTGGACCACATCCAACTTGTTACCAGCAGCAGAAAGATAACCATCAAACGCCCGATTATCAGCGTTTGAATGCGTTGCATCTGCCGGGAATTGGCTGGCGGCTCCTTTTCGTCTAAACTGGGCATATTCTGCGGAGGTCTCGAATATGGAAACTAATAACGTTCAAAACAACTCGCCCCTGTTCGACACCCGTCCCTGGGGCAGTTTCACCGTCTTGGACGAAGGCGAAAATTACAAAGTAAAGAGGATCGAGGTTCTACCGGAGAAACGTCTGAGTTATCAGCAACATTCACGCCGGGCAGAACATTGGTACGTCGTTTCCGGCACTGCTAAAGTAACATTAAACGGCGTTGAAAAACTAGTCAATACAGGCGAAGCCATTGACATACCGACCGAAATTGCCCACCGAGTAGAAAACCCTCACGCTGACGAATTGCTCGTCTTTATCGAGACGCAGACCGGCGATTATTTTGGTGAGGATGATATTGTGCGGCTGGACGATGATTTCGGACGGAGTTAGTGGGATCAGCTAGATCGACCCGTTTGATTTTGTACTAAGAATGCTTTTTACAGCATCGTGGAGATCGGTTGAAATAAGCGTAGGTTGGATTTCAAACGTTGCTTGATGTTCTGCCCCGTAACCTGTTAAAACTAAAGCGGTTAACATGTTTCCAATGATTCCCGTCTCGACATCTATCTTCTTATCACCAACCATCCAAGACCTTTCAAGATCGATATCAAAATTTGCTAGAGCAGACTCGATCATCCCTAAACCAGGCTTTCGGCATTCGCAACCTCCATCAGGCAAATGCGGGCAAAAATAAAAGGCGTCGATAGCATTATCGAGCTCGACCTGTATTTGGGCGTGGATGGCGTGCATATCGTCCTCAGTGTAGATCCCGCGGCCGATGCCGGACTGGTTTGTGACGACGATCACGAGATAACCACTGTCTTTGAGCAGTCTTACCGCATCTGCGGTGAATGGAAAAAGCCGCAGATCCTCAACGCGCGACAAAAAATTGACCTCTTCGATCAATGTTCCGTCGCGGTCGAGAAATACGGCCGGTCTTTTCATAAATAGAGTGGTATCAACTTATTACAGGCAAAACCTCATCTTCTATATCATCATAAACATCGTCGAAAATAGGAGGGAACAGCTTATTTTTTGCCGCCTCAAAAACCTCTTCGACCGAGATCTGCGTCATGCAGCGATGATCTATCGGGCAATCGCGGAGCATACACGGCGAGCATTCGACCGCTTTTCTTATTGTCTCAGCATTTTGAGCAAAAGGCCGCGTTGTTTCGGGGTTTGTCGGGCCAAATATGGTAATCGTGTCCGTTCCGACCGCCGGAGCAACGTGTGCGAGCCCCATATCATTAGAAATAAGCAGATCGGCAACACTCAAAATAGCGACCGCCTCACCAAGATCGGTCTTTCCGCTCAGGTTTATTAGCGGTTTTGACGAAAGTCCAACGACTGCTGCCGCGATATCTGCCTCATCCGGCGACCCGGCAAGAATAACATTAACGTCCAAATCTGAAATAAGTTTGTCGGCAAGCTGAGCATAACGCTCGGCGGGCCAACGTTTTGCCCGCGAGTTGGTCGATCCGACGCCTAGAGCGACAGTCTTTTTTGAAAGGTCGACACCTGCGGCCATTAATAAGGAGCGTGCCGCAAATATACGCTCTTCGGACACGTTGATAGCTGTATCGGGGATTGCATTGACAACAGTTTCGCGTCCGAGAACGCGGCGTTCGACTTCGCCGATCAGATTCAGATAGTAAAAAACCTCGTGACGGCGGTTTTTCCACTCGGGGACGGCGATCGGATCAGTCAGTAACAGCCCGCGAATATCTTTGTTATAGCCGATGCGGCGAGGGATTCGCGACAAAAATGATGTAATTGCAGCTTCAAACGAATTTGGCAGCAATATCGCTAGTTCAAAACCGTCATCCATTAAAAACTGTGAATTATCATAGACATCCTTTATCGCCCATCGGTGCTTGTCAAAAGTGACCAATTCGTCAATAAAATCAGCATCGCGAAAGAGCCCGTCCGCCCACGAACGCGTGTGCAGCGTGATGTGCGAATCGGGAAATATCCGCCGCAGCTCGCGCAAAGCGGGCACTGACATTACCGCGTCGCCGATCCAGTTTGTACCGCGTACAATTATTTTCATCAAAAAAGTGACTTTAATCCTTCGTCTAGGCGGATCTTTGGTGACCAGTCGAGTTCTTGTGTGACGAGGCTTAGGTCCGTCACATAATTCATCGGTGCGGGGGCTGGGATGTCGGCGTCTTCGTCGATGATCGCTTGATAGCCTGATACCTCTTCGAGTTTTGCGACCGTCTCGCGTAAAGTCAGGGCATTTCGCGGTCCGCCGCCGAGATTGTATAGGCCGTGGCGGATTATCGAATCGGCAAATGCCTTACACGCGCTGGCCAGATCATCAACATGCAGCAGATCCCGCGTCGGCATGCCTTTTGCGGGCAGGGCGAGCGGTTCGCCTTTGTTTATTGCATCAACATAATGTCCGACAAAATTTGACACGTTGCCGTCGCTCGCGGGGGCATATATGGTCGAGAGTCGAAAAATACACGATCGATAGCCGCGTTTGTTGGCGTAATACTCGACGTATCGTTCGGCAACGAGCTTTGACCACTCAAGGGCGGATTGGCCGGAGTACGTTGTCGGACAGGTTTCCGGCACGGTCGCGTAATTATCCGCAAAGCGGCCATAGACATCTTTGGTCGAGGCAAAGATAAAAACGGCGTTTTGTTTCACCTCACGCAACAGATTGACCGTACCCTCAACGTTTGTGCGAAAAACGCTCTCGGCGTTGTCGGGTGATTTATCGAGTTCGGCGGCGAGATGGATGATGACGTCATATTCACCGGCCATCTTTGCATCCTGGACATTCAAAATATCGAGGCCCGAACGACGCGACAGGTCATCGGCGTCAAAAAAACGCCGGATGTGCGTGCCGAGAAATCCGCTACCGCCTGTTACCAAGACTTTCATTATGTATTTGCTTCGACGAGTTGCTGTACTGATTCGGCTTTTCCGATAACTATTAGAAGGTCGCCGCCATTTATGAGCGTCTCACCGTTTGGGTGAAAGGTGAGGGCTCCGTCTTTACGACGGATTGCAACAACGATCAGGCTGAGTTCGCTCATCAGATTAGTATCTTTCAAATATTTATCAGAATAGAGAGACCCCGCGGCGATAGTTATCTCTTCAAAGACCAGATCTAACGATTCTGCAACAATTGAGTCCATAAAGTCGGCTATCGCCGGTTTTAGCAGGGCTCTGGCCATCGATTGGCTGCCAATGATCGTAGGAGCGACGACACGGCTGGCACCGGCTCGAATTAATTTCGGTTCTGCCTGCTCTTCGACGGCTCTCGCGACGATGTGCAGATCCGGGTTGAGACCGCGTGCTGTCAGAACAACATAGACGTTTGCGGCATCGTCTGGCAGGCAGCTAGCGAGGCCCTTGGCCCGCATTACGCCAGCATTGATCAAATTTTCTTCCAACGTCGCATCACCTATGATCAGATGGGAATCGAAGGGCTCAAGCTCGGCGAGTCGCTTCTCATCTGTTTCGAGAATTACGTGCGTTAGCTTTTGATTCTGTAGGTTGCGGATGATCCGCCGCCCAACGCGCCCCGCCCCGCAGACAATATAGTGGCCTTCTAATTTTTCCATCTCTTTTATTTTTCGCCGACGGTCAAAAACCTCGACCATTTCGGACTGGATGACGGTCTGGGCTAGCAACGTTAATGCATAGAGGACCGTACCGACGCCCGTTAGCATTAATAATATCGCAAAAACTCGTCCCGCAGGTGTTACTGGTGCAAGGTCGCCGTAACCGACGGTCGTAACGGTCTGGGCGGCGAAATAAAAGCTGTCAAGCCAGCTATCTTGCTCGAAAAATCTGAATCCGGCACCTCCGATCGCGATCATTGCTACCACGATCATCGAGGCAAAGATCAATCTGCGACGCGTTAATCTGGTAAGAGTGGTGAAAATACCGACGGTCATAGGAAGAGAATTTATTCGACATTGCGGCGTAAAACTCGCTAAAATATAAACGGTTCCCGCCGAAGATGATAATCTCACTTCGTCTTCGTAATTCCAACCCTTCGATGCAGGATAACGCACCAATAAAGACCGCTAGATCAAAGATGCCGCCCAAAGGCTGGGTAAAGTTGCGCCGTCCGGCGTCGGCGTACCAAGCCCCGCCGCCGTCACGTTTTCGGCGGATCTTGCGGATGATCTTTAATGGCTGGACAGTCTCGATCGCCCTGATAATGATGCTCGGCGTGTTTTTGACGTTGACGTATTTTTGGTTTGATTTTTCCGACCGCATCGATCAGAAATTACTGAGTGGCGAGGTCTATACGGCATCGGCGGGCATATATTCCGCGCCAAAGACGCTCAAGGTCGGCGAAGCAACGACGATGTCTGCCATGATCGAATATCTCAAATCAGCTGGCTACATCGAGCGGAACAATCAGGCTGACGCGTCCCGCAGCCGGTATGTCGTTGACGGTGACGTGCTCGGCATTGAGCCTGGTATGACCGGCATGATCGACGGGCAAAAGGTTTTTCACGCCTTGTCGGTAAAGTTTTCAAAAGATCAAAAAAGCGTGGCGGCGATCGGCGACCGCGATGCGAACTCACAGTTGAACGAGGCGAAGCTTGAGCCTAAAATACTCAGCTCGATCGCCGCCGAGGGCGATGGACGTCGAAAGACGGTGACGTTCAACGACATCCCGGCACATCTCGTCAAAGCGATCACCGTGACCGAGGACCGGGCGTTTTTTGAGCATTACGGTGTCAATCTTCGGGGTATCGCTCGTGCGTTATGGCGGCGTTACGATACTGAGGAAAATACTCCGCTTTCGAATCAAGGCGGCTCGTCGATCACACAGCAGCTAGTAAAGAACCTGCTCCTGACGCGGGACCAGACTTGGGAACGCAAGATCACCGAGGCGTATATGTCCGTGATACTTGAAACGCGTTTGAACAAGCAGGAGATCTTTACGCTGTATGCGAATCAAATCTATCTCGGCCAGCAGTCAGGCGTGTCGATCTATGGAGTGGGCGAGGCCTCGAATGCTTATTTTGGCAAGGACGTGTCCCAATTAACAACAGCCGAGGCGGCATTTATTGCGGGCATCATTCGCAGCCCGAACCGTTACAATCCGTACAAAAATCTCGCAAAGGTCACCGAACGCCGTAATCAGGTGCTCGAATCGATGCAGGAGGTTGGCGAGATCACGCCCGAGCAATTCGCTCAGTACAAACAAGAGCCGATCGTACTGAAACAGATCTCAAATACTAAGGATCTACAGGGCATGCCATATTTTTCGCAGTACGCCATCGAGGAGCTGCCTAAAATAGTGAACGACCCCGAGGCTTTGCAGCATCTACGTGTCTACACGTCTATCGACCCCGACCTGCAGCGGGCCGCTTACGAGATCGTCAATAAGCGTCTTGCGGCTCTCGACAAATTTTTTCCAAAGAAACAGGGACTGAACGCTTCGCTTGTGGCCATCCGGCCAAAGACAGGCGAGATCGTCGCGATGGTCGGCGGGCGTGATTATCTTGAGAATCAGTTTAATCGTGCTACCGACGCGATGCGACAGCCGGGTTCGGTCTTTAAGCCCTTTGTTTACGCGACAGCGATCAACTCGGCGTACGACAGCGGCACTCGGCAATTTACAGCGGCGAGCATTCTCAAAGACGAAAAGCGGACATTTACATTTGGCACAGAAACCTACGCTCCAAATAATTATGGCGACACATTTTCCAATAAAGAGACGACGCTCCGTGACGCTTTGGTTAAAAGTAAAAACGTCATCACCGTTGATCTCGCGATGCAGCTAAATATCGGCAAGGTGATGAATCTGGCTACAAAAGCCGGCCTGCCAAAGGTCGAAAAGGCCTATCCGTCGATGGCTCTTGGTACGGCGGAGGCGACGCCCTTGCAGGTGGCGACGGCGTACACGATGTTTGCAAATCTCGGCGACCGAGTGCTGCCGACGCCTATCACGCGGGTAACATCGGGCGACGGCCGAACGAGTGTTTTGTCCACGCCCGATCGTAAGAATGTCGTGCGGCCCGACGTCGCGTATGTGATGGATGACATGATGAAAGATGTCATCAACCGCGGTACCGCGGCTCAGGCTCAGAGCTGGGGTTTTCGTAATAGCCCGGGAAAAACGGCATTTGCAGGAAAAACGGGCACCTCGCGTGACGGTTGGTTTGCCGGATTTACGCCGGAGCTTGTAGTCGTGGTTTATGTCGGTTTTGACAACGGCGATGACCTCGGAATGAAAGGTGCCGATTCGGCAATGCCGATCTGGGCCGATTTTATGAAAGAGGCACTCGCAGCCCACCCCGAATGGAACGGCGACTGGGCAATGCCCGCCGGTATCCGCAAAGCCGAGATCGATATCCGCAACGGTGCCCTCATCCGCGAACTAGACACTCTCGGTGATATAGGCCCAACGCCGACGCCGATCCCGACTCCTGTTACACCCAAAGGCGAACCCACACCGTACACCGAAGAGCTGCCGCCCGTCCCAGAGCCTGAGATCTACGTGACCAACGTCCCTGCCGAGTTTCGCCGCATCGAGATATTCATAACCGGCACGGTCCCAAACCGCTCGATACTGCCAATGGATGACGTTATTCCTGACGATACACTGCCCAGCAAAACGCCAAGCCCGACGCCAGTCAATCAAACCTGGCAAGACGGCACCGAACCCCCAAGCGGAGCCGCGCCTTCGGGACAGGCCCGTGTCCCCGGCGAGACGGGCGGCAGCGTGACGATCATGATTTGTCCTGTGACCGGAAACCGCGCGACCATCAATTGCCCCGACAAACAGGCAAAAACCTTCAAGTCCGGCTCGGAGCCAAAAGAATTTTGTACATTTCACCGCTGATCGTATTATTTCTTTGAGGTGGTTATGCACGATCCTATCAAAAATGAAATGCTGCGGCATTTTTTGGCGGCATTAGCTTACAGGACGCAAAAGGCGTTGAGAGACGCACCTGACGGCTTTGTTTCGTTTGACGCGGGGCATGGTGTTAGGACGCCGCATGAACTGATCTGTCATATGCGAAGCGTGTTGGGCTATGCACGGACGTTTTTTATCGGGGGCACTTATGACCGGCCGACGCCGGATGTTTTTGAGGATGATATAAACGCGTTTCACGAGATGCTCGAGGATCTGAGCGGTCGGTTTGAGCGGGGCGAAGAGTTTCAAGGGATCACCGAAGAGAAGTTTCTGCAAGGGCCGTTTTCGGATGCGATGACCCATGCCGGACAGCTCGCGATGCTCAGGCGGCTGCACGAGGCTCCTGTGCCGTCGGAAAATTTCATTTATGCCGATGTCTCAGCCAAAAACGTCTTCGCCGATCAGCCTCAACCAGCGATGCCTGACGCAGACTGGACTCCCGATCAGAAATAAACATTAACGGCAGGGAACGTCGATCTCAGGTGATGTGACGGGCGTGGCGGTAATGTTGAACGCATTTCCCGTTGGCTCGATGCGGGCGGCGTATTTGTCGAGGGCGTAGATTGGGTTTGTTTTGATGTCACTGCGAACCTCGACGCCGACGCGGGCCCAGAAATATTTATCACATTGGTAAAAGGTGATGTCGGTGGCGGTGCGTTTTTCTTTTGTCAGGAAATGATCGCGGACGGCCATCTCCATTTGCGTCGAACCCCGAACTTGATCGCCGACGCCGGGCAGAGTCAGGTAAAAGACGATGCCTCCGATAATGACGACCAGGCCGACGACGATGCCCAGGACTTTGAGATAATTGCGCTCGCTGCCGGTTTCCTCTTTGACGGTTTGGAATAGGCGGTCTTTTTCAACGACAACCGGAGCAGCAGGTTGCGGAGTGGCTTGCGGCTGCGGTGATGCCGGGGCTGCGGGCTTATCGTCGCTCAATATTCCTTTTTGAAACTTCATATCGTGTCAAAAAAGATATAGCACCGTTAGGAGCTTGTTGCAAGAAAAAAGAGGCAAGCACCGTGCTTGCCCCCTAAAGCTTAAAGGAACCCACCCGCTTACGCAGGTGGTTCTAACTATTTCATCCCAAGGCTTTTTACGAGGAATGCGTAGATGTCGGCTTGCTGCTCGATCGCGAGTGCGGTCGGTAAGCCGGCTCCGTGGCCGCCTCGGGTTTGGATGCGGATCAGGACAGGTGCATCTCCCGCTTGGGCGTGCTGCATCGCGGCCGTGTATTTGAACGAATGAGCAGGGAACACGCGGTCATCGTGATCGGCTGTTGTCACCAATGTCGGCGGGTATTTGGTGCCCGGTTTGGCGTTATGATACGGCGAATAGGCGTACATCACCTTGAAATCTTCGGCATTTGTCGGGTCGCCATAATCGGAGCGCCACGCCCAGCCGATGGTGAATTTATCAAAGCGGATCATATCCATCACGCCAACCTGCGGTATCGCCGCTCCGAACAGATCGGGATGCTGATTGAGCGTCGCACCGACAAGCAGGCCGCCGTTTGAGCCGCCTTGGATCGCGAGTTTTGGCGTCGAGGTGTATTTGTTGGCGATCAGCCATTTTGCGGCCCAGGCAAAATCGTCAAATGTATTTTGCTTGTTGAGCCGCGAACCGCCTTTCCACCAGTCTTTTCCATACTCAGCTCCGCCGCGAAGACACGCCGACGCGTAAACACCGCCCATTTCGAGCCAAGCCACACGCGAAGCCGAAAAGCCCGGCGTTGTCGAAATATTAAATCCGCCGTAACCGTAAAGCAGCGTCGGATTGCTGCCGTCGCGTTTGAGGCCTTTTTTATATGTCAGGAACATCGGCACCTTAGTGCCGTCCTTGCTAGGGTAAAAAACCCTTTCAACTTCGTACTGCGTCGGGTCAAATTTTACGCCTGCTTTGCGAAAGACCTTGCTCTCGCCCGTTTTCATGTCGTAACGATAGATGGTCGGCGGGGCGTTAAAGCTCGAGTAGGTGTAAAACGTCTCGGTATCGGTGCGTTTGCCGCCAAAGCCGCCAGCCGAACCAATACCCGGCAATTTCACATCGCGGACGAACTTGCCGCTCGTTTCATAGATCTTGAAAGCCGTCGAAGCGTCCTGCAGATAATTGAGGACGAACTGGTTGTTGATAAAGCTGACACCATTGAGCGTGTCGGCCGATTGCGGAACGACATCTTTCCAAATCAACGAACGGTCGAGCACGTTGCGTAAAACGACCTTGCCGCGTGGTGCGTCTTTGTCCGTTTCAAAGTAAAAAGTCGAACCGTCGTTGCCGAGGAAATTCCAGCTATTTTCAAGATTTTCAACAAGCGGTACGATCGGGGCTTTTTCCATGGTCAGGTTTTTGAAATAGACCATGTTCATCCGCTCGGTGCCTTTGCCGACCGTGATCAGGAGCCAGTTGCCGTCTTCGGAGATCTCCGCGTTGCTAAAATATTCGCCGTTGTCGGGGCGTTCATAAACAACGTAATCTTCCGACTGCGGCGTACCGAGTTTGTGGAAGTAGATCTTTTGGAACAGCGTTGTCTGTTTGAGTTCCTCGCCCTTTTTCACCGGGGCATAGCTGCTGTAATAGAAGCCGCTATTGTCCTTAAGCCAAGCCGAGACACCCTGACGGTTTGGTGCGAGCGTGTCCGGTAGGTCTTCTCCGGTGACGGTGTTTCGAACGCGCCAGGTCGTGCGGTCGCTGCCGGCTTCGGAAACGCCGTATGCCCAAAGTTTCCCGTCGTCGGTGAAATTTGAACCGTTCAACGCGGCAGTGCCATCAGCCCGGAGTTTATTCGGATCGAAAAATACCGTACCCGGATCGTCAATGGATTTGGCCTTGTACCAAACACTTTGATTCTGGAGACCGTCGTTTTTGGTGTAGATGTAAAATCCGTCGGCGATCTTTGCCGGGGCACCGAAACGCTCGTAATTGGTGAGTTCGGTTAGACGCTCTTTGATCTTTGCCCGCTGCGGGATCGCTTGAATATATGCGTCGGTGATCTTGTTCTCAGCTTCGATCCAAGACTTCATTTCGGCGGTCTCCGTTTCTTCCATCCATCGATAAGGATCTGCAACGGATGTGCCGTGAAAATTATCGACCTGATCGCCACGACGCGGTTTGGGGTAATCAAATTTTTGTGCAGGGACGGCTGACGTCAGAAACGCACAAATAACCAATAAGAATAAAGCTCTCTTGAACATATTGCGTACATACTCCTTTGCGAAATGAATTTTCGCTAAGTATAAGACGCGATACGTCGAAAGCAAAATTGTATGTGGAAATTAAAAGGCAGGGGCGTTCTCGGCGACCGTATTCGTTACATCAGCGACGCTGTTTTCGAAAGCTGTTGGGAGCCAGTTTCGATGCTCATAAAGGGCGGCTTCGGCTTTGTCACGGGTCTGCGGACGTGAGAGTAGGTAGCCCTGGCCGTAATCGCAGCCGAGATTTTGCAGCAGCGAAAGCTGGGCTTCGGTCTCGATGCCCTCGGCAATGACCTTTTTCTTTAGATTTTTGGCGAGCGAGATGATCGTCTGGAGTATCTCCGAATCTTCGCCGTTTTCGCCGACCGCAATAACGAACGAGCGGTCGATCTTTAAGGTGTCGAACGGCAGACGGTGCAGATAGCTGAGACTCGAATAACCGGTGCCAAAATCGTCGATGCTGAGCTGGACGCCGAGAGCTTTGAGCCGGTTGAGCACGCTGATCGTGTGCTCGGCATTTTCCATCGCGGCACTTTCGGTGATCTCGAGTTTGAGCGACGCGGGGTCGATCTTTGAAATGGCGAGAGCGTTCTCAACGTCGTCGATCAGGTCATCGTTGGACAAATGTTTGCCTGAAATATTTACGCTGACGATCAGGTCGCGGTATGTCGGATCGATCTTTTGCCAAGCCGCGAGCTGCTTGCAAGTGCTTTCAAGTATCCATTTGGTGATCGGGATGATAAGGCCTGATTCCTCGGCGATCGGTATAAATTTGTTTGGCGGGATCTGGCCAAATTCGCTGTGATGCCAACGCAGAAGCGCTTCAAAACCAAGCAGGCCGCCGCTTTGTAGATCGACCAGCGGCTGGTAGTGCATCGTCAACTCGTCGCGGTCTATCGCACTGCGCAGGTCGTTTTCGTAACGGACGCGTTCGAGGAAACGCTCGCGAAGGTCTTTGGTAAAGACGGCAACTCCGCTGTTTTTCTCTTTGGCGTAATGCATCGCAATGTCTGCGTCGCGGAGTATCTCTTCGGGAGTGTTGTATTCGGCATCGCAGGGAGCGATACCGATATTCACGCTCAGGCTGATGCGATTGCCGCTAAGGCTAAAGGGCTGTGCGATGCTGTCAAAGATGCGCCGGGCGACCTTTTGAGCCTTGCCGCTCGTGCCGAGATCTTTGAGAATGATCGCAAATTCGTCTCCGCCTATACGGGCAACCATGTCCGCTGAGTTGACCATACGGACAAATCGCTTAGCGGCGACCATCAAAACTTTGTCTCCAAGGGTGTGTCCGAGACTATCGTTAATGTTCTTGAATTTCCGAATGTCTAGGAACAAAATTTGGAAACTTGCCTTTGGATCATTCTTGTACCGCTCGATAAGTTTTCGCAGGATATCGCCGAAATGCTTGCGGTTTGGCAGATCGGTGAGCGAATCATAAAGAGCAGCGTGCTGCAGATCCTTTTCGCTTTTGCGCAAGGCCTCATTAGCAAGCTCTTCTTTTTCGAGCGAGAGCGTTAGTTGCGATGCGTGTTTTTCGGCCTCACGACGGCGTTCACGCTCGACCTCAGCCTTTTCGCGTTCGGCTGATTCAGCTTGATGCATCGCCTCGCCGACCTTATTAATCGACTGACGATAGCCAAAATATGCAATGGCTAGGGCGGTGAACGCTATCAGGCCGGTCAGCAGATCGCCGAAATATATGAGCTTATAGACAATGCCCGCCAGAGCCGCTCCGACCATCTGCGTCAACGAGCTCGAAAAACAATCCCGTTTCCAGGTCGTCCACAGGCTAGAACCATCACTCGTCGAACGGACGATCGCCGCCAAGATCGAAGACGTCGCAAATTGCATTATCGCCATGCATCCGAGCGTTGAAACCAGATGCTGGGTCGTCCCGGCCACCAAGTTCACGAAAGGCAACTGAGGAATGTACAGCCAAGCGAGATATGTGAGGGAGATCGATATCGAATTTATCGCGACGTTGGTCAGGATCATCAAACGGCTAAGTTGAAAACCCTTTGACCGGAGGTAAAGACAACTTGCAAGATTTTCAAGCGCCGCGACGATTATCGCGGCGGGCCCACCATAATACAGAAATGCCAGAAATACCGCCGCGTCCGAAAAGCTGATGGCAAAACGTGAACGCGGTAATTCTAGGCTCATGCGCGGAGCCACGATGGTCGAAAAAGCAATAACCAGCAAAAACCCCCAACTCACCGCAATTAACGGCAGGTCGGCAAGCGCCGTCACGAAGCAGATCGCTCCTATGAGGACAATCGTATGTTTGGCATATTTTGAGATGGCTTCTCGATTCATAACGGGAGATAGCGGTGGGATGCGAGCCGTTGCAAAGCGGACATTGTGTGGGGATAAAGAATCCACCTAAGAAAGTTTAACACGTTTAACACTAAAACGCCACATAAAATAAGGACTATTTAGTAGAAAGGGGATAGCGGTTAGGCTTTGTACAAAAATATGCCAAAACAGATCAATATTTGTGCAGGGTGTTAACTTGCACAGGGTTTCGCCCACAACTTTTGATAAATGGTAATGCTTCTCAACCGAAGATGAATCTCGGTCTCCGATTCTGAACTGGCACCGGGTGCTGACTGTAAAGATTGCGTACAAAGCGAGCGGCGTCGTGCTCAAAAGATTCGAAGTTCAATTCTAAGATACTGGTTGGTTAATTTTGCGGAGCATAGCCGTCCGGCAATGGGCAGCAGGAGGATATGAAAGTACGCCCTTGGAGGGCCTCGTGAATGGCCGTCAACAGATCGGATGCCATTTGGCGTTTTACGACATAGCCGCTCGCACCGGCATCAAAAGCGGCATCAATAAAATCGGTGTCTTCGTTGACAGTCAAAAATACGATCTTCATTTGCGACCCTTGTTTCCTGATCTGAATGGCCGCCTCGATGCCATTCACAATAGGCATTGAGATATCAAACACTCCTATTTCAGGCTCTAGTTCAGCAGCTGCGTCGATCAACGCCCGGCCATCGCCGACTGTTCCGACAACCTCGTAATCATTTTCGACGAGATGGAGTATCGTATTTCGCATCTCCCGATTGTCTTCGGCGATCAGAATGCGACGATGCGTTGGGTTTTGCGCATTAATAGACATTTTTGCCCCAGGGGATCAAAGGTAATGGACGAACACAAAACGCCAAACTGAATCATCCAGATCCTACCCTTATAAACTAAGTAGTTTTTGTGGGAAAGATACTGTAACAACTAACAGGTTTCGAAAATAGGTTTACATTGTGTTGATGCGCGATTTTCTTACATGGTTTGAACATGGTCATAATAAATTCCCGTTTTTGACTAATTTTTAGGATCCTCCGCAGTCAGTATCACGGAAGCTATCACGTTAGTATTTCAGCCGTGCCTATAAAAAATGACAGTTGTTGCCTAGGAAAGTCTCGAATAGACTTTGCTCCAATGAGTGATAGGCAAGTGTTGAACCATTTGACCCGACACTTGTAAATACCGTCATCAAAAGGAGATCAAAAAAATGAAATTAATCGGAAAACAATACTTCGGATTCATGGTGGTCGCCATAGCGGTTTTGTTGACTCTCGGTGTTGATGCTTTTGCCCAAAAGCAAAAGACAGTACAGATCAGTGCAACATCAATGGGTACTGGGACACAGATGGGGCGGATGATCAACATAGATCTGATCATCAACGAATATTCGACGGCGGACGATCAGAAAGCGCTTCTGGATGCATTCGCTGAAAAAGGCTCTGAGGGGCTCGTGAATGCTGTCGAGAAAATGAGCTCAAAAGGGCGCATACGAATCACGGGCACACTCGGGTTTGATGTCAACTACATTCGTGAATTCAAGATGGCGGACGGCAGCCGAAAGATCCGTTTCGTCACCGATCGTCCGATCGCTTTCGCGGAAAGTTGGGGGTCGACAAGATCGATGGACTATTCTCTCTCGATGGGTGAAATAATTATCAGCAAAGAAAAAGGTAAAAGCACCGGAACACTGATGCCGGCGGCAAAGCTCAAGCTTAATAAGGAAGAGGGGCTTGAGATCGAGGCCCTACAAAATCCTTGGAACCTGGCGAATATCAAGGTGTGGAAATAATGAAAGAGCGGTAGCGACGCTTATTGAACATAAGGAGTTAATTAATATTATGAAAAAGACAGTTTTTGCGGCTTTTGTACTGGTCGGACTATTCCTCGTTTCAGGTGGCGTAGTAAAAGCACAAACCAGTGACGCCAAGGCCGAATATGACAAGTATGTGGCGCTGATGCGCCAAGACCTTCGGTCGGGTAAAAAGCAGTTTATGGCGCTCAATATGACCTTGACGGACACCGAGGCAACAAAATTCTGGCCTGTTTACGACCAATACACGGCCGAACAAGCAAAACTCTTCGATTCAAGGATCAAGCTTATCGAAGAATATGGGGCTAACTTTGAAAAACTCACTGATGCAACGGCCGCTAGTCTGAATCAGCGGTCTATCACTCTCGACAAATCGTTCACAAGCCTGAGGCTGAAATACATTCCTCTGGTGGCAAAAGTGCTGCCCGGCAAAAAGTCGGCGCTCTTTTTTCAACTCGACAAACGGATCGGGCTGCTCATAGATCTACAGATCGCCGCACAAATACCTTTAGTCGTGCAATAACCTGGAACAACAAATCAAGTTGGTGCCAGACGGGCTTTGCGTCCGGCACCAACACCTTTCATTTGGCACAAAAGGCTGCCGATTTGCTTTCTGCCAATCTTCACTGTAATAACTGACAGTTATCCGCCGATGAGATCTTTGTAACAGTTCGAGCTCAGGTGGTTTGTAATGATGACAAAGACAAAACGCTATTTGGCCATCCTTACCTCGATCTTACTTTTCATTTTTCCTATTCACGCGCAG
>DEQS01000070.1 GCA_002360555.1 Chloracidobacterium sp. UBA3360
ATCGACAAATTTCTCGAACGCGCGGCCGAGCTTGACGTGGATGCTTTGGCCGACGAAACAGCAGTTGTAATTGCCGGTATTCAGGAACATATTGAGGAAGCAGGCATTCACTCGGGCGATTCGTCGAGCGTTTTGCCGGCACAAAAGATCGCCGCCGAACATCTCGAAACAATTCATCATTACACACGGCTGCTCGCCAACGCCCTCAAGGTCAAAGGGCTGATGAATATCCAGTACGCCATCCAGGACGATCGCGTTTATGTCATCGAGGTCAATCCGCGGGCGTCGCGGACGGTGCCGTTTGTTGCCAAAGCGACGGGCGTGCCGATCGCAAAGATCGCCTCGCTCGTAATGGCGGGGGACAAGAAACTGGCGGATTTCAGCCTGCCCGACATCCTGCCGGTGCCGTTCATATTTGTTAAGTCGCCGGTGTTTCCGTTCAAAAAATTTGCGGGTGTCGATCCGGTGCTTGGGCCCGAAATGCATTCGACCGGCGAGGTAATGGGCGTCGGGGCAACGTTTGGCGAGGCGTACGGCAAAGCGATGGAAGGCGCGGGGCTCGGGCTGCCGCTCAAAGGAAAAGCATTTATCTCGGTGAATAACGCCGATAAAGGCCAAGCTGTCGTGCTTGCACGGCGGCTGAATAAACTCGGTTTTGATCTCGTTGCGACTTACGGCACGGCGATCCGGCTGCACGAGGTCGGGCTTGAGTGTGAATCCGTTTTTAAGGTCAACGAGGGCCGCCCGAACATCGCCGATCTTATTCGCCAAGGCGAGATCGCTCTAATCATTAACACACCGCTTGGCAAATCCTCGCATTACGACGAAAAGGCCATCCGCAAGGCCGCTCTGCAGTTCAACGTGCCGTGCGTGACCACTATCACAGGTGCGGAGGCTCTCGTCGAGGCGATCGGAACCAAAATGTCAGAGGAACACGTCACTGTCAGAAATCTTCAGGAGATTCACCACGGAGGATACAGAGAACACGGAGCCTAAAAATTATTTTCTCCGGGATCTCTGTGTACTCTGTGGCTATCGTTTCTTGACCTATCCCATTCTTTCCACTAACTTTAAGTAAAGTTTTTCTTAATTTAGCAGTAATAAATAAGTAATGAGTGAATCTCACGATCGCGAGATCATTGGCGGGCATCTGCTCGTCATTGGCGGGGCAGAGGATAAATATAACGAGCGGCGGATCTTGAAAAAGTTTCTTGAGCTGGCGGGCGGCGATAAGGCAGAGATCCTGATCGTACCCGTCGCGTCGGACTATCCGGAATTTGCGGCGGACGTTTATACACAGGCGTTTAGGAATCTGGGCATCCCCAATCCGAGGGTTTTGCGGGCGACATCGCGTCAGGACGTGGTAAATGCCGATGTCGAAAAGCTGTGCGAAGGCATAACCGGGATAATCATGACCGGCGGCGATCAGATGCGGCTGGTGTCGCTGCTTGGCGGTACGAAGCTTGCGGAAAAGATACGTAAGCTGGTGCGCGAAACCGATGTCGTTTTGGCCGGAACGAGTGCAGGTGCGGCGGCGATGAGTACGTCGATGATCGTTCGCGGCGAGCCGACTTCGCATCCGCATAAAAACGCGGTCCGTCTGTCGCCGGGGCTAGGTTTTCTAAAAAACATCATCATCGATCAGCATTTTAGCGAACGCGGACGAATCAGCCGTTTGATCACCGCGGTCTCATTCAACCCCTACAATTTAGGCATCGGAATTGACGAGAATACTGCTATCATTTTGGATGGTAAAGGAAAGCTTGAGGTCTATGGGCAGGGCTCGACGACTATTGTTGATGGCTCGCAAATTACTTTCAATGAGATTGCTGAAGTTGCTGATAATGAAGCCTTTAGCATCTGTGGCGTCCAGTTTCATGTACTGCGTGAAGGGTTGGTTTATAACTACATCGACCGCAATCCGATACAGCCGCCAAATGAGTTTTTATTGCCCGATCTTGGTTAAATACGATTATGGAAATCCTTGAAATACGTACACTTCGCGGGCCGAATTATTGGAGCGGCTACTGGAAAAAGCTCATCATCATGCGTCTCGATATCGGAACGTATGAGAAAAAGCCGACGAATAAGATCAAAGGGTTTTATGGCCGGATGCTCGATGCGTTGCCTTCGCTGCAGTCGCATGGGTGCAGCTATGGTGAACCCGGCGGATTTCTAAAACGTGTCGAAGAGGGAACCTGGGCGGGACACGCGATCGAGCACTTTGCACTCGAAATGCAGACGCTAGCGGGCATGGATACCGGTTATGGACGGACGCGGGAGACGGGTGAAAAAGGTATTTATAACGTTGTTTACAGCTATCTTGAGGAAGAGGTTGGCCGGTTTGCGGGTCGTGCGGCTGTTCGCTTGTGGCTGGATCTGGCCGAGGGCAAGGACCTAGCCGAGATCAAAGACGGCTTGGCGAAAGACATCCAGGAAATGCGTGAGATCCGCGAGAATGTGCGGTTTGGGCCATCGACCGGTTCGTTAGTCGAAGAGGCAGATCATCGAGACATTCCGTTTATCAGGCTCAATGATCAATCGCTTGTCCAACTCGGTTATGGAGTTTACCAAAAACGAATTCAGGCGACGACTACCGTAAACACAAACATGATCTCGGTCGATATCGCCGGGAACAAACACGCGACCAAAAAGCTGCTTGGTGACATGGGCGTGCCGGTGCCAAAAGGGTATCGAATCCGTGAAATCGAAGACCTCGAAGATACATTAGATAGTGTCGGCTATCCTATAGTAATCAAACCACTTGATGGCAATCATGGTAAGGGGGCGACGGTCGGTATTAAGACGCTCGAAGATGCTAAGATCGCGTTTCAAAAAGCTCAGGAATATTCGCGCTGGGTCATCGTCGAAAAGCAGCTAATCGGCGAAGATTTTCGTGCTTTGGTTGTAAATAACCGTCTGATCGCGGTTGCCGAACGAGTTCCGGCTCATGTTGTCGGCGATGGCAAAAGCTCGATCCAGAAGCTTATTGACAAAACGAACGACGACCCTCGTCGCGGCTATGGACACGAAAATGTGCTGACCGAGATCGATATTGACAATCAGACCCTGCGTTGCATTGAAAAGGCCGGATATACGCTTGAGACCGTTTTGAAAAAAGGCGAGGAATTACGACTCAAAACCACGGCTAACATTTCGACCGGCGGCACGGCGATAGACCGGACGGACGAGGTCCATCCGGAAAATGTTTTCCTGTTTGAGCGAATCGCCAAGATCATCGGGCTCGATGTGGCTGGTGTCGATGTCATCGCGCCGAATGTCAGCGAGCCGCTGAGTGAAAACGGCGGCGGTATTATTGAGGTCAATGCGGCTCCGGGATTTCGAATGCATCTGGCCCCCAGTGAGGGCATTGGCCGCAATGTTGCCGAGCACGTAATCGATATGCTTTTTCCACCGGGAACTCCGGCGCGTATCCCGATCTTTGCGATCACGGGCACGAACGGAAAAACCACAACCACACGTCTAATCGCTCATATCTTAAAAAACAGCGGCCGCACCGTCGGCTTTACAACTACGGACGGTACATATATCGGCAACCAGCAGATCGTCGCTGGCGATAATACCGGGCCGGTTTCGGCACAGCTTGTGCTCAAAGACCCGACGGTTGATGTTGCGGTGCTTGAGACGGCTCGCGGCGGTATTATCCGCTCGGGGCTGGGCTTTGACCATTGTGATATCGGCGTCGTGATGAATATCGCCGCCGATCATCTGGGCTTAAAAGATGTGAACACGCTTGAGGATCTCGCCCGTGTGAAATCGGTCGTGCCGCGTGCTGTTTCTAAGAAGGGCTACGCCGTGCTCAACGCCGAGGATCCGCTCGTTTACAAGATGAAAGAGCTCGTGGACGGCCAGGTCGTCTGTTTTTCGATGGACGAGAACAATCCGGTCATCAAACGCCGTGCCGAACGCGGCCGCGTTTCGTGCGTTTATGAGAACGGCTACGTTACGATCCTCAAGGGCAAGTGGAAGGTCCGCATTGAAAAGGTTACAAACATTCCGCTGACATACGGTGGACGAGCCGAATTTATGATCCAAAATGTGCTGGCGGCAACGCTCGCGTGTTTTGTCCACGGCGTGTCGCTCGAAGACCTACGAAACGGCCTGTCCACATTTAACGCGGGCACGGCTCAGACGCCGGGACGTCTCAATTTTGTCGAGGTTGGTGATGTTACGGTGTTGATGGATTACGCTCACAACCCCGCCGGGCTCAGCGGCCTGGCTGATTTTATCGGCAAATTGCCGCATAAATACCGTACCGTTGTTCTAAACGGAACCGGCGACCGTCGCGACGATGATATTCGAGAATTTGGCAAGATCGCCGGCGATAATTTTGACCGCATCGTTATCCGCACCGGAAATTATCTACGTGGACGCGACCCTGAGGATCTGCATAAGCTGCTGCAAGAGGGCATCGCGAAGAGCAAAAATACCCCGACGGTACGTATCATCCCCGACGGCCGCACCGCAATCCACCACGCGATCAAATACGGCCGCAAAGGCGAATTGGTCGTTACGCTAGCCGACCTCGTGCCAAAAGATATTGCTTATGTGCAGGAATATAGGGATATGGTGAATGAGAAGAAGGGGTAAATGCAGCATCGCACCACGCACTAAAGTGCGTTGCAATTTAACAGGATCAAGAACCGTAAATTTCGACGTTTATTTGTCCGATTAAGGTAACGTAACCGCGATACATACCGTCTGAGTTGAATGGCAGCGTTATGTTTCCATTTGTATCGACTGCGATCAGGCCGCCTTCGCCGTTGATCTTGGTGAGGTGGTCGATGGTTTCGCGGGCAGCTTCTTTGAGCGACAAACCCTTGTATTTCATACGTGCGGCGACGTCATAAGCCGTTACACCCAACATAAAATATTCGCCGTGACCGGTGCATGAGACGGCACAGGTGTCGTCGGCGTAATTGCCAAGGCCGACGAGCGGCGTGTCGCCGATGCGGCCAAATTTTTTATTGGTCATGCCGCCGGTCGATGTGGCGGCGGCGAGATGGCCGTTTGTGTCGCACGCGACTGCACCGACGGTTCCGATCGGTTTTGCCACGGCATGATCAAGCTGAATGCGGCCGTCGGCAATAGCTTCCTGCAATTGCAGCCAGCGGTGTTCGGTGAAGAAATATTCGTCGGGTTCGGTATGCACGCCGATCTGCTCGGCAAATTGGTTTGCACCGTCGCCGGCGAGCAGGACGTGTTCGGTCCGTTCCATTACTAGGCGGGCTAGATGCACCGGATTTTTGATATTTTTGACGAATGCAACGGCACCGGCTTTGAGGTTGTGGCCGTCCATGATGCAGGCGTCCATTTCCTGTTTGCCTTCGTGGGTGAAGACGGAACCGCGTCCGGCGTTGAACAGGGGGAAATCCTCGAGCGAGCAAACTGTTGCCTCGACCGCATCTAGCGATGAACTGCCTTGTTCCAGTATCTCCCAGCCGATCTTTAACGCGGTTTCAAGCCCGCCGCGATATTCCGCTTCGAGTGCGGGTGTCATCTGCGATCTGAGTATCGTCCCCGCCCCGCCGTGTATTGCTAATGCGATCTTTACCATAAGAAGATTTAGCCACGAATTACACGAATTACACAAATAAGGAGAAATCCTATTCGTGCCATTCGTGTAATTCGTGGCTAAAGTTTTGCTTTTCTTAATCTCAGGGCGTTGGTAATTACCGAGACGGAGCTGAATGTCATAGCTGCGCTTGAGATCATTGGGGAGAGTAGCAATCCGAAAACCGGGAACAGTACACCCGCCGCGATCGGGACGCCGATGATGTTGTAGGCAAATGCGAAGAACAGGTTTTGGCGGATGTTGCTCATCGTTGCTTTGCTCAAATTGATCGCTTTTAAGATGCCGTCGAGGTCGGGTTTGAGCAGCGTGATATCTGCGGATTCGATAGCTACATCGGTGCCGCTTGCGAATGCGATGCCGACATCGGCCTGAGCGAGCGCCGGAGCGTCGTTAACGCCGTCGCCGGCCATTGCGACGATCTTGCCTTGTGATTGCAGCTCTTTGACCTTTGCCGCTTTGTCGCTTGGCATGACACCGGCGAAGACTTGATCGATGCCAAGTTCTTTTGCAACTGCGTTTGCCGTCACGTGATTATCGCCTGTCATCATCACGACCTCGATGTTTTGGCGGTGGAGTTCGGCGATGGCGGCTTTTGCGGAGGGTTTTATTGCGTCCGCAACGTCGATCGTTCCAGCAATTTCTCCGTCAACGGTAACTGTGAGAGCGGATTCATCTTGATAACGGCCAATAAACACCTCTTTGCCATCGATTTTGCCTTTAATGCCAAGACCGGTTGTGGATGCAAAACCCTGGACGCCAAGTGGCTGGATATTTTGTCTAGCCGCTTCCGCGGTAATCGCTGATGCGAGCGGGTGTTCGCTGTGGCGTTCGAGCGAAGCCGCGAGTTGTAAAATATCGTCCGATGTAGGAATCCAGTCGCTATCGCTCCCTGTTCTGACATCCGGCACCACGTTTATCCCGACAACTCTGGGTTTGCCCTCTGTCAGGGTGCCGGTTTTATCAACGACGATCACATTTACTTTCTCTAGCGTTTCCAAAGCCTCGGCTTTTTTGATGAGGACGCCGTTTTTTGCGCCGTGGCCGGTGCCGACCATGATGGACATTGGCGTCGCGAGGCCAAGGGCACACGGACAGGCGATGATTAGGACTGAAACAGCGGCAACGACCGCGGACGCAAAACTGCCGAGGACGAGCCAGACGATAAACGCGATGACAGCGACGAGAATGACCGCCGGGACGAAATAGCCCGAAACGACATCGGCGAGGCGTTGGATCGGTGCTCGGCTGCGTTGTGCCTCGCCGACCATGCGGACGATCTGGGCGAGCAGGGTGTCCTTGCCGACTTTTTCGGCACGCATTGTAAAGCTGCGGTTACCATTTATCGTGCCGCCGATGACTTTGGCCCCGGCTTGCTTTTCGACGGGCATCGATTCGCCGGTGACCATTGATTCGTCGACGGATGTGTTTCCATCGATGATCTCACCGTCGGTCGGCACCTTTTCGTTTGCTTTTACCCGCAAAGTTTGGCCCGCGGTGACATGGCGGAGGTCGATGACGTTATCGGTGCCGTCATCTTTGATAACTGTGGCGGTTTCCGGAGCGAGGCGAAGCAATTCTTTGATCGCCGACGAAGTTTGTGAGCGGGCTTTTAATTCCAAAACCTGACCGAGTAAAACTAATGTCGTAATCACAGCCGCTGATTCGAAATAGCCGGGGATCATGCCCGAATGCAGATCCCGCATTGTCGCGGGGAATATCTGCGGAGCGAATAATGCCGCCAGGCTCAGCAAATACGCCGCTCCCGTGCCGATTGCTATGAGCGTGAACATATTCGGGCTGACGTTTTTGATCGATGCGGCTGCTCTTTGAAAGAAAGGGAACCCGCCCCACAAGACGACCGGCGTGGCAAGAACAAACTGTAGCCACATCGATGTCTGCGGTGAATCCAGAGAGTGAAACGCCGGGAACATCTCGCCCATCGCTAGCACAAATATCGGCAGCGTCAATATTGTGCAAAGCGTAAATCGTCGCTTCATATCGATATATTCGTGGTCGGGAGCGCCATCGAGCGAGATCTCTTTTGGTTCGAGTGCCATGCCGCATTTTGGGCAGGAGCCGGGCCCGATCTGGACGATCTCGGGGTGCATTGGGCAGGTGTACTCTGAAGAAGACTGATAGACAGGAGACAGGAGACGAGAGTCTTCAGGCTCCTGTCTCTCGTCTCTTGTCTCTTGTCTAAGATAGAGCAATGGATCTGCAGCAAACTTATCCCGGCAGCCGATCATGCAGAAGTAAAATGTCTTGCCTTGGTAGTCGTAACTCGCGGCGGCGGATTCGGGCAGGACTATCATTTTGCACACCGGATCGACGTGCGGTTCGGGGATATTATCGTCCGGTTTTTTCCTGCCCAAAGTCACTAACGGTTGCTGCATAAAATTACTTTACAGTATTGTGAAAGTTTTTTTGGAACTGCCAAACCATTAGGCATATTGTTTAACTAGGTAAAACCATATCGTTTTACCACCTTAACCGAAAAGGCAATTGTCCGAGAGGGCATACGCAAAGCCAGGAATCCCGATAATGCGGGAAAGTCCGGCTGCCGAAGTGAGGTCTACATGCATAAAAAACTTTTCCTTTTTCTTGGGCTTTTTGCCGCGTTGGCGAGCTGTGTCGTTGCCCAATCAAATAATTCTTTAAAACCAGTAGCGGTCAGATGGGTCGTTGGCGAGACCGGAAACGGCCCGAACGCGAACGACACTAACGAAGGCGATCGCGCACGAATTGTCCCGACGAAAAATGCTGAGGCCAATGCTGAGGTCAAATCGGCGATCTATGTAAAAGTAGCCTCGGTCGAGCAGACTGTCTTTAACCTCATTAATCAAAAGCGTGCGGAGCTTGGGCTCAAAACCCTGATTTGGAATGACGATCTCGAAAAGATCGCGCGTGGCCATTCGGAAAATATGGCCGAATATGATTTCTTTAGCCATCGCGGACTAGACGGCAAAGCGGTCAGCGATCGCGCAGATGCGGCCGGGCTTTCGAAATGGCGTTCGATCGGCGAGAACATTGCGTTTAATCGAGGTTATGCGGATCCGATAGCAAAGGCTGTTGATCTGTGGCTCAATTCGCCTTCGCACAAAAATAATCTTTTATCTGCAACGTGGAAAGAATCGGCGGTTGGCGTGGCAATTACTGAGGATGGATCGTATTACTTTACTCAGGTGTTTTTGCTGAGGAAATAATAGTTTTCGGACAAACTGAAAACTGAAAGGTAAAAACTGAAATCAACTTTAGGATTCCGAGTTGCTCATTAGAGTAATTCGGAATTTTTAATTTATGCTTGATAGATGCAGCCGACTTTCACGTTACCTTCATTTGCCAAGATAAATTGGACGCTCCGTATTTTGGGGAAGCGTGATGATGGGTTTCATGAGCTTTTTACGGTGTTTCAGACGGTTTCGCTGCATGACACGATCTCGTTCGCGGCGTCTGACTCGCTTGAATTGACGTGTGACAATCCTTACGTGCCGGTTGATGGGCGTAATTTGATATTAAAGGCAGCGGCGATTCTGAGGGCACGGTATGGTGTTACGCAAGGGGCGGCCATGCACCTTGAAAAACGCATACCTTCGCCTGGTGGACTTGGTGGCGGGTCGTCTAATGCAGCGGTAGCATTGATAGGGCTCGCGAGGTTGTGGGAGCTTGATGAGGGCATCGACATACATTCCATTGCCGCCGAGCTTGGTTCGGACGTAGCGTTCTTTCTTTACGGCGGAACTGCTCTTGGCACCGGCCGTGGTGAGGAGATCGAGCCGATCGAGGACAGGGACGAGCCATGCATGCTGATCGTAACGCCGCAGATAAGCGTTTCGACGCGAGATGCGTTTGGTGAGATAAATGCTCCGACCTTGACAAATGAGGCTCGTAATCATATTCTTTCTGTTTGCCGAAAGGAGGCCGGATCTTTGAATCCAGGCTCGACGGTATTGACAAACGATTTTGAGCGAACAGTTTTCTCCGCTCATCCTGAGATCGAAAATGTGAAAAACACATTGTTAGAGCTTGGGGCAGCAAACGCCGCGTTGAGCGGTAGCGGAGCAAGCGTTTTCGCAGTATTTGAAAAAGAAGAGACACGACAAGCTGCTATAAAAGCCCTCGATCAAGCATCGACCTGGCGAAAGTTTGCCGTATCAACCATCTCGCGTAGTAAATATTGCGAGGCGCTTAATTTGCGTTAGGTTGTTTCCGATCAGTTTCTTTAATTCGCATTGGGGCGTAGCCAAGTGGTAAGGCACCGGTCTTTGGATCCGGCATTCGTAGGTTCGAGTCCTCCCGCCCCAGCCAATTAGAAATAATGACGGACGATCTATGGTGGGGTCGTCCGTTTTTTATTTCGAACCATGAGCGTAACGGGAAAGATCAAAATATTTTCGGGCAATGCCAATCGCGAATTGGCGGCTGAGATATGCGGACAGCTCGGCATTGAACTGGGAAAAGCTAGCACCGAGCGGTTTTCGGACGGCGAGTTTAATTTTCAGATCGAGGAAAATGTTCGCGGCCACGACGTATTTATCGTCCAGCCGACGTGCCCGCCGTCTGATCGGCATTTGATGGAGCTGTTGATCATGATCGACACCTTCGTCAGGGCTTCGGCCGAGCGTGTGACCGCTGTGATCCCGTATTTTGGCTATGCTCGGTCTGATAAAAAGGATCGTCCACGTGTGCCGATCGCTGCAAAGCTGGTCGCAAATTTGATAACTAAAGCCGGTGCACAGCGTGTTTTGACGATCGATCTGCACGCGTCGCAGATACAAGGGTTTTTTGATATCCCTGTAGATCACCTTTATGCGGCACCGATCGTGGTCGATTATTTTAAGGCGAATCCGATCGAAAATCTGATCGTTGTCGCACCCGACACCGGCGGAGCTGAGCGTGCTAGGGCGTACGCAAAACGTCTCGGTGCGGGACTCGCACTTTGCGATAAACGACGCGAGCGTGCGAACGAAGCCGATGTGATGAACATCGTCGGTGATGTCAGCGGTAAGAATTGTTTGATAATCGACGATATGTGCGATACGGGCGGCACGATATGTAAGGTTGCCGAGGCTTTGCACAAAGCCGGTGCTAATGAGATCTCGGCGTGTTTTACGCATGGCGTGCTATCGGGCAAAGCGGTTGAAAATATCAGCGGATCGTATTTGAAAAAGGTCATCGTGACCAACACCATCCCCATCAGCGACAACGGAATGCCGCTGGTCGAGGGCGGCAAGATCGAAGTTTTGAGCGTCGCCGAGCTGCTTGCTTCGGCGATCAGATCGATACATGACGAGACGAGTGTTTCGTCGTTATTTATATAGATAGTAGTCAGTAGTCAGTAGTCAGTAGCCGGATTGATGGCCACTGACCACCGACAACTGACCACTGACAACTGAGGAAGTTATGGCAGAAAAAGTAATTGTAAAAGCAGTACAGCGTGATACACGCGGTAAGAATGAGAATCGTCGCCTGCGTGCCGCGGGCAAGGTCCCGGTCATCGTCTATGGCGGTGGTACCGAGAGTTTTGCGGCGACGGCTGAGTTAAAAGATCTGGCCGCGATCATCCGTTCTGATTCGGGCATCAATACGGTGTTTGGACTCGATATTGAGGGACAGGGTATTAACGATGTCATTTTTCAGGATCGTCAGATCGACGCCGTTAGAGGCCGTCTGATCCACGCCGACCTGCGACGTTTTGCTAAGGGTGAAAAGATCGAGATGACGGTTGCCATCCACCTGACCGGCCACGCGATCGGTTTGCAGGAACCGGGTGCCGTGCTTACGCAGGTAATGCGTGAGATCAAGGTGCTTTGCGAACCGGCAAATACGCCTGAGTCGATCGATGTCGATGTCACGGATCTGGACCACGGTCATTCGATCCATGTTTCGGACCTCAAGGTCGCAGATGGTATCGAGATCCATGACGCGCCGGAAACGGTAGTTGCGTCGATCGTGATCGTCCAGGAAGCTGACCTCGAACCGCAGCTCGAAGCAGGTGCAGAACCTGAGGTTGCCGGTGAGGCTCCTGCTGCTGAACCCGAAGCCGACGGCGGTGAGTAATTGACCGTGGCTGACGTTTCAAACTGGCTCGTTGTCGGGCTCGGAAATCCGGGCCCGCAATACGAAAAGACGCGGCACAATCTCGGGTTTATGCTCGTAGATATGCTCGCGGGCCGGTTGCAGACGCAGATAAAACGTGATGAATGCAGGGCGTTAATTGGACGCGGCATTATTGATAATCAAACGGTCGAGTTGGCTAAACCACAGACGTTCATGAATCTGAGCGGCGAATCGGTTAGCTGCCTGATCGCGAAAGATGACAGGTCGGTCAAACGGCTGATCGTCATCTCGGATGACTTGGCGTTACCGTTCGGAACCATGCGGATTCGTCCGCAAGGTTCGCACGGCGGGCAAAACGGGCTGAGGTCGATCATTGACTGTTTGAAAACACAGGAATTTATCCGTTTGCGGATAGGAATTCAGCCGGAGCATCCGGTAGCGGACGCGAGCCGGTTCGTTTTGGAAAATTTCGCCAAGGGCGAGGCCGAAACGCTTGAAAAGACATTGGATATAGCCGCCGACGCCGTGCGGTGCATCATCACGGATGGTGTAGATGCGGCGATGGCGAGATTTAACTAGTTTAGAGAATCCTTACTTCATCTCAATTGAAGATGAGGTTTGTAACCGAAAGGAGATAGGAAATAAATGGGAAACAGAACTTACGAAGTAATGTATATCGTCGATCCGGGAACGGAAGCCGATAAGATCGAAAAATTGAACGACGCTGTCGCAAAATTGATCGAAAAAGAAGGCGGCGAGGTCATCCGTATGGATGATATCGGCATGAAAGACCTTGCTTATCCGATCCAGAAAAAGAACACCGGCCACTATGTGCTCTTTGAGATACAGGGTTCGGGACAAGAGATCCTGGAACTGGAACGCCGTATGCGCGTCAACGACATGGTAATGCGTTACATCACCGTCCGCGTCGATGAGGATCGTAAAAAAGCTGAAAAGCTCCGCAACAAGCGTGAGGCTAAGGCAGCAAAGCGTGCGACGTTCCGTGCGACGGCCGACGCAGGTGAAACAACCGAAACAGCGGAGGTACAGGCTGAGGCTTAACCGCTGAGACCGAGGAGAAAAGTTATGGCAGATAATGAAATGGAAATAATGGATGACCGCGGTGGTTTGGGCGTCGGCGAAGACGTCATTGGCGACCGCCCGCGTCGATATCAGCGCCGCCGCCCGCGTAACATGGTGCCGGACTATGTCGATTGGAAAGATGTCGATCTTTTGAGAGAGTTCGTGCCGGAACGCGGCAAGATCATGCCGCGCCGCATATCGGGCATCACCGCTAAGGATCAGCGCCGCGTCGC
>DEQS01000060.1:0-8687 GCA_002360555.1 Chloracidobacterium sp. UBA3360
GGTTCGAGCAGGACCGGTTTTGCCTTTTTCACAGCGTCCTGGAACGCATACGAACCGGCAAGTTTGAATGAAATTTCGTCCGAGTCGACTTCGTGATATGAACCAAAAAGGAGCGTAACCTTGATATCGACCAGCTCATAACCCGCAAGATATCCACGCTGCATAGCATCGCGAACGCCTTCCATCGTTGGCTTGATGAACTGACGCGGGATCGAACCCCCGGTGATCTTGTCTTCGAAAACAAAACCTTCGCCCGGAGCCGGCTCGACCGTGAGCTCGACGTGGCCAAATTTGCCACGGCCACCCGACTGCTTCTTGTATATCTCTTTACCCGGTGCGGAAGTCGTGATCGTTTCACGATACGCAACCTGTGGTTTACCGACGTTTGCCTCGACGCCAAACTCACGCTTCATACGATCAACAATGATCTCAAGGTGAAGCTCGCCCATACCGGCGATGATCGTCTGGCCTGTTTCGTGGTCGGTGTTGACCTGAAATGAAGGGTCTTCCTGTGCAAGACGGTTAAGGGCGATGCCCATTTTGTCTTGGTCCTGACGGGTTTTCGGTTCGACCGCGACACGCACGACCGGCTCCGGAAAGTCCATCGACTCAAGGATAATTGGCTTTGACTCGTCCGAGATAGTGTCGCCGGTCGTGGTATTTTTCATACCGCCGATAGCAACGATCTCGCCCGCACTAGCCGTTTCAACGTCTTCACGTTTGTTGGCATGCATCAGCATCAAACGGCCGACGCGTTCTTTTGAATCTTTGATCGTGTTCGTCACATACGAACCCGACGAAACCGTTCCCGAATAGATACGCACAAATGCGAGTTGTCCGAGGTGCTTGTCCGCCATCAGTTTGAATACCAAACCGGAGAACGGAGCCTTAGCATCAGGCGGACGGCTTTCGATCGCGTCTGTATTAGGATTTACGCCCTCGATAGCAGGAATATCGAGCGGGCTCGGGAGAAAATCAATTACGGCATCAAGCAGCGTCTGAACGCCTTTGTTCTTGAACGCAGAACCGGTAACGACCGGAACGATCTTCATCGCCAGCGTTCCCGCACGAAGAGCGGTGCGGATCTCGTCTTCTGAGATCTCCTCGCCTTCGAGATATTTCATCATCAGATCATCGTCGATCGCCGAAACGGCTTCGACGAGCTTTTCGCGTTGAGCTTTTGCCACGTCAACGAGATCGGCCGGGATATCCGTGATGTCGTAATTAGCACCCATCGCCTCGTTGGTCCAGACAAAAGCCTTCATCGTGATCAGATCAACGACGCCTTTGAAATGCTCTTCGATTCCGATCGGCACTTGCAGTGCAACAGCATTTGCACCGAGACGATCAAGGATCGACTGAAAACTGCGGTCAAACGAAGCACCGGCACGATCTAGCTTATTAATAAAGCAGATACGCGGCACACCGTATTTGTCAGCCTGACGCCAAACGGTCTCAGACTGCGGCTCGACACCGGCAACTCCGTCAAAAACACAGACCGCACCATCCAAAACACGAAGAGACCGCTCAACTTCCATCGTGAAGTCAACGTGTCCCGGTGTATCAATAATATTGATACGGTGCTCAATGTTATTACGCGTCCAGAAACAGGTCGTCGCAGCCGAGGTAATTGTGATACCGCGTTCCTGCTCCTGCTCCATCCAGTCCATCGTCGCCGTTCCTTCGTGAACTTCGCCGATCTTGTGGGAAACACCCGTGTAATACAAAATGCGCTCCGTCGCCGTGGTCTTACCCGCGTCGATATGGGCCATAATGCCGATGTTTCTATATTTGTCTAAGCTGATCTTCGCCATTTAACTAAAACCTATAATGTGCAAACGCCTTGTTCGCTTCTGCCATGCGGAGCACGTCTTCCTTCTTCTTCATTGCGCCGCCGCGTCCGTTCACCGTGTCGAGCAGCTCGCCCACGAGACGGTCTTCCATCGTTTTTTCGCTGCGTCCGCGGGCGTTTGTAACGATCCAGCGGATCGCCAGCGTATTGCGACGGTCACGCGAAACTTCGAGCGGCACCTGATATGTGGCACCACCGATACGGCGTGATTTGACCTCGAGGGTCGGAGCAACGCTGTCGAGAGCGGCCTTAAATACTTTCAAAGGCTCGTCTTGTGCCTTTTCGCCCAATTTGACCATCGCTCCGTAAAAGATCTGCTCGGCAGTTGTCTTTTTACCCGCCAGCATCAAACCGTTGATAAACTTAGTAACGGCGATGCTGTTGTAGATCGGATCCGGCAAAACTTCTCTTTTTACTGCAACTCTACGTCTTGGCATAATTCCTCAATTAAGAATTTCGAATATCGAATATCGAATTAAGAATCTGTATTCGTAATTCGTAATTCATAATTCGTAATTTACTTCGCTCCCTTCGGACGTTTTGCTCCGTATTTAGAACGCGACTGATTTCGGTTCGCGACGCCTGAGGCATCCAGCGTTCCGCGGATAACGTGATAACGAACACCCGGCAGATCCTTTACACGGCCGCCGCGGATCAACACGATCGAGTGTTCCTGCAAGTTATGCCCGATACCCGGGATATATGTAGTAACTTCGATCTGGTTGGTCAAACGCACACGGGCGACCTTACGAAGAGCCGAGTTAGGCTTTTTCGGTGTCGATGTGTAAACGCGTGTGCAAACGCCACGCTTTTGCGGGTTTGCCTGCAAAGCGGGACTCGCGGTTTTATACTTGATCCGTTTGCGTCCCTTACGAACTAATTGGTTAATAGTAGGCATCGTTTCTTCTATTTAAAATTCCAGTAGGCAAAACTACCGTCTTACCTGACTCTTGCTCGGATAATATCCGGCAGTTAGCTCAAGCAGCACTAAAGCTGAATGAATTAAATTTATGTTCTAACCCTTAAGAATTGTTACTTTGCTGTAGCGTGGCATATTAGATATGTGTAATTCGCCAATGGACGGTGATGCCCACCTATTACGCTACAATCCGTGTTTCAATTCTCAAAAATCCTATCTGTAAACTCACGCGGAGCATATAGATACAACGAACGGTAAAGTCCGAAACTTTAGATATTATGAATTTGGACGATTCTTGTCAAGCCCGCTTTTGCCAAATCACGCATTTCTTTAGTAGAATCTCTCCTTTGGTAAAACGGTCAGTTTCCGACCGTATATATAAGAAGTAATTTAAGCATGACAAATCTCGAATCGTATTTAGCTAACTACAACGAAACCAACTGGCTCGCCGCCCTCGACGAACTGCTTCCCTGCATCCACGAGGTCGATAAAAACGCAGTCCAGATCTGGTTTCGCTTTTATCCGCTGAGCCTCAAGTGTTTTATCGACGCCGCCGAGGACCGCGAAGCGACGCTGCACGGGCTAGCGATGCAGGGCGTTTTTGAGTTGAAAGATCAGATCGACTCGTCGCATCATTTTCTATACGGCCACCGTTACTGGAAAACAGTCAAAGCCGCGATCGAAGCCGAAGCCGCTGTCTTTACAGATCAGACACACGATCTGAAAGAAGAGGTCAAACAGATCGGGATGCTCGTCGCCGAAAAGCTCAAGGTCGAACGTTCGCTCGTCAACGCCATCGTCCTCGTTGGACTGATGACGCTCAATCAGGTCGGGCTCGAAGCGTTTAACGCCGCCACCGGCGAGGTCGAAAAGCCGAGCGGTATAATGACAAAATCGCCCGACGCCATCGTCGCCGAGCGTGCAAAAGACGATTCGCAAGGCGTTTTTGGATTCCTCAAAACCGTCAACAAGAAATTTTCGGTCACATATACTGCGGCCAATTCGAGCGGCAAATTCCCTTTGCTCAACGAGCAAGAGATCACCGCAGCGTCGGCAAACGACCGCTCACAGGATTGGCAATCGCTCGACAGCCGCTGCTGGGAAGGCCCTGTTCCTGTCGAATGTACGGCCGCCTCATGCGGCACTTGTTGGGTAGGTGTGCTTGGCGGTCAGGAAAAGATGACCGAAGTCGGCCGCCGCGAACGCCGCGCGATGAAGGTCTTTGGCTACAACCAGACCGATGACGCAACCCCATTCATGCGTCTCGCGTGCCAAGCCCGTGCAACCGGCAACGTCACGCTCATAATTCCGCCCTGGAACGCCGTCTTTGGCAAAAAGGTATATGGCAATATCGAAGAGGTCGAACTCGAACCCGTGACAACGTCAGCCAAAGCCCTCCGCGAAACCATCGCCTCGGCCACATCCGGAGACTAAAAAACTTTCGCCACGACTTACACGAATATCACGAATTGATTTATTCTTCATTATTCGTGCAGTTCGTGTAATTCGTGGCCAAAACTCTTAAAACCAATCCTGTCGCCCTCGTCGTTATCGCCGTGCTTTTGTGGAGCACCGGCGGGATGTTCATCAAGCTCGCGACAAACCTTGATGCTTATCAAGTAACATTCTTTCGTTCCTTGCTAGCAGGGCTCACGGTCCTCATCATTACCCGCAAAAACGGCCTCCGGATCAACGGCTTTGGCGTCATCGCATCCATAATCTACGCAACGCTCCTGTTCCTATTCGTCTGGGCGACCAAACACACGACCGCCGCCAACGCGATTTTCCTTCAATACACCGCACCGATCTATATACTTGTGCTCGCGCCGTTCGTGATCGGTGAGAAATTTCAAATCCGTGATCTCATAACTGTCGTATTTTGTATCGCGGGAATGAGCCTGTTCTTCGTCGGCGACCTGACCATCGGCGATTACCAAGGCAACATCGCCGCCCTCGGCTCGGGTATTTTTCTCGGGCTTTACATCATGCTGCTAAAACACCCGAAAGCAGCCGGCATGAACTCTGTCATAACGGTGATCTACGGTAATTTCTTACTTGCCTTGCTAACGCTGCCATCGGGTATCGCCGCATTTCCAACCGCGACTTGGCGTGACTATGCCGCAGTCGGCTTTCTCGGTATTTTCCAGATCGGTGTGGCGTATATCTTGTTTATTAAGGGAGTAACCGGCGGCACACGGCCGCTCGACGCCAGTATCATCGGCTTTATCGAACCGCTCCTAAACCCCGTCTGGGTATTCCTCTTCATCGGAGAACGCCCCTCAAACTGGGCGATCCTCGGCGGTACTATCATAATCGCGACGGTCATCATTCACACGCTCGCACAATATCGTGTTCAGAAGCGTTCCGCAGTTTGAATTTATCGCCTATTTTTCGCTACACTTCCCCAAAATCATATGCCCAAACACACGCTCCGAGAAAAGTTTCAATATCACTTTGAGAATACAATGTCCGGAGGACCGATCGCGGTCATCAGGTGGCTGGCGATCGTATCCATCGTATCGGTCGTCGTGCTTGGAGGGATAATTGTTTTGCTTGGGATCACCGGCACGACGGAGCCGGGTGCCGAGCCGCTCAGTTTTCTTGAAGGCACATGGAAAAGCCTGATGGCAACCCTTGATCCCGGAACGATGGGCGGTGACGAAGGCTGGGATTATCGCGTCGTGAGATTCACGGCAACAATGATCGGGATCTTTCTGATCTCGATACTTATCGGTTCGATCGCGTCGGGCATCGACCAAAAGATCGAAGAATTGAAACGCGGTCGATCTCGCGTGCTCGATAGCAACCACACGCTAATCCTCGGCTGGTCCGAAAAGATCTTTACGATCATAACTGAGCTGGTCGAGGCGAACTCCAATCAAAAACGCCCGTGCATCGTCATTCTCTCGGACAAGGACAAGGTCGAGGCTGAAGACGAGATAAAGTCGCGGATCCCCGACACGCGAAACACAAAGATCGTCGTCCGCAGCGGCTCCACTCTCGAATCGTCCGCCGCAGAGATGGTGAATATCAACGAGGCTCGCTCGATCATCGTATTGTCGCCCGAGACCGCAAATTCGGACACCTACGTCATCAAGACAGTTCTCGGCATCACGAACGGCCGCCGTCGAAGGCCTGACGCCTATCACATAGTCGCCGAGATCCGTGACGAACGCAATCTCGACGCCGCAGAGCTAGTCGGGAACGGCGAAGCCGTTTACGTTCTCAGTGAGGACCTCATCTCACGCGTGATGGCACAGACCTGCCGCCAGTCGGGCTTGAGCGTCGTCTATGCCGACCTGCTCGAATTCGCCGGCGACGAGATCTATTTCAACGAGATCCCCGATTCGCTCATAGGCAAAACGTACAAAGATTCGCTTTTCGCGTATGAGACATCGTCTGTGATAGGTGTGTTTACGCCGTCGGGCGAGGCACTTATCAATCCTCCGATGGACCGCACCTACAGCGACGGCGAATCCGTCATCGCGATCTCCGAAGACGACGACACCGTTATCGCCAACGGCCGGGGCTTAGACGGTATCGACGCTTCCCTTTTCCAGCACGGCGAAGAAAGCAGTCCCGTCCAAGAACATACGCTGATCATCGGCTGGAACGAGATCGCACCTCGCATCGTCACCGAAGTCGATAATTACGTAAAGGCAGAGTCAATGGTGTTGGTTATCTCTCAAGACCCGACGGTCGGTGCCGAGGTTGCCAAGCTACAAACCCAAGTCAAGAATCAGCGGATCGCGTTTTGCGAGGGCGACCCGGTCGATAAGAAAACTCTACTGGACGTCAATACCAAGAGTTTTGATCACATTATCGTCCTTTCTGATCGCAGCATCGACATTCAGGAAAGCGACGCTCACACGCTCATCACTCTGCTTCATCTACGCAGTATCAGCGAGACCGAAGGCGTTGATTACAGCATCGTTACCGAAATGCTCGACATGCGAAACCGCGAACTCGGCGTCGTCGCCAAAGCCGACGACTTTGTCGTCAGCGACAACCTGATAAGCCTGATGCTCAGCCAACTCAGCGAGAACCGCGAACTGAAAAAGGTCTACGACGTCCTATTTCAGGCCGACGGCTCCGAGGTCTATCTCAAACCAGCAAGCCGCTACGTCCGCACCGGCACCGAAGTCGATTTCTACACCGTCGTTGCATCCGCCGCCGCCCTCAGCGAATCTGCCATCGGCTACCGCATCGCAACCGAGACCACCGACCCCGACAAACACTACGGCGTCCACCTAAACCCGAATAAGTCGGAAAAAGTGACGTTCAAAGACAAAGACTTCGTGATCGTCTTGAGCGAGGACTGATCCGCAATATTGCGAACCCATCAATTCCCAGTTAATTACCGCCTTGCCCTCAGCCGGAAGTCGGCATATCATCATCCCGTCCAACAAAAACTTAAGACGTTTAGTCACAACGGAGAGATATTATGCTTCCTTGGTTCCTATTATTCGGATTCGGAATTATCGTCGGCGTGGCGATGAACTCGCTAATGAACAGCCGCGGTAACGGCCTCGGTGTCCCTCTGAGCGTCATCATCGGCGGCATCGCAAGCCTCGTCGGCGGCGTCTTTCTGGGTACTGCCAGCCGATCCGTCGTCGGCGTCGGTTTTGACTTCATCGTCGCCATGATCGGCGGCCCTATCGTCGCGGTCATCGCGATCTTATTGATCCGGGCTATCAAAAAATAAAGATCCGACCGCCCGGGCATCAGAAACAGTGTCGTCCGGTGATGCAGACTTCGTGATCGTCTTGAGCGAGAACTAGATTTCCTACTGGTGATCTCACGGTTCATTGTTCACTATTCACCGCTTTCCTTATGTTGTGATAAGCTAATCAAATAACTGCTGAAAACGAGTCTTATTACTCGTTTTTTCCATTTAAGAATTCAATTAATTAGAATTCCCATAGGAGAATCTTTTAATATGACCGATCTAACGATACCGTCGAACATCACTAACGAAGAGCTGATACGCTTTGTCACTGAGGCTGTCACGCTGTGCAAACCCGATAACGTCTATTGGTGCGACGGCTCGCAAGAGGAATATGACCGCATGTGCCAGGAGATGGTTGACGCCGGCACCTTTATCAAGTTAAACCCCGAAAAGCGTCCTAACAGCTTTTTGGCACGCTCGCACCCGTCTGACGTTGCGCGTGTAGAGGACCGCACGTACATCTGTTCGCGTGCCAAGGGCGACGCCGGACCGACCAATAATTGGATGGCCCCGCTCGAGATGAAGGCGATCCTCAAGAAGAAATTTGACGGCTGCATGACCGGCCGCACGATGTACGTCGTGCCGTTTTGCATGGGCCCGATCGGTTCGCCGATCTCGCAGTTTGGCGTGCAGATCACAGATTCGGCGTATGCCGCTGTAAACATGCGGATCATGACCCGCATGGGCAACCAGGCGCTCGATGCCCTGCAAAAGGTTAAGGATGGCGAATTTACCAAGTGTCTTCACTCTGTCGGAATGCCGCTTGTAGCTGGACAAGCCGATGTCGCGTGGCCGTGTTCGCCTGATCCTAAGGACAAATATATCGTCCATTTCCCCGAGGAAAATTCGATCGTTTCGTTCGGCTCGGGTTACGGCGGCAACGCGCTTTTAGGCAAGAAATGCCTCGCATTGCGTATTGCTTCGACCTTGGGACGTGCTCAGGGCTGGCTCGCTGAGCATATGCTCATCGTCGGCGTCGAATCGCCCGACGGCAAAAAAGATTACGTCTGTGCAGCATTCCCGTCGGCTTGCGGCAAGACCAATTTCGCCATGCTCATTCCCCCCAAGGCTTTTCAGGAAGAGGGCTGGAAAATTACGACCGTCGGCGATGACATTGCTTGGATCAAGCCGGACGATACGGGCAAGCTACGTGCGATCAATCCTGAAAACGGATTTTTCGGCGTCGC
>DEQS01000060.1:8796-16481 GCA_002360555.1 Chloracidobacterium sp. UBA3360
AACACCATTTTCACCAACGTCGCTCTTACCGACGACGGCGATGTCTGGTGGGAAGGCATGGACGGCGATGCTCCGGCACACGCCATCGACTGGCAAGGCAACGACTGGACACCAGCTTCGGAAGTGAAAGCCGCACATCCAAACTCGCGTTTCACGGCACCTATCACACAGTGCCCTGTTGCGGACGAAAATTTCAACGATCCAAAGGGTGTGCCGATCTCGGCATTCATCTTTGGCGGCCGCCGGAACTCGGTCGTGCCGCTAGTTCAGCAGTCATTCAACTGGGCTTTCGGCGTTTACATGGCCGCAACAATGGGCTCTGAGATGACTGCCGCCGCGTTTGGAAATATCGGCGAGGTTCGCCGCGATCCGTTCGCGATGTTGCCGTTTGCCGGATATCACATGGGCGATTATTTTTCGCACTGGCTCAACTTTGGCCGCCAGATCCCTGAACCGCCGCGAATCTTTTCGGTCAATTGGTTCCTCAAGGACGAGGACGGTAAATTCGCTTGGCCCGGTTACGGCGAAAATATGCGTGTGCTGAAATGGATCGTCGAGCGTTCACGCGGCGTGTCAAAAGGCACCGAAACACCGCTCGGCTGGATGCCGCGTTATCAGGATATGGACTGGCGCGGGCTCGATTTTACCGAGGAACAGTTTAATAAGGTGATGAATCTCGACCGCGACATGTGGCTCAAAGAGATCGCAATGCACGACGAGCTTTTCTTCCAGCTTTACGACCGTTTGCCAAAAGAGATGACGTTTATCCGTGAGTTGCTCGTCTCAAACCTCTGGCGTTCGCCGGAGCTTGGATTGGCCGCACCGCGTGCCGAACCGGCTGAGGCTGTTAAAGCCGCAACCTAAACTAAACTCGATAACAACGAGAAACGGGCGGTCCAGATTTGGGCCGCCCATTTTATTTGCAAACAGCGTCGATGCGCTATACTGTTCGAAATTCGGTAATAAGGAGCACATCTAAATGGATAGTTTTCTCGGCAGATACTCAGGCTATATTTACGCAATATTCCGCATTGTTTTTGGCTTTTTGTTTATGCTTCACGGTACTCAAAAAGTGTTGGGCTGGCCAGCTAAACTTCCGAATCCCTGCCAATGCCCCGCACCCCCCGTAGCTTCCGATTTAATGCAGCTTTTGGGTACGATGTCGGGACCTATCGAACTGGCTTTGGGAATCCTTATTTTAGTGGGCCTGTTTGGCCGAGTTGCTGCCTTTCTCGCAAGCGGCACGATGGCCGTTGCTTACTTTATGGCTCACCAACCGCAAGGTGCTTTACCGATCATGAACGGTGGCGAAACGGCCGTATTATATTGTTTTGCGTTTCTCTATATCGCTGCTAACGGGTCGGGAATGTTGAGCGTAGATGGCATGTTGAAAGGCAGCCGTGCGGCTTCGAGCGACATCTGATCTAGAAACTTATGGCTGGAAATTATGCTCCGTGTCCCCAATGCGGCGACACCAACGCTCAAATATTAAACTTTACCTGGTGGGGCGGACTCATCGGCCCGAAATTGCTGACGCACGTTAAATGTCCGGCGTGCGGCAAAAAGTTTAACGGCAGATCGGGCAAAGATAATACCGTCGGGATCGCGATCTACATGGGTGCGATAAGTCTCTTTGTATTCGTGTTGGTCGGAGCGATCGCCGTGATGGTGGCGATGAATTAATCACGCAGGCTGTCCGGTTCGATCTCTTCGGCGGTAAATCCGCCGTCGGGGTCTTTCATCAATATCTCGATCCGCCGCTCAGCGTTCGTTAGCCGCTCGCGGCAGGATCGCGACAGGCTGATACCCTTTTCAAAAAGCTCGAGGCTCTCCTCTAAAGGCAGATCGCCCTCCTCGAGCTTTGTTACTATCTCTTCTAATTCGACCAACGATGTTTCGAAAGAATTTTCCATAACTACCTTACAAGTTCCTCGGCCTGTCTTAGCAGGTCCGCGAGATTTCCAACCCCGAGCGTGTCCGCCGATTCTTTATTCAGACCGCCGATCGCGATCGTGATGATCTGCTGCCCGACGGCACGGGCAATGTCTGTCGCGAGCTTTTCGTCTTTGACACCGGCGATCTGCCAACGCCCGTCGATACGACGCATCGTCATCTCAAGCGTGTGTTCGGGCAGTTTGCTTTTGACCAAGGCTGTGTCACCCGTCACAGTGATATCCAGATATTTCTCTGCTCCCAGCACCATCGCAAAAAACGGCACGTTGCCAAACCGCGCCGTCCGGTCACGGATGACCCGCGGCAGTTCTGCCCTCGCCCGCTGCTTTAAGGCCGGAAACAGCGGCGTTGCAAGCTTTGCGACCTTGCCTATGATCGTCGGCGGCAATCCTCGACCGTACATTTCAATGGCCTTATTCGTGATCTGAGGGACAAAATCATCGACCACCGTATCAATATTAACGAGCTTATCTATCTCAGGCTTATCGTCACGTTTGGCAGCATCAACAAGCAGTGCCAGCGAATACTGCGGCGTGTCTTTGAGGCTCTGATAATACAAAAAACTGCCCAGCCCGACGACCGCCAGGATCGACAACAACACAATTCCGGCGATAGCGAATACGCGTTTCGACATTACAGTTCAGATGACAAAACCTCGGCGTCCAGTTTTCCACGTTTGAGGCGAATTTTCAATTTATCACCCTTTTTAACTTGTCCGGCGTCGAGCAAAACCTGTCCGTCCGCCGTCTGCGTGATCGAATATCCGCGTGTCAGCACCGCCAGCGGCGACAGTGCGTCGAGCTTTGCCATCTGAACATTCAAAGCCTCAGTCTTAGTTTTGAGTGAATGTTGCGTTGCCGTTACACGCCGCTGATCGAGTACGGCGAGTGAGTTTGCCGCAGCAACGGTCTTTGCTTTAAGCGTCGCCGGAGTCAGCCGCGATGCGACACTTGCAAACCGCATCTGTGCCGCCTGCACACCGGATGTAAAACTCGTCCGCAACGCGAGCGAAGCGTTATCAACCCGAATCCCAGCCTCATACATTTGGCGTTCCATTACACCTGCCAAACGGTCTTCGCACAGATGTAGGCCGTGGATGATGTCTTCTTCGCGGCCCGCAACCATCTCAGCCGCCGCCGATGGCGTTCCCGCCCGCAGATCGGCGATCAGATCGGAGATCGACCAGTCGATCTCGTGCCCGACAGCAGATATCACGGGTATCTCGCTCATCCTCAGCGCTCGTGCGAGAGCCTCGTCATTAAATGCCCACAGATCCTCCGGCGAACCGCCGCCGCGTCCGACGATAAGCACATCGATCTTGCTCGCGGCATCGAGCGTGAGGTTATACGCATTGAGATCAGCGACCGCCTTACGTATGCTGTCTGCCGAGCCTTCACCCTGCACAAAAGTTGGAGCGAGTACAATGCTGACCGACTTTGCCCGACGCGTCAGCACATTTAATATGTCGTGAAACGCCGCACCCGTCGGCGAGGTGACCACCCCGACCCGCCTCGGCAGAAATGGTATCGGGCGTTTTAGCTCGGGTGCAAATAATCCTTCTGCGTCGAGCGTCGCCTTTATCTGCTCAAATGCCGCCCGCAGAGCCCCTTCGCCCGACGGCTCAAGCGACTCGACCACCAGCTGGCACTCGCCCCTCGCCGGATAAAGCGTCACCTTTCCGCGAACCCGCACAGCGATGCCGTTTTGCGGCTTAAATCGAATGCGAAAATTCGTCCCTTTCCAGCAAACGGCCCGGATCTGCGATGTCCCGTCATTGAGCGTAAAATACCAATGCCCCGACGACGCTGCAACAAACCCCGTCACCTCGCCCTCGACCCAAACGCCCGAAAACCCGCGCTCAAGCACATCCTTGACCTCGGCATTAAGCTCGGTAACAGTCAAAGGACGATGCTCGGTGTCGTCAAATAATGTATGTAACAATTCGTTATCCAAAATTTTTTTTTAAGGTGCGGCGGCGACTGACGTGACCGTTGCAAAAGTATTCTCACGCTTACTTTTTATCTTCAGACGTGGTGAATTTCCGCTGGACGTTTCAGAGCGAAATGTGATGTTATAGGCCGATCGGAGTTGGACGACGATGTCCTCATAAGCTTTTTGGATCTCGGCGATCTCTTTGATCGGGTAATAGACGCCGCCCGAGACGCGTGCGAGCTTTTCGCCCTCGCCCTCGGCTTTGGCCGAGACGGACATATATTTGCGGCGAACTGGATCGATGTCAGCGTTAGGATTTGCTGCTGCAGCCGCGATCAGCCCGGATGGCACATAAAGCGGATAGATCAGGGCGCCGCTTTCCTGAATGGATCCGGCCAGCGAATCAAACGCTAAGAAAGAGCGGTTATCATCGCCGTCTGTCAGGATGACAATTGCTGTGCGTTCGCCCTTAAATTGCCGTAAAGTATCACTCACGGCATACGCAAGCGCATCGTAATATGCCGTACCGCCGCCGGCGTCAAATGTGTCGAGGCTCTCCGAAAGCTTGCCTTTATCGGTCGTAAATTTTGACAGCACCTTGACGTCGTCGTTAAAGATCACGATCGACACGCGATCCTTTTCATCGACTGTATTTACAAACGCCCGTGCCGCTTTGCGGATAAAATTGACGTAATTTTCAACGCTGCCGGACACGTCAAGCAGCAGCACGAGGTTGAATGGTGCCGTCGATCGCTCGACCGACACGATCTCGCGGGCCGTGCCGCTTTCAGTGATCTCAAAATCATTTGCCGTCAAACCAGCGATCGAGCGGTTTTTGAGGTCTGTGACACGCACCAAAGCGGTCTTGAGCGAAGCGTTCGGATTCTCAGTCTGAGCAGATTTGGCCGAAAACTTTGGTTCAAACATCATCGGCGGCAAGCTGCGTGCATAATCGCCGTAATATTTCGGCGCCGCCCGTCGTATCGCCTCCATCAGTAAGCTGTCACCGCTACGCACGATCGCCTTTGCCGCATTGGTCAACGGCCGCTCGCGCAGATCGCTCATCACCTCGTTCGGCGGGACATTGATCAGAATGATTCCACGTGCAGTAGTCAGGTCGAGTCTAACTGACTTCGGAATTTCAGGCTCAAGACTTGGGTCTTTGGACTTTGGACTTTCGACGCGCTCCTTTCCCTTGATCTCAAATCTCCCCGCGTTCTTTTCTTTGATCGCAGAAAGATCAAAATTGGCGACAACACGCGGCTTTGACTCCGTCCAGAGCAAGTTGTACGTGATATCTTCGTCCGGAACATCTACGGCTACCGTACCCGTATCGGTCGACGCCGCGACAGACGCAAAATTACCGTTCACCTCGACGGCTCCGGCGACAGTTTGGACAATTATGTTGGATCTTTCGGGTAAAGTGAGCACCAGATCGATACGCTTTTTGGTGTCGGTTGTAGTAACTGTTATCGTCGTTTTACCACCGGCACTAACGATCTTGATCTCCCCGTCAGAAACACCTTTTGGCGATGATGCGGTCAACTTGCCCGACGGAGTTTTGTCATCAGCGACGGCCTCGGCCTTTACGCCAACCCGGCCATAGCGATTGACGATCTCGATGGTCGAACCCGAAGTTATTTTCAACTCGCGCGTCACATCCTGCGCGGGCGTAGCTAGCCAAAACGCAAGTGTGACCGCTGTAATTAAAAGGGATCTGATTATCGCAAGCCGCATCTGATCATGGTTTGCTCGGTATCCGGCCGGATTGGATCAGGCGTGCCCGGACGCGTTCCTGCCACCTTTTTCGCGGGCGTTCATCGTCTTCGAAACGTTCGAGCAGCTCGTTCATCGATTCACCACCAGCCAGCCGGGTTTTCAAATAGAGCAATGCAACTATGATAGCAGAAAACGAAAACACGAGGATCTGCATTGGCAGCCAGAATATCTGGATGAGCGATTCGAGAATCGTGTATTTTACACGCGTCCGCATATCCATATCCTTGCCGCGGACTTTAGGGGTTCGCAGCTTGTTGAACGAAAAATCTATGCCGTTTTCTTCTTTTTTCTCTTCGGCCACAGGTGCATCAGCCTTTGCCGGAGCAGCTTCGGCGGACTGGGGAGCGACGGTCTCAGTAGGAGTTTTTGGCGTGGGGTCAAACGCCTTGGCAGACACGTTGACGACGTATGAGATCGTCCCCGCGATGATGCCGGGAATTAGGATCATGATGCAGATCGCCCCAAACGCGGTCCAAAACGACCGTTTGACGAGAGCCCGCGAGCGCTTCAACGCCGCCCGGACGCCTACATCCTCCATCATCACGACCGGAGGCACAAGTATGAACGAAATATACGACCAGAAAAATCCGAGAAGCCCGCACAGAGATCCGAGTATAAAACCCATCACCGGGATCGGGGCGACCGATTGCGTCAGCGGGTATATAAGCAGCCCTAGCATTGCTCCGACCGCGAAGCCAAGTGCCCCTGCGACGCCGGCAATGACAAACGGCAATATCGCCGTCAAAAACGCAGTTCCCGCGATGCGTTTCCATTTCTTTCGAGCTTCAACAAGGGCAGGCCTCAAACGCACCGGTCGCAAAGGAACCGATAAATATTGTGTGACGATCCAAGAAATGGTGCCAACAATCAAGCTCGTACAAAATGCGCTCGCTAATGACAAGGCAAACCCATCAACGGCGATCGAAACACTGCCGACCGTTTCCGAGATCATATCGCTCACCCTGAGGAACGATAGAGCCAGCAGGATCAGCGTCAAAACGATCATCGGCAGCGAGAAAAACGCCGTCAGCAAGAGAAATTTCGGCAGATGTTCGCTCCAAATGACCAAAGCCCGCCTGAGCAATCCCCAGATACCCTCAGATCTCGCACGCAACTTGCTTGCAAAGGCCTCAGCCGTCTGTGGGCGAAACTCGGGGTTCTTGTGCAGAGCCAGATGAATGCCCGCTTTCAGCTTGCGGCGCACATTTTTTGCCTTGAGAGGTTTTGGCTCGATGGTCTTGTGCGATTCCATCACGTCCTTAAAATCACCCTCGAACGGCGTCCGTCCCGACAGCATCTGATAGGCGATCACCCCGAGGCTGTAAATGTCCGAACGCGGATCGAGATGCTCGCCGCGGCACTGCTCCGGCGACATATAAAGCGGTGTGCCCAAAACGGCCCCGACACGCGTCAGGTCAGCCGAGTTTTTCGAATCGTAAAGCGATCTGTTCGTCGTCGGATTTCCACGCTGCGGCGTGGCATCCTGCAAAGGTCTCGCCCCTGTCCCGACCTTATCTTGAAAGTCATCTGAGATATCACCGTCATCAAGTATCGCTGTCTCATTCTCACTCGCGATCGGTGACAAGCTGATCGTCCCCGCCTCCGACGCGATCGACGCTCGCTCTTTGCCACCCGCGATCGTCTTGGCTTCGGCAACTTGTGTTGAAATATTGTTGGCATCAACCTGCGTCCCGTCGATCTCGCCTCCGGCAAACGTCGCTTTTCCGCTAGCACTGTACGTCGGCGTCGCGCTCACATAAACATCACGCTCGCCCGTCGAAGCCACGTCGTCATGTTCCTCCAACTTGGCGATACCAAAATCGAGCACCTTGACCGTATAGCCGCCGCGTTGATTGGGTTCGAGCCAGATATTGTCGGGTTTTAGATCGCGGTGAATGATGCCCTGCGTGTGTGCCTCGTGTACGGCCGAGCAGACCTGTTCGAGGATATCGAGCGTCCATCCGACAGGCAAATTTCGCTCCTCTTCCAGTATCTCGCCCAGCGTACAGCCGTCGAGATAT
>DEQS01000019.1 GCA_002360555.1 Chloracidobacterium sp. UBA3360
CACGCGATCGGCTCGGTGATCGGAAATTCGTAATTGCCGACGATGTTGAAATATTTAGCCGCCGCGGTGCGAACAGCGGCTTTTTTGTGCGTCTTGAAATTGTAGAGCAGCTCAAGTACAGTCCCGACGACCGATGGTTTTACGGGCAGAAATACGAGCGGCTTGCCTTTTTTTAGTACGCGGGCGGCCTCGGCGAGCCCCTCATCGAGCGGTGTGTATTCGAGCACGCCGCACATCAGCACGAGGTCAAATGTGTTGTCGGCAAATGGCATCGACAGCACGTTGCTCTGGACGGCGGTCGTCGCGTCGGCATATTCGACGCGTTTGGTAAATTGCTCACGGGCGACTTCGAGTGATTTAAAAGACAGGTCCAGTGCGACCGCGTGGCGTGGATGAAAGCCTGCATCCTGAAACGCCATCGTGACGATCCCTGTGCCGCAACCGGCATCGAGGATGAGCGAATCGGGGCCGAGATCGAGGTTGAGCGATCTGAGATATTTGGCGACGGATTCGCGATAGCCGTTGAGCTTCATCGCCAGATTTTGCACATCGGCGATGCGGTCGTAGAGTCCTTGGGTTTTAGCGGGATGGCCGCAATGGCCGTTTCTGGGCATCAGTTATTTTTCAGCTACGAGTTTGTACACCATCTCACGCATCTGCTCGATCCGCGAGTCGCTAGTGCCCGTCTCAATATACCTGATAATGCCTTTGCGGTCGATGAGAACGGCGGTCGGCAGAGCGGTCGCCCCGTAAAGAAATTGTATGCTCTGGTCCTTGCCGACTACGATGTCGTAATTGAGTTTTTCCTTCGTGCGAAAGCGTTTGAAATACTCGATCTCGGCGAGCGGCTCGGCGACCACGCCGCCAATATTACCGTAATATCGCGTCACGCCAAGGATCTCAAACCCCTGCGGCGCAAGCTCCTGCTGCCATTCGATCAGATGTGGATACGCATCAAAACACGGCCCGCACCACGTCGCCCAAAAATCAAGCAGAACGACCTTGCCGCGAAGCTCCGCCAGCGTTTTTTGTTTGCCCGGAAACCACTGATCGATGAGCGGCATTTCGGGAGCGAGTTCGCCAAGCAGGGCGTAATGCTTTTGCTTTTTCTTGAGCCGGGTGAGGACGTCGGTCTGCTGGCCTTTGCTCGCAAAATCCTTTTCCGCTTCTTTCAACGCCGACTGATAAAGCTGCAGAGCCGCGGGTTTGCGGCCGGTCTCGACGAGAAATTTGATCTTTTGATCGACGGCGTAATAGTAAAAGCTCGGGCTTGTCGTCTCGACGGCGACGGCACGCATATCGTCGAGGGCGGCCTCGGCTTTTTGACGCTCACCGCTGTCTCGATAAGCCTCATAGACGAGCATCCCGGCATCAAGTATTTCGTCCAAACCGCGTGATCGCGACGCGGCGTCTTTTAACAGAGCCTTTGACGCAGCGTAACCAGCCTCGGCGTGCGGGGCCATTTTCGCGAACTTGCCCTGAGCCTGATACGCCTTGGCGATCTCGCCCTCGATGCGGGCTTTTTCGGTGAGCTTAGTCGGCTCAGTTTTTAGATATTCGGCGAGTAGGGCTTCGGCTTCGTCAAGCTTTTTTTGTTTTGCCAAAACGACGATCACGATCGACCGTGCGGTTTGCTGCCGGACGGGTTCGGCGGCATCGAGAGCGATAAATTTTCGCAGAGCCTCGGCTGTGCCGTCCATATTTTCGGCGACCCAGTGGAGCATCCCGAGATAATAGTGATCCTCGCCCGCGAGGTCTTTTCGAGCCCCGGCGATCGCAGCGTATTTGGCGGCCATCTGCCGTTGTTCGAGCTTAGCCTGGGTAAACAGGCGGTCGCTGAACAAGACTTTTTTGGCGTCGTACTCGGCACCCTTAGCCCGTATGTACCCGTTGACTTCGTCAAACATCTCCCTGACGGTCGTTTCGTTTGCCCCCGCCGTCGAATCGGTAGCAACAATACGCCCCGACTGCGCCGCCGCAGAAATGGCAAAAACTAAGATCAAGATCGATGTTAAAACTCTCATACTACTTAACTGACTTTGCCGACGCTGCGCAGACGAAAACGGTCCGGGCTGAACGCCGTGAGATACGATGGCTCGCTGTTATCCAACACTTTGTCCGCGACGAGCTTCGCCGTCAGCGGTGCGAGCAAGATGCCGTTGCGGTAATGTGCCGTCGCAACCGTCAGGTTGCTGATACCAGCAAAAGCCCCAAGGACGGGAAGCCCGTCCATCGCAAAGGGCCGCAAGCCTGACCAATGATCCGTGATCGCGAGGCTCGAAAGATTTGGTGCGATCTCAGCGGCCATTTGCCGCAAAGCGGTAGCTGCCGCATCCGTCTCCGCTTTTTCAAAACCTGCATATTCAGTGGTCGAGCCCGCCAAAATTCGCCCGTCCACACGCGGTACGATGTATCCGCGTCGGCTGTAAATGACGTGGCCGAACAATCTCTTTGCCGTCTGAAACGCGACGATCTGCCCGCGAACAGGCTCGACCTTGAGCGGCATATCTGCGTCCCCGAGTTTGATGAGCGAGGTCCACGCTCCCGTTGCAAGGATCGTGTTGGCTGCATAAAACGTATCGGTGGCGGTGCGTGCACCTGTGACACGGCTATTCTTAACGATCAGTTGTTCGACTGCCGAATTTTCACGGATGTCGATCCCGTTCACCTCGGCGTAGCGATTTAGAGCCGCGAGCAGTTTGCGATTCTCGACCTGCCAGTCATCTGGGAACAGCAAAGCACCCCGAACATCCGTGGAGATGAACGGCTCGACACGGCGGGCGTCATCTGCGGATAAATGCTCGACCGGCAAACCTGCTTTTCGCTGCCATTTCAGCCGTTTGTGAACCTCGGCAACATCCTCGTCCGTGAACGCCAGATAGAGCGTCCCGTGGCGGTCAAGCTCAATATCGACGCCGGTCTCATCAAGCAGATCTGCCGCAAATTGCGGATACATCTCGCGTGACGCGACTGTTATGTCAAAAAACACGCCGCCCTCGTTCGCCTCAGCCTGCGGCCCGAGCATGCCGGCTGCGGCCCACGACGATTCTTCGCCGCAGCGGCCTTTTTCGAGCACGGTGATACGCCTGACGCCCGATTTGTGCAGCTCGAGGGCGACGCTAAGGCCGATGACGCCGCCGCCGATAATTAAGATTTCAGGGTTCATTTCGAAATGCCGTTTTGTTTCGGACCTCAGGCCGTTGTAAATTTTATTATAGGATAAGGTTTATGAAACACACTATTACACTAATTCCCGGCGACGGCATCGGGCCTGAGATCACGGCGGCGACCGTTCGCGTGATCGAGGCAACGGGCGTCGATATCGAATGGGAGACGCAGATACTCGGTGCTCAGGCGCTCGAAAAATACGGCGAAACTCTGCCAGAGGCGTCGATCGAAGCAATGCGCCGAAACAAAGTCTCGCTCAAAGGCCCGATCATGACGCCGATCGGTAAAGGATTTACGTCGGTAAATGTCGGCTTGCGGCGGGCTCTCGACCTCTACGCAAATGTGCGTCCGGTCAAGGCTCTGCCAAACGTGCCCTGCCGTTATCCCGAACTGGATCTGGTCATCGTTCGCGAAAACACCGAGGGGCTTTATTCTGGTCTCGAACACATCGTAATCCCCGGCGTGGTCGAATCACTTAAGGTCATCACTGAAAAAGCCTCGACGCGGATCGCGAAATACGCGTTTGAATACGCCCGCGACAACGGACGCAAAAAGGTGACCGCCGTCCATAAGGCAAACATCATGAAGCTCTCGGACGGCCTCTTTTTAGAGTGTTTCTACAATCAGGCAAAGCTTTTTCCCGAGATCGAGGCCGACGACAAGATCATCGACAATACCTGTATGCAGCTCGTCATGCGCCCCGAGCAGTTTGACGTGATGGTGATGGAAAATCTGTACGGCGATATTCTTTCAGATCTGTGTGCAGGGCTGATCGGCGGGCTCGGGCTTGCGCCGGGAGCGAATATCGGCGAGCAAGGAGCGGTTTTTGAGGCAGTCCACGGTTCGGCACCCGACATCGCAGGACAGGGAATTGCGAACCCGACGGCGTTGATGTTATCGGCGATCGAAATGCTGCGGTATATTGGCGAACGCGATGCCGCACAGCGATTTGAAACGGCGATGTTCGACGTGTTCAAGGACGGCACATCGATCACAAAAGACCTCGGCGGCACAGCAAAAACAAATGAATTTGCACGCGCGATAGAAGAAAAAATAAAGGCCGCGACAAGCGCCGCGGCCTAGCTTCAAGGTGTAACACCAACCTACCAAACCTTTACGCGGTTTTTCGGTTCAAGATAGAACTTCTGTCCCGCCTTGACGGTAAACGCGTCATACCATGCGTCAATGTTGCGGACGGTGTAGGCACGCCAGCGGTCGGGTGAGTGGCCGTCGGTGGTGACGACATTGCGGAGCAGTTGATCACGCATCTTGGCGCGATGTGCCTGGGCAAAGGCGACAAAAAACTGCTGATCGCCCGTCAGTCCATTCTTACTCGGCGCTTCCTTGCCGCCGTAAGCTGCGCGATATCCATCGTAGGCTGCGGCGAGACCGGCAAGGTCGGCGATGTTCTCGTCGAGCACCTGACGTCCCTTTAGAAAAAGTCCCGGCAGTGCTTCGTACGCGTCATACTGATCGGCGAGCATCTTCGCCGACGCCTGGAAATGTGCGAGGTCATCGGGCTTCCACCAGTTGAGGTATTTACCCTCGGCGTCGAATAACGCGCCTGTTGCGTCGAAACTGTGGCTGATCTCGTGCCCAATGATCGAACCGATACTGCCGTAATTAGAAACAGGGTCTGCCGCAGGATCGAAGAATGGCGGCAGCAGGATCGCGGCGGGGAAATTCATTCCGTTTTGCAGCGGCAGGTTGACCGCATTGACGGTCTGCGGCGTCATCCACCACTCGTGCTTATCGACCGGCTGGTTGAGCTTTGCAAGCGCGTTGCGATAGTTCAGCAAACTTATCCGCTGATTGTTGCCGAGTGCGTCGTCATTCTTTATGACTAGCCCGGCGTAGCTTTGCCAATGTTCGGGATAGCCGACGCCGACATAAAGTGTATCGACCTTAGCCTTAGCCTTAGCACGCGTCTCGGGCGTCATCCAATCCAGCTTGTCGACGCGGGAGCGGAACGCGGCGATGATGTTTTTTACAAGCGCCTCGATGTCGGCCTTTGCCTTTGGCGGGAAATATTTATCGACATACATTTTGCCAACGAGGTCTCCAAGCGCGTTGCTCGTGGCGTTGATCGCCCCACGCTGTCGCGGAGCCTGAACGCGAGCACCCGACAGCTCCTTCCCGAAAAAGTTAAAAGCCTCATCGCGAAACACCTTTGGCAGCGAACCCGATGCCCGCTCAAGAGCGCGGAGCGTGAGGTATTCTTTCCACACGTCGAGCGGCTTGCTCTCTACGAGGGCCGAGATGCCTTTGATCGCACCGGGATGCCAGACGATCATCATCGGAACCTTGCCAACGCCGGCGGTCTGGAAATATGTTTTCCAATCAAGACCCGGAGCCTGTTTGGCGAAATCCGACGTCTTCCAAGGATTGTTAGACTTTGGCACGCTTGCCGAATCTTCACGGTTTGCGTGTGTCGCTGCCATCGCGCTTTCCAGATCGTAGATACGGGCAGCCTTTGCGTCCGTGTCGGCTAGGCCGGCAAGCTTGAGGACGTTTGCTATATGCGTCCGGTACTTTGTTTGTAGGGCGACACTGTCCGCGTCGGTACCGACATAGTAATCGCGATCTGGCATCCCGAGTCCGCCCTGAAGAATGTAGGGAACATTCTTCTTTGGATCGTTCATGTCGGCCGAGATCCAGAGGCCAAAGAGGTTGGCCGTATAAAAGTTGGTCGAGTTGAGCGGGTCGACGTCGGCACGCAGCTGCGAACCCATCACGCGTGCAAGATCTTTTTTGTCCTTGATCGCGGCTATCTCAGCGAGCTCGGCCTTCATCGGGTCGAGACCACGTTTCTCGATCATTGCCTCGTCCATATAGGCGGTGTAATAGTCCGCGACCATTTTAGCATCGGGCGTGTTGCCTTTTGCGGCGTCGCTGATCAGCTCGGCGTTTCGCCTTGCAACCTCGGAGGCGATGCCCTGAAAGATGCCGAGGGAACTGCGGTCCGCCGGGATCTCGGTCTTGTTGTACCAGGTGCCGTTCGCATAGAGGAAGAAATCGTCTCCAGGCGCCACCGAGCGGTCCATTCCCGCGAAGTCGATGCCGACGGTTTGACCAAGTGCCCGAGCCGGGACCGACCAAGCAAAAATGCTGGCGAGTAAAGCTAGAACAACTAACTTTCTTGAGTAATTTCTATTCATGATATCTCCTGAGGTAATAAATATATTGTGTGTGATAATACGGTCAGACGCGGCTTCGGTTTCGTTATTTGCTGTTTTTTTGCTGCAACGCTCCCATGCCGTATTCGTTCTAACTATGTAGATCGGTGTTGTGCCGCTCGACACGAGGTATTATGAAAAAGTTTATTATCATTACGTTGATCACGCTGTTAATGGCTATGGCGACACTTGCAAATGACCCCGAAACGTTTAGCGTCGAGTTATGTGAGCAGAAAGTCACGACGACCGGTAAGATCACAGTCAAATTTCTCGAGGTTCTCGAAGACTCGCGCTGTCCACCCCATGTCACCTGTGTCTGGGCAGGAAACGCAAAGATCAAGATATCGGTCAAAAAAGGCCGAAAGGCGGCAAAGACATTTGAGCTAAATTCGACGCTCGACCCTAAAACCATTGTTTTTGAGGGTTATGACATCACTTTTGTCGATCTGCGAATGATCCCCGGCGAGCAGGTCAAGGTGCGTGAGTTCCCAAAAACCGTGACCTTAGCGATATCAAAGCACAAAAAATAATTGTTTCTGACATAGTTTGAGCGACCGGTCAGCCCGATAACGGCAGGCCGGTCGTTTTTTTGTTCAAAAAACAGACCATACAAGCGCAAAATGCACGATACAGAGCATTTCTCATTACCCCAAAATCGCTCATTTCCGCCTAAACCTAGCCGAACAATAGACATCCGCTTTGTGGCACGGTGATTGATCTATGCCACTGTGAGATTGATAAGTGCTTCGCTATCAATCATTTACAAAACTTTACATTTAGCTGCTTACAGCAAATATAAAGACAAGATCTAAGGGGCACACAAGGAGTACAAAATGAAATTATTCGATCTTAAAAAATTAGCAGTTGTGACAGCACTTGGTTTGGTTACGATCTTAGGCACAAGCGAATTGGCAAACGCTCAGGGCCGCGGCCACGGCCGCGACAAAAGCGAGAGCACCGATAAAAAGGACGACTATAGGCGCGAACGCGACGGCGTCCGTGATCGTGAGCAGGATAACAAGGAGCGTATCAAGGCCGAGCAGAGGCGCATCCAGGCCGAACAACAGCGACAGGCTGAGTTGCGTCGTCAGGCAGAATGGAATCGTCAGAATACGCGAGTCCGCAGCGGCAACGACCGTTCGAACGGCAACGGCTATTACAACGGCAACGCCAATGCGAATACCAACCGCAATCACGATCGGTATCGCGTCTATCGCAACGGTTCGTACTACAACACCGATCAGCGTGGTGCCGAACTATTGAGACAGGCTGTAAACGCGGGTTATCGTCAGGGATTCGAAGCCGGTCGCCGCGACCTTGATAGCCGCAGACGTATCAGCTATTCGAGCTCGAACATTTACCAGAGCGGCACCTACGGATACCAGAGCTATGTTACGCAGAGCCAGTATCAGTATTATTTCCGCCAGGGTTTCCAACGCGGATACCAGGATGGTGCAAATAGCCGATACCGCGATCAGTACAACAACAATAGCTACGGCCAGTACAATGACTACGAACAGCAGTATCAGTACGGCACACGCAGCAATGGCGTACTAAACATTCTCGGATCGATACTTGGCCAGATCCTGAATATTCAGCCTTACTAAAACACAACTAGACCGATCATTGGTCACAAGCCCCGGTTTTTATAGCCGGGGCTTTTTTATGCTTTTAGGTAGGGGTTTGTGAGAAACATCAGGATGGTCAGCAGGATAAAGTACGGGATCAAAACTGCGGCTCCGGGATAATCTTTTGCCACGCGCTGGCCGAAGAACAGAGCGGTGATCGAAACCGCTCCGAGAGCGGCAGCCCAAAATATCAATACCATCGAACCGGTCGTTAGAAAATAGATAATTCCGGCCAGACTTAGGAAACCGGTTGCCAGCTCCATCACCGTGATCTTTGCGAGCATCAGCGGCACCATGCCCGCGAGGAAAGTCTTTTCAAAATGGCCCTTGAGCCAGCCGACATTACCTTTCCAGTCAAAGACCTTGTCGAGGCCCGATTGGATGAACAAGATCGCGACGAGCAGAGCCGAGATCAGAGCGGGGAGATTTTTTGCGATGTCTTCGAAGTGCATGAAGCGTAAAACTGGTTAGCGATGAGATTCGGCATAGTCACGAAGAGCACTGTTAACAAGTCGATGAAACTCGCTCCCATGCTCTTTGAACCATTCCAAAACGTCACTATCGACATTCAACAAAACAGGTGATTTCCCCGCTGGCATTCGAAGTTTAGCATTCGCAAAAAAATCATCACCCTGTTCGGGTATGTCTGACACGTCAATCTCCTCGTCAGTCATTGCCGCTAGACGGTCCCAGTTCGTCTTGGAGATATTTGAAGAATTTTTTCCGTTCATTTTTCCTTGCTCTCCTAAATGAGATAATTCGAATTGTATCACCATTTCTTTCGGTAAAAACCACAACTACGACAAAATTGCGGAGGATTCCAATGCCGATAAACCGGCCTTCGCCGTAGTCTTGGCGTGTGTCTGAGTACATCAAAACAGGAGCTTCAAACATTTCCCATGCGTCAAAGAAATCTAACCCATGTTTGGATATATTGATCTGATTCTTTGACTCATCCCATTCAAAGTTCATCTCTTTTTCGCCATTAATGATTCGATCTCATCTGGATCCTTTGTCACTTTGGCAGTCAGGTTTAGGTTGCCATCTTTGGTGACGAGTACGTCGTCCTCGATGCGGATGCCGATGCCGCGGTATTTGGCCGGGGCAGATTTGTCATCGGGCGGGATGTACAATCCCGGCTCGACCGTCAGTACCATGCCGGGAGCGTAGGGCTTCGACTGCTTGGCTTGTTGATCGACAAAATACCGGCCGGCATCGTGCACATCGAGGCCGAGCCAGTGGCCAACGCCGTGCATGTAATATTTCATGTACGACTTTTTCTTTATGAGGTCTTTAGTCTTACCCTTGAGCAGGCCGAGCTTTTTCATGCCTTCGGTCAGCAACTCGATCGAATATTCTTGACGTTTTTGATGCGTATTACCGACCACTGTGAAATCGATGCATTTTAGCTGAACATCAAGCACGACATCGTAAACCTCGCGCTGGGCTTTGGTGTATTTGCCGTTGACCGGAAATGTTCGGGTGATGTCTGAGGCGTAACCCTCGACCTCGGCACCGGCGTCGATCAAGATCAGATCGCCGTCTTTGAGCGGCATGTTGTTTTCGACGTAGTGCAGAATGGTCGCGTTATCGCCGCCGCCGATGATCGAATTGTACGCGACGCCGCTCGCGCCTTGATCACGCATATAGGCTTCCATCAGAGACTCGACCTGCGATTCGTTCATGCCGGGGCGGACCTTTTTCATCGCCAGGATGTGGGCTTCGGCGGCGATGGTCGCGGCTTTTTGCATCAGGACAACTTCTTTCTCGGATTTGTGCAGCCGCATCTCGCCGATGATCGGCGTCGGGTCGATGATGGTGTGCGGCGGATAGGCTGTTTTAAGACGCGCGACGCGCTGGCCTTTGAAATAGCCGAGGATCTGTTGATCGAGAGCAGCATCGAGTGCAAAGCGGTAATAAAGTTTGTCGTAACCGTCAAGGTTCTTGCCGAGATCGGCGGCAAATTTATCGATGGGAAATGCACGCTCTGCCTTGTAATTTTTGACAGCACCATCGACGCCCTGACGCCGGCCAAACCACGTTTCCATCACCGGGTCACGCGGACGGACATAGAGCGTGTAGCTCACCTTGTTTGCCTTAGTGATCACGGCGATCGCGTCCGGTTCGGGGAAACCGGTCAGATACCAAAAATCCGAGTCCTGGCGAAATTTATACTCGGTGTCGTAGCTGCGCGTCTGTTCGTGAGCCGCCGGTATGATCGCCACTGAGTTGTCATCCATCGCCTCGATAAACTTTTTTAGTTGTCCTCGCATAATGCAAATGAGTTTATCGCAAATCGTTCAAAAGGAAAATGCTGATATAATTCACAAAATTCTGTACCAACAAGGAGATATCATAATGAAACGAATTATTTGCCTGACAACGCTCGTGCTGTTGGCCGCGGTAGCGGCTTTTGCCGATATTGCGCGGCCTGATCCGACAAAAACGCCGAAACCGGCCAAGGGTGTGACAACGACGATGTCGATCCGGCTCGACCGTGACGCGACCGAAGTAAAACTCATTATCCCAAAATCACAGATCAAACAGCTCCGTGCCGAACTTGAGCAGCTCGATGATGATTCGGATAATACGGCAGCGGTCACTCAACCGTCGTCATTTTCGCGAACGCAGACGATCGTCAGCGGAGCGTTTTTGAGCCTCGCACTCGTTTTTGGCGGTATGTGGTTTGTCCGGTCGGGCAAAGCGACGACTGGCGCGGGTAAATCATTGGTCATCCTTGCCGTGGCTGCGGGTATCGGCTCGGCAGCAACGTTGGTCTACGCAAACGCGGGACCGCCGCCGATCACCACGATCACAAGCAAGCTTTTTGACAAAACCCAATTTCGGTATCGCAACGTCAGTGGCCCGGTAAAGATCGAAACGACAAGCCAAAAAACTGCCGAGCTTGTTGTGCCGGATCCGCAGCCTTCGGCGACACCAAGTTCGGAGGAATAACTCGGATTTTTAAAAATTTGAAAGGAGATCTCGATGAAAAGAATATTATGTTTGGTGATCTTATTGTTAGTTGCGACGGTCGCGATGTTTGCTGATATTGCTCGACCAGGCAAACAAACGAAACCCGTTGCTAAGCCCGGCCTAAAGGTGTTTTCAAATTCCACGTCGGACCTGACGATACGATTTGATTCGAATATTGAACGGCCGACGCTGAGGATTCCGAAAACGCAGCTCGGCTATCTGCGTGCTCAAAATGAGGCCGCCGAAGGTGACGAAAACAACACCGCTGCCGTGACGGCTCCGGGCGGTTTTTCGCGAACGCAGACATTTGTCAGCGGAGTGTTTCTGAGCCTCGCGATCGTTTTTGGCGGTATGTGGTTCGTCCGTTCGGGCAAAGCCGCTTCGAAAGAAGGGAAAGCCCTCGTATTATTGGCGGTGATGGCAGGTCTCGGCTCGGCGGCGACATTTGTTTACGCCGACATAGCTCCGCCGCAGATGGAAAATAATATTACGAGCAGAATATTTAACCAGGATGCGATGTGGCGCGGCGAGGCCACGTCGTGGAACGTCAGGATCGAATCTACGAATGGCGATAAGATCGAGCTGTACGTTCCCGATCCGCCCGCTCCGAGCTCTCCGGCGTCGAACGTAAATAAGTAGGCCATGCAGGAGATCCGCACCGCACGATTTGAGGTATCGAACGCCCATTATTTTTTAATGGCGTTCGTTGCCTCGTGCGCGGTTGCGGCGGTACTGATCGGGAGTTTTCCTCTGCAGGCGTCGATCGCGACGATCTTCTTGTTTGCGGGAGTCCATAATTTTATGGAGTTTCGCTACTTTGCCGCGAGGATGCCTTTGCGTTGGGGACGGTCGAGACTGTTTTACTCGGTCGGGATCGGCGGGGTGATCGTGCTGGCGGCCGCGTATTTGACGCTGTATTTTGCAAGCGGCAATTGGCTTTGGAGCCTCGAGAGTTGGGCAATATTTGCCGCGTCGTGGAACACGGCTTTTATCCTGTGGGTAGCGTTGCTGTTTTATCTTCGCGGGCGTCAGAGGCCAAAGAGCGACTGGGCGTGGGCGTTCCCGGTCGCGTTTCTGCTCGCCGCACTCGCGTGGCTCGTGCCGCAATATTGGAGCCTGGCACTTGTCTATATTCACCCGTTCATCGCGATGTGGTTCCTCGAACGCCAGATCCGCCGCACGCGTCCCGAATGGCTTCGGGCGTATCACTGGTGTCTCGCGACCATACCGGTTTTTCTCGTCGGTCTGTGGCTCGCATTTGCGTCGCAGCCAAACCTTTCCGAGGATACAAATCTGTTTTGGCGGATCACACAGCACGCGGGCAGCCAGATATTGCCGGGCATTTCGAGCCATCTGCTCGTCGCGACGCACGTTTTTTTGGAGACAATACACTACGCCGTTTGGATCATACTGATACCGCTGATCGATCGGCGGGCGATGCCTTGGCGGTTAAACGAAATACCGCTATTTGCCAACGCCAAGGGTTTTCCAAAGCTCGTCGTTGCTGCTTTGATTGTTAGTTTGGTTATTGTCGCGGCGTTGTGGGGCGGATTTGCGATAGATTACACGACCACGCGGGATGTGTATTTTGCCTTTGCGATCGCTCACGTGATGGCGGAGTTTCCGTTTTTGATCAAGATGTTATAGCCCACGAAACACACGAAAGGCACGAAAATAGGAACGGAACACACACAGGTCTTTATTTCGTATGTTTCGTGTATTTCGTGGGCAAAATTCCTATGTTTTTATTTGACCTAGCCGAGCCCGTCCAGACACAAAGCCTGCCGCTGAGCGAGCTTTGGAAATTTTTGCCGATCGGTTATCTGTTTACGATATTGATCGAGACACCGGTTCTGCTCGTCGGGCTGTCGCCAAAAGTCACGTTCAAACAGCGGCTGTGGTGCGGTGCGTGGCTGACGGCGTGTACATATCCGATCGTGATCCTCGTGCTGCCGGCGATATTTTTTGGCGAATCGCGAGCATTATATTTGCTGGTCGCCGAGACATTTGCACCGGTCGCGGAATGCATATTATTTTGGGTCGCATTTCGCGGCAAAGGCGTTCTCGAAACCGGCGATTGGGTTCGATGTTTTATCGCCATCATCGTTGCTAACCTCGCGTCGTTTGGGCTTGGCGAGGTGATAAATCACGTCGGATGGTTTGGCTTGTTCTAAGACGATTTTCACCACATATAAACACAGATAGACACAGATGGGCTGTCAAAAAAATCAGTGTCCATCTGTGTTAATCTGTGGATAAATTCCTATGGATCTGCGTATTACAGAAATTTTTCTCTCGATCCAGGGCGAGTCGTCGCACGCCGGGCGGCCGTGTTCGTTTGTGCGACTGACGGGGTGCCCGATGCGTTGCGTATGGTGCGACAGCGAATACACATTTACCGGCGGCGAACACATCTCTTTCGAAGACATTTTCGCAAAGCTCGATGCATTTGGCTGCAACCTGGTCGAGGTCACGGGCGGTGAGCCGCTAGCGCAGAAAAACGTTTTCCCTTTTATCTCAAAGCTTTGCGACCGTGGTTATGAAACGCTGATCGAAACCGGCGGATTTGTCTCGACCGAGGACGTGGACGAACGTGCAAAGATAATCCTCGACGTAAAATGCCCCGCGTCCGGCGAAGCGACGCGTAACCATTGGCCAAATCTCGACCGCCTGCGTGCTGACAAAGACGAAGTAAAATTTGTCATCGCCGATATGGCGGATTGCGATTTTGCGAAAGAGATAATCGCGAAATACGATCTGATCAGTCGCGCGAAATGTGTGCTGATCTCACCTATTCATGGCATTGAAAATTTAGCGGAGATCGCAGAATCGGTCGCGGCGAGTGGCCTAAGAGTGCGGTTAAATTTGCAGCTGCACAAATATATTTGGGGTGCGGACACGAGAGGCGTTTAGAAAACAGCTATTGGCTGACAGCGGTTTTCAGGTCCTATTTTCGCCGGAGCAGCTCTGTCGTGTGTTCGACGACGCTCGCGGGTTCGAAAACGCGGTCTTCGATAAACTTATTTGTGGTAACTTTTTCAACTTCGCTGCTATCGGGCGATGGCAGCCGGGGGTTGAGTTTGTCAAAATTTACAAACTCTTTGTAGTTAAAACAAAAGACCGAAAAAAGGGCAAACAACAGCAATGCGCCAATAGCGACGTAGAAAAGCACGTCAGGGCCAAACAGGATGACCTTGTATTGAAATGCCTTTGCAGCCAGCATCGCAAATGCAATGATGACGGCGGTCGCGAGCGAAAACACGCCGCTTACCTCAAATTTGCGTATGCGGTTTGCGATCGACGCGTATTCGGCGGACGGGAATTGCTCGGCTACATTACGTGAGATCTCATCGAGCTTTAGCCCGCACGCACGGCAATAGTTTTGCTCAGCCTGATTGCTGGTTCCGCAATTTGGGCAATACATATTTTGCAACCCTCGCTGTTAAGATTATACGTAGTTTTTGTGTATGGCGTTCGATAAATCGATGAGTGCAATATGTCTTGTTTCGGGCGGGATGGATTCCTGCGTCACGGCGGCGATCGCGCGTGTTGAGTGTGATGATTTAGCATTTCTACACATCTCGTACGGCCAGCGAACTGAGGGTCGTGAGCGGCGGGCTTTTAATGATGTTGCGGATCATTATGGCGTCGAAAAACGCTTAGATATCTCGATAGAGCATCTCGCAAAGATCGGCGGTTCGTCGCTGACGGATGAGAATATCGCCGTAACCGAAGCCGACCTCGTATCAACCGAAATTCCGACGAGCTACGTCCCGTTTCGCAACGCAAATATGCTGGCGATCGCGACGAGTTGGGCCGAGGTTATTGGAGCAAATGCTATTTACATCGGTGCGGTTGCCGAGGACTCAAGCGGCTATCCGGATTGCCGGCCTGAGTTTTACGCGGCGTTTCAGCAAACGATCAATACCGGCACAAAGCCCGACACGCACATCGAGATCCGGACGCCGATAATACAATTATCGAAAGCTGATATCGTGAAAAAAGGAGTTGAGCTTGACGCTCCCCTTCATCTAACATGGTCGTGCTATCGTAGCGAGACGCTCGCTTGCGGGACGTGCGATTCGTGTGCGTTGCGGCTGCGAGGATTTGAGCAGGCTGGTGTTCGCGATCCGATCAAATACAAAGAAATTGGCCACGAATGAACACGAATGACACGAATCAGATGCTGCCTATGCATTATTTTTACAGGCACCAACGAATATTAACTGAACCGAGGACTATTTATAGAATTGTTCTTAATTCGTGATATTCGTGTAATTCGTGGCTAAATAATTCTTGGGTTTGTGGTAAATATAGATAATTTCGGAGGGTAAAATGAAACTGAAGATATTTATTTTAGCGGCTATCGCAATCGCCTGTTTTGCCGTGTCGATCTCTGCGCAGGGCAAGCCGGCACCAAAATTTACATCCGTCTTTACTAATCTAAAAACGGCTTGCAAATCTTTTGACGGCTCAAACGGCTCCGACGGATATTCGATCTGCAAGGGGCCGGGCGGATATAAGGTACGGATCTATTATTCGGCTGCCTCGACCCATTTCAACGCCGAACGAAAGGACGGGAGTTTTCCAATAGCGACCGCTAGCGTCGGGTTTGATTGGGGTAAGACAAAGCTCGAATGGCGGCTCGCGAACGGCAAACCGTTTGCGGTTATCATCCGAATTCCAAAATACGGCGAGCCTGCCGACGGTGAATATTACGGTAAGGTCAACGGCCAGGAATTGGTCGTCGCCGGACTCTTGGGATTCGAAGATCTAAGCACGAAAGTGGACGCAAAGACAGCGGGAGCAAACTCTCTGGCCCGCGAAGCTGCGGATTCGGCGTATCTGTCGAAAAACTAAAAGCTACTCGCCTGCGACAGGTGTGATCTCCGCTTTTCGCTGTTCGAGCTCGTTGATCCGTGCCCGCAAACGATCGATCTCGATGTTGATCGTGTCGATCTCGGTCGCCCCTTCGGCATGGCTTAATTTGTGAAAAACAGGCGTCACGACCGTGAGGGCAGCGATGATGACAGCAAGCGTGCCGATCACGCGGCCGATGAGATCGCCGTTAGATTCGGGCGTGAACCAGATCAGGTACAGCAAGATCGTCGATAGTATCCAGACGGCCGCATGCGCAGCATATCGCGACCAGGCGAAACGCCGGTCAAGCCGGGCGAGCGAGATTAGCGACAAATGCGAGCAGGCGACCGCGAGCAACGTCGCGGTCAGCAAAAATTTTACAAACGTATCATTGTTGTTCTGCCATGCCCAGATGGTAAACATCCACATGCCTGCCGAGACGACAGCGCAGGCGATACCTACGAACGGCATCAAGCGCCCGCGTTTCGTTTCGAGATAAGCTCCGCACGCGAGCCCGAGGATGCTCGTTACGGTAACGGTCATTGCTGTCAGCAGTACCTTGGTCTCGAGCTCGCCAAATTCGCCAAATAGAATGACACCGATGCCGATCAGAGCGCTGAGCGTTACCGAGGCGATCAGCAGGTAAAGGAATATTCGTTTTAAATTCATGACGGTCCTTGGTGGGCGCACGCTAAATATACATCAATTTGTCCCGTTGCGCGCTAATTTTGTGGTGTGTCAAATGGCGAGACGGCCGCGGTCGATCTTGAGGTCGCTGAGATCACCGAGAGCCGCGAACGCGATATCGTCAGTGCGGAAAAATTCCCGTGCGAGCGAGTGGATATCACCCGTCGTGACGGCGTTGAGATTGGCTAGGGTTTCTTCGACCGGGATCTGGCGGCCGTGGGTCATCTCGCCTTGGGCAAGAGCGGCGGCACGCGAGGCTGAGTCTTCGAGACTGAGCAGGATCGAGGAGACGGCTTGTTGTTTGGCAAGCTCGAGTTCGTCATCGGTCACACCGTCCTTTACCACAACGCGCATTTCCGCGATCGACAGATCGACGACCTCCTCGACCTGTTCCGGCGAAGTCCCGGCAAAGATCGAAAACATACCGCAATCCTGATACGAGATCGACGACGCACCGACGTTGTAAGCCAGCCCGCGCTCCTCACGCACCTTTTGCCACAACCGGCTCGACGTCCCCCCACCGATGATATTTGCAAGCACATCGGCCGCGTACCGGCGGGTGTCGGTCGCGGACGGGAAAGGCGTCGCAATGATGAGATGAGCTTGTTCAAGATTGGCGTTTTGTTTTATGAGAATCGGCGAGGCAATGCTTGGCGCTTGGAGTCCCGCCTTTAGGCGGCTTTCTGCTGACGAGGGCCGACTAAAGTCGGTACTCCAAACGCTTGACGCAAGCTCGACGATCTGTTTATGCTCAACATTCCCCGCTGCCGAGATCACAAGATTTGCTGCGTTGAAAACCTCGTTGTGGTATTTTCGCGTCGTTTCGCCGTCAAAACTCCTCACCGTTTTCGGCGTTCCCGCGATAGACATCCCCAGCGGATGAGCCGGAAAAAACGCCTCGCTGAATATCTCGCCGAGGTATTCCTCAGGGTTATCCTCGATCATCTTCATTTCCTCGATGATGACCTTTTGCTCGGCTTTGAGATCGGTGTCGTCAAACCTCGGGTGCACGAGCATGTCGGCGATCAGGTCAAATGCTCGCGGTAGCTGGTTGTCGATGACCTTGATCGCAAAGCCCGTTTCCTCGTGCGTCGTAAACGCATCAAGGTTGCCGCCCAGACGGTCTTGCTCGATAGCAATGTCGAGAGCGGTGCGTTTTGCAGTGCCCTTAAAAACGGTGTGCTCGATAAAATGCGAAATGCCGTGCAGCTCGCCGGGTTCGTCCCTCGCACCCTTGCGGAAAAAGAACCCGAGCGTCGCACTACGCACCCCCGGCATCCGGTCAGTAAGTATCGTCAGGCCGTTATCAAGGCGGGTTTCTTGTATGTCTTCTTTCATTAAGAAAAGTTAGCCACGAATGAACACGAATGGCACGAATGGAAGAGTTTACAGGACGAGGCGTTCGTACTCTAGTCGGTACTTGCCAAAGTTGATGAGGAGAGCAAGCTTGAATCGGGTTGCTTTGAGGTAATTTAAGGCTTGAGCTTTGTGAATTTCCGCGATACGATCCTGAGCCTTCAACTCAATGATGATCGAATCTTCGACGACGATATCAGCAAAATAGTCCCCGACAACTCTGCCGCGAAAATGAACCTGTATCGGCACCTGAGATCGAGCTGATATCCCGTTCTCCTCAAACATTACCAGCAGAGCATTTTCATAAACCTTTTCCAAAAACCCGGGACCAAGTTCGTTATGGACCTCCATCGCAAGACCGACGATCTTATAGGACAAATCTTTGTAGAGTATTTTCTCTTCGGACATTTTTAAGAATTATTTAGCCACGAATTTACACGAATGACACGAATCAGAAAGAATTTTTTCCGCATTCAAACGCAACTATCGTCCATTGGTGAAGTGAGTGAACAATATCAATTAAATAATTACCTCTTATTCGTGTCATTCGTGTTCATTCGTGGCAAAAACCTCCTAGTGACTTATCGCATTAAACAGCAGTGGGAATGTCGCCAGACTTTGCCCACGGTATTGTGGGCGAAAGCCGAAGAGGATGATCTTGCCTTTGCCAGCTTTTATTTCGACGAGAGCGGCTTTGCCGGCGATCTTCTCAGCTCCCAATGCCCAACCCGAGAGCAGTATTTTTGAAGGATCATTTGGATAAGTTGCAATAAAGCGAACCTGCATATTGTCGAAACCACTCGATTCCGGTTTCACCACGCTTCCGTCCACTACTACCTGCGAAGGTTTGTCGCGATTGAGGACGTAATCAAAGACAGGGCCGCTTTCGAACCATGCTATTGACTCTTTGGGCATGCCTTTGGTGATCGGGTGATCAGACCTTAGTTCGGTGCGGAGTATTGAGCCGGGGATATAGAAATCCTTGCGGGCGAGGCCGCGGGTGACGTCTTTGACGGGGAGGTTAAATTGCTCGATGGCAAAGTTTGACGAGCGGTTCATAAAGACGAGCGTGCCGCCGGCCTCGACAAATTTCTTTAGATTCTCAACGCCCTCTTTCCCAACGCCACCCGTGTATTCATCCGGCATCGAGCCTTTCGCATAGCCGTTGAGGATCTGGTTTGCGGGTTGATCGGGGAAGATGATCGTCTTTGCCTTAACTTCTTTTTCTCCAGACGAGTACTTACCCATTTCGTCGTAACCGTTTACGAAAGCCTTGCCCGTAAAATTTGCGGATCGAAATTCGGCGTCTACAAATAACTTTGTATTAATGCCTTCTTCCGGGCTAAAAACGTGCTGGCTAAGCAGCCATTCCGTCCAACCCCGATCCATTGAAGGGACCGCAGACTTATAAATACCAATTACGCCACTAGGAAGGCGTTTCCCCAAGATTGGCAGAGATATTGTCGAAAGATGTTTTATTGATTTCGGCGAATAAATAGGCGTCGCCTCTATATTCATTAACAAATTCAAGCTATGGGCAGTTACATCGTACGGTGGTATAGGATTTCCCTTCTCGTCTTTTAAATCAGGATATTTTTGTTCCTCTAATAGAGCTTTTGCAAAATCTCCATAAGGTTGATTCATCGGAACAAAAGCTTCACTTGCGTAAGAAAATTTGGAATTTCTGCCATCCAATTTGAAAGCTTTTGTGTCGATAACCTCTACCCCGCCTCGCCGAAGAATATCTTTAATGCTTTCGCCATTTATAGAATTTACCTTGAGGTTGAATCCGTACAGTTCTCCATCCTTCCTTGGCCGCACCGCTTCCTTCCCGATCTCATAAAACCTCGTCAGCCATTTTTCACGGTTGCTCGCGGCGTGAAAGAGTAGGGCGTTGGCGGCGGTGGTCATGTGGTCGGTTATTTTGCGTAGGTTCCATTCGCCGCCGCGCCAGACGGGGCCAAAGTTTGCGGATTCTTTTTTTGCGTCGTAGCCTTCGCTGCCGCGGAGCTGGTCAAAATTAACGGTGATCGGCGTGGCGAGCCGGGCGGATGCGGTCTCAGACAGAATGCGGACGCCGCCGTGATAGTGCGAATAGGCTCGTGCGGGTGTCCAGGCGTCGTAGGTCGAGTTGGTGGTTATTCCTTGATAGCCGACACTGCGCATCGAGTCGGCCATATAGTTGCCGAGCTCGGTATAGCCTTCGACGATCTGTTTTGGCACGTTTGGCTCGACCGGCGCCATATACGGCGGCAGGAATAGCCGCGAGCCAAAAGCCCCTTGTTGGTGGATGTCGTGGACGATCTGCGGGTGCCAGACGTTGTGGATCTTATCGACCGTGAGCTGCGTCTCGACCTGTGTAAAGGCGTACCAGTCGCGGTTGTCGTCGTGGCCGACGTATTTGTGATAAAGCTCGGGCGGCTCGGTGCCTTCGAACGGCGTGCCGAGCGTTTTGTCGTACCAGTTTTTTACGATATCGACGCCGTCGGGATTTAGGCTCGGCACGAGCAGGATGATCGTGTTGTCGAGGATCTTTTTAGTTTCCGCGTCGTTCGCACCCGCAAGCCTCTGGGCGATGAGCATTGACGACAAGGTCGACCCGACCTCGGTCGAATGAACTCCGCAGGTGATGAGGACGATGGTCTTGCCTTGTGCGGCAAGCATCTGAGCAACAAGGTCCGGAGCCATCTCCCGGCCGTTGCGAAGGCGGATCTTTTTAATTGTTCGCGGGTCGGCGAGCTGGGCATTGATCTGTTTGTACTTTTCGAGGTTTTTTAGATTTTCGGGGCTTGAGATCGTCGCGTAAACGAACGGTGCTCCCATCGTCGTCTTGCCGATCTCTTCGAATTTCACCCGGTCGCTCGCCGCGTCGAGCATCTTAAAATACTCGATAACTTTCGCCCAGCTCGCGAGCTTGCGGTCGTCCCCCGGCGTAAACCCAAGCACGTCCTTTGGCGCGGGTATCTGGGCTGCGGCCGCGAAAGCGAAAAGGAAAATTGAAACGCAGAGACGCAGAGACGCAGAGAGTTTTTGAGAAAGGTTTATTCGCATTTGAGTTGATACCTCGATATTTTTGATGAGACAAATTTATCACAGCATTCGAAAATCCTTTTCCACTTTCTTGCTTTTCTCAGCGTCTCCGCGTCTCTGCGGTTGATTGAAACGCAAATGCAAGGTAAATTGCTTGCAGACCTTTCCCCAATCAAATCAACGCTCAAGGAGACATGCCTGAGATGAAAAATCCGTTTTTAGAGAACTTTAAGTCGTATATTCCGGACAAGACCACTTTGCGCGAGCTGACGCCGTTTCCGCTGATCATCGGCACGCTGCTCGGTATCATTTTCGGCGCGTCGTCGCTCTATCTCGTGCTCAAGACGGGTTTGACCGTGTCGGCGTCGATACCCGTGGCGGTCATTGCGATCACGCTGTTTCGATTGCTGTCTAAGATCGGGATGAAAGACGCGACGATCCTTGAGGCAAACGTGATGCAGACGGCCGGGTCGGCGGGCGAATCGATCGCGTTTGGCGTCGGTGTGACGATGCCGGCGATCATGATCCTCGGGTTTGATCTAGAATTGTCGCGGGTGATGCTCGTGGCTATTCTCGGCGGATTACTCGGCATCCTTATGATGATCCCGCTCCGTCGGGCTCTTATCAAAGATCAGCACGGCATCTTGAAATATCCTGAGGGCACAGCGTGTGCACAGGTGCTGATCGCGGGTGCGTCCAAAGAATCGCGTGATGCGTCGCATGACGGCGATGTTAAGGGCGACGACAGCGCAGCTTTGCAGGGCGGCAAGATCATCACGGTCGGCTTTATCATGGGTTTTGTTTTCAACGCCCTGATGAAGGTTTTGTTTTTTTGGAAAGAATCGCCGGGCTACAATTTTCCCGACAAAACATTTAAGGGCGGCTCGGTCGGTTCTGACAACGACCCGACGCTGCTCGGTGTCGGTTATATCATCGGCCCAAAGATCGCCGGCCTAATGATGGGCGGCGGCGTGCTGTCGTACCTCGTCATCATCCCGATGATCAAATTTTTTGGCGACGCGGTGACTTCGCCGGTCGCGCCTGAGATCAGCAAGACCATCGCCGAGATGGCACCAAATCAGGTTCGCGGAGCTTACGTTTTGTATATCGGAGCGGGTGCGGTTGCCATGGCGGGTATCATCTCGCTGTGCCGCAGTTTACCGACGATCTGGCACGGGCTCAAAGGCGGTTTGGCTGACTTACGAGGCGGTTCGGCTGAGTCGAACGCAAATCTGCCGCGTACCGATCAGGACCTCTCGATGAAATGGGTCGTCGTCGGCGTTGTCGTTCTGATGCTCGCGATCATGCTGTTTCCGCAGCTTGGCTTGAGCGTTTTCTCAGGCCCGCTCGTCTCCATTAGCGGAGCAATTTTGATCGTCATACTCGGATTTTTGTTCGTGACCGTTTCGTCACGTCTGACCGGTGAGGTCGGATCGTCGTCAAACCCGATCTCGGGAATGACGGTCGCGACACTGCTTATCACGTGTCTTGTGTTTTTGGGGCTTGGGTGGACGACGGCTGATCCGTACTTTGTGACGGCGTTGTCGATCGGCGGCATCGTGTGTATCGCCGCTTCGAACGGCGGCACGACCTCGCAGGATCTCAAGACCGGTTTCTGGGTCGGCGGCACACCGCGAAATCAGCAGATCGCTATTTTGGTCGGTGCGACCGCCTCGGCTCTCGTGCTCGGTTCGCTGTTGATCATGCTCAACAACAATGAGACCTATTTCCAAAAGATCGCTACCGACAATCCGGTCGCGGCTAAAACGATCACTGAAGACAAGCTGTTCAAACAGGGCGGCCAGTTTCAGTCCGAAAAGGTAACGAACGGAAAGTACAAAGATACCGACACCAATACGTATCGTGTCTGGCAAAACACCGATCCGGCGCAAGGCCAGGTCGGAAAGTATTTTGTAGACCAATCGGGCAAGCCCGTCTATTTTGTTGATCCCGGCATCAACGGCGTCCTCAAAAAAGACGACGACGGCAACGACCTAACTCGTTACGACGCTCCGAAAGCGACACTGATGTCGTATATCATCAAGGGCGTTTTGGGACAAGATCTGCCGTGGGGGCTCGTGATACTCGGTGCGATGATCGCGGTCGTGCTTGAGCTTGCGGGCGTGCCTTCGCTGGCATTTGCCGTCGGCATCTATCTGCCGCTATCGACATCGACGCCGATCTTTATCGGCGGTATCGTACGTTATCTGGTGGACATTTACCTCAAACGTAAACTCGCCGCCCAAAACCTCAACGATGATGAGATCGCGGCTGAGACGGATAAATCGAACGGCGTGCTGATGGCTTCGGGCTATATCGCTGGTGGTGCCATCGCGGGTATTTTGATCGCTCTGTTTGCGGTCCAACCGACGCTCAAGGGTATCCAGGACAGCGCCGAACATTGGGCGAAAGACGGAAATCCATTCTTTACGTCGGATATTTTAGGATTTCTGCCGTTTTTGGTAATTGCAGTCGTTCTATATGTTGTGGGCCGCGAATGGTGGCTGGCCGGCAAAAAGGCTAATTGATCTGTCTGACAAAGAAAGGCCGTCTTTGTCGGATGTGGTCCGATAAAGACGGTCTTTCTGCATATTTTTGAGTTATGAAAGCTCTCATATCTTTACTTCTATTGCTGCTCCTTTCCCCTGTTGCATTTGCTCAGGACGACGATGATGGGGCTCCACCGCCGAAAGCGATGCCGAGAGCGGTCGCTCCGGTTTCGGCAAAGACGACGCTGCGGGCTCGCGTATATTACGAGGACACCGGGCGATCGGTCCGGCGAACATCGGTAATGCTTATGCCCATCGAAGGCGGTGGGCGTGACCTTTCGGGCATCACGGATAACGAAGGCAATCTTGAGATCAAAAACGTTCCGACGGGGCGTTATTATGCATTTATCAATGCTCCCGGAGTCGTTTCGCCGCTGGCGTATGCTGACTTTCGCAAACCCGGCAGGGAATTTCTCGATGAAGCTCCGCCCGGATTTCCGATGATAGATGTAAATGGAATATCCGACATCAACGTCCAGATCGGAGCCCGTCGCGGCGGCGCGATCGGCGGGCGCATCACCTACGCAAACGGCGTTCCGGCGATCGGGGTTAAGGTTGAAATATTAAGAAAGGTCGAAGACGAATATCTGCCGGTGCTGCCAAATCTGTCGGCTCTCGTAGGTATGTATTCCGGCGGCGGATCGTTTCAAACTGATGATCGCGGTGTGTATCGTATGTCGGGTTTGCCCGAGGGGGAATACATCGTCAAGGTTTCTGAGAGCGCGAGTCACGGCAAGCCTGATACCAGAAACGGCGGGTACGGCGGCGGATTTGAGACGATGTTGTTTGGCGGCTCGTCGATGCTCAATGTCTTTTATGACAACGCCTTTGATCAGGAAAAAGCTCAGAAGATCAACCTACAACTCGGCCAGGATCTCGGCGAGATCAATATTATTATCCCTGACCGCGAGCTGCACTCGATCGAAGGAAAATTGGTCGCCGCCAAAGATAAACTGCCGATCCGAAACGCCAAGCTGACGATCAAACGAGCGGATGATGAGACGACGGAAGAGCGCGGGGTCTTTCCCAAAATACCGCAGGTCGCTTACACGGACGGCAAAGGAATATGGCGGTTTAACGAGCTGCCAAAGGGCACGTATAAGATCGTAGCCGAACCGGAAAACTCTGATTTTGACGCAAAAGATCAGGCTTATGGGGATGAGCCAGTTGACCCGTCGGAGATGTATAACGCTGCGGCAAACCGCGCATCGAATGCGGCAAACGCCGTCGCCTATTCCTCAAACATCTACGGCAGGGATCGCATCCCGGAAAAACCGCCTGAGCCGAAATTTACCAAGGCAGTAAAAGAGTTCACAGTCGAGGAAAAAGATGTTACCGAACAGGTGATCGAGATGTCGTTTGGGGCAACGCTCAGCGGGACGGTCGCTTTGGAAAAGCCAAATGGTCTCACAGGCAGCATCGCGATAACAGCCACTAACGACAAAGACATTACAGCCACGACAAGTTTGTGGCTTTATGAACTAGGTGGCCCGGGGAAAGCTGTTAAACCACAAGATTTTCGGCTGGACGGAATTGCGTCGGGCAAGAACAGCATTTCGATCACGCCCAGCGGACAAAATAGTGATTATTACGTCAAAAGCGCGGCGTCGAATCAGATCGATCTGTTAAAAGGGCCGTTTGATTTTAAGGACCGTGAGGTATTTGCGAATATTAGGATCGTACTTGCGAGCGATGTGGGTATTTTGAAGGGATCGGTGATCGATTCGGGCCGGCAACCTGTCTCTGGATTGACGCTGACGTTTGTGCCGACCGATCCCGCAAAATTTGCGACAGCGACGTATTACCGTACGGCGAAGACAAATGCCGAGGGTGAATTTGAGATAAAACTGCCGCCATTCGAGTACGCTGTCGTGTTTATCCCCGCTAGGACAAAGAGCCAGGATGACCTTGCGAAATGGCTGACGACCGCGGTAAAACAGGCTCAGACTTTTAAGATCGAGCCGGGGGTTACGTCAAAAGCAAGCATTAAATTTGACCGTCCTAAATAGCCTGACAGTACCTCTGCACTATTTTCTTACCTTTGGATTTTCTTTGCGGACTTAGCGACTTTGCGTGAAAGCGGATGTCTCACGCAAAGCCGCAAAGGACGCGAAGTAAGAAAAGTCGGCACTCTGAGTAGGGTTATTAGAGCACCAAAATATTGTTTTACATTTTTTTACGCGGCACGTTATAATGAAATTTAGACGTGTCGTTTTTTTTCTTTACCTCTTCCTTTTCACTTTCTTCTAATGAAACGTTATTTATTTTCAACTTTCCTGATCATTTTTTCTATCAGGTGCTCTGTCGCGGAGCCTAAAAATACTGCCCTCGCAAAGCCCGCGGCTAACGCTCCTGCCGCTGCAAACGCCGCCGCTGAGCCCAAAGGCGCGACGATACCGATCGAGGCGGGCGGCCCGGCGGACACGGTCCGAGCGTTTTATAAATTGCTGCGTGATAAAAAGTTTCGCGAGGCTTTTTTTCTGACAAACCTGCGTCCCGCCATCGAAGGGCTGACCGAGACAGAGCTCAAAGATTTTTCGCTTGATTTTGAGGCTATTGCCGGATCAATTCCGGCCGAGATCGAGATCAACGGCGAGATCGTCACCGGCGATCAAGCGACCGTCACCGCCAATCTGCCTAATGACGACGGCGATAAAAATGAGATCCAGACGATCAAACTCAACAAGGAAAACGGCATTTGGATAATAATGACCGCCGACCAGGAAGCCGCGAAAAAGATCAGAGAGCAGGGTAAAAATTATTTTTACAATCTGCGGATCGAGACCCACGAAGAAGAAGCCAGGAATATGCTCGAACGCATATCAAAAGCCGAGCTTGCCCACAGCCTGCAAAACGGCGGTGCTTGCACCGATATGCAGACGCTCATCGCGGCGGGTTTGCTGCCGCCCGATATAGCAACCAGCGCATCGACCGGATACAACTATGTGATAAATCTTGCGGGTGATAAACGGTCTTATACGGCGACCGCGACGCCCGCCGAATATGGCAAGAGCGGCAAGCTCTCGTTTCTGTTAAAGCCTGACGGTAAAGGGATCTCCCGCGTTACGAGCAAGGACAACGGCGGCAAACCGTTGACGAAGTAACAAAAATGTAAAATTCTGTGGAAAACCTGTTGATATTTTTTAAAAATGGGTTTATAACTTAACATCCTGCTGCATTTTATCAGGCGCGATCATTATGATACGTACGCTGATCAGTAAATTTAGCCGCACGCTGAACGAGAAAATGGTGTCGTCGCGAAGAGGACACCAAGCCCCGATCAAGATCTGGTTTGACCCCGATATCAAATCCGAGCGAGCACTCGAAGCTGCACGTGCCGCGTGCATCCTCGGCAACACGGTCGATATCAGCCGCACAGGCATCGCATTTCTCGTCCCTTCGATCCGCGTCAAAGAAAAATATCTGGTCGGCCACGATCGCATGCTCAATGTCGAGATCGATCTGCCGTCGGGAAAGATAAATATGCGCGTGATGGGCAAGCGATACGAGATGGTCGGTGAACATTCGACGACCGAGCGTTTTCACGTCGGAGCACAAATCGTCGAGGTCGCGAGGGAGAGTAAAGAAAATTTCAATACATTCTTACGCCGTGGAAATGGCAAGACGGGGCTCCCGTCGGTCGGTATCGAGCTAGGCACGGATTAATTTCAATAGAATTTTACATAGCATAAAAGCGTCGGGCACGATCCTGACGCTTTTTTGTTATTCTCAACATATATATATGAAAGACAAGGTCGGGATAGGCGTGATCGGGACCGGATTTGCCCGCAAGGTGCAGATACCGGCGTTTCTCAAATGCGAAGGCGCATTTATTGTATCGGTCGCAAGCGGCAGTCTCGAAAACGCCCAAGCGACGGCCGCTGCGTGCGGAGCAGTGCATTTCACAGCCGATTGGCGTGAGACTATCGCTCACCCGGATGTCGATCTCGTCTGCATTACAACGCCGCCAAATTTGCATCGCGAGATGGTTTTGTTTGCGGTCGAGCACGGCAAACACATCCTCTGCGAAAAGCCGATGGCGATGAATGTTGCCGAAGCCGAAGAAATGACGGCGGCCGCGACCAAGCCGATACTTGCTCTGATCGATCACGAACTGCGGTTTCAACCCGGGCGTCTGCTTGCGTACAAAATGCTCCGCGACGGAGCTATCGGCAAGATCCGTCACGTCCGTTCAACATTCCAAGCGCCACATCGCGGCGACCCTAATGTGCCGTGGAACTGGTGGTCGGACGCCACGGTTGGCGGCGGGGCTCTGGGGGCGATCAATTCACATATCATCGATTCGCTCAATTGGTTTCTCGGTTGCGACATCGCCAGCGTGTCGTGCCAACTGCAATCTCAGATCAAAGAGCGGCGTGACGCGTCCGGTGAGATGCGTGCCGTAACGAGTGATGACGAGGCAAATATGCTGCTGCGGTTTGCGGATGGCGAACTGACGACAGATGCCACCGGCCTCGTCGCGGTTTCGATGACCCAAGGGCCGAAATATCAAAATACGATGGAGTTTTTCGGTGAACTCGGCACCCTGCGGGTAGAGCACCTCGGCGAATTATTTATCGCCAAACGAGGCGAGAGCGATTGGACCGCGATCGAGACCGATCTCGGAACGCTTTTACCGGGCCTTCCGGACACAGGATTTGCACGGGCATTTATGTCGTTCGCCCCGGTGATCGTCGATACGATCCAAAACGGACGAACTGAGATCGAGCACGCCGCGACTTTTAATGACGGCGTTAGAGTGCAAAAGGTACTAGACGCCGCACGCCTAGCGGATCGCGAAGATCGCGGTGTTTCCATTCACTAGTCGAAATTAATCGTTAAATTGGCCTACTATTTGGTTCCGTTTTTGGCAGAAACGCGCGTATAATGCATTGCTGACGACAAATTCATAAATTAAACATTGATTCACGTCCTAAGAAAAGGACTCGTTACGGACGTATGAAAGATTCATACTTGCCAGTGAAGTGTATCGGATTGGTGATCGCGGTATTCGCGTTCGCCGGCATTTCCTCTGCCCAAAAATACAATAAGTGCCTGCCGCCTGATATCAAGGAGGATACGGTTATCGGTTGGGATAACCCCGTAAATTCGGAAAGGCCCTCAACGCCTATTACAGTGCGGCAAACTCTCGCAAAATTAAAAGCAAAATGTGTATGCGATAAATTAGTTAACAGTCGCGGTAAAAAGATTCGCTTTTTTCAGCTGCAGGGGTGTTGGGGAAATCCGCCGTCGGATTACCTAGAGATAATGGAAAACCAGAGAAAAGAGATCGAAAAGCTAAGAAAGACCTATGAAGTAATTGAGGTGACGTGTGATACGGGCGTTCCCCGTTACTCGATACCGTAGTAGATTTTTGCTGACAATAAGTCAGTTATTTTTTCAGTCAAAAAGCAGTAATTCTTAGGGTGAGGAGAATTCATGAAGAGAACGTTTGTAGCATTAGTCGTTGTCGTGGTGGCAATAGGCATTGCCCTGGGTTTTTATTTTAGTCCTGATGTTAGAGCCGGCATAGAGAAATTGTTCCGCGGTGATGAACCGGACATTCCTGTTTTTGCAAAGCATAAGGTCGATAAAGAGGAATTTATGCTTCGCCGCGCGCAGCAATTATCGATGTACCGCGGGATTCACGAAGGCGTGCCATTTGATCCGCAAGACCGGTTTGATGCAATTGCGCAGATGGAACGACAGCAGGAAGCCTTGCAAAGAACTTCTGCACCGATGGCGGCTTGGACGGAACTAGGCCCAAATCCGATCCCGAATGCTCAGGTCGGGACTGGCCCTGCGACTGCTGCGAGTGGCCGCGTTTTGGCAATTGCGGTTCATCCGACAAACGCCGACATCGTCTATGTGGGAACGGCGCAGGGCGGGCTTTATCGCTCGACCAACGGTGGGGCAACGTGGACACCGTTACTCGACAACGCTCTCAGCCTTGCCGTCAATGCTGTTGCGATCGCTCCTTCAAACCCTGAGATCGTCTATGTAGGTACCGGAGAATCAGGATTTTGTGGAGACTGCTTTTTTGGGGCAGGTATGTATAGGATCGACAACGCCAGCACTACTGCGGATCTTTCTCCTGCTTTCGGAGCGACAACGACGTTTGCCGGCCGCTCGATCAGCAAGATCGTTGTCCACCCGACCGACCCGGCAACCATCTTTGTTACCTCTTCATCGGGAAGCGGCGGCATAGGAGGCCAGCCTAATAGTGTGCTTGCCCAACGTGGAGTATTTCGCTCGACTGATGCGACAAGTGGGGCACCGACGTTTACAAAATTGACTGTTGCGGGACTTGCCGCTCAGGATCGGGCTTTCGGCGACATGGTTATTGATCCGGGTGATCCTAACCGTTTGCTGGTAGCCGAAGTTGATACTTTTGCCCTCGCGGAAGGCGGGGTTTACCTTTCGACCAACGCACTGTCGGGGTCTCCGACGTTTGCGCGAACTTTCGCTACGACCGGGACGGGTTCGAACGCTTCGCGCACAGAGTTGGCGTTGCACCGGAGCGCTGGCGGGGTAGTTACGGTTTACGCAGCTTCGGCGCAGGGAACAGGAACTGTTCAGCGGTCAATTGATGGCGGTGCGACTTGGACTCAGATGATCGATAACAATTTTTGCAATCCCCAATGTTTTTATGACATTGCGGTAGATGTTGATCCGACGAATGTGAACAATGTTTATATTGGTGGTTCGCCCACATTGGTATTTGGCCGTTCTACCAACGGTGGCACGACTTTCACAGCAAACGGCGCGAGTTTTACATCGGGTTTGCACGTTGATTCTCACGCGATCGCGGTCGCACCGTCCAATCCGTTGATAGTTTACTTTGGCTCAGACGGAGGTATCTATAGAACAAACGATGTAAGCGGGGCGACGATCACTTGGACAAGTCTGAACAATTCGACATTCAGAGCTACGCAATTTATGAGCCTCGACGTACATCCGACCGATCCTAATATTACGATCGGCGGAACACAGGACAACGGAACAAACCGGTTTACGTCCGCCGCAACCTGGACGCGAACGGACTTTGGCGATGGCGGTTATTCGGTGATCGACCAGAGTTCGTCAAACACGACCACTTTTAATCAGTATCACACGTATTTTAACAACTCCGGCTTGACTGGTTACGCCTTCTCGAATAGCTCTACAGCGTTTGAGAATTGGACGTTTCGCGGTTGTCAGGGTGCAACGGCGAATGGCATCACTTGCACCGCCTTAGTCAACTTCTATGCCCCTCTGGAACGCGGTCCCGGTACGCCAAATACAGTTTATTACGGAGCAGATCGTCTTTATCGATCTGCTGATACAGGTCTCAATCATACGACCGTCAGCCAGATATTCACTTCGCAGATCAGCGCGATCGGCATCTCGGACCAGGACGATAATGTTCGGATCATCGGGCAAAATAACGGCGGTATTTTTGGCACCGGGACAACACCTGGAACAACCACGTTGCAAGATCGCGACCCGGGCAATGTTATTCCTAATAACTATGTCGGTCGTGCGGTGATCGATCCGCAAAATGTCAATACGGCCTATGTTACTCTAGCGGCATTTGGCGTAACAAACGTATGGAAAACAACTAATCTTAACGTCGCCTCGCCAACCTGGACGGCTGCAAACACAGGTCTGCCTGCGGTTCCGGTTAATGCTTTTGTTGTTGATCCGCTAGAAACGACCCGTCTCTACGCGGGCACTGACATCGGCGTTTATACCTCGGGCAACGGCGGAGCGACCTGGACTCCTTTTGGAACAGGGCTACCCCGTGTAGCTGTATTTGACATTGCGATCGCACCCGGCTCACCACGGCAAGTTCGTATCGCTACTCACGGCAGAGGTCTGTGGCAAACGCCTGTAGCACCTCCGACAGCTGCAAATGTATCGATTTCGGGACGTGTGCTAACAGCCGAAGGCCGCGGACTGCGCAATGCTGTTATTACGATCACCGATCAGAGCGGAAATGCACGAAATGTGATGACCGGGCCAATGGGGACATATCGTTTTGACGATCTGGCAACTGGGGCGACGTATATTATCTCGGTGCGGTCGAGGCGGTTCAGCTACGAGCCGCGCGTCGTAGCTCTGACCGACGAACTGACTGGTTATGACATAACGCCGATGGGTACAGGTCGTGGCGGAAGCATGAACATTTTACAGCCAACAAAGCCGCTTGGTCGTAAATAGTAGTGGCAAACGCCACAAACAACTAAGGATGTCCCGTGGGCTTCTGTCTAAGGGACTCCTTTTTTTGGTACAACATCGGATATAATGTTAGCTAGACTCGTTCGTATCCTAAGGAAGTAAAGACAAATGAAGAAAAAGGTATTGGTTGGCACGATGTTACTGGCTGCGATGTCAGTGTTTGTTTTAGCGATGGCGTTCTGGTTCAATGGCTCTGACTTGATCGCTGAGAACGAAAGCGAAGAAAACGACATGTACGATGGGCCTGATATTGCCTTTCAGTTCGAATATGACCGGACGAAAGATCCGGCTACGGGTGTTGTGCCGGACAAGCAGCTCTTAGTAGCTATCGACAAGACAATGGAATCCAAAGAGGCCGACGCTCGGGCGAGGGGAATCCAACTGCCAACGGAGGAGATCGGCCACAGACTCCTGAAAGATGACACAAAGGAAGAAAAGACTGATAGAACGGGACGCAGATCGGCGAAGACAGCCAAAATTGCCCCTGACGCGCCATCGGCCCTTGTGTGGACAGAACGGGGGCCAAATTCTGATACGGTAGGCCCATCAAACGGCAATACGAGAGCAAACGGCGGTATAACGTCGGGGCGTATTCGATCAATATTGGTCGATGCTAATGACTCGACCGGCAAGACGGTCTTGGTCGGCGGTGTAGACGGCGGATTGTGGAAAACGACCGACATCACCTTGAGCCCAGCGACTTGGACGCAGTTGAGCGAAAATCTAAGTAATTTAGCTGTATCAGATATTGTGCAGGATCCCCGCCCCGGTCAGACGAATACATTGTACTTCGGCACGGGTGAAGGATATCGAAATGCCGATGCGGTTCGCGGAAACGGGATCTTTAAGAGTTTAGACGGCGGGGCCACGTGGACGTATCTGCCAAGTACAAGCTCATTTGTTTATACAACCAGGTTGGTGATAGATTCGGCCGGTAATCTCTACGCGGGAACGCGTATCTCCGGCGGATTGTACAGATCGACAGACGGCGGTACTACGTGGACGAATATTACTCCGGCGGGGCTCCCCTCGGTGGATGTATGCGATATCGAAATAAGCTCCACCGGGCGTCTCCATGTCACGTTTGGCATTATCGCGACGAACTCATATCGTTTTACCGATATTCCGACAACAGTTGATGCCAACACTTGGACGACGGCGACTACCGTGTTCACCGCGTCGCCCGTTAGGACCGAAATGGCGGTCAGCGGCAATACGCTCTATGCGGCTCCTGTGGACGCCGGCTATCAGGTCCCGACCCTATTTAAATCCACCGATGGCGGTGCAAACTGGGCGGCGACCGGCGCCCAGCCGACCTCAGGATGGGCTAGCCAACAGGGATGGTATTCTCTTTCAATGGGCATCAATCCTACCGATGCCAATCAGGTAATCGTCGGCGGACTCGACACCCACAAGAGCAATGATGGCGGCGCTACCTGGACAAAGATCTCCGCATGGGTCGGTACAGGTGGTCAATATGTTCATGCCGATCAGCACGATATCGCGTGGTACGATGGCGGCAATAAACTCTTGTTCGCCAGCGACGGCGGCATCTTTTATTCAGCGGATGGCGGCACCACGATCCGCGACCGTAACGTTGGGTTGCGGCTCAAACAGTTTTATTCGGTAGCCATGTTGCCAACTGCGGGCTCAAATTACTTTTTGGCCGGGGCTCAGGATAACGGTACCCACGCGTTGAGTTTGCCCGGGCTTGGCGCGTCGGTCGAGGTCACGGGCGGTGACGGAGCTTTTGTTGCGATCGACCAAAACGAGCCGCAGTATTTGTTTGGTGCATATGTCTATAATCAATACCGTCGCAGTACAAATGGCGGAGCCAGTTGGTCGTCGGTAAATTTTAGTTCGACGGTTGGCAGATTCATCAATCCGTTTGACTACGAAAATACGGCCAATATTATGTATTGCGCTGACGCCGCATCGAGCTATCGCCGATGGACAAACCCACAGACCGGCAGTACGAGTGCCGTTGTTGCTGTTTCCAATATGGCAGGAAACGTAACATCCGTAAGTGTCTCGCCGTTTACTACGAACCGCGTCTTTTTTGGAACGAGCAGCTCTCAAGTCGTTAGGGTCGACGCCGCAGATACGTTCGTGTCAGGCTCAGCCGGAGTAAACATAACACCCGCTGGAGCATCAGGTACGGTTTCAAATCTCGCCGTCGGTACCGACGATAATAATTTGATGGCGATCTATTCCAACTATGGCGTAACTAATGTATGGGTCTCGACAAACGGAGGCACAACTTGGACAGCATCGGACGGCAACCTGCCCGATATGCCTGTCCGATGGGCACTCTTTAGGCCGGGCGACAATACCAAGGCGTACATCGCAACCGAGACCGGCGTCTGGGAAACTAGCCTGCTAAACGGTGCAAGCACAGTCTGGACCGCTAACAGTACATTTCCGGCGGTGAGGACAGATATGATCAGATACCGCCCTAGCGACCGTACGATCGCTGCGGGAACACATGGACGCGGCGTTTGGACCGCTACGGTTCCATTGATTGATAATGTTTCTGTGTCCGGCAGAGTCCTTACGGCAGATGGCCGCGGCGTTCGAAACGCTTTCGTCACGATCTCAAATGCCGGGGGTGTCGTCCAACAAGTACGGACCGGGCCGCTAGGAGCGTATCGTTTTGACAACATACCTGTGGGGGTCGTTTACAATGTGGCTGTCAGGTCTCGGCGATTTACTTTTGCACCACGCCAAACAACGCCTAATGATAATCTGGCGGATTTTAATTTTGTTGCTCAGTAAATAGCTGGATAAAAAAGAACGGGCCTCGCAGATATTTTGCGAGGCCCTTTTTGTTTTTACTTCTTCATATACTTATCCAGAAAATCCGCTACACGCGGGTACAGGTCGAGCCGGTTTTTGAGCTTTGAGATGCCGTGGCCCTCGTCGTTATAGAGTTTATATTCGACGATGGCACCGCGTTTTTTTAGGGCGGCGACCATTTGTTCGCCCTCGGTGTATGGGACACGCGGATCGTTTAGCCCTGAGATGACAAAGAGCGGCGTCTTAATACGGTCGATCTTTCTGATCGGCGAGATGCGGCGAAGAAATTCGATATCCTTATCCAGCCGTCCGTATTCAACCTCGCGCTGACGGCGCCGATAGCCAGATGTATTTGTGAGGAATGTTTCCCAATTTGTGATCGCGACCGTGCCGACCGCGGCTGCCCACAGATCGGGATACAGCGTGATCGCGGCCATCGTCATGTATCCGCCATAGCTGCCGCCAACAACTGCGATACGCTTTGGATCGGCTCCGCCGTTGGTTTTGAGCCACTCGACGGAATATGCGAGGTCCTTGACCGAGTCTTCGCGCTTTTCAACATCATCTAGATGCGTGTACGTTTTACCGTAACCGGTCGATCCGCGGACATTGAGATCGAGCACGGCATAGCCTCTCGATAAATAGTATTGGAACAGCGGATTGAAACTAGGCCGCGACTGCCCCTCTGGCCCTCCGTGGACCGACACAATGACCGGCACGGTTTCTTTTGTGACGCCAAGTTTATCGCTGCCCTTTGGGCCGACTTTGAGCGTGAAATCACGCCGCCGCGACGGTTCGTAATACCACGCCGGTATCTCAAGCCCGTCAAACGATCTATATTTAATTAGTTTTGGCTCGACAAATGTCTGCTGCGAAACCCCCGCGTAATCGCTGCGAGTGATCTGACGCAGTTTCTTCGTTTCCATATCGTACGCCCATATCTCGCTGCTGCTTGTAGCCGAACTGAACGAAAAGACGAGCGTCGTTTGAGCACGATCGACGGACAAGCCGCCGAGCACGCCTTTGGCGGGTAGCGGTATCTGTTCCATCTTGCCGGTAAAAAATGTGACGAGGGGTTTGCCGTCTGTTTCGATCGGCTGTAGCCATAGCTCCGAAAATCCCTCGCGGTTTGTCGCAAATGCTATCTTGCTCGGGCTATCGCTCATCGCGATGCCCGTCACGTCGTTTGCAACGCCGGCGATGAACTTTAGCTCGCGGTTGGCGTCGCTCCAGTCATTCGAATTTGCCGCATTTTTTAGCCGCAGATTGGCAAGCGTAAAAAACTCACGGCCTTCGTCCGAACCGAGAACGAGCGATTTGCCATCCGGCAAAAAGCTAACTCCGCCATATTGTGTCGCGTCTTTGTGGGGAGTCAAAAGCTGCTCTTTCCCGGTCTTGGTGTCGACCAGATAGAGGTTGTTGTCGAGGCTAAATTCGATGCCGTCACGCGAAACGATCAGTTTTGAGCCGTCGCTATTGACGGCGGCGACACTATTATTTCCGTCCTGTTTATACAGCAATTTCTCTACGCCCGAATCGAGATCCATCGAATAGATGTCAAAAAATGTGCGGTTTCGTTTGTTTGATGCGTAATAGATCGTCTCTCCGTTAGGCGTGGCAAGGCCAAAATTATGCCGCACGGACGGGTCTTTGGTGAGAGCTTTGACGTGCTCGCCAAATTTGTCCATCCAGTAAAATTGCGTGTTTTCGTCTCCGCCCTCGGCCTTGCCAAATATCATGCCGCTGCCGTCGCCGAGCCACTTAACGAAGCTGATGTTGTCTTCGTAATTGGTCAGCCGTTTTGGCTTTGGCGAAGAGATGAGAGCCGACCACACCTGCGTCGTGCCCGTCACATTTGACAGATAGGCGACCTCACGCCCGTCCGGCGACATCGACGGCGAACTCGCGGATCTGATATTGAGGTACTGCTCGATCGTGTAGGGTTTTTGAGCAAAGGTAAATGCCGAAAATAGCAGAACAAAACTAAGCAATAGCGTGCTTTTCATGGATATGCCTCTCTTGATATTAGTTGGTTGTCTTGTCAGACAGGATAGCGCATTTTGAGCGTTTAGCCGCGCTAAAATTGGCTTGGAAACATAAACTGCCAGCCGTTTTTATACACCGGCGTGTGCTGGACAGAGTTTTTGGCGATGATGCATTTATCGCCTTCGAGGTTCATCTGTTCGACCAAATTGGCAAAACAGCTGTCGATGAGGATCAGCTTCGTTGCACGCTCAAGCGTCAGCAGCCAGTCAAAAGGGCTTTCGGCATCGGACATTTTTTCGAGGTTGACGACCTGTAAGCCGTCGGCCATTCGATCTGGCAACACAAGCGGCTTTGCCATGTCCGACGACTGTCCGTGAAAGCAGACGTAGTCGCCCGAGATGTTGAGCGAATCAAAAAGAGCTTGTTCGCGAGCCATATCGCGCTCGTATTTGAGATCCCATTTTTTTGCGAAAGGCACCCCCGCGATTGCGTATTTGTATTCGTCAAACTTTAACGAGCCAGACAAGCGTGTGTCATAAATATTCAGGTCGCTGAGGTACGAATATAAAACGATGGTGCGTTCGCACTTGTGTTCGCCGATCAGGCGAACCGGGTCGTGAAAAAAATAACCCGCTCCCTTTTGAACAGGGAGAAAAGTTATCTCGGGTTTGATCGGGGCGAAAATTCGGACAAAATCGGCGTCGATCGGCCACACGACCTCAAACCCACGCTCAATGAAATGATCGGCGATCGGCAACGCAATGATAATGTCGCCGATGCCACGCGTTTGGATCAGCCCGATTCGTTTTGGCATATTCTCTATTTATGTTTTAGCAGAAATGCCCTTATTTCGTCGCGCATCAGCGGCACGACCGTGTGAGCGATGCCGGGGTAGATCTTAAATTCGGCATTTAGCCCCGCTTGCTTGTAGAGCGTTTCCGATATCGGCCAGCGTTCGACCGGCATCTTGCCAAAGAGCGGACTGATGATCTCGCGGTCCTCGTCATCGTACGAATCGCCAAATGGAACTGAGTCGTTCTCGTCCTTGCTGCCGATAAAGATAAAGAGCGGCACCTTGCGAAGTGCTTTGAGGTCGAGCTTTTTTCCAGCGACTGTTTTAAGATCGGCAACGCCTATCGGGTAACGCAAAGTTTTGTCCTTGTATTTTTCGACCGGGGCGATCGGCCAACCGCCGGGCGAACCGATCGCCGCCGCTTTGACCCGGTCCGGGTGCAGAAACGTAAAACGGTTTGCAAACATCCCTTGGGCGGAGAAACCGTTGATGAGCACACGCTTATCAAACTTGATCCCGTCCTCGGCAAGTCGCTTTCTCGCGTCGTCGATCATCGCGACCATTTGCAGATCGAGCCGACGGTACTCTTTCTTATCCGTCACCATCGAGTCTCGGTCGAGCGCCTGTGTGTATATCTGCCAATCGCTCTGCGGACGCGGAAACACAGGCATCAAAACAGCGACCTTTAACGCCGACGCAATGCCGCCTGCAGTTGCCATCCGCTTTTTAACGTCGGCCTCGTGAACGGCAAAATCGTCATCGACCTTACCCGTGTTGTTTGGCAGAACGAGGATCGTCTGCGTCTGTTTTTTTTCGCTTTCGTCACGCAGCTCGGGCGGGACGTAGAGGTAATACGGATATCCAAATCCTGAACGCGAATTGGCATCGACGCGGACGAAATCTTTTTCGGTAAGCAGCGGCGGAACTTGAGCCGACGCGAAAATAGTAGAGACGAGGCTGATAAATACAGCAAAAATGAGCGTTTTCATAACCTCTAATTACGCGAGCCGAGCGCAAAAGTTCCTGAGATTCAGGACGAATGATCGGCAACGATCCGCCAGCCTTCTTTGAATTTGCGAAACAAAAGCGTGAATTTGCCTTTCGGATCGTCCTTTTCGCGTTTAAGGTGCCAACTCCCGGTGACGAACGCGGCGTCTTTGGATAGGACCTCGATCTCGAGGTCGGAAAATGTGAGTGTGCCCATCAGAGCCTTGGTGGCGTAGGTGCGGTTGTAGTTGTCGAGTGTTTGTTGCCAGCCGTACGTGATTCGGTCGCCCGAGACAAATTTGAGCTTGTCTGATCGCCAATAACCGATCGACATAAATGCATCCAGGTCGCCGCGATTCCACGCTGCCGCCTGATCATCCATGATCTTGCGGATCGCGACGGCAGACTTGTCTGTCTGGGCGAAAATACCGGAGACGAAGACGATGCTGATGACGAGCGAGAATAGGATCTTCATAATTTTTTAGGCCGGAGCCAGTTTAGGGCTGCTTGGCCGGAAAAACAGATTTGTCCAAATGAATGAGAACACCGACACACCTACGACCGCAATGAGCAGACCCGATGGTTGGTAGAGCTGGTTAAAGGCGATCACCGCGTAGAGCGTCGTTATGATCCGCAGGTTTTCTGAGATCCATAGCCAGCTTTTTGCTTCGAGGATACCGCTCCAATTTATGATGTGCCACCACAGCAGGCCGGCCCCAAGCCAGCGTTGGGTTAGGTTCCATGCGAGCAGATTAGATATCACGCCGAGCATCAAAAAGACACCGACCGCTAGTTGGACGATGAGGTAAAGGTGCGATTTGCCAAACATCGTCGAACGAAACTTTACCTGATTTTCAGTCGTGATCTCGACCATCTCTTTTTGCGGCAGCCCGCGTGGCCGCCATCCGGCGGGCATGAACCACACCCGGATCTTGTCCCACCAAAACGGAGCCGCGACGGCGTATCGCCAGAGCACGATAAAGAAATGAAAGTTGATTCGGACCGGATTCCAGCTTTGCGGGTGGTCGTAGATGCCATAGACGACCTTTTCTTTTTCCTCGGCGAACGAGCCAAACATCTTGTCCCAAATGATCAGAAATTCGCCAAAATTCTTATCTAGATAGCGAAAATTCACACCGTGATGCACCCGGTGATGCGACGGTGTCGTAAAATATTTTTCAAACCAGCCGAGCTTCCCGATAAATTCGGTGTGATGGAGAAACGCGATGAAAAGGTGAATTCCAGCCATCATATAAATGTAAAACGGCGGAAAACCGATCAGCGCGAGCGGCCAGAAAAACAGGAATGAGCAAAACCGCTGAGTCACGCTCGCCCGCAGAGCGACCATAAAATTCATCTCTTCGGCGGAGTGATGCGGCGAATGTGCGGCCCACATAATATTGATCGCGTGGCCCCAGCGATGCACCCAATAGAAAATAAAATCCACGCCGAGCAGTAGCAGGATGAACGACCACCAATGCATCTCAAACGTCCAGATACGATACTTTTCCCACAGATAACCATAGACGACATAAACACCCGCCGCGACTAGCACATTCACCGTTTGGTTGCCGAGAGCTGTGCCAAAATTTGCGACCGCCTCAGGAAACGAAACATAGTCTCGCCGATATATGTAACAAAGTGCGACCTCGATCAGCACGAAAAAAATCGCGATCGGTGTGAGATATGTGTAGACATTAGCGTCCTGCATTCGCGATAAATATAACCCGAAACGGCGTGTTCTACAAAAAAGGCCGATGCGCATTAGAGCACCGGCCGAAATTTTTTGATTCTTGGTCCGGTCCGGACCAGGTGGACCAGGATGGACCAAGGGTGAACCAAGCTAATTTTTAGGCGCCTTTGCCGCGTCGTATGCAGCCTGAGCGGCGACCTGTTCTTTTTGCTTATCGGTCAAAGCAATGCCGGCTTTTTCGAGCGTTGCGGCATTGATGCCACCGGTTTCTTTTAGGCCATTGGCCTTTTGATAGGCTTTGACGGCATCTTTCAGAGCGTTGCTGCGTTCACCATTTGCCTCGCCGGTGAACATCTTTCCATCTTTCAACACTTTTTGTAATGCCGTGATCTGATCTTTGTTCGCCGAAAACGGAGCCGGTTTTTTGGGGCCGTCGCTTGAGGTTGATGGGTTATCCTTTACTTTCATCCCGGCAACGTCTCCCGGTGCAACGAATGAACCCGGCGAAACAGGTATTAGCTTTTGTTTATCGGTAAGAGCGATACCCATTTTCTCAAGCGTCGCGCGGTTGAGCGAACCGGTTTTCGTCAATCCGTTGTCACCTTGATAAGCCTTGACGGCAGTTTTCCATTCGGCACTGGAAACACCGGTCACCTCACCGCTAAACTTGCCCTTAGATTTGAGCATTGTCTGCGCTTCTTTGACCTGATCCTTGGTCGACCGAAATTGAGGTGGCTTTGCCGGCTTATCAGCAGCCGCGGTGGTTGGGGCCGGTGTCGGCGTCGGCGTCGGCGGCGGTGTCTGAGCACCTGCGAGAGAGGCGAATACAAACATCGCGGACAGTAACAAAAATATCTTTCTAACCATTATGTTTCTCCTGAGTGGGTATTACGGCCGAAGTCAAAAATACAAAAAAACGTCAGCCGTTTCTTGGTTTCAAATTCTTAAATTTTTTGATTTACTTGAGAAGTATTAACCGATTTTATTTTCATGTCAAGAGCATTTTTAGTAGCTCAGTAGTTCAATGAAAGCTGCAGTCTATCAAGAATTCAAAGGGCCAATAATCGTAACAGAAGTCGCCGATCCGCAAGCCTCGCCCACCGGTGTTGTGCTCGCGGTAAAAGCATGCGGCATCTGCCGCAGCGATTGGCATGGCTGGATGGGCAACGACCCTGACATCAAGCTGCCGCACGTGCCGGGGCATGAGCTTGCGGGTGAGGTCGTCGCTCTCGGATCTGAAATTAGAAATTTCAAATTAGGTGATCGCGTGACGCTACCATTTGTATGCGGCTGCGGGACCTGCGAACAGTGTGTTTCCGGTAACCAGCAGGTCTGCGACCATCAGTTTCAACCCGGATTTACAGCTTGGGGCGGGTTTGCCGAGTTCGTTGCCATCGAATATGCCGATACCAATCTTGTCCGGTTGCCGAACGAGATCGATCTTATGACAGCCGCTTCGTTGGGTTGTAGATTTGCAACCTCGTATCGTGCCGTCGTCGATCAAGGGAAAGTCGCCGCCGAACAATGGGTCGCCGTCCATGGCTGCGGCGGCGTCGGCTTGTCCGCGATCATGATCGCAGCCGCATTTGGTGCGCGTGTAATTGCCATTGACATCTCCGAAGACAAGCTGCAATTTGCCCGCTCGATCGGAGCCGAGGTCGCAATTGATTCGAGCTACGGAAATCCGGCTGACGCCATTCTGGATATTACCGAGGGTGGTGCCCACATCTCGATCGACGCTCTCGGCCATCCGGATATTCTCGTCAATTCAATTTCTTCTCTGCGAAAACGCGGAAAGCATATCCAGATCGGCATAATGGAATCCGGCAAACACATGACGCCTATACCTATCGAAAAGGTCATCGGCCGGGAACTGGAGATCATCGGCAGCCACGGAATGCAGGCCCATCGTTACCCCGAAATGCTTGAGATGATCCGCACCGGCAAACTCGAACCGCAAAAGCTGATCAGAAAAACTGTTACGCTCGAGGAATCGGTCGTCGAGCTTGCGGATATGAATAGTTTCACGGGAAGCGGCGTGACGGTTATTGACAGATTTTAGATCAAAAATAATTTGGATCGAGTCATTTTTAGCTTGATGAATGAACATTCATTCAGTTATACTTTTGGGTAAATTACGTCTTAGAAAATATTCGCTTTTAAAAAGATTATGAACATCACAAAAGCCGCAGTTTTAGGTGCGGGAACAATGGGAGCGGGCATCGCCGCGCATTTGGCAAACGCAGGTATTCCAACGCTGCTGCTCGACATCGCACCGCAGGATGAATCGATCACGGATAAAAACCAGATCGTCAATTCGCTTTTTGACGCCGCTAAAAAGTTAAAGCCCGCGCCATTTATGCTTGCCGACAATGCCAAGCTGATCACCACCGGCAATTTCACGGACGATCTGGCAAAGATCAAAGACTGCGATTTTGTCATCGAAGCTGTTGTAGAAAATCTCGATATCAAGCACAAGCTGTACGCCGAGGTTGAGAAGCACCGCAAGCCGGGAGCGGTGATCGCTTCGAACACCAGCGGCATACCGATCGACTCGATAGCCGAGCCGTTCTCGGACGATTTCAAAGCTCATTTTGTCGGCATCCATTTCTTCAACCCTCCGCGTTATATGAAGCTCGTCGAGGTAATACCTGGCAGCAAAACAAGCGGTGAAATAGCATGTAAGATCTCCGGTTTTCTCGATCAGCGGCTTGGAAAGGGTGTCGTTCCGGCAAAGGACCGGCCAAATTTTATCGCCAATCGCATCGGTGTTTTTGGGATGATGGCGACGATCCACGAGATGATCGCGGGCGGTTGGACGCCGACCGAGGTCGATCAGATGACCGGCAAAGCCATCGGCCACGCGTCGTCGGCGACCTTTAGAACGTCAGATCTCGTCGGGCTCGATGTGACTGCACACGTTACGAATAATCTGTACCCGGCAGTGCCTGACGATGAGGACCGCGACGTTTTTGTGCTGCCCGAATTGATCCAAACTTTACTCGACAAGAAGCTGCTTGGCGACAAGACCGGCGGCGGATTCTTTAAGAAGTCAAAGGACGCCGAGGGTAAACGGGTCATTCTCGAACTAGATCTCAACACCTTTGAATACAGGCCTCAGGTCAAAACAAAATTCCCGTCGCTCGATGCCGCAAAGGGTATCGAGGACAAAGCAAAACGTGTCAAAACCTTGGTTTGGGGCGACGACCGCGTTGGCGAATTCCTTTGGAAAACGACCTCGCGAGTCTCGCGTTATGCTGCGAACCGCATCCCTGAGATCGCCGATACAATTGTCGAGATCGACAACGCGATCAAGTGGGGATTTGGCTGGGAAGTCGGTGTTTTCGAGGCGTGGGATGCGATCGGCGTTACCGAATCTGTCGAGCGGATGCGTAAAGAGGGGCAAGCAATTCCGGCAAACGTCGAGAAGATGCTCGCGTCCGGAGCGACGAGTTTTTATAAGAATGATGGTGGCAATCATTCGTTTTACGATCTCGTCGCGGGCGAATACAAACCGATGCCCGCTCGTCCCGGCGTACTGATCCTAAAGGACATTAAAGAGCGCACCGGCGTTATCAAATCCAATCCGGGTGCGTCACTCATCGACATCGGCGACGGCGTTGCCTGTCTCGAATTTCACTCCAAAATGAACTCCATCGGCGGCGACACCGTTCCGATGATGAATTTTGCGATCGACGAGGTCGAGAAAAATTTCACCGGGCTCGTTGTCGGCAATCAAGGCGGCAATTTCTCCGCCGGGGCCAACATCATGATGCTCCTGCTTGCGGCTCAAGAGGAGGAATGGGACGACATCAATATGATGGTCCGTGCCCTGCAAAACGCTGTGATGCGGTTGCGATATTCGCCAAAGCCGGTCGTCACGGCACCGTACGGCCTGACGCTCGGCGGCGGCTGCGAGATCGCGATGCACGGCGATAAAGTCCGTGCTGCGGGCGAAACTTATATCGGCCTCGTAGAGGTCGGCGTTGGCGTAATTCCCGCAGGCTGCGGAACCAAAGAAATGACCATGCGTGCGATGGATGCGGCGGCAAAAGCCCCTGACGCCGACCCGCTCGCGTTTCTCAAGAAAACATTTGAAACGCTCGGCATGGGCAAAGTGGCGACATCGGCACAAGAGGGACGTGCGTTCGGATTTCTTCGCGACTCAGACGCGATCTCGATGAACGGTGATCGTTTGATACAGGACGCCAAGCAGGAGGTGTTAAATCTCGCCGCCGCCGGATACGTCCAGCCGGTCGAGCGAACGGATATCAACGTTCTTGGCGAACCGTTGGAGGCTGCGTTAAAGCTCGCTCTGCATATGATGAAACAGGGCGGATTTATCTCAGATCACGACCAGCTTATCGGCAAAAAGCTCGCACACGTCATGGCGGGCGGCACGATCAATCATCGGACGCAGGTTTCGGAGCGTTACCTGCTCGACCTCGAACGCGAGGCTTTTGTTTCGCTTTGCGGTGAGCGAAAAACGCAGGATCGTATAGCCGCGATGCTCAAAACGGGTAAGCCGCTCAGAAACTAGGATGAAACGCTGCACCTGGGCATCGAACGAGCTAAATATCCCGTACCACGACACCGAGTGGGGTGTGCCGGTGCATGATGACCGGACGTTTTTTGAATTTTTGATACTTGAGGGAGCACAGGCCGGGTTGTCTTGGGATACGGTTTTGAAAAAACGCGAT
>DEQS01000038.1:0-25599 GCA_002360555.1 Chloracidobacterium sp. UBA3360
AGTAAGGGCGTAACATCCAACTTTAGAGGTAAGCCCTTGTTTACACGCGGGCCGCTGCATCAGTGCTTAAAGTGGCGGATACCTGTGAATGCCATCGCTATGCCATGTTCGTTTGCGGCGGCGATCGATTCGTCGTCTTTGATCGATCCGCCGGGCTGGATGATAGCCGACACGCCAAAGCTTGCGGCTTCGTCCACGTTGTCGCGAAATGGGAAGAATGCGTCCGAAGCCAGCACCGAACCATTTAGCGGCAGATCAAACCTCTCGGCACGCATCGCAGCGATACGGACAGAATCGACGCGGTTCATCTGTCCGGCACCGACGCCGAGCGTCTGATGGCCATTCGCAAAAACGATGGCGTTCGATTTGACGTGCTTACAGACCGTCCAGGCGAGTTGCATCGCGGTGAGTTCGTCGTCGGTCGGTTTGCGGGTCGTGACGATGTTGAGATCGGCGAGGGCGAGACGGTGGACGTCCTGGTCCTGGACCAGAAAGCCGCCGCTTAGTTGTTTGTACTCAAGGTTGCCCTTACTTACGTGCGGGGTTCTGGCCTCAGGGCTGGCCAGTGTTGCGGTAGGCCCGCAACCGCTGACACGGAGGACTCGCAGATTCTTTTTGGAGCGGAATATTTCTAGCGCCGCGTCGTCGTAGTCGGGGGCGACGATTACCTCGGAGAAGACCTCGATGACTTGTTTTGCGACATCCGCATCGACCTTATTGTTAAAGGCGACGATACCGCCGAAGGCCGAGACCGGATCGGTCGCGAGGGCACGTTTGTATGCCTCTTCGTTGGTAGTGCCGGTGCCGACGCCGGACGGGTTTGTGTGTTTGATGATCGCAACCGCAAGTTCGTCAAAATCTTGCACTAGATTCCACGCGGCTTCGGCGTCGACGTAGTTATTGAACGACATCTCCTTGCCGTGAAGCTGCTCGGCTCCCGCGATACCGCCGCCGTCGGTGGAATATAGAGCGGCCTTTTGATGCGGGTTTTCGCCGTAACGGAGGTCGGTGACCTTGGCGAGTTCGATGAGCTTGTATTCGGAGAGAACCACCCCGTCAGACGAAGCGTCTGCCACCCCTCCTTCGTAAGGAGGGGAGCTTAGATCATCGTCGAGTTCGACGAACGCTAAATGCCCGAGCGGGTTGAGCGGTTCGAGACGTTCGAGGTCGTCGTTGGAGAGCTGTTTTGCGAGATACGACGAGATCGCGAGGTCGTAGGCGGCGGTGCGGGTGTATGCGAGAGCAGCGAGACGCGAGCGGGTTTCAAGCGAGAGCGCTCCGTCATTTTCGTTTAGCTCCGCAACGATCTCATCATACAAACGGGAATCGGTTACGACGGCGACATCACGCCAATTTTTAGCAGCGGAGCGGATCATTGCCGGGCCGCCGATGTCGATATTTTCGACCGCGTCCTCAAGCGTCACGCCGTCTTTGGCGATCGTTTCTTCGAACGGATAAAGATTGACAACGACCATGTCGATCGGCGTGATGCCGTGCTCGTTCATCGATGCGACGTGTTCGGCGTTATCGCGGAGTGCGAGAAACGCACCGTGAATTTTGGGGTGCAGTGTTTTTACGCGGCCATCCATCATTTCGGGAAAGCCGGTTACCTCGGACACGTCCATCACGGTCAGCCCGGCGTCGCGTAGCACCTTGGCAGTGCCGCCGGTCGAGACGATCTCGACGTCGTGGTTCGCCAGTGCCGTAGCAAATTCGACCAATCCCGCTTTGTCCGATACGCTCAATAGCGCCAGTTTTATCTTTCGCAATTCACTCATAAAATCAAAAAGGCGGTCTCGCCGGACCACCTTAATACAAATCGCTTATATGTGCGGATGTAACCCGCAACTTGGTTTTTTGACAGCAAAAAGTTCGTCCGTACGCCACAAGACTAAAAAAAGAATCTGCCCAAAAACAACAGGCTCAGCACGAATATCATCGCGTAGATAATGATTTTGATAAGACTCATAAAATCCCTTATCCTAATAACAGCAAACAACCATTCTATTGCCGCACTACAGCCGATGTCAAAAAAAACCAGAGCGATTTTGCAGATCTCGGCCGTTTTCGTACTGATTTTACAATTCTTTACATTTGCGTTGGCTCAGGATGTCGAAGTCCGTTTCCGATTCTTGCCTGACGTGCCAACAACGGTCGAAGTCGAGGGCAAGTATGAATCGAACAGGCCCCGCAAAAATCCTCGTAATTTCTCGCTCATGACCGAATACGCGGGCGTGACTGGCCTGGTTGAGCGGGTCTCAAATATCGGTTTCGCAGACCGCAACGGCAAGACGCTCACAAACAAACGATTTAACCCCGGTGAATACGTCGCTGACGGCGACATCATCCTTTTTCGATATTTTGTGGATATCAAGCCGCTCACTCAACGTTCGGCGGCTGCTCACGTTTCGTGGATCAACGGCGACGCCGGGCTATTGATGCTCGATGACCTAATGCCGCAAAGTGGTGGCGAAAAGATCTCCGCAAACGTAAAAATTGACCTGCCCGTTGGTTGGAAGATCTTCTCGACGGCACGATTGACGTCGGAAGGTTTCTTTGAGGTCAACAATGTCGAAAAAGCGTCGTTTGTCATTGGCAAGAATTGGCGTGAGGTAAATGCCGGAGCGTTAAAAATACTGATCTCAGGACAATGGCAATTTACCGATGACGAGGCGTTGAAGATGGCGGTCGAGATATTTGGTGGCTACGCAAAAACGTTTGGCTCGTCCGCGAGTCCGGCAACACAGATCGCGATATTCAAATTTCCCGGCGATGTTCCGCTTGGCAACTGGGAAGCAGATACTCGCGGCGGGTCCGTGACGATCGCTTCGTCGGATATGCCTTTTAGATCGCAGTCTGTGCAGCGTTTGCACGAGCAGTTGAGACACGAGATATTTCATTTGTGGATACCAAACGGCGTCAATTTTAGCGGCAAATACGATTGGTTTTATGAGGGGTTTGCGTTGTATCAGTCGCTAAAACTTGGAGTTGCGGTCAACCGTCTGAGGTTTGATGATTATCTCGACACGCTGTCGAGAGCGATCGTTATCGACAATTTTGGCTCGCAGCGGCGTTCGCTGATCGATGCGTCGAACTACCGCTGGAACGGCTCGGATACGCAGGTCTATGCTCGCGGTATGCTCGCAGCATTTATCTGTGACCTCGCATTGCTTGATAAGTCTAAAGGCAAAGTGTCGACAGACACGCTTGTTGCTGAGATCTATCAAAAGCATTACAGCGGAGCTGACCGAACGGACGGCACGGCGGCGATCCTTAGCATAATGAGATCGCATCCCGAACTCGTCCCGGTCATTGACCGTATCATCACCGGAGCTGATAAATTTGAGTGGCCGGCGTTGCTCTCTGCGGCGGGTATTGAGGTTGTGACGGCGAATTCGACGTCCGCATTACGCGTCATCGCAAAACCGTCGGGGCGGCAAAAGGATTTATTGGACAAGTTGGGTTATAATAACTGGCGAAAATCGACTGGAAATAATAGATGAAGATCAAGTTTTTTCTCATAATCACGGTACTGACGACGGTGCTTTCACAAACCGGTTGCAGCTGGCTCGACACTGGTGTTTTTGGTCCGACCGACACGGCGACGGTCATTGCTAAAACGGCACAGATCCGCACGTCATACTCGGTCGTGGCGGCCGATCTGCTTGAGGTCAAACGCGGCGACCAGCTTGACGTGGTCGATCAGGTCGAGTTTGAAAAGGTGCCGTGGTATCGCGTCCGTGCCCGTGACGAAGCCCTGACCGAAGGCTGGATCGAGGCGCAAAATATCATCACGAGCGATACGCTTGCCCGTTCAAAAAAACTGGCTGAGGAATTTAAGGATCAGGCTCCGCAGGCCGCCGGTGTGATCCGCTCGGCCTCTAATCTGCGCTCAGCGTCGGATATGAACCCCGAAAACGTGCTCTTTAAGCTCGCCAACGGCTCGACGTTTGAGATCATCCAGTGGAAATTTGTCCCTAAGCAAGAGGTTCCGGATGTTGATGATGCCCCCAAAGGGCAGCAGAAAACTGGCAAACGATCTAAAAACGAGGATATCGAGGCGGCCAAAGAACAGGGAGAGCCCGAAAAGATGGATGAGAAATACGACGTTTGGTATCTCGTCCGTCTAGACCCGTCTGTGTCGCCAGCTCCCGCGGGCTGGCTTTTTGGCCGGCAGGTCGAGCTGCAAGTTCCGAGCGACATCGTCTTTTTTCAGGCAAATAACCGCAAATTTACGACATGGCAGCGGCTCGACGCCGATTCGGCTAACAAGGTCGGCTCGGGCGACAAATCGCTCGCTCCCGGCAGTTGGGTGATCCTGTCACGCAATAATTATTCGAAACCGATCGACGGCGTCGAGCCCGATTATGACGGCATCCTCGTGCTCGCGTTCGACAAATACGATCAGAGCTATTACACCGTCTGGCGCAATCCGCCCAACACGGTCTATTGGGGCAGCCTGCCGCTCAAGGTCGAGGGCAAGGGCGACAACAAGACATTTACCGTTAAGCTCCGCAGCCCTTCGGGGACGATGGATGAAAAGACGTTTACCGTTTTCAAAGACAAGAACCGGCTCAAGGTGACGCCGCCCGAGGACATAGCTCAATATCAGCAGCCTGAGATCAAGGGAAAATAATGGACATCGACGACAATCCATTTCCCGAACCGTTCGAGATCGAGATCACCGATTCGCTCGATCTGCATTCGTTCAGCCCAAAAGATATACGGGCTGTGACCGAAGCTTATCTTGCCGAGGCGCACAAGAAAGGCTTTGCGACGGTGAGGATAATCCACGGCAAAGGCGTCGGCGTTCAGCGTGAGATCGTGCGTAAAGTTTTGTCGGAGACTGATTTTGTGCGGTCGTTCAAAAATGCGCCGGAGTTTTCCGGCAGTTGGGGCGCGACGATCGTGTTGCTTGACGTTTAGGCTTCGTCTAAAACCTCGGCCCAGACCTCTTCATCTTTTCTGATCTCGGGATAGGCGGCTTCGAACATATCGATCCGGTTTTTGGCATCGGCTAATTCCGCATTAAGTTTGGCGTTTTTGGCTTCGAGCTCCCGGAGGTATTTTTTACGTTCGACATGGAGCCTGTCGAGGTAAAACATATAGGTAAACTGCAGCCCCGTGATCCCCACCAAGACTAACGAAATTCCAATGAGTGCGTAAAACAGCATGGCCTTTTACGGGATTATACTCTTGACGCGGGCGTTTAGGAAAAGTAAAAATCTAACCAAATGACGATATTGGAAAGCCGCTGCGATTGGTGCTTTCTTATTCGGACACAAAAGGATACTGATGACAGACGGAAATTTAAGACTACTCTACACTTTGCTTTGCGACGATGTGCGCATTGAGATGGGCAACAAGATCTCGTTGATGGGTGTTTTTCAAAACATCATGGTCGAGAAATTGCCCGTCAGCTTGATCAAATTTGCCGTCATCAACCACTGGAGCGGACAGGGGAATCACGAGACCGAGGTTCGCATCTTGTCGCCCGACAAATCCGACCTCATCGTCACCTCGCAACCAACCCAGATCGACCTCGCGGGCGGCGGTTTTACCGACAACGTCAGCTTTTTTGTGAACGTCGTTTTCTCAAACCCAGGCACATACTGGGTCCAGACGATAGCAAATACGGTTGTGCTAGAAGAATTTCCGCTTATCATCACTGACTCTGAAAACCTAGATTCGATGCGTCCCGCCGAAGAAATTACCGAGACGATAAATTAATTTCCGACGAACCTGAATTTACTGTGCAGTTAATTTGCAGGAAATATCAATGATCGTGTCTTTGAGCTGCGAATACTTTTCGTCGTCTGATTTCAGTGTCTTTTTACCGACCGTTAGCCTTATCAACTCGCCGCCTTTGAAATAATATCTCTGGTCTTCGACGCGAATGACTTTTACAGGTTTGCTCAACCCGATCTGGGTGTCATATTGACTGTGTCTAATATAGCCGAATATCAGTTCGCCATCACGGTAATAAAATTCGCCGGTAGCTTTATAGGTTTCGCCATACATTTTCGCCGTGACCTTTCTAAGATCGTCGCCCGAACGGTAAAATGTCGCCTGAGCCCCCTCGAGCGAGATATCATCGACGTCTTTTGTCACTTTCTTATATTTCGCGGCTCCCTTGTTGATCGCTGCAACTTGTGAGCGGATCTCGGTAATGTCGCTGTCGGTCTGTGCTTGTGCTGAAACCGCCTCAATAAAAGTCAGGGCAATGCCTAAACTTAACAAACCAATACTGTATCTGAGTAAACTCTTCATTTATTTGCTCCTAAACTATTTATCTTTAATAAACCGTAGCACGTATGCCGCTATTTCTGATCGCGGTTGATGTCGAGTGAGATCGCCGTGCGATAGATCGCGGCCGAATCGACCTCGATCTCTTTGCTCGTCGTTGAGTCTTTGTAGGTTGCGGTAATGCGGTATTTTGCACGGCCTTCTGGCTGAGAGAATGTAAATTCGCCGCTGACGTTGGTGTAACCCGTGCCGAGTCTTTGCGTGCCGCCGTCGGAATTGACCTTATCGACAGTGACCTTTGCCGCCGTGACGCTGGTCCCGTCCTTAAAAAAAACGCTGCCCTGAATGACAACTCGCGAACCGCGGTCGACCATTAGGATCAGGTTGCCGCCGAGGTCTCGCGTTTTGCCGCTTTTGACCTCGACGCCGTATTTGACACCGGTCGCATAGCCCCTGGCGTCAAAGACAAAATTATAGACGCCCGGTTCGAGACCGGAAATGACAAATTCGCCCTTGCCGTTGGTATTTGCAGAGGCGACATCTTTGCCGTTAAGCCGTGCCGTAACTGTCGCCCCGCTGAGCGAATCGCCGCGTAAATTGCGGACCTTTCCCTTAGCTCCGCCGCTGTTTTGGGCGTAAGCGGTGAGCAATAGGCAACTAACGGTGAGCAGCGTGCAGACCGCTAATCGAAAATATCTTTTACTAATTCTGTGCATGCAATGTCGGAGCGGCCTGTGAACGCATTTCTGCCGCTACATCATTGATGATGTCTTCGAGCGTTCGGGTTGGCTGGTAGCCGATCAGGCGTTTTGCTTTTTCGAGGCTCGGAACACGCCGCTGCATGTCCTCAAAGCCCTCGCCGTACGCTTCGCTGTACGGAATATAGCGGATCTCGCTGGTGCTGCCCGTCATAGACATCGCGGTTTCAGCAAGCTTATTGATCGAAACCTCGCTGTCGCTGCCGAGATTGACGACCTGGCCAAAACACGACGGCGTTTCGATCAGCTTGGTCAAGCCATTGACGACATCCGTCACGTGGCCAAAGCACCGCGACTGCGTACCGTCGCCGTGGACCTCTATCGTCTCATTCTTGAGAGCGGCCTTAACAAAGCGCGGCACCACCATACCGTATTGCCCCGTCTGACGCGGTCCGACAGTATTGAAAAGCCGTGCGACGACGACCTGTAGCTGCGTCTCTTTGAAATGGGCCAGAGCCAAAAATTCGTCCAAAGTTTTGGCACAAGCATATGCCCAGCGGTGCTTATCTGTTGCACCCGTTAGCAGATCGTCCTCTTCTTTGAACGGCAGCGAGAGGCCTTTGCCATACACTTCACTAGTTGATGGGATCAGCACACGTTTTCGGTATTTCGAGCAGTTTCCCAGCACGACATCCGTGCCGTGAAAGATCGTTTCGATCGTCTTGACGGGCTGCTCCATGATCAGCCGCACGCCGACGGCGCTCGCCATGTGATAGACACGATCCGATTCGCGGATCAGCTCTTCCATCAGCTTGGCGTTCAAAACCGTGTCAATGATCAAGCGAAAACCGTCGCGGTCCTCAAGATGAGCGATATTTGCATATCGCCCGGTCGAAAGGTCGTCGATGACCGTGATCTCATGGCCCTCGCCCAATAATTTGTCAGCCAAATGGCTGCCTACAAAGCCGGCTCCGCCGGTGATCAGAATTTTCATAACTACGTTTATTTTACTACGGATCTGAAATATTCGACCGTCTTTTCGAGCCCGTCGGCAAGAGCGATCTTTGGCTGCCAGCCGAGCAGGTTGTTTGCACGATCGATATTAGGTTTGCGCTGTTTCGGGTCGTCCGCCGGCAGCGGCATAAATTCTATATTTATCGGCTTACCGGTCGATCTGCCGACCTCATCGGCCAGTTCTTTCATCGTAAATTCACCGGGATTGCCGAGATTGACTGGCATATGTATGTCGCCGTCAACGGCGTTCATCAGCCTAACGATGCCATCGACTAGATCACTGACGTAGCAGAACGAACGAGTCTGTGTGCCGTCGCCGTACATCGTCAGCGGTTGGCCGCGAAGGGCCTGGACGATAAAATTTGAAACGACACGGCCATCATCCTCGAGCATTCGTGTGCCGTAAGTGTTGAAAATACGCACGATACGCGTATCGACACCGCTCTGGCGGTGATAGTCCATCATTAACGTTTCCGCGACGCGCTTACCTTCGTCATAGCAACTGCGAAGGCCGATCGGGTTGACGTTACCAAAATAATCCTCGGTTTGCGGATGCACGGCCGGATCGCCATAAACTTCGGACGTCGAAGCCTGCAATATCCTAGCCCCAACGCGTTTTGCAAGCCCGAGCATATTTAGCGTGCCCATCACGTTGGTTTTTACAGTCTTGACCGGATTGTATTGGTAATGGACGGGCGATGCAGGGCAGGCAAAATTATAGATCTGATCGACCTCAAGCAGGATCGGCTCGGTCACATCGTGACGCACTAGCTCAAAGTGCTTGTTATCCATCAAATGGACGATGTTTGACTTACGCCCGGTAAAGAAATTGTCCAAGCATATAACTTCGTTACCATCGGCAAGTAATCTGTCGCAGAGGTGTGAGCCGATAAAACCGGCCCCACCGGTGACTAAAATACGCATAAGGAATATTTTGCCACAGAGCACACAGAGAACACAGAGAGAAGACGAGAAAATTAAATTCTTTTTCTCATCTTTCTCAGTGGTCTCTGTGGCTGATTTATTTCAGGTGCTTTTCAAAGAAAGCCAAAATGCGTTCGTATTCGTCCGCCCAACTTTCCGGCCGCACAAATCCATGATTTTCTGACGGGTATAACATCGCTTCGAAATACTGCGTCTTACCGAGCCGTATAAGCTTTTCGATCAACTGCTGTGAATCCTGGACATGAACATTGTCATCGACCATGCCGTGCAAGATCAGCAGCGGTTTTTGCAGTTTGTCCGCATACGAGATCGGCGAACTGCGTTTGTAAGCCTCAGGATTTTTGTCAGGAAAACCAAGCCGTTGCGCCGTGTATGTCGGCGACGAAGCGTAGTAATTTTTCCAGTCCGCGACCGGTCGCAGAGCCGCCGCCGCGGCGACCTTGTCAGGAGCACGAAAGATCAGCATCTCTGCCATAAATCCGCCGTAGCTGCCGCCGTACACGCCGACCTTGTTTGGATCGACAGCGTAGTTTTTGACCATAAAATCGATCGCATCGATGTGGTCATCATAATCTTTGCCACCGAGAAAATCATAAACATCCGTACGCCAATCGCGTCCATAACCCGCCGACCCGCGATAGTCGATGTCGAGCACGACATAACCGCGTCTGGTTAACAGATCGTTGAACATAAACTCGCGATAATAATTGTTCCAGCCATTGATCGTATTTTGCAGGTAGCCCGCGCCGTGGACAAAAATCACCATCGGATATTTCTTTTTTGGGTCGAAATCAGCTGGGCGATAAAATTTCGACGCGATCTTTTTACCGTCGCGTGACGGGATATCGACAAATCGCGGAGCGTTCCATTTGCGTGCGTCAAAAGATGCCGGAACGGTTTTGGTCAGGCGATTAACCGCCTCACCCTCTTTACAGGCATCACATACTTTTTGAGCATAAAGCTCGTCCGGTGTCTGCCACTGCGAAAAGCTGTAAAGCAGTGTCGGTACAGGATTTACCTCGTCCATCTGGGGCGAGATCTTCATCCCTTTTTCGTAAGACTGCAGCTTGGTCTTTTCGCCGCTGGCTGCATTCAAAAAGTAAAACTGACGCTCGTCAGCGGATTCCTCGGTCGAAGAATAGGCGATCGCGTTTCCACCTGCGGTCCACTTTGCCCACTCGACCTGCCACGGGCCTTTTGTTAACTGCTTTGACTCAGCGGTTCCGGTGGCCGGGTCGACCTTTGCCATATACAGGTGGTTAAAACCGTCCTTTTCCGAGCAGAAAAATAGTTGGCTTGGGTCTTTTGGATTTGGCTCAAAAATGACGGACAGCGACGCCTGCCATTTGTCATCGGTTTCGTCCGAAACTGTTATGATCTTTTCGTCTTTGCTGGCGACATTGTGAACGTAGAATAGCTGACGCCGCTTTGTGTCTTTGTCCACACGGTCGACCATCAGGCTGCGGCCGTCCGCCGCCCAAGCCGTTCGGCGAAATCCGCCGACGCCCTCTTGTTTGGGGAGTTTTATCTCAAACGGAGCATCTCGGCTCGCATCAGTCGGCACGACGTAGAGCTTTTGCTCGGACCAGCCGCGACGAAACGTCGGTGCTTCGGTAAATTCGCCAAGATAGTTTGGCACAAATAGCGGGCGAAATTTTGAGCTATCCGACACCGTGTATGCCAGCATCTTGCCGTCTTTCGACACCGTGCCGCCGCCGACCGAGATGAACCTCGCCGGGTCAGCCTCACGCGTTAACTGCACAGTCGTTGCGTCGGAAATGTTGAGAACAAAGATATTGCCCGCTTGCTGATACAAAATGCGGTCGTTGTCGATAAACCTCGCCCCGACCTCCGCCGCCTGAGTCTTTGTATAGCGTTTTGGTTTGCCTCCGCCAATAGTAAAAACGTAAAGATCACCCGCCTGAGTAAAAAGCAGCCGTTTCGAGTCCGGCGACCACTCAAAATTACCGAGACCGACCTCGCGTGCCTTTACAAAATCATCACGCACGATCAGCCCGTAATCGAGTTTGTTCTCCGGCGTGCTACGCGGAGGCGAAGACGGCAGATCGCTCACACGCAGGATGATCTGCGGCGTGCCGCCTGACGCCGGGACCATATAGAGGTCGCGCGGCAGCTTGCCATCGGCGTTCCACAAAAAGATGACCTTTGTGCCGTCCGGCGAGAGCTTTTCGCCCTCGACACGCTGTCCGGCGATCGACGGCTCGGCCATGATCTCACGCACGGTGAGGTTCTGAGCAGAAACGCTCAGAACGAGGCAAAAGATAAAAGTAAAAAGGGAAAATAGAACCTTTACAGAGGTTTTTGATTTCATATTTTTTAGGGTAATTCTAATGCTGCTGCACGTTTTTCGGTCTTTTGAGCGTCGGTCAGGCGGCCGTATTCGTAGATAGCGTTTTCCCAAGTGCCGTACATGGCGTTTGGCAAAACGATCCAGCGTTTGCCCCAGTCGTTTTTGACCTTATCTACCTCGGCAAAGCGATCCGCGACGCTTTTGCGTTCAAATACGTCAGAAAGGTCGTCAAGGTTATCGCCCATCAGCATGACGATGCGGTATTTTTGCAAAACAAACTCACGGCGTGGCGTTTTGGTCGAGATATTGTTGCCCTTGTCGTCTTTTTGGCGTAGGAGAACATTATCAGCGGACACGTCCGCAAAGCCGACATTTTTGAGATTGTCGATGGTCGCTTGTTTTTGCACCTCGTCGCGGTTTGAGACGAAAAAGACTTTTACGCCTTTGGACACGGCGTAATTTAGAAAATCGACGCTGCCGGGGATCGCTTTTGCCTTACGCATCTCGCCCCACGCGTACCAATCTTTTAGGTCAAAAGCGACGCGGTTCTTGATGCCCCAAGCCTGTGACGGCGAATTATCGAGCACCGTCTCGTCAATATCGACGACTATGGCTCGCGGCTTTTTCTGTTCAGTCTTAGGCAGTTTCTTGACGTTCTTTTTGTCGAGATCTGCGTCAAGTTGCCAACGGCCGAGGTTGAACGCCTGATACGCGAGAGCACGATACTCGCCCGCTTTTTGCATCCATAGCGTCGCTCCGGCCTGGTATTCGTTATCAACCTTTGCTACCGGCGCTGTTCCGGGTTGGGCAGTCGAGACGGTAACAAAATACGTCGCCGTCACCGAGCAAACGACGAGCACACACGCGTAGATACCATTTCTTAATTTCATATTAAAAATTCCCGAGGTTATTTGAGATGATTATAGTTGATTTATGCCGGAAACGCCGAAGCAAAAAGATAAGCCCGACGGACCTGTCGAGAAAGATCCTTCGAACTGGAGCGAAGACCAGCAAAAGCGCGGCTATTACTACGACGATGCTCACGGTTATGAGAAATACGAGCCTGAGAAAGATGACGAAATCGATGACTTAGACAAAGAGGCCGACTAAAGTCGGTACTCCAAGCTCAGGCCGCCGTTGTTTCTATATCGACCTTGATCCCGCTCCATCTGCCCTGGCTAAACCTCACCAGACTTAAAACGCACCGCGTAATATGCCCCGCAAAGATCGCGAGCCAAATATGCATCGGTTCGAGCGTCATAAATTGCTTGACGGCAAAACAGATGCCGAGTGGTATCGCGACTTGAGAAATGATCGAAATGTATAACGGGCTTTTTGTGTCGCCCGTCCCTTGCAGCCCACCGGTATACGTCAGGGCGACCGAAATAAACAGTCCCGAAAAAGCCAGAACACGAAGAAGCTGTACGCCAAGAGCGACCGCATCCGGATCGGTCATTCCGAAAATGGCGAGCAACTGCATTGGGAAAAAGAAATAAAATATCCCCAGAAACGCCGATCCGATCAGGCCAAATTTTGCTGCGGTGTTGACGGCTGCTTTTGCCCGGTCGGGATGACCGGCTCCGAGATTCTGTCCGGCGACAGCGGCGGAGGCTCCCATCAAACCGACCGATGTCCAAGTAACGAGAGAAAAAAGCTGGCCATAAGAGACTGCAAACGCAGCCTGTGCAGCGGCGCTTTGGGCGAGGCTGCCGATGAATGACAGCATCAACACGCCACCGACGTTCATAGCAATGCCTTGGATACCTGTGGGCAGGCCAAACTTAAATAGATTGCGAATAACCTTCCAATCCGGTGCCCAGCCTTGGCCACGCGGAAATCCGACGACCCAAGCACCGCTCCATAATTTGTAGATCGCAAACGCTCCGACAATACCCGTCGCGATGCTCGTCCCGATCGCCGCACCCGCCGTGCCGAATGCCGGAACGGGGCCGAGGCCGCTGATAAATACTATATTTAACAACAGATTAAGCACGGTCATAGCGATGCCGAGCATCATCGGCGTCTTAGCGTCGCCCGCCGAACGCAGAGCCCCGCTCGTCATAAAAAAGATGAGCAGGCCAATGCTAAAGACGAACGTTATGCGTAAAAAGGGAAGTGCCTCGGCCTTGACGCCCGCATCCGAGCTGACAAAATCGAGTAGATAAGGGGCCGCAAAATATCCGACAGGAGCCATAATTCCAACCGCAATAAATATCGCGGTCAAAAATGCCTGATACACGGTGCGGTTAACTTTTTCGACTTCGTGGGCACCGGCAAACCGTGCGACCAGGACGCTCATTCCTGTAAACAGCGACGAAATAAATACGATGACGACAAGGAAGATCTGAAAGCTGATGCCGATCGCTGCGTTTGCCTTATAACCGACCAGATTGCCAACCAGCACATGATCCACCATGCCCTGCAGCCCGGCGATCATGTTTGTCAGCATCGTCGGCCAGGCGATCTTCCAGACGGCCCGCGATAGCGGCCCCTCGACGATCGAGCGGTCAAATTTTTTCTTTGGAGGTTGGGCTGGGACCTCGCTCTCGTCTGTGACAGGAACGGGCTCGGGAAATGTCTCGGCTAATTCTTCGGCCATCGGTTTAATCAATCAACAGGCTCCATTTCTGCAACGAGTGTTTCGGGGGCAATGTCCTGCTCATTGGGCCAAGTGACCGCTCCATACTGGATGCCTACCTGATTGAAGTAATCAACATCTTGCAACTCAGCAAATACACCGTGTTCAAGATACGGGGTCACATCGAAAACTCCTACCCGCCCATCCTCGATCTCTACGCGGATACGGTAATTCGGCAAAGGGGTGACATTTTTGACGTTCCAGAACATGACCATTGCCTCATTCTTACAAAGGATCGATCCTATATGGTTTTTCGCCGTTGGCAGCCAAATCCCAGTCAGCCGCGAGTTCATCTCTGCGCAACTCAATCCAAGCTTGAACCAACCTGAGCTGTTTTCTAGGCAATTCGCCGGCAAGGATCTCACCATCCGCAATCCCGATCGACGCCTCAAATTCGGCATATTTCGCGTGAATGTGCGGCAGATTGTGATGTTTATTGTCCAAGAAATACAGGCTAATGATTATCCCGTAAAACATGGAAATTACCGGCATGAGTTTACATCTCCAAAACGAATTAGGTCTTGAGGAGATTTTACCTCAGTAAGGAAATGCGGTCTATTCAGAATCAAATGTCAATTTACTTTTTTGGGCGTTCGTTTGCCTTCAATACGCGCTTTCTGAGGCGGATCGCTTTTGGTGTGACTTCGATCAGTTCGTCGTCCGCGATGAATTCGAGAGCGCGTTCGAGCGACATCTCGCGCTGCGGGACGAGGCGCATGGCTTCGTCGGCGGAGGTTGTACGCATATTCGAGAGCTTTTTCTCTTTGATCGGATTGACGTCGAGATCGACCGCGCGGGCGTTTTCTCCGACGATCATTCCCTCATAGACTTTCACCTGCGGCTTGACGAAAAGAACCCCGCGTTCTTGTAAGTTGTAGAGTGCGTATGTGTTAGTCTCGCCCATGCGGTCGCTGACAAGCGAACCGGTCTGACGCGATTTCATGTCGCCCTGATATTTGTCAAAGCGTAAGAACAGCGTATTGAGCAATCCTGTTCCCTTTGTCTCTGTCAAAAACTCACCGCGAAATCCGATCAAGCCACGAGATGGGACTTCGAATTCCAACCTGACACGGCCCGAGCCGTTATTGATCATCTTGGTCATTTGTCCCTTGCGGCGTCCCATGGCTTCGGTGACGACGCCGATAAATTCTTCGGGTACGTCGATAACGACGAGCTCGATCGGTTCGAGCAGTTCGTTGGTCGTTTCGTCACGCTTGGTAATGACTTCGGGTTTCGATACCTGAAGTTCATACCCTTCGCGACGCATCATTTCGATGAGGATAGCAAGCTGTAATTCGCCGCGTCCAGAGACTTTGAATTGCTCAGCAGCCTCGGTTTGTTCGACACGCAGGGCGACGTTGCCGAGCAGCTCGCGGTCTAGGCGTTCTTTGATCTGACGCGAAGTGACAAACTTGCCATCAATACCTGAGAACGGCGATGTGTTTACGCCAAAGATCATTGCGATCGTCGGTTCGTCAACGTTGATCACGGGCAAAGCCTTAGGATTATCGACCGAAGTGATCGTTTCGCCGATCTCAATGTCGTCAAATCCGGCAAGGGCGACGATCTCACCGGTTCCGGCTTCGGCGACAGTCGTGCGTTCGAGGCCTTCGAAAACGAACAGCTCTTTGACGCGGGTCTTTACGACCGAACCATCGCGTTTGGCGACCGCGACTTCTTGATTTTTGGCAATCGCTCCCGAGAAAATACGGCCGATCGCGAGGCGTCCGACAAACGGATTGTAGTCAATATTTGCGACCAGCAACTGCAGCGAATCGTCACGCAGAGCGTGCGGAGCAGGGATCGTTTCGATGATCTGATCGAACAATGGGATAAGATTTTTTGATTCGTCGGCAAGCTCTTTTTTCGCGATGCCGTCACGCGAAATGGAATACAGAACAGGGAATTCGATCTGTGTGTCGTTTGCTCCGAGATCGATAAAGAGGTCGTAGATCTCGTCGAGCACTTCTTCTGGGCGCGAATCTTGTCGGTCGATCTTGTTGACCAGAGCGATGCAGGGAAGTTTTAGTTCCAACGCTTTCCTTAGCACAAATCGCGTCTGCGGTAGACAGCCCTCGGCGGCGTCAACGAGCAAAACGATGCCGTCGACCATTTTCAAAACGCGCTCGACCTCGCCGCCAAAATCGGCGTGGCCCGGTGTGTCCAAAATATTAATTTTGTAGTCACCATAGCGGACGGACGTATTTTTCGCCATGATCGTGATGCCGCGCTCACGTTCGAGGTCCATCGAATCCATCACGCGGTCGACGACCGTTTCGTTGTCGCGGTGAGTGCCCGATTGGGCAAGCATCGCATCGACAAGCGTGGTCTTACCGTGGTCAACGTGGGCGATAATGGCGATGTTTCGTATCTTTTCTGCAGTGATCATAGTTGTAAATTCCCGCCCTGAGGCAAACGAGTATAATGACTCATTGGGCGGCGAAAGGCAATTTGCACAATAAAAAGGCCGGGCATCGCTGCCCGGCCTGTGTCAAATAAGATCGGCTTACGATCAATAATCGCGTTTGCCGATGACCAAGTTATTAGTTACCTGAAACACGCCATTGATGCTGTTTGCAAGGATATTGAGCGAATCGCTGTCCGATTTTCTATAAACAAAACCCTCGAGCGTTATCCGCCCGCCTTCAACGATAATGCGAACATCAGGGTTGATCTCAGAGAAATACTGTCCCGGGCCACGACTGGTAAATGAGCGGTATGCTTCGCGGCGAATGCGGTCGTCAAACGATGACGGCGGCAATTCGTCAATGTTGTTAATGACTTCGCTAACGCCGTCGATGTCAACGACAAAACGCGCGGCCTGATTCTTAGTGCCGAGCGAATAAACCTTACCTGACAAGGTGACCGTGCTGCCGTTGACGCTCACAACAATATGATCAAAAACACTGTAGCGCGGTAGTTTGCGCAACTCTTTGTTAGCTTTCTGTTCCAACGTGAGAGGCGTTACCGACGACCTCGGAGCAAAACTCTGGGCCGTGACGCCAACCACCGACAATGCGGCAAATGTAAAAATTAATGCAAAAACGGATGTAATTTTCTTCATATAAAACCTCCTGTACCCGCTATCCGGATACATTTGCTTTATATGATGAGGTGGTGGTGAAAAAGGGTGTCTGCAATTCGAACATTAGCTCGTTTGCCGTATCGCTTCGTATAAAACGATGCCGACACTCGTCGCGAGGTTAAGGCTGCGGACATTTTCATTTGGCATCGGGATCGTCAGACAGAGGTCGTGGTTTGCGGTGAGCACGCTTTCCGGTAGCCCGCGTGTCTCGGGTCCAAAGACCAGACAGTCGTTGTCCTGAAAGGTAAAGTCAGTGTATTTTTGCTTAGTTTTTGTCGTCAGATACAAAAACCGCGAATCCGGCAACGCCGCGTAGAGTTCCGTCAGATCGATATGACGATGCAGTTGGACATTGTCCCAATAGTCGAGTCCAGCACGTTTCAGCGTCCGGTCGTCCATTCGAAATCCTGTGACACCGACGATGTGCAGGGACGTAAATGTTGCTGCGCAAACGCGAGCGATGTTGCCGGTGTTTGGCGGGATCTCAGGTTCGACCAGAGCAACATGGAGCATGACTCAAATGTAAAGTGAAAAGTTGTAAATGGAAAATGCAAAATGATTTTCCATTCTTCGTTTTCCACTTTTCATTGTCTACTTGCATCTTTTGACGGCTCGATTACATCAATTGAAAGAGTCAATAGCGGCGGCTTTATGCCGAATTAGATTGAGTATGCTACAATCCGCTATTGTTAACAGACAGATATACCCGGAGAATCTTCTAGTGTTTTTGCGTTTTAACAGATCGGTAATTACAGTTTTTCTGCTTTTGTGCGGAGTGCTTTCGGCGTTGGCTCAAGAGCCTACCCCTCAAAAAGATGCCGCCAAGCCTGCTCCGACGCCGGATAAAAACGCTTCGGCGAAGCCTGTCACCGCCGAAGCGATCGTTGAAACCGCTCTTTTTGTCTATGGTCTCGGCGGCGGACGAGGAACCTTAAATCAGATCAGAAAAACGACGATCGAACGCGGACGCACCATCTACACTGCCGCCGATGGCAAGGTCGACGAGGTAACGTATCAGAAGTATGTGCTTCGTGGCGACAAACTCGAGAAAGAAAAGATCAGGCTCGATCAGACGTATCCAAACGCTAAATACTCGCTCGTTTATGACGGAGAAAAGGTGTTTGGTATCGTAAACAACACGGTCTTCGTTCCCCGCGAAGATACCGCCAAAGCCTTTGAATCTAATATGTTCCACGGGCTCGAAGCTTTGCTACGCTACAAAGAGGGCGAGTCTAAGATCGAGGTTGCCGAACGCGAAAAGATCATGGGCGTCGAGTACTACGTCATCGAGGTCACCGACAAGGCCGAGCGTAAGACGCGATTTTACATCTCCGTCAAATCTTTCCGCGTGATGATGCTCACCTACGAAGAGGCGGGCGTAAAATACCGCCGCAAATTTTACGATTACAACTACGCCCAAGGGACGCTCGTCCCGTATAGAACGGTTTTGTGGGCAAAAGACAAGATCGCCGAAGAGACCGAGGTCGGCACTGTCACCTACGGCCAAAAGGTCGACGATGGCCTCTTTTCCTCTAACTAATAATTTTTTGCAACTTTACGAGGATTGGTTTGTGCAACGGTTTGCGATCGCAAATAATTTGCATAGGAGACCACATGAATCAACCTCTAAACGGACGCACGTCCATAATCGCCATCAGTATGATGCTGCTGTTGTCAGCATCTTTTCTCGCTCAGACAACGACGCAGGTCGAGCCGAGCTATAACGTTTCACTACAACTTGTCATCGGTTCTAACGACGCACAGACGCGCGGCGATCTGCCCGCGGAGCTAAACAACGTATCGCGTCAGCTCAAATCGAGCTTTGCGTTTACCAACTATCGCCTCGCGAGCACCTTTCTCGGACGCATCTCTAATACCGGCAATTTCGAATACAAGAGCACTTCAAATATCTTTGGCCAGGAATCAAGCGGCGTGACCCAGTCGTTTATCGAATGGTCCGCGATCAACTTTCGTTCGATGCCAAACGCAGCGGGTCAAACCGGTTTTCAAACACAGTCGTTCCGTTTCGGCGCACGCGTTCCGGTTCTGATCGCCGAGCGAAAGGACGAGGTCGGCAAAGTACAGCCCGTTTATAATTACGAGCAGATCGGCCTCAACATCAGCAAGGTCGGCCTCTCGCAAAACACCCCGACGCTCATCGGCACGCTCAATCTGCCGGGTACGAGCGGCACGATCTTTCTTGTAATGACCGTGCGTTCGGCGGACTAGTTTAATTTTCGAAACATTTCACATAATCAAGCGTGTTTGAAAATGACGGAACTGACGTTGGCATTATTCGGCGCTTCCGTTGAAAATAGTATGAATGTATGGCTCACGACATCGACACTCTTTCGGGCACGGAGGTATCACGCACCTCCATGCCTGAAGAAAAGCGTAGTGACCATGCACTCATCGAGGCGACCAAGAGCGGCGACGAAGCTGCTTTTGGCGAGATAATGGATCGTTATCGCAGCCCGATAACAAATTATCTCTATAGATTTTTGAATGATTACGAAGAGGCGGTAGATCTCGCACAAGAGACTTTTGTGCGTGTCTATTTTGCGATTGACCGTTATCACACGCAATTTGCGTTTTCGACCTATATCTACCGGATAGCTACAAACCTTGCTATCAGTGAGATACGGCGGCGAAAACGGCGGCGTCTGATGTCGCTGACGGGGCTGTTTCAGTCCGAAGAGGACACTCAGGTTGAGTTTCAGCCGCCGGATACGCGAAAGCTGCAAGACACGGAACTCGTCGAGGACGAACGCAGCCAGATTATCGCCCGTGCTATCGCCGCTTTGCCGGAGAAATATCGCATCCCCGTCATTCTGCGTGACATCGAGGGACGCAGTTACGACGAGATAGCCGAGATCATGCAACTCGGCCTTGGCACAACAAAATCGCGAATAAATCGCGGCCGAGGGCTGCTAAAAGAGAAATTACAGCATTATTTATAAAAAGTGATGAGTGACGAAGATCTACAAAATAACGAACCGGTCAGCCGTCTTTTAGGCGAGCTAAAACACGTCGAAGCACCGTCAGATTTCGATTTCGGTGTCCGTGCCCGCATCGCTGCGGGCCGACCGGCTGAGAAAGGCGGATTTCGAATCCCGGTTTGGTTGGCATACGGGGCCCCGCTTGCTCTAGTGCTCGCCGTCGGCGGTTATTTTGCGTTGAATTCGTTCTATTCGGTGGGCGACGCGAATGTTCCCGTTGTGGCACTTAATGAAAAAGCTAACGTTGCCGCTCCTATTCCGGCGCCATCGCGTGAAGTCGTTTCCGCTCCTCCGGTCACAAAACCTGACGATCAGCTTGTCGTCAAAAAGCCTGACGTTGTTTCGGACAGCAACGTTGTCGCCGTCAAAAAACCTATTGCAAAAGACAAAAATGCGGGTGGCGGTTCGATCGATCTTGCGAGCCGTGTTGGACGTCGTTTTCACGCAACGCCGCAAATACCGGCAAAAACTGTGCTTGATCTAATTGGTGCAAAGGGTAGTTTTGAAGCTGATGGATGGCGTGTGCAGTCAACTACGCCAAACAGCTTAGCTGAGCGTTCACAGATCCAGACGGGAGATGTGATCGAATCGGTCAATGGCCAAACGGTTACCGATAAATCGACTCTCAGGAGTAACACACCTCTCAAGACAGTTCGCGTTCGCCGCGATGGCAAGAGCGTCGATATCGTAATCAAAAACTAAGGCTTTTTGGTCCCATCGACCGTAGCGTCTTTCACCTCGGTCTCAAATTTCCGATAGTCGTAGCTCTTGATCACCTGATTTACATCGATCCCTTTCACCAGCAGCACGCGGACCGACAAATTGATATCCGTCTGTGACGGCAGCCAGATCTCGTCGCCGACCCGCTCTTTTTCAAGCATAAACGTCGCGCCTTTCTTAAGTTTGGCGAGCACGCCTCCGCCGACATTATAGTTTTCAAAAAGCACTGCTTCGAGCCGGGCGACCTGTTTGTCTTTCTCGTCGATCCACATCACGCCGGCAGTTTTACCAAAAAATTTGAGCATGCTCTTGGCGTTTTTCATATCAAACGCAGGGTTTGGCTCAAAATCAAAAACGACGCAGTCGCGTCCGCGAAATCGTTCGCGACGCGGGTTTAGCAGTTTTGACGCACGCAAAACCTCGGCGATCGAGATGCGGCGGTTGTCCTCGGAAGGCGTCCCGTCCACGTTTTGCTTGACCTTGCGGGCGTCTTCTTTGGCGATCTTTTTCTCGATCTCCTCGACCTGCTTGGCGGCATCCCGGTCGGCCTTTTCCTGATCGCCGCCGCTCAAAGGGCGGCCATTTTTCTCGATGACACGCTCAATGCGCGAGCCTTTGTAAAACGAAAGCTGGGTCGTTTCCGACTCGGTCTCTCGCAGGTTGCCGTCCTTGCCAAGCTCGCGTTTCGTCACCTTTTGCGTAAACGAATAACTATCGAGCATCGCCTCGACGCGGTCCTCGTTAGCTTGTAAGTCTTTGAGCAGCGTCGGTATGTCCGGCAGAGGTTCGCCGGAAATATTTGGGAAATCAAACTCTGATTTAGCGATCTGCTGGTTTGTCCGAACGTCTTCAAATTTAACTTCGTAGGTCTCGTTGCCGATGGTGATGCGATGGGTAAACGCTTGTTGAATGCCATTAACGCTGCGGTAATCGCTGTATTCNNGTCAAAATAGACCTTTATAGAGATGCCCTTGGGCGTATTGATTATGATCGAATTGGCAGTCTTGCCGCCGATCATCATTTGTCCACCAGCAACGATCTTTGATTTTTCTTCCTTGGCCTTTAGCCACAAATGGTCACGATACGCGGCCTTTGCCTGTATCTCGTTACTTGCCGCACCGGTCAGAGTTTGCAGACCGTTGCGCGAATCCCGCAGCCAGCCCGAGCGTCCGTTGTACCCCGTCTCGGTCTCAAATCCCGCTAGATCGTAGCTGACGTTGAATAGATTAGGCTGCGATGTCTGATAGGAATATTTGCCCTCCGCACCGTCGCTGACGCGCCTAATACGGCCCGTGCGATAGACCGAGGTGACGGCTTTCAGGGCTTTCTGGCCGCCGAGAGCTTTTTCCGCCTGTTTTATTAATTTCGAGGGTGACTGAGCAAATACTGAAAATCCTAGGGTTAGAGAAAATAGTAGAGCAGCGATAAATTTCATTTCTTAGTAGTCGATGGCGTCAAAAATAGAGCGATCAGATAGATTGCAACCGCAAAAAACTGTATATATCCCGTACCCGCCGAGTAACGCGGCAGGTCGAGCAGCCATGTAAAAGCCTCTTTCGCAGGGTTGTCGAATATCCGCTGCAACAAACTCGTGTCACCGGTCGCGGTCAGATTTGCGAGCACCAGATACTTGACGGCAAACGCTAACCCAAACAACGCTCCCAAACTTCGCAAAAGTTTTTTGGTGTCAAAATCCGCAAAAAGGTTGTTCCAAAGCGTCCAAAAAAAGCAAAATCCGACGATCCAAAACGGCAGTCCCTTTTCCGGCAGCAATGAGTTAAAAAGCTGTGTCGAGGCGGTGAACATCGTCAGCAAAACTGCGGTATTCGCGATATTTTGCAGGGTCGAAAATCTGTCCGAAAACCAACCGTCCATTTTCAGCAGCGACGAGCGGAAAAATAAGATCATCAGAACCGACGCAAATACGAGACAGATGAGTGCCGGTTTTAGAAAAATAAATGCATTATCCGCCGCCCCGAGCCGCATACCGCCGAGCAGAGTGACGAGTATGAACAAACAGGGCAATAGTTGATAAATGAGCTGAGGTTTTTGGTTTTCGGTTTTGGGTCTTTGGACTTTTTCAATAGCTACGTCACGAACAGGACCGAGATCCGACTCAGCTTCGTCGATCTCAACATCGATTATTTCTTGGCTAGCCGTTCTCATTTTCGCTCCCGCGTCAGTTTCATCGGATTAAAATCATCCGGTGTCAGCTTTAGTCCTTCTTCCAACTCGTATTTCAGCTCAGACGGCGTTTTCATCGTAAGCGTCTCGTCGGTCGATCTGAAATTTGGATCGAGTATCATTACGCGGTCGACCGCCTCAAGTCCCGGTTTGAACAGCGTATCGTCTTTCGAGAGCCGTCCCCAGCCTTGGCGGTAGTAGCTGTAAGCTGTGTAAAACTGCGTGTTTGCGTCACGTTTTTCCGGATCGGCACGGTCAAACGCCGCTCTCGCACCGATAAAATCTTCGCTTCGAAATAACGCCAGGCCGCGTGTAAATTCATCGCGGTTTATCTCGTACGTGCCTAGCACAACCTGGCTTTTCGTCGCGACCTCGGCAAGCGTCTTGGGCTGTGACCAGTAAAGAAAAACAACAAACCCAAGCCCGAGAGCGACGATGGCGATGCCTAGGATATGGATATACTTTTCTTTCATTGTATAATTGCCGGACACTTTAAGAATACACCGTTTCTCAGATGCTCTAAATATGAAAAAGATAGCTTTAATAATAACCCTTGCGGCAATGTGCCTGAATATGTCTTTCGTCGCTTTTGCCCAAAACGGGGCGGCCGATCTTGTCATCATCAACGCAAATATACGTACGATGGATGCAAAACGTACCGTTGCAACTTCGATCGCGATGATCGGGCGCAAGATCAAGGCCGTAGGTTCGGACGCGGATGTTAGGCCGTGGATCGGGCCAAAGACGCGTGTGATCGACGCCAAGGGAAAGCTTGTGTTGCCGGGGTTCAACGACGCGCATGTGCATTTTATGGAGACCGGTAGTCAGCTTGCCTCGGTCGATCTGCGTGACGCGAAAACGCCCCAGGAATTTGTCGCGAGAATAAAAGCGTTTGCCGCAAAGCTGCCAAAGGGGCGTTGGATACTTGGAGGCCAGTGGGATCATGAAAATTGGACGCCAAACAACCTGCCGACTGCAGCGTTGATCGATGCCGCGACGCCCGATCATCCTGTATTTATCAACCGCCTGGACGGCCACATGGCGCTGGCAAACAGCCTGGCGATGCGGCTCGCGGGCGTCGATAAAACCGTCAAAGATGTCGCCGGCGGCGAGATCGTCCGCGATGCTGCGGGCAATCCGACGGGGATATTTAAGGACGCGGCATCGTATTACATCGACAAAGTCATACCCGCTGCGAGTTTCGAGCAAAAGCTTGAAGCGGCTCAGGCGGCGACCGATCATGCTGCTTCGCTCGGCGTTACCAGCGTTCAGGATATGTCCGCCGGGGCGGAGATCGGCGTTTATCAGGAATTGTTGCGTCGGGGCAAGCTAAAAACGCGCGTGTACGGATGTTCACCGCTAGCCGACTACAAGCGTTGGTCGAATACCGGCGTGAGGCGTGCGTTTGGTGACCCGATGCTTCGTGTCGGATGTCTCAAAGGCTATGCTGACGGCAGTTTGGGCTCGACCACGGCGTGGTTTTTTGCGCCGTATCTCGACGCTCCAAATTCGACCGGGCTGTCGATGGCGGATGTGTTGACAACGATGCGGCAAGACATCGAGAACGCCGACAAAGCCGGGTTGCAGGTTCGCATTCACGCGATCGGCGACCGAGCAAACGCGACCATCCTCGACCATTTTCAAGCTGTAGAAAAAACCAACGGGTCTTGGGATCGGCGCTTTACGATCGAGCATGCACAGCATCTGCGTGTCGAGGACATCAAGCGTTTTGGGTCTCAAAAAGTGGTCGCGTCAATGCAGCCCGTTCACGCGATCGACGATGGCCGCTGGGCTTGGAAACGGCTCGACGCTCCGCGTTTGCAGGGAACATATGCGTTCCGAACGCTGCTCGATACGGGCGGAGTGCTGGCATTCGGTTCCGATTCGCCCGTCGCCCCGCTCAATCCGTTGTTTGGCATCTACGCCGCCGTCACGCGCCGGACAACGGACGGCAAAAATCCAAACGGCTGGCTACCCGAACAAAAGATCACCGTCGACGAAGCAGTTCGCGGATTTACTTTGGGTTCCGCGTACGCGGAATTTCAAGATGGTGAAAAAGGTACGCTTGAGGTCGGCAAACTCGCGGACATCATAATCCTGTCCGACGACATTTTTACCATCGACCCGAACAAGATCGGCGACGCTCGTGTTTTGACAACGATCATCGACGGCAAAGTAGTATTTGAGGCGAAATAACGAGGCCTTTGTTATAATCTAGTTTTACTTTCAGGGGAGATAAATATGAGATCTATTTTTAGTTTGGCAGTTATTATTTTGGCATTTTCGTTCACGGCGTTTGCCCAAGAGGACATGAAAGACAAAGCAAAGCCCACCGAGCAGGACAAAACGGCGGCGATCCCTTCGGACAGCTATCTGAAACGCGGTGAGCCGGTCGGTAAGGCGAAGAAAGTTTCGCTTAATAAAGCACTCAAAGACCCGTCAAAATATAGCGGTAAAACCGTCCGCATCGAGGGCGTTGTTGTGCGTTCGTGCAAGATGGAAGGCTGCTGGGCCGAGGTTGCTGAGAATAAAGACAGCAAGAGCGTCCGCGTCAAGATGAAGGGTCACGCGTTCTTTATCCCGCTGCAATCAGCCGGTGCCAAGGCCCGCGTCGAGGGCACGTTTCAGGTCAAAACCCTGACCAAAGCCATGGTCGATCACATGATCGAAGAGGACGGGGCAAAGTTTGACAACCGCAACCCCGACGGCACCGTGACCGAGATCTCGTTCGAGGCGACCGGCATCGAGCTAAAGAAAGC
>DEQS01000038.1:25860-78250 GCA_002360555.1 Chloracidobacterium sp. UBA3360
ATCCCCGGCATCATCGTGCTTTTCTTTTCATTTTTTGTTTTCGTACTCGGGCTGATCTTTGTAATTAAGAATCGGAAAAAAGCCTAACGGGTATCGCTTGAAATAATATGAGGCTTGGAGCAATTATTGTTACAGCGTTTGTTTTAGTGCTTGGGGTGGTGCCTGGGATCCAAGCTCAAAAGCCATCTGTGCCAACGATCCAAGGCAAGTTAGTCAAGTCCGATTCAAAGCCGCTTGCCTATATTGAGCTCGAATTAGTGCAGGTGGGGATGGATCATGTTCCAAACGACTCACGATTTATTGGTGTGAGTGACACCTTCGGGAAGTTTCGATTTACTGATGTTCCGCCGGGAAAATATACGCTTAGTATCAATTTTGGCGACAAGCCGACTTTTCTTTCGCCGTTCGAAACTTATTTTTATCCGGGCACATCTAAGCGGGAAGAGGCGACTGAATTTACCATTGATGCTTCGACCCGTCTTACGGGTGTCGTATTCAAACTTAGGTCGGCGTTAGTAAAAAATCCGATAGCGGGCCGGATCACTTGGCCGGATGGAAAACCTGTTCACGGGGCAGTCGTGTCTTGCAGAGATATCGAATTCGACGTAAAAAATTCCTTTGGCAGCGTTCGTTCGGATAAGAATGGCATGTTTGCGTTAGAGGCATTTGTCGGGCGGCGATATCAGCTCGGTTTTATGCTTTTTGATCGTGATCTGCCAACGCCCTTTGATCGTGGCGAGATCATTGCTATCGCAGAGTCAGACGAATTTGTCCTTTCCAAGACAACAGGAATATTAGAGATCAAGATGATTCGATCTCGTGACGAGCAAAGAATGCTAGACAAATATGTCGGTGAGTTTTGATGAAACCATTTAAGATCAGAGACATCCCGATAGATCCGCCGCTTATCCTGTCGCCGATGGCGGGGGTGACGGACTATACGTTTCGCCGTTTGATCAAGCGGCGGGGCGGTGTGGGTCTGGTTGTGTCGGAGTTTGTCTCGGTCGAGGGGCTGACGCGGCATAATCCGAAATCAAAACGGCAGATGCGTTTTGATGAAGAGGAGCGGCCATATGCGGTGCAGATCTTTGGCGGCAAGGTCGATCGAATGGCGATGGGCGCCGAGATGGCCCAAGAGGTCGGTGCCGATATTTTGGACGTAAACTGCGGCTGTCCTGCTCCGAAAGTCGTTAAAAACGGTGGTGGCTCGGGCTTGCTTCGCGAACCTGCGTTACTCGAAGCGATCCTCAAGGAGATCAAAAAAACGATCACGATTCCGCTAACGTTAAAGTTGCGAACCGGTTATTCCGATGCGTCGATCAACGTTGTCGATGTGGCAAAAATGGCCGAGCAATGCGGAGTCGAGCATATCCAAGTACACGGACGCACCCGCGAGCAGGGATATAAAGGCCTTGCAAATTGGGACCTGATAAAACAGGTCAAGGACGCTGTGAGCATTCCGGTTTCCGGTAACGGCGATATTACGACGATCGAATATGGAATGAACAAATGGCGTGAGTCCGGCGTCAACGGCATCCTCATCGGACGCGGTGCGATGCAAAACCCTTGGATATTTCGCCAGTTTGCCGACGTGCTCGCAGGCAACCAGCCGTATATCCCCGACGTCTCAGAAAAGAAGCATGTTTTACTAGAATTCTTTTCGATGTGCCGTGAGGAGATGGCTGAGATAGTCGCTTTGGGTAAGATGAAACAGCTAGCCGGCCAATTTACGAAAGGGCTCGTCGGCGGTGCACAGTTTCGTCAGACGTTGTATCATTCACATTCGGCAGAGGAGATATTGGATAATATCTCAATATATTTTGAGACGCTCGAATCGCGTGATACGTTTGGCGACGGCGTGATCGAAGCAAATGAGGACGCGGATATCGAGATCTCATCTTGCGAGATCGAAACGCATACAATAGAAAATTTGCCACAGAAAGTTTCAGCCGGTGCGGTCGGTCAAATTTAGAAATTTAGAAATAGTTCGGAGTTAAAAATGAGTAAATTAAGATCGTTGGTTTTTTTCAGTATTGTGACCTTTGTTTTTGCGGGTATCGCACAGGCTCAGGAACTTAAGTTAGACGAGGTCATCGAAAAACACGTCAACGCGATCGGAAAACAAGATGTTCGGGGCCTGATAAAAAATAGGCTTATCACTGGGGTCAACGAATTTAATTCGAAACTTCCGGTTGTAACAGGCGGCGGCAAGGCTCTCGTGGTTTCTGACAAGGACAACTTCTTCTTTCTCCTGAGCCTTAATTCCAAAGAATATCCTTTCGAAAAGATCGGCTATTTCAAAGACAAGGTCTCGCTTCCATTTGTTACGGCCGGCGCACGCTCGCCGCTCGGAGCATTTTTGGCCGATCACTCCAAGCTCCTCGATAGCGGCCTATTTATGGGCAGTATGACGGCACGATGGATACTGCTCGACCCGACTCGTTACGGCGGCAGGATGGTGCTTGGGGGAACGCGCAAGATCGACGGCCGAAAGGCCTACGTGATCGAATTTTATCCGTCTGACGGAGCCTCGTCAGAGTTTACCTTGCGGCTATTTATCGACGCTGAGACGTTCAACCACGTTCGCTCAGAATATCGTCACGATATATCGCCAAGACAGGACACGTTTGGCCAGCTCGGACGTCAGGCCGGAGCCAAGCTCGAGTTGATCGAAGACTATAGTGATTTCAGGACGGTTGAGGGTATTACTGCACCATATTCGTATAAGTGCAAATTTGGCTCGAGCAGCCAGAGCGGCACGTTTGAATACTCGTGGAGCATCAAGGTTGCCGGATATTTTTACAATCAAAATCTTGCAGCTGACTTTTACACGTTTGACGCTAAGTAGTTGAGCATTACGATACTGCGGTCAAGGAAGTGGTTCACTAAATGAAAAAGGCCGGGTAACCGGCCTTTTTCTTTACGATAAGGATGCGGTTAGTTGCCGGGTTTGTCTTTTCGCTCGTCGGCAAATAGTATCGGCGAAACGATCGGACGATATGTTTCGCTGATCTTGATGTATGCATCGGCACGCAGTTTTGAAAAGAATTTTATCCGCTCTGCTGGCAACTTCTCACCTGCTATTGCAGCTCTCACGGCATTTTCGTCAAAGAACGACTCGTTGCTTGCGGCCTCTCTATCGTCAACCCGGAGAATGACGACGCCAAGCTGCTCCGCATCAAACGGCTCGGTGCATTCGCCCACCTTAACGCCCTTGAGCGGTTTTGCTAGTATCTCGACTAATTCTTTTACCTTAAGCTTCTCAGCTTTGCCTGTACCCTGTGTGACAACTCCGGCATCACCATTTTCTTTTACGATCTTTGCCCAGTCGCCCCCTGCTTTCAATTGAGCAAACAGCTGTTTTGCTTTTTCGCGCACCGCTGTCTCGTCGCGTCCGGCAAATCCAAGAAATAGTTCACTGATCGAAATGGTTTCGGGCTTTGTAAATTTTTCCTTGTGCGAGTCGTAGTAATCCTTAAGCTCTTTGCCGCTCAGTCCCCAAAAGACCTTTCCCTCAACCTCACGCTGCAGGACCATGTCGCGGGTCGCCTGTTTTCGCCACGCTTCTTTCATATCCTGAGGACTGACGCCACTCTTTTCCATTTCGGCGTAGAGTGCCTCGACCGTTTTCAGGTTATTCTGTTTCATGATATCCGACATTCGTTGGTTGACGGAGGATTCGATGTCGCTATCCAGGCCCATTTCCTTTGCCTTTTGGATTAGGAGTTCTTCGTTGATCAGATTTGCGATCAACTCGCCCTGCTTTTCGTCCACCATTTTCTGCACGTCTTCGCGTTTCTTACCCTGTTGAACCTCGGCGTCGACGATGTCTTTCATCTCACGCTTGATACGCGAGAGCGTAATGACGCCGTCATTGACCTGGGCGACGACCTCGTCAACCACACGGGTCTGTGTTTCTTGGGCAAAGGCGGTGACGCTTACTGCACCAAATATTAAGGCAAATATAAAAATATGTCCGATCGATCTCATTAAAAAACTCCTCGTCGCAAATCGTAAAAAAGAATCTTATTATTCGCTCACTACATTATGCAACTTTAGGTTTTGATGCCGAAACGGCCTCTCGCGTTTCTTGTGATCCGAAAGTATCCGCAGCCTGTGATTCGCGGAATTGCGACCTATTAGTTGTTTTTAAATAAAAGTGCCTCTATCGCACGATAGCTACGCTTCCTGATGAAGAAAAAGTGCTCAAATTGCCATCTCGTAAATTTTCCCGACGCGGTCGAATGTGCACGTTGCGAGGGTGATCTCGTCGCGGTCGAGAGCGTTGCTGGCCCGGCCGGCAAGCGGGGTTCGGGTTTTGTCGTCCGGGCGATGATCTGTCTCGTAGTCTGTGTATTGGCAGTGCTCGGATTTTATTTTTCTCTGGTGGTCTCGGCGTCGCCATTGACGATCGAACAAAAGAGCACGGTTCGTCGGGCGACTGCGATATTAAAGGACAAGGGCTTTTCAGGCCACGCATTTTTGCTCGAAAACCTGACCGTCTATCGCAGCAATGATAATTGGCTCAACGCGTCGGTCGCCAAAGAGAATGCCTACGCCGCGACAAATTTTCCGTTTGAGATAATGACGCTCTACCCTGATTTTTTCACGTATCCCGTTGATGATGTCGAGCGGGCCGTGATTTTGCTCCACGAAGCCGAGCATCTGAAAGGGCGTGACGAACACGAAGCATACAAATTCGTCTGGGAAAACCGCAAGGCTCTCGGTTGGACGAAAGGGGAATATTGGTCGTCTCCCGTCTGGCAAAATATCAGACAGCAAACCATCGACCATGCCCCCGAATTATTTGTCTGCGATAACAAAGAATATCGCGACTGCACCGATTAGAAGTTACCCACGGATCAAAGCCAGGCATTCCATCGCAGTTTTGATCGGATCACCGGTCGTGACCGCGATTCGCAAAATACCGCTCGGGCTAAAGCTCGCCCCTTCTCTGGCTTCTAGCAATTCCATCAGTTTTTCAGGCGACACGCGAGCATGTTCACCAAGTTTGATCGCGATTCCGTCGACCGTCCTATCCACCGACACCAGAGCCATTTGCTCCGCCATCTTTCTGAGACGTCCGTAATCGAAAAGATTCTCGACCGAGCGGGGAATCCGTCCGTAACGATCCTCGATCTCAGCGTGTATCGCCATCAGCTCCTCTTCGTTCTCGGATGAAGAGATTCTCTTGTACGTCCGCAGCCGCTGGCTTGCCTCCGCGATGTAGTCTTTTGGAATGGCGACATCAATGCCCAGATTGATCGAAACGCTCACGTCATCGGCGATCTCGTCGCCGCGCATCTCAGCAATGGTGCGTTCAAGCATCTTTGTATAAAGGTCAAACCCAAGCGCGTCGAGATGCCCAGACTGCTGGCCGCCGAGGATATTTCCCGCACCGCGTAGTTCAAGATCCAATGCTGCAAGCCGAAACCCTGCTCCGAGATCCGAAAATTCACGAATCGCGGATAGCCTTCGCCGTGCGATCGGCGTCAGCTCTAATTCACTCGGTATCAATAGATATGCATACGCCCGGCGGTTCGAACGCCCAACGCGACCTCGCAGCTGATATAGCTGTGACAGGCCGTAATTATCGGCACGATTTATAATGATCGTATTTGCTCGAGGGATATCGATACCGTTCTCAATGATGGTTGTCGCGACCAGTACATCGTATTTGTAATCGATAAAATCGAGCATCACATTTTCCATTTCCTTTTCGTTCATCTGGCCGTGGCCGATGGCAACGCGTGCGTTGGGCACGATCTTTTGGATCAGGGCGGCGATGGCCTCGATCGATTCGACGCGGTTATGAATAAAAAAGATCTGCCCGTTTCGCGACAGTTCGAGCTCGATCGCCGAACGTATCACGCCCTCGGCAAATTGCACGACCTGCGTATTGATCGCCAAACGGTCACGCGGCGGAGTTTCAATGACCGACATATCCCGCATCCCGAGCAGAGACATATTCAGTGTACGCGGGATCGGCGTGGCCGAAAGCGTGAGCACATCGACCTTTTTCTTCCATTGCTTGAGCTTTTCCTTGTGCCCGACGCCAAAACGCTGCTCTTCGTCAACGACGACGAGCCCGAGCTTTGGCAGCTTTACGTCGGCGGACAAGATGCGGTGCGTGCCGATCAGGACATCAACCTCGCCCTTGCCGGCGGCGTCGGAAACGGCTTTTTGTTCTTTGGTGGAGCGAAAACGCGACAGCAGATCTACCTTGACCGGAAACGCCGCAAAACGTTTTTTGAACGTCTCGAAATGCTGGTATGCAAGCACCGTCGTCGGGGTCAAGATCGCGGCCTGTTTGCCATCCATCACCGCCTTAAAAGCCGCACGCATCGCGACCTCGGTCTTGCCGTAGCCAACATCGCCGATTATCAAACGGTCCATCGGCGTCGGCGTTTCCATATCCGTTTTAACGTCCTCGATTGCGGCAGCTTGATCGACTGTCAGGTCGTAAGGAAACGCATCTTCAAACTCATGCTGCCAAGGTGCGTCGGGCGGAAAAGCGTGGCCGCGAACTAATTTACGCTCGGCGTACAGTTTCAAAAGCTCGTCGGCCATATCGCGCATCGCGCGTTTTGCCTTGGCCTTGGTCTTTTGCCAGCCCAGCCCGCCCAAACGGTCAAGCGTCGGTGCCGTCGCCTCACCCGACGAGTATCGCGATACAAGATCCATCCGCTCGACGGGCACAAATAGCTTGGCGTCGTCGGTATAAATGAGCAGCATAAACTCGCGGCTCGTCCCTTGCGAATCAATAGTCTGCAAACCGTCAAAACGCCCGATACCGTGATCGACATGGACGACAAAATCACCCGCTTTGAGATCGCGAAAATCGGAGATGAACGCACCCAGCTTGCTCTTAGACCTTTTCGTCTTATCCCGCGTCCCGCGAACTTCGGCAAGATCGGTCTCGCCAAAAATATCGCTCTCCGAGTAGATGGTCAGCCCGTCCGTCGGCAGCTCAAACCCGCCCGAAAGCCCGCCGATCTGTATCGCATCCACCGGCAGATATATGTCATATTCACGCAGCATCTCCGCCAAACGCTCGGCCATGCCCGGCGTATTAACAACGATCGTCGCCGTACGGTCAAATTCGCCGACAAACGCCGGGAGATCACCGTGAAACTTACGCGTCGAACGCGACTGGATCTCAATTTCAGTCGCTTTTTCAGACGTTGAGAAAAGGAAGAGCGGTGCCGTATCAGTCGCGTCGCCAACGGCAAATTCCTCATCCGTCGCCGACGCGGTACGGCCCAATGCCCGCAATTCAAGGCTCGGTTTTGTTTCGAGCAGATCTCTCAACTCTTCCGGCATTAGGAAAAGATCATTTGGCGTGAGGCCGACATCGCCCGATTCGGTGATCGCCTCAAAATTTACTGTCAGATGTTCGTACAGATTGATGAGCGTATGCTCGACCGCGACCGGTTCGTCGATAACTAAAATGTGGTCTTTTAGATGGTCGAAAACGTTCGCGGTCAGCGGTTTGACGAGCGGCATGAAAAATTCCCAGCCCGAAAATGTCTCGCCGTTTGCCGCAAAATCTATGCGGTCTTTGAGATTGCGTTTGAATTTTTCGTCCGCAAAACGCTCCGCCGCAAAAAATGCCCAGTCTTTGAGGTCCTGCGGCGTAACCGCAAACTCACGCATCGGAGCGATCGCGGTTGATGTAAGCTGCTTGAGCGATAACTGCGTATCCGCATCAAATGTCCTGATTGAATCAACCGAGTCGCCAAAAAACTCGATCCGCACCGGATTGTCCGCGTCCGGCGACCAGATATCCATAATGCCGCCGCGAACCGAAAGCTGGCCGGGGCCGAACAGCGGCTCTTCGCGAACATAACCACACGCAAACAGTCGCTCGACCAACTCCTCCGGCGGTATATCCTCATCCCTGACGAGCACACACCCAAGGGCCGCGATCTCCTCGGGCGTGACGCTACGTTGTATCAGCGACCGGGCAGTGAGGATCGCAAAGTCGCCATTGCCATTGGCAAGCTGCCACAAACCCAAAGCCCGCTGTTCCTGCGTTTCAGCGTGAGGTGAAACACCCGAATACGGATCGGCTTCGAATGACGGGAGCGTCACGATCTGAGACCTATAATCTGAAATTTCAGATCTCAAATTTGAGATTTGAGATCGAAAAAATCCAAGATCCGATTCCCACGATTCCAACTCCTGATTCGATTCCGTCACAACCGCAAACCGCCTACCCGTTTCGGCACGCAGCTTTGTCAGCATATATGCTTTCGCCGGTATCGATGTCAGGCCGCTTAGGCTTATGACCCTTTTGCCAGCGGCTATTTCTTTTACCAATCTATTGAGATCATTCGCCATAAAACGCACCTATCCGCAGAAAACATGCATCGGGGGCATACACGATCTCCTGCGGTAAATACATTTTGACATATTCGCGATATGTTTGCTGTGATAGCGGCGGTTAACTATAATCAGAGATTCTATTATGAGCATTCCTTCATTTAACGAGATCATCGAACAAAACGACCAGACCGAGGCTCGCGCGGCATCGCTCGACGCGATCGCGGCTTTGGTCGGTAATGTATATCCAAATAAATTTTCACGCACCGCCGCCAGCGGCGTCGAAGACACGATCACCGCACTCAAACATTTCGCAACGGTCGCCGATGTCGAATCGCGAATGGCCGAGATCAAAGCCAGCCTTGGCGAAGGCGAGCGTCCGCCGGCGGATAAAAAAGATGCTCTCAACGAAAAACTAAAAGCTCTCGGCACCGTCCGCATCGCCGGCCGTCTAACGACGCCGACGCGCGGCAATTTTGTTCATCTGACCGACGGCGTCAATAAATTACAGGTCTATTGCAACAAAAAAGGCCCGCTCGCTCTGATCAAAAACGATGGCAGCGACAGCGTTGACGAAGAAAACGGCTGGGCTCTCTGGCAACTGCTCGATCACGGGGATCTGATCGGTGCCGAGGGATATCTTTTCGTAACCAATACCGGCGAGGTGTCGGTCCACGTCGAAAAACTCCAGTTCCTCGCAAAAGCAATGCTCCCGATGCCCGACAAAATGCACGGCATCGCCGACCCTGAGCTGCAGAGGCGTTTTCGTTACGCCGATCTGATCGCTTCGACGCTGCAGATCGAGCACGAAGGCCTGACCACTCGCGAAGTTTTCGAGCGTCGTGCAAAACTGGTCTCGCGTCTGCGCCGCTTTCTCGATGACGCTGGTTTTATCGAAGTCGAAACGCCGATGCTCACGCCAAAGGCGACGGGTGCGGCGGCGAAACCGTTCGAGACACATCATAACGCTCTCGACATCCCACTCTACGCACGGGTTGCGCCTGAGCTTTATCTCAAACGCCTGGTCGTCGGCGGTTTTGAAAAGGTTTACGAACTCAACCGCAATTTCCGCAACGAAGGCCTCTCCCAGCGTCACAACCCCGAATTTACCATGCTCGAATTCTACATCGCCTACATGGATGTGAACGGGATGATGGACTTCGCCGTGACCATGATCCAAGACGCGGTCGCCAAGGCAAATAACGGCGGCCTGACCGTAAAGTACGGTGATAACGAGATAGATTTTGGCAAATTTGAGCGGATCTCGATGCTCGACGCGATCGCCAAATATGCCCCTGGCGTTGAGGTTGATGACAATAATATTATTACGGCGTTTGACGAGCACGTCGAACATCATCTGATACAGCCAACCTTTATCGTCGACTACCCAAAATCCATCTCGCCGCTATCAAAGGCTGATCCTTCGAACCCGAATTTCGCCGAGCGGTTCGAGCTGTTTATTAACGGAATGGAAGTCGCTAACGGTTTCAGCGAGTTGAACGACCCTAAGGAACAGTACGAACGCTTCGTTGACCAAATGTCCGAACGCGAACGCGGCGACGAAGAGGCGATGATCCTTGACGAAGATTACATCCGTGCCCTTTCGTACGGCATGCCGCCCGCCGCCGGCATCGGCATCGGCATCGACCGCCTCGTCATGCTCCTCACCAACAAACACTCGATCCGCGACGTCATCCTGTTCCCGCACATGCGGCCTGAGAAGGGAAGTGGGGGAGTAGAGGAGTAGAGGAGTAGAGGAGAAGGGGAGACGAAATGTCGTCGATTTTCCGTAGCGGTTTACCGCATTGCAATGCGGCGATGGCTTACCTCGCCGTTAGCATCACCCCCCAAATACACCGGCGGCTATGCCGCCAAATTGGGTGTATAGAAGGCCAACACATTCATTGCGAATAGTTTTTTACACAACCTTTGCTCTTATCGCTTTCGCGTTCAATTCAATATTGTGTCGACTCGCGCTTCGGGGTGACGAGGCAGATGCGGCCGGATTTACTGCTGTTCGTCTCTTGTCAGGGGCGGTGGCTTTGATAGTGATTAGTTATCTCATGGCTCGGGGCAGAAACGCGAGTGTGAACGAGCGTGCCTCATCAGGTCGCATGGACGGCACGCTCCTTAACAGTCGCGTTTCTGCCTTCAGCGGCAATTGGCCCTCCGCTCTACTCCTCTTCGCCTACGCTATCTGCTTTTCATTCGCATATCTCGGCCTTACTGCTGGGACGGGGGCGTTGATATTATTTGGCTCGGTGCAGATGACGATGATCGCCGTCACGTTGTTTCGCGGCGAGCGTCCACGCCCGCTTGAGTGGCTCGGCCTTGCAGCGGCTGTCAGTGGATTGGTTTATCTCGTCTTTCCCGGCCTCGCATCGCCGCCGCTCAATAGTTCGCTGTTGATGGCCGCCGCCGGTGCTTCGTGGGGGCTATATACCTTGCGGGGAAAGGGAAGCACCGATCCGCTCGGACAGACGACGGGGAATTTTATCCGTACACTGCCATTCGCGGCGGTCATTGCTGTCATTTTTCTCCCCAATTTACACCTATCAACACGCGGCATTACGCTTGCCGTTCTCTCCGGAGCCGTCACATCTGGCATCGGCTACACAGTCTGGTACGCCGCTCTCAAACACCACACCGCAACCCGAGCGGCCGTTTTACAACTCTCTGTTCCCGTTATCACAGCGGTCATCGGCGTACTGTTCCTGGCGGAGGCCGCCGACATCAGACTCATCATCGCCGCCGCCCTCATCCTCGGCGGGATCGGATTGACTATATTTGGTAGACGATGAGCGTTGGTTTTTTCAGTTGCCTCCACCTTTAGGTGGAGGTTGGTTGTAGAAGAGTTTTGGGCTTTAGCCCAAGTTCTTTTTCGGCTAAAGCCGGGTTTCTTTGGGCTTTTGAACCTCCAGCTAAAGCTGGAGGCAATTGAGTTACCTAAAATTATGCGATACCACGTCGACCGTAAAACTATATATCGGCTCAAAATGCCGGGCTTTTAGCATCCCTCTTTCTTCAAAAATACCTTTTATTATCAGGTAATCGTTTTGATTTATCACGGCGCGGTATTTCTCGAATACATCGGGCATCACAACAAAGTTCGAATGCCCGGTCTCGTCTTCGAGCGTAATAAATACAACATTATTCGCCGTCATCGGACGTTGACGAATGATGACTGCACCGGCGGCGGATACGACCTGGCCTTTCTTTAGGTTCCGTGTCTGCTGTGCGGATAGCACTCCGCGTTTGTTCAGATCTTCACGCACAAACGCCATCGGATGTTTGCCGATCGAGATGCCTGTTTTTCGCAGGTCAGCCTCGACGAGTTCGATGCCCTCCATGCGAGTCAAGAATGCGGAGTGCGGAGTGCGGAGTGCGGATTTGTCGTCTTTAACTCCGCATTCCTCATTCCGCATTCCGCACTCAAAAAGCTCACCCATCGGTTGGATAGCCAGCTCCGAATTCCATAAAGCCTCGCGGCGGTGAACTGTGCCGTCGAAATTTAACGCTCCCGCGAGACTCAATGCTCGTATCTCGCGTTTATTAATGCCGGGAACACGGTCTATCAGGTCGGCGATGGAGGTGTAAGGAACCCAGTCGCTACCGCTCCCGGTTCTGACACGGACGATCTCTTGGCCAACTTCTTTCCGCAAACCTCTGACAAAATTCAGTCCGACACGGACTTGTTTCTCGCCAGCGACATCTTCGACCGTAAATTCGTATTGCGACTTATTGACATCGAGGGCGATGAAATGCAGCCCGTGGCGTTGGGCGTCTTTGACGAGCGTTGCGGCGTTGTAGAACCCGAGCGGGTAGTTGTTGAACATCGCCGCCATAAAACACGCGCGGTAATGGATCATAAAATACGCCGAGGCGTAGGCGAGCAGGGCAAAACTGAAAGCATGGGATTCCGGAAAACCGTAATTTGAAAAAGCGAGCACGCAATTTACGATATTTTCCTGGACCTCTGCTGGCACGCCTCTTTTTTCCATCCCTTCGCGCAGATTTTTGCTGATCTTTTCGAGCTTTTTGCCCGGTTTCTTAAAGCCCATCGCTTTGCGGAGGTCTTCGGTCTCGTCGGACGTAAATCCGGCAATGTCCATCGATATTTTCAGGAGCTGTTCTTGAAAAAGCGGAACACCCATCGTTCGTTCCAATATTGGTTTTAGACGCTCGTCAATGTAATCGACCGGCTCTAAACCTTGACGGCGTTTGAGATAAGAGTGCAGCATTTTGCCGACGATAGGGCCGGGGCGAATGATGGCGACCTGGACGACGATGTCGTAAAAATTCTTTGGTTTTGATTTCGGGAGAAACGCGATCTGGGCGCGGCTCTCGACCTGAAACATCCCGACCGTATCGCCCGTTTGCAGGGCTTTGTACACCTCATCGTCGCCGTGCGGCACTTTATACAGGCTGAGATCGACATCGTGATGCTGCTTTATCAGCGTGATGCTGTCTCGCAAAACGGCCATCATCCCGAGCCCGAGCAGATCGATCTTAACGATCTTTAGCGCGTCGCAGTCGTCTTTGTCCCATTGGACGATCGAGCGGTTTTCCATCGACGCCGGTTCAAGCGGCACAATGCCGTCTAGTCGATCTATCGACACGACCATCCCGCCCGAATGCTGGCCGAGATGACGCGGAAAATCTAAAATTCGCTGATAAAGATCCGCAAAATGCCGCAGCCGTATATTTTCCGCCGGGTCAAAACCATTTTCCTTAAGCCGTGCATCTAACTCTTTGCCCCGGAATGCTTCGTAATGAGAATTGAGCTTTGAGAGCCGGCTCAGGACCTCCGTCCCAAAGCCAAATGTCTTGCCGACCTCACGCACGGCCGATTTGCCGCGATAGCTGATCACATTTGCCGTCATGCCCGAGCTGCGGCGGCCGTATTTGTTATAGACGTGCTGGATGACAGATTCGCGGTCGTCGCCGGACGGCAGATCGATGTCGATATCGGGGTATTGCTCGTAGCTTTCGGATAGAAAACGCTCGAACAATAGTTTGTTCTTTATTGGCTCGACAGCCGTGATCCCAAGAGCGTAGCAGACGACCGAATTTGCCGCGGAACCGCGTCCTTGCGACAGGATGTTGTTCTCTTTACAAAAATCCGAGATGTCAGCGACCGTCAGGAAATACCCGGCAAGCTTTTTCATCTCGATCACGCGAAATTCTTTCTCGAGACGGCCAAGCACTTGCGACCTCAGTGCCCAGGATTCGTGAAGGTAACGCTCATGCGAACGCTCGATCGCTTTTGTCCGCAGCACGGAATTTACCGTCTCACCCGCAGGCACCGGATAATCCGGAAAATTGTACGAAAGCTCGTCCATCGAAAAATCGACCCGCGAGGCGATCTCTTGGGTGGCGTGCACAGCCTCGGGCAGGTCGGCAAAAAGATCGAGCATCTGTTTTTTATTTTTTAGATATCGTTCGCTGTTCTCGCTCAGGAGTTTTCCGGCGTCGTAGATCGTCGTGTGGTTTTTTATGCAGGTGAAAACGTCGAAAAGTTCACGGTCGTGTTGGTCCGCGAAATACGCCCCGTTACTCGCAAAATAGGGTAGCCGCAGCTTGTGAGCGAGGCCGAGGAGCGATTGGTTTATCGCCTCTTCGTGCCTGAGATGATGGCGTTGGAGCTCGACGTAGAGCCGCTTTTCGAATACATAATTGAGCCATGCAAGATCGATCTGTCCACGGCCGGTTTTGATGCTGTTATGAATAAAACCATCGGCTCCGCCGGTAAAGCACAACAGCCCGTCAGAGTGATCCTCAATATCTTTTCGCGTGGCAAAATGCTCGCCTTTTTTGTGACGGAGTTTTACAGTCGTGATCAGACGGCTAAGGTTTTGATAGCCTTCCAGCGTTATCGGCACAAGCGGCAATAAGCTGCCGTCGTCCATCGTGATCTCTGCTCCGATGATCGGTTTTATGCCGTGCTTTCGCGCCTCAAAATGAAACCGCACCGCTCCCGCGACCGTGTCACGGTCAAGCAAAGCCGCTCCCGGCATCCCAAGCTCAGCCGCACGCTCCGCCAATCTCTGCGGCTGTGACCCCGACGAGAGAAAGCTAAAGGCTGATCGTGTATGGAGCTCGTAAAACATCAAATAGTGAATAGTGAACAGTGAATAGTGAACAGTGAAGAGCTACCCACTATTCACTATTCACTGTTAGCTGTTCACTATCAGTCGTATTCCCCCGTCAAAAACCACTCTTTCCCGGCTTTGAGCAGACGGTAAACGCCGTGGCCCTCGACCTCGATATCCCATTCCTGTGTTTTCCAGAGGCTTTCCCACCATTTGGAATTCGATTTCCAAACGCCGCTGTATTCGAGCACGTGGCCGCTGAAATGATGTGTTTTTATAAAGACAAGACGCGCGTCACGAACCAAAACCTCCGCTCGGAGCGGCGGGCGGTAATAATTGAATGCGATGATCGGATCAACGCCTGACGCATCCATCTGCTCCCGTCCCGCGGGCACTGCATCAGCGTCGAGGGCGAAAGGCTCAGCGAGCCGCTGGTTGAGCAACACCGGCACACCGACGTGTGTCTCGCCGACCAGCTTTTTTAACTTATTGACCGTCAGCAGCAGGCTCTCGGGTTCGGGCCTAGATACGGCATATAAGCCCTTTTGAGCGGGACGCGGAGGCGTAAAATGGGCGGTTGTTTTTACCGACACGATGTCCGCCTCCGGCGGGTCGAGGGCTGCCCGGAGGTTGATCAGCTTTAGCCAAAACGCACGGTCGAGCGTCGGGAATGACGTTTTTATCTCGTAACTTTTTGTGGTCCGGTTTTTGAGTTTGAACGCCAGATCGAGATGCTCCGTGCTAAAACCGCAATGCTCAACCTCCGCCAGCAGGCGTTCGAGGCCGTGGTTGAGCACAAAGATCAGCTGCTCAAAATTTTCGACCGACTGGTCCAGGTCATAGCTCCACTCGACATTGCTGTCTTTCACATTTGGCGTGATAAACGACGCTCCACGCTGTTCGATCGTGTCGATCACGTCCTGAAATTCACGTCCGTAACGCCCGATCAGCTCCGCACGCGGTATCGCCAGCAGGTCCTGAACGCTGCGAATCCCAAGGTCGCTGAAAACATTGAGCGTGTCCTGGCCAATATCGAGATTGCGTAATGGAAGCTGCTCGAACGCATCCGGCTCATCTGTCGTTTGCCCGCCGACACCCTTTTGTCGTGCAAGCAAAATAGCCGTATCGACCGTTCCGGCAACAGCGACGCTGCCCCGCACCTTGCGCTTTTCTAACTCCGCCAGTATCTTTTGCGTGATCTTATCCGGCTTGCCGATGAGGCGTTCGAGCCCGCTCACGTCAAACAAAATGCCGTCGTCGAGCACCTCGATCGAATACGAAAATTCGCGCGCCGCCGCGATCAGGGGCTCTTTGTCCCGCTTTACGTCCGGCGAAATTATGCACGCATACGATCTAGCCATCGGTGTAATCAAACTCCATTTTTGCCCGCAGCGGCGGCCCGTACGAGCCTTTGCGTGAGGTGAGGCTGATGTGGAATTCGCGCAGCAGTTTGAACTTCCCGCCGCCCGACCACACCGTCTTGTCCCGCGAAAAAGTAAATGACCCGTGCGATGCCGAGCCCGCCAAAGACTCCGCGGCAGTGACGAGCAGCACGGTCGCCGTTTCCTTGATCCGCGTGCGATAGCGAAACCAATACGACCGCGGCACCATCCGTAATTGCGATCGCGAAAGCCCGCCGAGGTTGAGCCAAATACATCCAAACCCTTTTGCCTGCACCAGATAGTCGGCGGCGATAAACGCTTTTTCGACATCATTTCCGCACCGGATCCACAGCAGATCTTCGAGCACAACGCCCGCCATCTGAGCCGTCACCGGGTCAAAACCATGCCCCGCATCGACGACCGCACAGATCTCGCCGTCCGACGTAAGCCGTGAAAGCAATGCGAGCGAAAACCCCGTTTTCCCCACGCTCGCCCCGCCGACGATCTCGGTTATCGCACCCCGAGTCAACGACATACCAATGCCGTCGAGCGATATTTCCTCGATGTGCTTTTGCTCCTCACGCAAATGCGAAAGGCTTTTTACCAAGCTCAAATGCTGCATTTAAAGTCAGTCGTGCAATGCCGAAGGCGGCAAAATGTTGCATCTGTGAAACAGTATTAATAGAATAATCCACCCGGCGGATAAAGGCAAGAAGTTTTTATGAAGTTTGGTGTCCCGCCTTTAGGCGGCATGAAAAAAGGCCCCGGTCGCCCGAAGCCTCTTAACAATTTCAAATTTCAGATCTGAAATTTTAAATTATCGGTCCCCGATCGCCACATACTTTCTATCCCGTTCGCCGATGTATTCGGCGCGTGGGCGGATGAGTTTGTTGTTGGCGTATTGTTCGAGAATGTGGCCGGTCCAGCCTGAGATGCGGCTGACGGCAAAGATGGGCGTGTACATATCCAGCGCGATGCCCATCAGGTAATAGGTCGAAGCCGAGTAAAAATCGACGTTTGGATGCATGCCTTTTTTCTCGAGCATCAGATTCTCGATCCGCTGCGACATCTCGTACCATTTCGAAGTACCCGTTTTGTCCGCCATATGCTTCGAATAACGACGCAGCCAAGTGGCACGCGGGTCTTCGGTTTTGTAAACGGCGTGGCCGATGCCCATGATCTTGCGTTTTTCTTCGAGAGCCTTTTCGAGCCAGCCATCGACATTTGCCGGTTCGCCGATCTCGATGAGCATCTTCATCACAGCCGTATTCGCACCACCGTGCAGCGGCCCCGCGAGAGCAGCAATGCCCGCCGTGACGCAGCCGTACATATCAGCCAGCGTGCCGGCGACGACACGCGTCGTAAACGTCGAAGCGTTCAGCTCATGATCCGCGTGCAATATCAGACACACGTCAAACATCCGTGCCTCGTCAGCATCCGGCCGCTCGCCGTTGAGCATATAAAGAAAATTCTCCGCGATGCCGAGGCTCGTGTCCGGAGCGATGACATCCTTGCCATTCCTGATCCTGTCCCAAGCCGCCGCGATCGTGCCGATCTGGCCGGTGATCTTTGTCGCGGCCCGCGTTGCGTTCTCACGGTCGGTGCCGTGTCCGGCAGGATCGAAAAAGTCGAGGGTCGAAACGCTCGTTCGCAGCACGTCCATCGGGTCGGCGGTCTTAGGGAACTGTTTCATCAGCTCGATGACCTGTGCCGGCACTTCGTAATTATCCCGCAGCTCGGCCTTGAGCGTATCGAGCTCGCTTGCGGTCGGCAGATTGCCGTGCCACAGCAGATACACGACCTCTTCAAACGTCGCGTGCTCGGCTAGATCGTGAATATCGTAGCCCTGATAAATTAAAATACCCTGTTCGCCGTTAACGTCGCCGATCGAACTCTGTGCCGCCACGACGCCCCGTAGCCCCGCTGCCGCCGCCGAAGATTCTGTTCCTGTGCTCATTTATCTATTAACCGTTCCTATCTCTGTTATTTGATGCTCGTCATCAACTCAAACGTTTTCCGACTTTCAATTGTGCATTGTGCATTCCGCACTCTGCATTGATAAACCAATCTTCAATGATATCTAAGCCTACCTACAGTGACAAGCGTCACGCCCGCAAATTGGCATTACCAATAAATTAAATTGATCCAAAGCCCGCCGCATCGCGGCTGGCTGACCGTAACCGTGTGTTTCAACCCACGGATAACAAACGCAAGGATCTCCGTCGCGTCGCGACGGCTGACTCACCCAAAAAAATACCGTTCGTCATATTCGATCTCATGTAGCCGCAATAGCTCCACAAACTCCTCCTCGAACGTTTGTTTCTGATGATGTACTCGTTGGTTTTTTATATACTCGATCACGTTCGGCACCGCCGACTTTGAAACCGAAAACACACCGTAGCCATCTTGCCAGGCAAATCCGCGCATTTCGTGAAATTCCTTGTGGATCCACGACGAAGACTCACCTTTGAGGCACTTTGCGATCTGACTTGGCGAATGCGTCGTCGTCGAACTAATAAGAGCGTGAATATGGTTGTCTATACCGCCAACCTGCCGGGCTACAAGGCCATGTTTTCGCGCAATGCCGCCAATATATGCCCATACACGCTGCTCAATATCGGGACCGATGTGGTCAACGCGGTTCTTGGTGCTAAACACGATATGAAAATATATTTGTGAAAATGTATTTGCCATTGTCTGCAAGCGTCGCTGACGCGACGCGGACATTGTATTACGACTCGTCCGTGGGTTTAAACCCACGGCTACGTTCAATTTGTCGCTACGCGACCCCGGCAGTCCACGAGGTGTTCCTTCCTAACAAATTTTTTCGAATGCCGCATTTCACATAATTTACTCCCGCCGCATCGCGGCAGGCTGACCGTAGCCGTGGGTTTCAACCCACGGATAACGAATCCAAGGATCCCCGTCGCGTCAGCGACGACTGAATAGGCCCATTCGTGCGATTCGTGACTCAAACCACGGAAGACAAACACAAATGTCCTCACTCGCTCGCCGCATCGCGGCTGGCTGACTGTAGCCGTGGGTTTCAACCCACGGAGAGCGGATTTATGAATCCCCATCGCGTCAGCGACGGTTGAAACCATTCGTGGCTAAAACTCCGAATATTCGAATTTGGACTATTTGCCACCGATCGCTAACCTCGCTCTCGGAGGCAAATAGTCCAAATGATGAAGACTCGTGAATATCCCGACGTTGTAAAAACAATCCTCGCCCGCTCGTGTAACGGTTTGGGCGGAGGCATACCGCTCACACGCGGCGAAGTCGCAATGTTATTTATGGATGGCTACGCCGGAGATGGCCCGGGATTGATCGACATCCGCTCCCAAGGCTACGGCGAAGACAACGACTGGGACGGCCTGACCTACGACGACATTCTAGACAACACCGACGAACCGCCCGGCGAAGCTGCATTCGTCTGGACAAAACGGGAACCGCTAGAACTCTGGCCTTAACAATAGGGAAGCGTTTTTTCCGTCGCATAGCGACGATTGATTGTAGCCGTGGGTAAAAACCCACGGAAACGATAAACAAAAATTTAATCCGTCGCGTCAGCGACGATTGAATCAATCGAATAAATATTTCTCGTCGTAATCGACACCATGCAGTTTTAACAACTCAATATATTCATCTTCAAAGCTCTGCCGCTCATGATGTTTGCGTTGATTCCTGATGTACTCCACGACACTCGGTATTGCCGACTTTGACACGGAAAATATCCCGTAACCATCCTGCCATCCAAAATCTTCCATGGCGGCGAACTCACGACGGATACCATACGAAGAATCCCCCTTGATATGCTTAACCGCCAAGCTCGGAGCTAAAGGTGTCGGTGAACCGATAAGCCCGTGAACGTGATTTTCTATCCCGCCTATATGAATCGGCGTAATGCCATGATGCTTTGCGACCCCTGCCATATATGCCCAAACCCGCTCCTCGATATCAGGATGGATCAAGTCTGCCCGGTTTTTGGTGCTAAACACAATGTGAAAATAAATTTGAGAATACGTGTTCGCCATAGTTTTGATCCGTCGCTGACGCGACGTAATTCATATGTGATTCGCGACCGTGGGTTATCACCCACGGCTACAATCACCCGATCGCTCCGCGATGGGCCTAGATTTGTCTAATTCCAATACTTCTAAGATATTCGAAGGTTCCGTCATAGAATTCAGGTAGGCGAGTCTCATCTTTTGTATCGCCGTGAGGCACAAAAATTACCATTCCTTGCCGAGCTCTTGTTAGGAGAACGCGATAAGCGTTAGTCAGGTATCTTTTTACAAACTCGTCATTAATATTCTGCCATTTTGTACCCTTGAATTTTCGTCGGTTCCATTTTCCATTTTGGAAATACAAATCGCCGTCCCAACAAACGCACGTCCAATCTAGTTCAAGCCCTTGAATATCAAATTCAGTCGCTACCTCTTCCAAGAAATATGACGAGCGAACATCATCTTTATCGTTCAAAAACCATATCGGAGCATCAATATTATGTTTTACGGAAAGACCGAGTGGCCGAAGTCTATATGCGCCCGCTGAAGCAACCAATCCTGTGCGTTCAGAGCCACGAGCACTTTTTCGAAGCCATTGCTTTGCCGTATCAAGATTTCTGGTTAAGACCACCGGATAATTATCATTTCGCAAAGTCTCATAAAGAGTTCGTGCCTCTTGGACGTTAGAACTCAAGACAGATTGGACAAACGCAGAAGCATTTTCTGACCTGAACGATCGAACGGATACTGCCAAATGAAGGTCGGTTTCTTGGCGTCCGTTAGTTGTTAGCCAATGTTTGAGCTCATCATTATTTAGATAGTTCGTGTCTTCGACAATGAGATTTGAATAATGAATTACCCAATCTGGAAAATAAGTGCGAAGAGCTTCCAGCCATTCCTCAAGGCCGGCCTCACCTCGGTTAATTTCTTGTCCTCCTCCAATCAAACAAATAACTGTGCAGGACTCGTGACGATTCATGACGTCTATTAGGAATTGCGGTTCGGATTGGTTGAAGTCTAACCGGCCCTTTTTCCTTCGCATGAAACCAGACAGTTGTTCGTTTGTCCATGCTCGTTGAGCTTCATCAAAAACGACAATTCTGTCTGACGGAGCCTCTTCCTTTCCGACATATTCATCTCGAAAATGGTGGATATTTTGAATGAATGCATTCGCGCTTCGTGAGGCAGTAGCTTTCGTAACTTTTACACCGGCATATTTGCTTGTTGCAACAATATTTCGGGCCAGAGCTTCACGAAGAACATCGACAAGGGGACCGTTGCCAGATAAGAATACGGAATGGTCATCACCAAATTTCATGTTCTGGGTAGCAATATTGAGTCCCGCTAATGTTTTGCCAGCACCGGGAACACCTGTGACAAAACAAATAGATTTGGTATTTTCAGCATCAGTCGACGTAATGATCCGATTGATACAATCGGACGTTTGGGTCAGATTTATTGCGCCAGAATCAGAACGAGAAATATCCTCTACGCTGTGGTTGTTGTAAAGAGCTTGTGCTGCCTCAACAATTGTTGGGGTTGGCTTGTACCGAGAGTCGGCCCATATTTCCGCATCAATCGGAGGAGCTTCGATTTCAAAAACGGCAAACCTGATAACGTCCGAAAGGTTCGCCGAATTGGCAAAAATAATGTCAAAGAGATTGTCCGTTGACACCGTTAACTTGTTTCGGCGCGACGGTGCGTTGGTAGCGACCAAGAGTGGAATCAGTTTTTGATGATGACTGCCCTCATGAAAATTCTTGAGATCTAGTGAATAGTCGACAACCTGCTCAATAGCATAGGAGGAATAATGGTCCTCACCCACCTTAAATTCGACAATGAAAACCAATCCGTTAATTATGAAAACACAATCGGCACGTTTTCCCATTCGAGGAATCGCAAACTCGAAAAAAATGTGCCCGTCACTAAATTCCCTTAAGCTGAGTTTCAGAATCCGTATTTGCTCGCGCCAGGCGTTTGTTTGAAGAATGGCAAGATTTTGAAGCGGGTAGTTTTCCGTCAATGCTCCCAAAATTCGGGTTTCATTATCAATTAAGAACGAAGCAATGTCGCTAGAATAAAAATATCTTGCCATTACGCCTCGCTATTAGTACCGAAATCCAATAACTCCGAAACCGACATCTCAAAATACTTCGCGAACACACTGATATTTGACAGCGAGATATTTCGCTCGCCGCGTTCGACCATGCCGATGTATGTGCGGTGAAAGCCGGTGAGTTCGGCGAGATGTTCTTGCGAGAGGCCTAGTCCGAGACGCAGTTCGCGTATACGTACGCCAAATTGTTTTAGGAGTTTCTTATCTACCACGTGGAGAACAACTATACGCATTGTATGCAGCAGATCAACATACAATGCGTAGCATCATCCAACAGGCATCACCTGTCACGTCCCCCGTCAACCAACACCGAAACATGACTACCACCTATTACGTTTGCTGGGGCCGCGGGCGGGGATGGTGTCTTTCATATCGAGGATGAGGATGCCGTTGTGGTCTATCTGGCAGTGGTGAAAGCGGACGGTCTCTTTGATCTGCACGCCAAATTCGCGGCACATACGGTGCGCGTACACACGCTGTCCGCCGTGGCGTCCGCGAGCTGCGACCGGATAGGCGTTTCGTTCGACGGTGGGGTTAGCGGGCCGCATGCCGATGACCTCGCGGTCGCGGTCAAATAGCAGCACATACCCCGACGGAGCCCCGAGCTGCTCGTGGGTAAATTTGGATAACGACAGCTCACCCAGCGGATTTAGCGTAGCATACAGTGTCGTCCAGCGGCTCTTAGCGGGGTCACGCGGACACTCTTCCCAGTTGCGGCGAACATTTACGTTTTCGATCATGCACCCACCATAGCGCGAGATCGCCGTGCGCGAAATGCCATTTTGCGGGCTTTGATGTGTTTTGCACGAAATGATGCAAAATGCTGATATTGCCGATGTTGGCGATGTTAAGCGCTGGCAAGCGGACATGGTCAGGTACGCTGTTTATCGACGCATCCGTGCGGGCATGTCTCACATGCACCATCGACCGCTTTGTCACCCGTGTGAAAGTATGCGTCGTCGTTCTGAGTGATCGGCGGTGTAGAATACCCGGATCGTAAACGTCAATGCGGCCCATCATCACCGTCATAACACCAACACCACCCAACTCGAACGGTTCGCGACCCGCTGCAATCCGCAATTAAAAGCGCCCCGTCCGCAGACAACTCCGTCCACCAGCAAACCGTGCAGGAAATTAACTGAGTGATCAGTTGGAGAGGAAGAAAGGGAAGTGATGAGAGGGAACTGATAACTGAAAGTGAAGAGGGACGAGGCGGGACTCCAAGCAAAAAGCCACGCGGTCGGCTGCCGATTCCTAAAAGGAGGAAAAGGAAACGCGCCTTCCGCGTGGAAAAGTTGAGGACTAGTTGTCAGTAGTCAGTAGCGAGTAGTTTGATCGCTGGCCATTTACCGGCTACTGGCTACTATCTACTTGCTACCGGATCTGAGTTTCATACGACGTCTTGATCCTGAGCTGCTGATTGCGGCTGAGCTTGACGTGCTTGCCGCGTTCGATGACAACGGCTCCGACGCCGAATGCCGCTCCCATTGCCGCTCCTACGCCTGCTCCGATCGGGCCGATGATCGCACCCGTAACTGCACCAACTCCGGTCGATGCTCCGATCTTTATAATGTCCGATTTGAGTGAACTCTTGCCGACAGCCGTGCCTTCGTTATCGACACGCTGGACGTTGTCGCCTTTGACGGCCACGACTTCCATCAGCGTGCCGTTGAAATTGCTCCAGCGGTTGTCCGTCAGGATGATGCGGTCAAACGTCAGAGCCAATTCGCTGCGGCGTTTGAGCCGGCCCGGTGCCTGGATCTTTTGCACGCGGCCTTCGACGGTCGCACCCGCGATCTCGGTCGGCGAGATGATCTTTGCCGTAAATTTGTCGCCCGTGCGGCTTCGGTCGGTCGAAAGATCGTCCTGCAGCTCGATGATCAGCTCGGTGTCACGCGGGATCAATATCGTCGCCGCACTGTTGTCGGGATATGTCGCCGTGGTCTGGGTCGTGTCGGTCTGGTACGAGGTGTTGGAGTAGCCCGAACCGTTGTTATTGTTATTTTGGACCGTCACCGCTTCGGCCGTCGTGCCGCTCGTCTGAGTGGTGTTCGGCGTCACAGTTTGGACCGCAACGTTCTGAGACTCGCCAACGAGCACTCCGCCACGGCGTTTGAGATTCGTCGGCAGATTTGCGTCGAAACCACGGCGTTCAAACCCCGTGTCGTAGCCGGCTTCGAAACCTTGTTGGTACCCGTCTTTGTAATCTTCGATGGTGCCGTAGTCCTTATTGTATGCACGATTCGCTTTGCCATAGTCCGCATGCCGCGAATAGCTCTTCGCAACACTATCTATCGTGTCGCGATATCCGGCCATATAACCGTCCGAATACCCAGTGCGATAACCACGCTGCAACGCAACGCCGTCCTGCGTCTGTGCCGCAACCGGCATAACCAGCGCCGCCGGAATTACCAGCGTGGATATGATAGTGCTTAATACAAATAGACCGAGCCCTCTTTTCAAGTTCATTATCTGTTCTCCTCCGTTTTAGTGCCAGAATGGCAAGAAATGTAATATCCGCAATAGTTATACATCAATCTCTTAGAAGTTACAAGAAGTTTTTTCGATTTATTTTTTCGGTCAAAGCCCAGTAGGCTTAATCGACTGCTTAACAATATCAGTATTTCTTATGCAAAAAAAGGCAGTGAACGTCAAAGCGCGTTCACCGCCCAAAGCATCAGGAGGAGCAAAGTGTTAGAAACTCTTGCGGAAAAGGTATGAGGCTCTTATGAAGAATGTGCGGCTATCGCGGACAAAACCCGGCTCAAAAGTTCCTGTATAAGGGTTAAAGCCGTTTCGGGTCAGGTTATCGTTATAGCCGGCGTAGAATGCCGTTCCGGGGCTTGGGGCCCATCCTACGAGCGCTTGTCCCGCATAGGTTTTTGCGGTTCCGTCATAATCGAGACGAAAGCGGGTAAAGATGAACCGGGTGAAATAGTAGGTCGATCGTACGCTAACAATATCAGAGTCGTACGAACGCAATCTATTGTCTTTGCGGGTAAGACGGCTCTTGTTATAGCTGATCGAGACACTAAAAGGATCAACGGGTTTGAGCGAAATGAAAATGTTCGCATCCCTCTGAATGCCGGGTCCAGGGTTCTGCAAGCCGGTGATCGGATCAAAGTAAAAATAATCGAACGCGTTGCGTATCATGCCGCCAAAGAAACCGTAACTCAGCCGCTTGTTAGGCGTCTGGTTAAAGTTAAATGACACAAACTGTTGATGGGTGGATCGGGTCGGGTCACCCAGAAATGTACCAAGAGGCCGTGTGGGTGAGCGTTTCAAGCCGAATTCTTCTTCAAATATCTTTTCGTAAGACACGCCTACAGCCGCATTAATAAACGTATTTCGCTTCAAACTCAGGTTACCATTCGTCTCTACATTAAAGGCGGTCAAACGGCCCTGCCAGTCATAATCGACACCGGCCATCTGATTCCACTGGGCACGAATGATCTTTTTCTTGGAATCGGACTTTGTGGATAGACGGTTAAAGAAGAAAGCATTGTTGGTATTTGTTCGTCGGGTAAAACCCGAATCGGCGCGATAAAACTTGCTCTTGCCGCCAACCTCAAAAAACCAGCCATGAGTTTCGGCACTATAATCGAGATTGAAATAATAGCCGAGCCCGTTACCGGTTCGATAGCGATTATAGGTACTGCCATTATTGAGCAAACTGGGATCGTTTATTGGCAAAGTTGTGTCATATGATCCTGTTCCACATGTAGACCTGTTCGATGCGGCCTGTTGTAGGTTTTGCGTTGGCTCAAACTCGGCGTCAAAGAAACATCTGCGAGATGTCGTTCCTACCACTTGAAATTCGGAGGTTAGTTTAGGGTTCCATTTTATGCGCCCATCAAAACCGCTGAGCAGATTTTTCTGCTCGGGAAATCCACGGTATGTTGCAAAAAAGCCAAGGTTGTTTTCAGAGCCAAAATCTCTCTTAAAGCGAACGATACCGAACAAGGAGTTCTTATCTAAAAACTCATTTCTCGAACATTGAATGCGCGGGTCAGTCCTCTGTCGTTCGAGACATTGTGCATTCAACGTTCTTTCCCGCTCGCTATAGTTTCCCGGAGCATTGTCGGAAGCGGCGAGAATGCCAAACGAGTTTCTACCGGACTTGCCCGAGAGCTTGATAGCAACATCGGGATCGATGATATTCCTCGAATAAAATACCTGTAACGGGGAGCGAAAGATATCCACGCCCTCGAGGAAAAATGGCCGCTTTTCCTCGAAAAAGATCGGAAATCTCTGATTCGCGGTGACGACAGGAGCATCGGCCTCGATCTCTGCGAAATCTGGATTGATCGCTGCGTCGAGTGTGATGCTGGGTGTGAGCGTATATTTGAGCGTGACGCCGATCTGTTTCTTGATCTGCTGATTTACGAACCTACCCGCCGCAACCTCATTCGCCTGCACACGGCTGCCGGTCTCGCTCAAAGTAATGCTCGGAACAACTTCAAGCGTGCGTTCATATTTAATGTCGTCAAGCCCGCTTATTTTTCCGTGCTTGATCAGGAACCCGGAAACGTCACGGTTGTCGGGCAACCATTGGTCAAATTCGTCGTTTAGGCGGTCAATATTGCGGGCGGTGTTAAAGCCCCAGAGCGTACCTTTGCCGGTTTTGTATCGTAGAGATTTGAAAGGTATCTTTACTTCGACTGACCAGCCCCACTCTTCGATGACCCCTTTGGATTCCATAACGATATCGACCGAGAAATCCGCTCCCTGGCCTTCGGTATAAATCCCGTCTTGTTGAATCCCGAGGGGGTTGAATCCCAGAACGTACGCACGGCGCTGATCATTATAGGTATCGAGCCACATACGTACGTTATCTTCTCCAAATACATTGTCACGCTTGGCTACCGTCGCACGGATCTTGTCTCTTTCATCCCAACATTTGAATGCAACGTAGAGGTTTTTCTCGTCATACATCACATATACCTCGGTTGGTTTGGATGGCTGGGTGTTGTCGCCGGGATATGTCTGGTAAAAGTCCTTGAATACAGCGGCTTGCTTCCAAACATCTTCATCGACCCGGCCGTCGATAGTTGGAACAGTTGAGATCTTCACGATACCAACCGGGCCTGATTTCTCAGGCGGGGTGATCACTTTACCGCCGGCAGTAGTAGTCCCACCATTTGATTTGCCTGTGTCAGAAGTTGATGACGACTGGCCGTTGATGCATAGAGAAGTTAGCAACAGAACAAAAAGAACGATAAATGTTTTCATGACTGCACCTAAAAAACAGGAAATGAAGTAGGACAAATAAAAATAAATTGAGCGAGAGTGCTATTGACTCAAACGGATAGTTGGTCAAAAAGTTTCATCAGGGCCGCCAAAATGATGGCCCTGATGAAAACTTTTTACATTCCGATGGTTGTATCCGAGCGACGGATCGTCACGCTGCCGTCACCTAAGATGAAATTATATTTAGGCCCGCCGGTGCCAAAACGCCAGATATTTTCTTCGGGTTTTGTGGGGACGCGGAGATTTTCTACGGTCAGAGCATCGATGTTAGCCGCGATATCTAGATCTGGGTCATTGGGGACTGTGATAATAAACCTGCCGTCACCGGCCTTGCCCGTTAGTTTTGAAAAATCGCCTTCGAGATAGACGTCGCCGTCATTGGTCTCGGCGGTGAGTTCGCCTTTAAATCCGATGACTCTAATGCGGCCGTCATAGCTTTTCACGCGAAGTTTGCCATCCGAATCACGGACATTTATTGCTTCGTCCGTACCTGTCAGATCAATTTCGCCTGAGACCCCATCGAGCCTGACCTCGCCATTGGCCCTGATCTTTAGATTTGACTTACGGGGAACGTAAACCTCGATGACAGTCATTTGGCCGTCGCCAAAAAAGCGCAGTCCGTTGTTATCTTTTGGCTCGTCAACTGTGATCGTGACATTTGACTCGCCATGAGTCTCAGTGATCTTTAGCGGATCGTTTCGACGGGACTGCAGACGTTGAGTCACTTGATACATGACCTCGTTTTTGTCCCAGCCAATGATCTTTACGGCGCAGGGTTCGGCGTTGACGGTGATCTTGGGGGTACCCTTTACAGGAAATGAATCACTTTTTTGCTCGATACGCAGGAACGCGTTCCTATTAAAATCGGCATTTGCCATCCGAGCCAGAGCTTCCTGCTGACGTAGCTGAGCCTCGCGCATTTTTTCCTGGATCTCTTTCGAATTCAATATTTTTGTCGATTGTTCGATAGCGTCGGCGGCAGAGGCCATAGCCGCGGCAGATATTTTGTCGAGCTCAGGCTGGATCGCTTCGAGTTCTTTTTGCGAAGCTTTTATCGCCTTTGCTGATTCCTTTTCGGCATCCTTAACGGCTTTTTGAATATCCTTGTCCATCTTTAGGTATGACGCCGCTTTTTCTGAGTCCTTGTCGGTATCCCAATCCTCGTCGTCTTTTTCCTTATTTGGTAACAGGTTAACAACCGGATTTTGGGTCTTGCCGTCGCTTTTGCGGCGGATCGAGAGTCCACCGTTGACGCTGTCGAGTTTTATCCGTGCGTCGCCGTTGCCGATACGTCCGTACAGGTCGCGGCCGACATATTTTCCTTTGCGAATCGGCAGCCCGAGATCATTCGAGATATTGCCATTGAGCGTATCGGCATTGATCGTCGCGTTTGAGTCGGATGGGATCGTCAAATTTACACGCCCATTGACTGTCGAAAGCGAGATCTTATTACCTGATTCAAGCCGGTCAAAATCAGCGACTACCTCGCCATTTACCGTCTCAAGATTGACTGTTCCGCGGAGGTTGGTCCCGGTTACCGAACCGTTGACGGCAGATATCTTTGTGAAGTTAGTAAAATTCGACACTGTTACCGAACCGTTGACAGTCTCGATCTCGTTGAGAAAAGCTGTCCGCGGTATCATCAGTCGAAACTCGACCTGCAGCTTGCCCTGGTTTTTCCACTGTTCGCCGCTTCTCGATTTCCAATTGTCATAATCGGTTTCGATCTCCAGATAATCGGATCGAGAATCAATCCGCACCTCGACCTCCGAAAGGCGTTCTTTGCTACTTGCGATCTTGGTGTATTCCACCTTGACCTCATTTCGATCCCAGGCCTCGACGACGACCGAGCCGTTAACATTTGACAGGCTCACGCGGCCATTTGAATTGAGCGGAAATGTCTTATCAAATTTTTCCGTCTCATCCTGAACTTCTACTACGACCGTTGCCGGGGTGTTTTGAACGATGCGATCGCCGCTCGAAGCCGAACTGCTCTGCGATGAAAATACCAATCCTGCGAATATTACCGTATATAACCAACTCATAAATGCGTCTCCTTGTATAAAAAACAGCGGGCGATCTTATCCCTTTATCTATATTCAAGACACCACCCGATCTGTTTTTATGACAACTTTTTATCCGCAGAGTGAAAAAATACTAGGCCCATCAATATCTGATATGTTAGAACTTTTTCACAGTCCGGCGGGTTGCCCGAATACCGTACGAATAGTCAAGTATGAAAGCCGTATGCTAGTATTAGTGTTTTGTTTTCCATAGGGAAAACCGGGCGATACACCTTAGAGACGGTGGGGCTCGAACCAGTATTAACAATGGCCAATTCCGACGAGATACATCATTCGATAGCTGACGCGGATGATATCGAAGAAATACACGAGGAGATCGCAGTAGCGGACGTGTTCCGCAATCTGCTGCATCACCCCGCGCAGATCATTACACGTTGGAATTGGAAAACGGCACTTGTCGGAGCACTTGTTCGCTCGTCATTTTATTTTACGGTCTATCTAGCCAGCCGCGAATCGTGGCTCGTAACGTTGACTGCAGTACTCGTCGAATTGTCGTTTCGGTTCTTTACGACAGGTGCTGCGGGAGCGGTCGTTCAATCTTTTCGCCGCGCGTCACCGCAATGGCTAGCGACGGCGATCATTTCGATCTCGTTGCCGACGATCACCCATATAATTGAGTTTTTCACTCATTACGTCCAAGAACATTATTTTGCGAGCATATTTCCACCATCGCAAAATGATGCCCGGCAAAAGACCTTTGCCGTTTCGGTTTTGTTTTCCGTCATCTCGGCGATGTTCAACCTCTATATGATGCGTCACGGAGTTTTGTTGGTCGGTGCGGGCGAAGAGTCAAAGCCGATCTTGCAGGACTTCAAGAAAATGCCGGTGCTGGTCAAAGATTTTACGATATATCTGCCCGCGTTGATCCTGCGTCTTATTAGCGAGCGTAGGATCTTTTCTGCATTTGGCCTCTTTGCCTTTTTTGGTTTGGCCGTCGGCACTATTTTGGGAACGACTCGCGGTGTCTGGAACTGGGCATATCGGTCCGCATTTGGTGCATGGGGGTTGTTGCTATTTTCGATCATTGTCGGCGCGATCGTAATGCATTTTAGAAAGAAACACCGCATCGCCCGCGGTGAAGCCGCATAGAATAATGCTCGAATTGGTATTCGCAAATCTGAGAGTTCGGCCGTTTCGCACACTGATAAGCGTGATCGGCGTAGCTCTCGGCGTTGTCCTTGTCATTTTGTTCACCGGGCTCGCACGCGGTATGACTAATGACGTGGCAAAGCGTGCGGCTAACTGGAAAGCGGAGATCGTCTTTACGCGTCCGGGTGGGATGGATTCGATGAGCTCGAATGCGGCCGTAAATATTGGATACGTGGCAAAACTTCGAGAGATCGAGGGTGTCAGTTCGACGGTTCCTGTTATTAGATACATCACGCCTGACAATCGCGGGCGATGGGGCGTGCGTCAGATCGACGGTGTCGAGTGGCAGCCGTTTGCCGATATGAACGGCATGACGATCGTCTCGGGACGTGCTCCGCAAGCCAATGACGAGATCATCATGGACGAGCGTGAGATGATCGATAACAAGCTCAAGGTCGGCGACAGTTACGAACTCTTTGGCGGCAAACCGTACAAGATCACCGGCATTTTCTCGCCGCCGTCGGGAGCCCGAATCAAAATGTCGCTCGCCGGTATGCAAGAGGCGTTGCAGACGGACAAATGCACATACATCCTCGTCAAACTCAAAGACGGTGCCGATGTAGATGCGGTCGCCGCTAAGATCAATGAAGTGCTGCCCGGCAATAAGATCAATCTGACACGCGACCTGGTCATCGACGCACAGGAACGCATTCCCGGCCTCGGTACATTTCTAAAGGTTTTGGTCGTGCTCGGAGCACTTGTCAGCACGGTCTTTGTTTTGCTCTCGATGTACACGACGATCACCGAACGGCGAAAGGAGATCGGTATTCTCAAATCGCTGGGCGCATCGACGAGTTTTATCATCAAGGTCATCGAGGGTGAGGCCTTTATGATCGGAATTCTCGGCATCGCACTCGGCGGGGTGGCATCGGCAATATCATCGTATCTCATCAACAAACAATTTGATCTCGCATTTGAATTTAGCTCCGGCTGGATCATCACGGCGGTCCTCATCGCTATCGGCGGCAGCCTCGTCGGGGCACTCTATCCGGCATGGCGGGCGGCGGGAATCGATCCGGTCGAGGTCATGGTCAACGAATAGTTTGGTCCGGTCCGGACCAGGTGGACCAAGGTGGACCAAGGTGGACCAAGGTGGACCAAGAGTCGTCGGTCTAAGTTCTAATCCCCCCAAACTCAAGTAAAAACAGAGTGTACCTGATATTCAATACGGTCAGGCGTTTGATATACTGCGCTTGTACTTCAAAAAAACTTCATTACGATCGGGAGAATAGCCAAATGAATCGCTTTGCTCTTTTGTTTTTGTCACTCGTACTCTGCGTGGGTATTTCGGCACAAAATAATGCCAAAACCAAACCCGCCGCACCCGCTCCGCAGCCTGTCGATAAGGAATACACCGACTCGATACTCAAAAATACGACTGAAAAGTTTTTCCTGACAGAGATCGTCGATCATCTGCCCGCGTCGGCGACAGTGCCAAGTCCGGCGAAGATACTTGGCTATCCGATCGGTACGCCAAACAAGCTGACATATACAAAAGATCAGTATCGCTATTATCAAGAGCTGGCAAAATCGACTCCGCGCGTGATGACATTTATGTCGCCCGAAAAGAGCGAACAGGGACGCGACCAGATGCTGGTGCTCGTGTCCGATGAGGCAAATCTCGCAAAGATTGCCCGCTACAAAGAGATCACCGCAAAGCTTGCGGACCCGCGTGCTATAAATGATGAGATAGCAAAGCAACTTATCGCCGAGGGTAAGGCGGTTTATTGGGCCTCGGGCTCGATCCACTCGACCGAGACCGGTTCGCCGGAGATGCTTATGGAAATGGCATACCGCATCGCGGTTGAGGACACGCCGATGATCCGTGCAATTCGGCAAAACGTGATCGTCATGATCACGCCGACGCTTGAGGTTGATGGCCGCGACACGATGGTCGATCTTTACAATTACCGCAAAGCGAACGAGGGCAAACGCTCGCCGGGGCTGATCTATTGGGGCAAATATGTCGCCCATGACAACAATCGCGATAGTCTCGGTATGGCGTTGGCTCTGACGCGAAATCAGATGGCGGCGTTTCTCGAATATCACCCGACCGTTCTCCACGATCTGCACGAATCAGTCCCGTTTCTCTATACCTCGACCGGCACCGGCCCGTATAACGCGTGGCTCGACCCGATCGTTATCGACGAGTGGCAGGCTCTGGCCTATCACGAGGTTGAAGAGATGACCAAACGCGGCGTGCCCGGGGTATGGACGCACGGGTTTTATGACGGCTGGGCGCCGAACTATATGTTTTACGTCGCGAACGGCCATAACTCGATAGGGCGTTTTTATGAAACATACGGTAACGGCGGAGCCGATACCGTGGATCGTAACGTAGGGCCGCAGTCACAGCGAGATTGGTTCCGCCCAAATCCGCCGCTGCCCCGTGTCAAATGGTCGCTCCGCAACAACGTCAATATGCAGCAAAGCGCGATCTTGCTGGCGATGAGTTATGTTGCGAATAATAAAGAAAAATTTCTCAATAATTTTTACCTAAAGAGCAAACGCTCCATTGCAAAGGCCCGCACCGAAGGCCCGGCGGCGTACGTTCTGCCGTCAAGCGAAACTCGCCCGACCGAGGCCGCTGATCTCGTCAATCTGTTAAAAATGCAGGGCGTTGAGGTGCATAAGCTCGACAAAGAGTTGGATACCAAAGACGGTAAATTTGGTGCGGGCAGCTATGTTGTGCGGATGGATCAGCCTTACTCGCGCATGGCGGATATGCTGCTCGATACTCAGTATTACAACGTGAGCGACCCCCGTCCGTACGACGATACCGGCTGGACGCTCGGGCCGCTGAGAAATGTAAAAACGATCCGTGCAAAGGATGAAAAGATCCTCGATGCGGCAATGACATTGACCGTTGGCCCGGCGAAAGTGACCGGCAAGGTCGAGGGTGCAGGGAAAACTGCTTGGGTCGTCAATCATACTGCCGAAAGTGCGGTCGCACAGCTTCGATATCGTCTTAAAGACATCAAATTCTCGTCCGCCGAGGCTGGGTTCAAGATCGGCGACAAAAACTTTAACGCCGGATCCTATATCATCAAGGCAGACGGAAATCCGGCAGACACGGCTGCGCGTCTGACCAAAGAGGCGACGGATCTAGGGTTGACCGCGGTTGCGGTCGATAAGGTGCCTGAGGTTGCAAGCCACGCGGTCACCGCTCCGCGTATCGCTCTTGTTCACACTTGGCTCAACACTCAGGACGAAGGCTGGTACCGCATCGAGTTTGACCAGCTGGGTATTCCTTATGAATACATCTCCGATCAGTCGCTCGGGCGGATGACCGATCTGCGAAATAAATACGATGTGATCATCTTTGGCCCGATCCGCACGAGTGCGCAGAATATCGTTCGCGGCACGGCAAAGTTTAGTGAAAAAGAAGGGCCGATCCCCTGGAAAAAGTCTGACATAACTCCAAATTTTGGCGGGTCACCTGACCAGACGGATGATATTCGCGGTGGGCTTGGGATCAAGGGTGTTGCGGCGATCCAGGCTTTTGTCGAGGCGGGCGGATTGTTTGTGACCGTTGCTGACAATGCATCGCTGCCGATCGATTTTGGTATTGCAAGCGGCGTTACGATCCAGCCGGCGGCTCAATTACAGGCTCGAGGTTCGGTGTTGAGCACGACGTTTGCCGACCGTAAGAGCCCGATCTCGTACGGTTATGACGAAAAGCTAGCGGTGTATTTCAACCAGTCGCCGATCCTGCAAGTCGCTGCGTTTAACATCGGAGGTGGCGGTGGTGGCGGAGGCCCACAAGGTGCTCCTGCCGGACGGCCAACAGGGCGCGGTTCGCTCGATGACCCGGACATCGTGCAGGGACGCAAGCCAGATTCGCTATTGCCGCCGATCACGCCTGATCCGGGAGCGGCAGCACAGTTGCCGCCGGTCGAATCACGTCCTCGTGTGATCCTGCGGTTCGCTCCTGAAAAAGAATTGCTCGTCAGCGGAATGCTCGCGGGCGGTGCGGAGCTTGCGGGTAAGGCGGCTGTTGTCGATGTTCCGGTCGGGCTCGGTCACGTCGTGATGTTCGCCAATAACCCGATGTGGCGGCATGAGACGCATGGCAGCTTTTCGATGCTGTTTAATGCGATACTAAATTTTGATAATTTAGGCGTAGGCAGAACTGCTGCTCCTGCCACGGCAAATGCGGCAGGCGACGACGAGTATGAACAGTAAACAAATGCGCGGAAATTATCGTATTAGACAATTACGCGTTACATACATTTACTAAGCAGGAGACCCTTATGAAAGCATTAGTTGGCATTGCCTTTTTGTTTATTATTATCGTCATTGGCAATACCGTAATTGTCGCCCAAACAGATATGAAAGCACCCGTTGCAAAAAAAGTCCCCAGAGTTTTGAAAATTCACGGTTACGAGATCACAGACAATTATTTTTGGCTGCGTGACCGCAATGACAAGAAAGATCCTGAGGTCATCAAGTATCTTGAGGACAATAATAAATACACTGAGTCCTTTATGGGCCAGCATGCCGGTTTTGCCGATAACCTTTACAAAGAAATGCTTGGTCGCATAAAGCAGACCGACACGAGCGTGCCTTATCAAAAAGGCGGTTATTGGTATTTTACTAAGACCGAAGAGGGCAAACAGTATCCGACATTCCTTCGCGGCAAGGCCAAGGATGGCAGCGATGCGGTCGTGCTGCTCGATCAAAACGAAATGGCAAAGGGATTCAAATACTTTGCGATCGGCGAATTTGATGTGAGCGACGATGGCAACATCCTCGCGTTTTCGACAGATACGACGGGCTATAGACAGTACACGATGCAGTTCAAAGATCTGCAAACCGGACAGGTTTTGCCTGATAAGATCGAGCGGGCGACGAGTCTTGCGTGGGCGGCCGATAACAAAACGGCGTTCGTTGTGACCGAAGATGCGACATCAAAACGCTCCGACATTCTCTGGCGGCACACTCTCGGCGGCAAAACAGACAAGCTGCTTGAGGAAAAAGATGTGCTCTTTAACATTGGCGTTGGGCGTTCGCGTGACGGCAAGATGATCTTTATGGGTGCCGAGGCAAAGACCAGCCGCGAGTTTCGCTATCTGCCGGCTGACAACCCGTCCGGCGAATGGAAAATGATCGCACCACGTCGCGAAGGCCACGAATACTCGGCTGATTACGATCAGGGCGAATTTTACATCACGACCAATAAAGACGCTGAGAATTTTAAGGTGATGAAAGCCCCGGCGGGTGACCCTTCGGAAAAGAATTGGAAAGACTTTATCCCTTACAATGCAGACGTAAAGATAGAGGCCATTTCATTTTTCAAGGACTATGCCGTTGTTAGCGAAGTCGAAAATGGTATCGAGTACCTTCGCGTAATGGATCGCAAAACCAAACGAGCGTCGGTCCGCATACCGACCGACGAATCGGTCTATACGATGGGCCTCGGTGCCAACCCGGAATATAACACGGCATCGATACGCTACGGATATGCGTCGATGATCACGCCGCAATCGGTCTATGAATTTGACTTTGCCACCCGCAAATCCACTTTGCTCAAACAGCAAGAGATCCCGAGCGGCTACGACAAGACCAAGTACGAAACGGCCCGCGTCTGGGCGACGGCCCGCGATGGTGTCAAAGTGCCGATCCTCGTCATGATGAAAAAGGGGACAAAGCTCGACGGCAAAGCACCGATGCTGCTTTACGCGTACGGCAGCTACGGCGTGTCGATGACGCCAAACTTTAGCACGGCGCGTCTGAGCCTTGTAGATCGCGGCATGATCTATGGCATTGCACTGATCCGCGGCGGCGGTGAGCTTGGTGAAAAATGGCGGCAGGCCGGACGTATGTACACCAAGATGAATACGTTCAACGATTTTGTCGATTGTTCGAAATGGCTCATCTCAAATAAATATACGGCTAATGACCGGCTGGTTATCCAGGGCGGTTCGGCGGGCGGGTTGCTGATGGGAGCGGTCGTCAACCAGGCTCCTGAGCTCTACAAAGCAGCGATCACGCAGGTGCCCTTTGTCGATGTGATGAACACCATGCTCGACGAGACCTTGCCGCTGACGACGGAAGAATGGGTCGAGTGGGGCAACCCTAACGAAAAGAAAGCCTGGGATTACATGGTCACCTGGTCGCCCTACGACAATGTCAAAGCGCAAACGTATCCGAACATGCTGATCGAGGTCTCGCTCAACGACTCTCAGGTCCCGTACTGGGAAGGCGCAAAGTTTGCCGCTAAGATCCGCGAGATGAAAACCAACGACAGCGTCATCCTGCTCAAAACAAACATGGGTGCCGGCCACGGCGGTTCATCCGGCCGCTACGACCGCCTAAAAGAGGTGGCGTTCGACTACGCGTATGCTTTGATACAGGTCGGGATATCAAAATAGTTCGTAAATATAGTCAACTTAAAGCGGCACCCTCATTTGGTGCCGTATTTTTGTGCATTCTGACCGATTTCTACCAGTCAACTTGACCGATTCACTCTTACGAGATTGATCACCACATACTCCAATATTTCGCTCAACCCTTTGTTTATATAGCCAAATCCATTTTCAGGGGTCGTGGCACGGGCATTGCCATTAGTGCCGCGGGCAAGACCCACTCGAATCAAGGACGCTCAGTGAGCACACCAGAAATTATGAGAGTTAAAACCACACCAATAGTAACGGCTTATGTGCTGATATTCACGTTACTCTTCTCGACACTGGCTTTTGGCCAGAACGCGGGTAAGGACGGCCGGACGGCAGCAGTAAATGCTAACGTCGCCGCCGATGACTTTGCCGCGTATCTGACGGAGGTTCCGGCAACGGCCGATGTTAGCCAGTCGTACACTCGTGAGGCGGCAAAGCTTACGGGCATCCTGTCATCAGGCGACAATAAGAACGCCGTTCTGATCGACAACCACGGATACGCCCGCGATATGGTCGTCAATACCGTCGCCAACCGGCTCGCAAGCCGCGGCGGCAAACGTCTGTATCGCGTCAATTGGAACGCCCTGTTTGCGATATCCAAAGATCAGGCCGCTTTCGACCGCACCCTCGAAGGCATCCTGAAATACGCGACCGCCCAAAAAGGCAAGATGGCCATTTATATAGATGACATCGCAGCTTTTGCGGGAAATTCGCCGATGCTCGGCCAGCGTGTCGCATCCGATCTTTATCGGGCTTTGTCACAAGGACAGATCCAGATAATGAGTGCCTCGGACGCAGCAACGTTTGAAAGCCAGATCACGGCGGACGCAAAACTCCGTTCGCGATTTGAAAGCGTTTCGTTTGCCAACGAGACGGACGAAGATCAGTTCGTAGGCGATAAACTCTCGCCTGATCTGAGGGAATTGGTAGCTGGTGCCGACCAGAATAGGACCGTTAAGGTTATTCTCCAGTCGGATGATATAGACAATCCACAGCTGCTAGATGTCCTTCGCCGCAACAATGTTGCGATCACTGCTAAGGCCGACGCCCTGAACATGCTCATCGTCGATCTGCCGGTTTGTGCCGCCGAAGAGGTTGCCGCCGTCAAAGGCGCTAAGCATCTGTCGCTCGACCGCGAATTGAGCCAGCTTGGCCATATCGAAAATACAACCGGCGTCTCGCTTGTCAGGACACTCACCAATACGACTGTCGTTGGCGGTGTTGTAAATACTGTGACGAGCCAGTTGGATGGAACCGGTATCGGTATCGCTGTTGTTGATTCAGGTGTGTATGAGGGCCACCGTGCATTTTATGATACGTCCACACTTTTGGGCGGCGACCGCGTCACCAAGCACGTAGATTTTACAAATAACAGCGGCGGCGGCTCAGCAACGAACCGCGACCCGTTCGGACACGGCTCACACGTTGCAGGTCTTATCGCAGGGGGCCCCGGACAGCGTCAGGAGCTGATCAATTACCGCAGCATGGCACCGAACGCGAAGATCATAAATGTTCGTGTACTAGGTGAGGACGGCACAGGCTCTACCGCCAAACTTATCCAAGGGCTCGACTGGATACTTGCCAATCGCAGTGCCAACAATATTAAGGTTGTAAATCTAAGTCTCGGAACACCGGCCATTGAAACATGGCGTAACGACCCGCTTTGTAGAGCGGCACGCAGGCTCGTCGATGCAGGTATCGTAGTTGTCGCCGCCGCCGGTAACAACGGTAAGAATGCTGCCGGACAGAAGATGTACGGCGCGATCCATAGCCCCGGCAACGATCCGTCGGTCATCACCGTCGGTGCGACGAATACCTTTGGTACCGACGCCCGCTACGACGACGGCATCGCTACATTTAGTTCACGCGGACCGACACGTTCGTACTACACAGACACAACTGGTGTAAAAAAATACGATAACCTGATCAAACCTGATCTCGTCGCACCGGGCAATAAACTTATATCGGCTGTCGGCCGCGACTCGTTGTTGCTCGATGAGCATCCTGAGCTCGCGGTATATCCGACCAGTTCGAATAACGACGACGTGACGATGATGTACCTGTCAGGAACATCGATGGCAACGCCGATCGTATCGGGAACCGCCGCTCTGCTGCTGCAGGCAAATCCAAAGCTGACGCCTAATATGGTCAAGATGCTTTTGGAATATACCGCACAGCCGCTCGCAGGATTTAATGTCCTCGAACAGGGAGCCGGCCAGCTAAACGTCGAGGGAGCCGTTCGTGTGGCAAAACAGGTCCGTCAGGATCTGACCAGCTCGACACCGGTCGGCACGAGACTATTGACGACGACCACGATCCCCGATCATACTTCCACGATAGCGACTACTCGATTCCAGTGGGCTGGCGGCCTTGTCGGCGGCTACGGCGTAATGACCGGAACCGACCTGATAATGGAATACCAGGGCATCTACGCCAACGGTATCATCGTTAGCGACGGTATCATCGTCAGCGATGGCATCATCGTCAGCGACGGCATCATCGTCAGCGATGGGATCATCGTCAGTGACGGCATCATCGTCAGCGACGGAGCGGTCCTAGCCGACGGGGTTTTGCCTAACGGTTATAATTCGATCAATCGTGGAACCACGGTCGGTGCATCGAGCTTGCTTTACGGTAACTCGACGTCAATGGTCGATTATATGACCTTCGCCGATGGCATCATCGTTAGCGACGGCATATTGGTCAGCGACGGCATTATCGTAAGCGATACGGCAAGGTCGTATAGCGACCAGATAATGGCTGGCGGTGATAATACGGCCGCGATGCGATAGAGGATTTCTTCAAAGACGGACAACTCTTTGAAGAACGCTCGGAAAAGGCACGGCAGCAGAAATGTTGCCGTGCCTTTTTATTTTTTAAAAAAGAAAGATTTTTATTGATTAATAACAAAGTTTAACGCATAATAGTTTTTGTCGATGACCGATCGGCAAATCTCCTGCCCACTCTCTTTCTACTTTACCTGCCATCCGATGGCCCCACAGGCCCAGATTTAATGGATCCCAAGGACAAAAAGATAAATATATTCCTGGCCGTACTAGCACCGTTTTCACTGGCGGCGCTTGCTTGGGCGCTAATGGGAATTCCGGCGGGACGTATCGACACCGGTGTTATTACGCTCACCGTGCTGACGGTTTTTTGCAGCTGCTATCTCCGGATCCAGTTGCCGCGTGTCAATACACATCTGACAATTTCGGATGCGTTGATCATGCTCGCAATGCTGATCTACGGCGGCGAAATCGCGGTGCTATTGGCGATCGTCGAAACAACGGCAGCGTCGCTTAACATAATGCGGAAAGGCGTGCCGATCAAGGTCAAGACGATATTTTTTAACGTCATGACCAACGCGATCGCTGTGTTTGCCGCGGCAAAGGCCGTTTGGTTCATATTTGGCTCGACCGATCTGGTATTGCAGCGTGGAGATTTTACGAGCTTTATTTGGTTGCTTACTGTCATGGCGGCCGCTCTGTTTGCGGTTAATTCAGGCCTTGTCGCGGTTTTCTCGGCGATCAAACAGAACAAAAAATCACTTTGGAAAGTATGGACCGACAACTGTTTTGATGCCGTATTGATGTATGTCGTCGGAGCCGTCATGGCCGGCATCATCGTCAAGGCGCTCGAACAGATCAATCTATATCTATTTACCGCGGTCGTGCTGTTCTTTGGAATTATCTATCTGACATTCCGCCGCTTTGTTGAGGATCTGAAAAAGACTGTCGAGAAGGCAAAACAAGCCGAACGCGAACGTGCCGAGCAGGCCGAAGAGCACGTCAACGAACTCGAGCATTATGTTGCCGAGCTAGAGCGTAGTGGCGCCGCTTTGCAGGAAAGCCACGAAAATTTCCGCCACGCGGCATATCACGATGCTCTGACGGGGCTGCCAAATCGAAACTTTTTCATCGACACGCTAAAAGGTTTGCTCCAGCAGACACGCGAAAATTCGGAAAGTGATTTTGCCGTTCTATTCCTCGACCTCAACCGTTTCAAAACGATCAACGACAGTCTCGGCCATTCGATGGGTGACCGTCTCATTAAGAATGTTGCTAAGCGTCTGTCCGGCATGGTCCGCGAAGAGGACATGGTCGCTCGATTTAGCGGCGATAAATTTGGTGTAATCCTCAGCGATCTTTTGACCAAGGAAGAGGCGACAAGTTTCGCCGACCGGCTTGCAAAACGTCTCGCCGAGCCATACACACTCGACGGCCGCCAGGTATTTACAAGCGCAAAGATCGGTATCGCGTACGGCAATTCGAAATATCCTGAGGCCGAGGATATCCTCCGCGACGCCGATATCGCGATGTATTATTCCAAGGATAACGAGGAAAACTACGTCATCTTTGACCAAAAAATGCACATCCGTGCGGTGACGCGTTTGCAGTTAGAGACAGATCTAAGGTTTGCGATCGAGCGTAACGAGTTTGAGCTGTATTATCAGCCGATCGTCGGGCTTGAAAATTCATCGCTCGTCGGTTTCGAAGCTCTCGTCCGATGGAATCACCCGCAGCGAGGGCTCGTTCCGCCAAACGAATTTATCCCGATCAGCGAGAGCACCGGTCTGATCATCCCGATGACCATCCAGATACTGCATTCTGCATGTTCTCAGCTTGTAAAGTGGCAGGAGAGATCGGGTAATGCTACGCCGTTGAGCGTTGCGGTGAACCTATCGGGCAAGCATTTCGGACATCCAAATCTGGTTGAGCAGATCAACACGATAATCGCAGAAACCGGTATCGCTCCTTCAAGTCTCAAGCTTGAACTGACTGAGGGAGCCGTGATGGAAAACGCCGAAACTGCGATCCTCATGCTCAGACAGATCAAAGAAACGGGCGTTCAGATCAGCATTGATGATTTTGGAACGGGTTACTCGAGCCTCAGTTATCTGCACCGTTTCCCGATCGATCTGCTCAAGGTCGACCGCTCGTTCGTCAGCGCGATGGAAGAAAATACCGAAAACGGCGAGATCGTGCGAACCGTCATTGCACTCGCTAAGGCATTGAACCTAAAAGTAGTTGCTGAGGGTATCGAGAGCGTACATCAATTTCACCAACTGCGTATTTTGGGCTGTGAATACGGCCAGGGATATCTTTTCTCAAAACCGCTGCCGGTCGCCGACATTGAACGTCTGCTCGAAGACAAGACGCGTTGGCAAAACATACTACCCGCCGCCCCGGCCGCACCACCGCAAAATCGCGATATGCTGACGCCGCTAAGATTGGCACAATAGTTCAGGTTCTAACCAACGTAAATGGACGGCTTTGCCTTGAGGGGGAAAGCCGTTTCGTATTTTGAGGCGAGTTTTAGCAGGACATCCTCGGACCAAAAATTGCCGGTTAGCTGCAGGCCAATTGGCAAGCCTTCAGTCGAAAGACCGCACGGGACGCTGATCGCGGGGATGCCGGCGAGGTTGGCTGAAACGGTGTAAATGTCGCTGAGATACATCGCGATCGGGTTGTCAGAGCGTTCGCCTATCTTAAACGCCGTGTCGGGCGAGGTCGGCGTTAGGATCGCATCGCATTTTTCAAAGGCGGTTGTGTAGTCTCGTTTTACAAGTGCACGAACTTTTTGTGCTTTCGAATAATACGCATCGTAATAGCCGCTCGACAGCACATAGGTCCCGAGCATGATGCGGCGTTTGACCTCAGCTCCGAATCCCTCTTCGCGGGTTTTGAAATACATCTCACGCAAACCGGGAGCGTCTTCGGCGCGAAATCCGTAACGGACTCCGTCAAAACGCGCAAGGTTTGACGAAGCCTCAGCCGTTGCGATGATGTAATAAACGGCAATGCCGTATTTGGCGTACGGCAGCTCGACATCAACAATTTCTGCCCCGAGCTTTTCAAAATTATCTATAGCCGCGAGTATTTTTTCGCGAACGTCTTCGTCGAGCCCCTCACCAAGAAGTGCCCGCGGAACACCGATCGTCTTTCCCGCAATATCGTTATCGAGCGAAGCTGCAAAATCAGGAACCGGCACATCCGCCGAGGTAGAATCGAGCGGATCGCGTCCGGCGATGACACCCAAAACATCAGCAACATCGCGCGTCGTTTGGCCAAAAATGCCAATGTTATCGAGCGATGAGGCAAACGCGACGAGGCCGTAACGCGAGATGCGTCCGTATGTAGGTTTAAATCCGACAATGCCGCAGAGCGATGCGGGTTGACGAACCGAACCGCCCGTTTCCGAGCCCAAAGCCGCCCGCACCACACCCGAAGCGACCGCAACAGCCGATCCGCCCGAGCTGCCGCCCGGCACACGTGTCACATCCCAAGGGTTTTTTGCCGGGCCAAATGCAGATGTCTCGTTCGACGAGCCCATTGCAAATTCGTCCATGTTGGTCTTACCGACCATGACAGCACCGGCGTCCTTAAGCCGCTTGATCGCGGTTGCGTCGTAATGGGCTTTGTAATTATTGAGGATTTGCGAGCCGCACGATGTCCGCAAGCCTTTGGTGCAGATGTTGTCTTTGACGGCGACCGCGAGCCCGTTCAGTTTTGAACCAGATGCTGTATCAAGCTCCGCAGCACGTCCGAGGGCATGCTCACGCTCGATAGAGAGAAACGCGTTGAGTTCACCATTCAAGCTCTCGGCGTTATCTAAGGTCTTTTCAATATTCGAAACAATTGACATAAAAAAATAGGTTATCTGCCCTTCGAACCAACGCCGTCTAGGAGCCATTTGCCGTCCTGCTTTACAAAATTTGCCTGCACCTCTTGCTGCTCCGTTTTCGTATCATCCCGCCAATATATTTGGACCCTAAGGTCAATATCTGTAGCCGAAGCGGCTTTACATTCAGCAAGCTTAAACGTCCGCGGATATTCGGTCGTCATCGTGAATGGGTCACGAACCGTTTCGGGATAGGCTGAAAGCGAAGCAAAATATCGCGGCGTAAGATAGCGTTCGCGGGCCTTAAAATTTTCCGCACTGGGCCGCATTTCGTTTCCAAAATGGAACGAATAAAATTGTCTCGCCGAATCGCGAGCCTCGACACATTCGGATGGTTCAAGGTTGGGAATACTACACGCACCAATGAAGAATGCACATTGCACAATGCATAATGCGAAAACCAAATTGTGCATTGTGCGTTTTGAGTTTTGCATTAGTTGAGCACTTTTGGCACCTGAAAATGTCCGGCGACACCCGACGGGGCTTCGCTCAAAGCGGCTTTTTGCCCAAGAGATTCTATGACTACGTCTTCGCGAATGGTCAGCGTTTCTTCGCCCTCGGTGGTCAGCCCGCCGAGCATCGGCTCGATATCATCCGTATCAAGCTCATTTAGCTGCTCGACATACTTTACGATATCTGCCATCTGCGGCGTGTAAAGTGCGACCTCAGCGTCCGAGATCTCGAGGTGCGCGAGTTTTGCGATCTTTCTTACGTCCATAAGCTAATCTTTCTTTTGCCTTTCCAAATACTCCGCGGCGGCGCCCAAAAATTGTTGTCTTAAAGCCGCATCACTGATCGCCTCCGCGGCTTTAGTCAATGACTCAGAAACCTCAGGAGCGGATTCTGTCGATGCTGTTTCACGTTCACGAGACGCATCGACCACTTTTTCATCAATGCGAAACTCGATAAACCTAACCGTTCCATCACCTAGAGACGAGTTTATCTTGTATAGCATCTGCGGACTCAGATCCTCAAGATGCCGCCGCCAAGTCTCGTCTGCCACCGCGACGATCAACCGGTTTTCAAAAAACTCTATCGCGTTAGTACGGTCGTTGAGCAGCTCACCGGCACAGCGTTTCCAAGCGGCGAACACCACCGCCTCATCGACATCGCCGTTCGACGCGAGCCCGTTTAGCACGGACGGAATTGCACCAAAAACCTGCTCCATTTGTCATTTACCGTCAATCAACTATCATTTTAGACGAGATGAACGAACTTCCAAAATTGATACTAGCATCGGGCAGCCCGCGTCGGTCGGAGATCCTAAATTCTGTCGGCTGGGAATTTACAAAGCACGTCGCCGACATAGACGAAAGCGAACGTGAAGGTGAATCGCCCGAAGATTATGTCGTCCGTCTCGCTCGTGAAAAGGCGGAGGCGGTTGCGACACATTATCCCGGCGAGATTGTCCTCGGTGCTGATACGACGGTCGTGATCGACGGACAGATCATTGGGAAACCTATCGATATAGATGATGCTGTGAGAATGTTAACGATGCTGGCAGGGAACTGGCACGAGGTTTTGACCGGAGTTGCGGTTGTGCGCAATGGTGCGACTGAATCGGCATTGCAGCGGACTCGGGTTAAATTTGCTCCAATGACCGACGAAGAAATTGCTTTCCTAGCGAAACGCGGTGCCCCCCTCGACAAAGCCGGAGCTTATGCGGTTCAGGCTCAAGCGGCTTTGTTTATCGAGGGAATCGAGGGCGATTATTGGAACGTCGTTGGGCTGCCAATAAGCTTGGTGTATCAACTCCTAAAATAAAAAGAGCCGGGCATAAAGCCCGGCCCTTAATCAATCGATTTAGATTAGATCTTACAGCAATCTGTCGATAGCCTTTGATATCGGTATCGTGATGTCATATTTCGGGTCGATGCCGCCAAAGGGCTCGCCAACGCGGTCGCCGTTTTTGTTTAGGATAACGAACGACGGGACCTGGTCGATCTCATATTTTTTCAACGTAGCCGCACCATCCGCGTCACGCAGGATCGGGATGGTCAGTTTGTTCGTAAAAGCAAATTTACGGATGTCTTCAGTGCTCCTAAAGTTTTGCGACTTGGCGTTAGCCGAGTCGGTCGCGACGAAATAGAAGACGACATTTTTGCCGGCGTATTTCTTGATCAACGCATTGGTATAATCCGCCTGTTTTGCCGACAGCGGCAACCAAGCGGCACCCACAGCCAAAACAACCACTTTACCCGTCTGAGCCTCAACGTCCACACGTGAACCGTCGAGCGAAGTTAATACGGTCTGCGAAAACGCAACAACCGACAAAATAGCCGTGAGAGAAAATATTGCAATGAAACTTTTTATCGTCTTCATAATGTTATGAAACCTCCTATTGGAGCGTCTCACAGTAATTAGATGCAAGTTTGAGACCAAACTACTGCTTTCGATTAAGTATCACGTTGTCGATCAGCCGCACGTCACCAAAAGCGACCGCTACGGCTATCAAAGTCTCTTCATCCCCAACCTTTTCAACAGGTTGCAGGGTTTCGCGATCTACGATGGAAATATAATCGATCTTAGCAAGTGGCTCAGTCTCAATGCGATCATTGACGATTTGAGTGAGGTCCGACGCATTTCGTTCGCCTTTTTTGAACGCGATCTTGGCTTCACGAAGAGCTTCGATAAGGATCACAGCCTTTTCGTGTTCTTCTGCGGACAGAAGCGAGTTTCGAGATGACATCGCCAGGCCCGACTCTTCACGAACCGTCGGAACAACTACGATCTCCATCTCAAACCCAAGGTCGCGTGTCAGGCGTTTGATCACAGCAACTTGCTGGGCGTCCTTTTGGCCAAAAAACGCATGGTCCGGGCGGATCGTATTAAAGAGAATCGTGACAACGGTCGCGACACCTCGAAAATGGCCCGGCCGCGATTCGCCCTCGAGCGTATCGGTCAGCCCCTCGACATTTACATAGGTCGAAAAACCCTCGGGATAGATCTCGTCGTTCTCCGGAGCGTAGATGTAATCGACATCATACTCCGACAGCATCGCGGCGTCGGCGGTCAGGTTACGCGGGTATTTGTCGAGATCTTGGGACTGGTTGAACTGCGTCGGGTTGACGAATATCGAGACAATGACGACATCGCATCGCTGACGGCATTCTTGAACAAGCGCAAGGTGCCCTGCGTGCAAAGCTCCCATCGTCGGGACAAATCCGACGGTCTTGGTCTCGCGACGCAATTTGCGTGCGATCGAAAACATTCGCTGCCGTCGGTTAATGATCTCCATTAGCTAAATAGGCTTATCTTCTTTCGGGCGTCACGCTGTTTCTCGTCTTGAACGCCGCGCCAAGCCACGACTATAGGTGCGACAACGGAGACCGCGATCAAAATGACTATGGAGATAGAATAGATCAATTCCGGCCATTCATTTCTGTCGGACATTGTAAAACCCTCACTCCAGTACGCGGGTTTGCTAAGCAACAGTGGTTCGGAATATATCAAGCCGACCGCAAGAGTGAGCGGAACAAGGAACGAAATCGCAACTTTCTTCCACATAATTATCCCGCAGACATTTCCTTCATGGTTTCGTCGGTAAGGCCGTAAGATTCTTTGTCATTCGGATACGCCCCGGATTTTACATCGGCCGTCCAGCGGTGGATGGCGTCGGTCATGACATCGCGCACGCTGGCGTATTGGCGGACAAAACGCGGCTGGCGGCCAAAGGTCATGCCGACGAGATCGTGAAGGACGAGGACTTGAATATCACATTCGAGACCGGCTCCTATGCCTATGGTAGACATTTCGAGCTCGGCGGTTATCATCGCGGCGACCTCGCGGGGGACGAGTTCTAGGACAATGGCAAAAGCACCTGCGTCCTCAAGCATTTTAGCGTCTTCGATGAGTAATTTGGCTTGCTCGGCAGTTCTACCCTGCACGCGGTAGCCGCCCATTTTGTAGACCGATTGCGGCGTCAGGCCGATGTGTGCGACGACCGGGATCTCTTCGTTTACAAGCCGTTTGACCAGCTCGACGCGGTTGCGGCCGCCCTCAAGTTTCACCGCTTCGGCACCGCCATATTTCATTAACCGCAAGGCATTTTTGACGCTGTCGTCCTCATTTACATGATATGTGCCAAACGGCATATCGGCTATCACCATCGCCCGCTCGGTGCCGCGTTTTACGGCGATACACGCGGAGATTATCTCGTCCAGCGAAACGGGAATCGTGTTGCCATAGCCGTGTATGACGTTGCCCATGCTGTCGCCGACGAGGATCATATCGACGCCGGCCTCATCGACGATGCGGGCGGTAGGATAATCGTATGCAGTCAGACAGACGAGTTTTTCGCCGCGTTCCTTCGCCGCACGAATGGCGGGCAGGTAAACTTTGCCCTCTTTGTCGGGTTGAAGATATGCCATAAAGTTGAATCAAGAATAGCCGTTCATTTGGATTTAGTCTAGCTATTTGCGGCGAGCTCGCGGGCGACGTCCAAGTTTGGGTTCCAGCGTTTTACCTCGCTCGTGTCATCGACATTTGCCAGCAGTTCGCCGATCTCTTTTTGCAAGATAGGATGGACAAAGTTTGGTGCGATCTCATTGAGCGGGACGAGGACAAATTTGCGAAGGTGAAGCCGCGGGTGCGGCAGCGTGATGAATTCGGACGTCATCTGCTGGTCACCAAAAAAAAGGATATCGAGATCGGCGGTGCGGGGCTTTTTGACGGTTTTGTCACGCCGCCCGAGCAGGTATTCGATCCGCAGCAGACGGGCCATCATTTGCGAAGCGCTCACGTTGGTCACATGTATCTCGGCGGCCATGTTCAAAAAATTGACATCGCTCTCGATCTCGAGCGGCTCGGTCTCATAGATCGCCGACAGCTTATCGACACAAAAACTGGCCTCCATCAACGCACGCACGGCGAGCAGCAAATTACCGGCGCGGTCGCCGAGATTTGAGCCGAGTCCTATGTATGCGATCGTGTGGTTGGCGTCTGCCATAGCGCAGCCTAATAATCGGACGAAATGATGCGGATGTCAACGCCGCTTTTGCCGCTACGGGCCAATCGTGTTACATTTCCCACGCGGAGGATCAGACACTATGACGGCAAAGACAAAATTACTACCGGTTATCATCCTTATATTCGCAGCGGTTTTGGGCTGCAAACAGATCAGCGAACTGGCTAATAAGGACAAGGAAAAGCCGCCCGTCATTACCGACGGGCCAAAAACATTTACGCTCACGGGCAAAGAATGGAAAACATACGATCTAGCGGGCACGGACATCAAAATCGATCTGCCCGCGGAGCCCAAAGACCAGACGCCACCGCTGCCCGCGAGCTATAAATCGGTATTTTCGGCCATGCACATACATTCGTACGACGAGGCAGGGTTTAACTCTTCGTATAGCGAACTGGTGCCGACCGGCAAGAAAAAATTCACCATCAAAGAGCTTGCCGACACCAGCATGGCCGCTCTCAAACGCCAGGTTCCCGATCTCAACTACACGCTCGATATCCGTTCCGACTCAAACGCAAAATACAACGGCACATTTACCCGCAACGGCAAACCGTACGAGGTCCGCGGCTGCTGTATCTACAAAACGGGCACCGACAGCCGCGTCTGGGCCGTCCTGACCCTCTATCCCAAAGACAACCCCGACGGCCAAACCGCCAGTCAGCGCATCATCGAATCAGCCGTTTTCCGTGGGTCCGATGAAGTATGTAAATAGAACGCGCGATCAAGCCCGCGTAGCGGGTGACAGCATAAAGCCATGCGGAGCGAGGCGCGTGGAAATGAGCGCAAGCCCGGATCGCCGGCATCGTTCAATAGGATATGAGCGGAGCGGGCAGAGGGGTTAGGTTGGTTTTGTGGGGTTTGGCGGTGGTGCTGTCGGTTCCGCTTGTGTTATCTGGGTTCGCATTTATTAACGGCTCATTAGAAATGTTCCCGACCGCCGAACAGCACGCCAAGGCGCGCATCGCCGCGTCCGTCAGTTTCCTCTTCTTTGCTGCTATTGAAGCGGCCGTTCTCGCCGGCCTATTCCGAACCCGCCGGTAATAGGAGTTTGTCAGGCTTTGAAATTTACAATTTCCTGTTTCAATGTTTCAATAGTTTTGTCGAATGTTTGAAAACCAGTAGTGTTCTCCTTACACTCGGGCGGTCGCGTCGCCGTCTTTACACAAATCCGGACGCCAAAACCTGATGCCGAGAAGAAAGTTTCGTCACACGCAGCGTTTTGAATCCTCAGATGACTCCAGTTTACAGGAATATCTAGTTAATCAGTCGGCCCCGACGACGACCCGGACAGAGCTGCTGCGGCTGATACGCGGCGGCGAGGACACTTATCTTGAGCTCAAGGTTAAGCTGTCAAATTCGGAGCGGATCGCGCAGGGCATTGTCGCTCTGGCAAACACCGACGGCGGGACGATCATATTCGGCGTCAACGATCAGCTGCGGATCGAGGGCGTTTCGAACCCCGAATGGGTGCAGCAGGAACTGACTCGGATCTGCCGCGAAGAGATCGTGCCGGCGATAGTGCCGATGATAGATACGATCGCTTTTGACAGCGGCAAACGCGTCGTTGCACTGGATATAGACGGCAGAAAAAAGCCCTACCGCACCCGCGACGGACGTTTTTATCTGCGTTTTGGAGCGGAGAAACGCGAGGTTTCGCGTGCAGAGCTGTCGATGTGGCTGGACGAACTGCGTCCGTTGGGGTTTGAGAACATACCTTTGCAGGAAGTGGTCGAGGAAGATTTTGACGACGCTCTGTTGTGGTCTTTTGCAAGCGGATTTGACGACAACGCGCCGAACCGGAGCCTTTATAACACTGCGGATTTTTTGCGAAAGGACCTGATGCTTGCGGTCGGAACGACGGATGAGTTTTTCCCGACTGTCGCGGCCCTTTTGCTATTCGGCAAGAACGAACGGGTCGCCGAATTGCTGCCGCGTTCGAATGTGACGGTCGCGCGGTTCTCCGGCGATAACGGCAATGCTCAGTTGATCGAAGCGATAGAGGCCAAGGGGAATCTGTTAACGCAGTACGAGTTGGTGATGGGTTTTATTCAGCGTTATTCGGATCTTGCGAAAGAGCAGCCAAAGCGAAAACTGACGCTCGTGACCGACGAGGTCGCCAAACAACGCGGGACATATCATTTTTACTCCGTGTCGGAGGGGATAATAAATGCCCTCATGCACCGCGATCTCGCTCTGCGTGACATACGTACGCGGATCAATATTTACGACAGCGCCATCGAGATCATAAACCCGCGACGGACGAACGGATTCTCGCCGCCCGCCTCCCGCGCGATACGTTACGGCATCACGCAGCGGCTAAATCCACAGATCTCCGCGATATTTACCCGCCGCGAATACGGCATCAGTGTCCCGCACGGCGGCCTGCCGATGATCCTACGGCAATCAAACCGATTCTCAGGCCGCAAGCCGGAGATCTATATTGCCAACGACGAATTTAAGCTAAAGATCTACGCCGCATGAAAGAATTAGCCACAGAGGGCACGGAGAACACAGAGGTCGCAGAGCCGCCTCACGGGCTTTCCGGCCGCTTAATAGTGTTGATTTCTGCGTTGACTGCACTAGTTTATTTCTTCTCAAACCCCAGGCCTCAAAATTATTATGATTACACTTTTCGCGTCGCCGGGAATTTGCTTGGCGGAAAGATAGCGTTTACTCAACCGCAGCCGCCTTGGCTAAATGAGTTTGTGCCGTTCGAAGGATTTTATTATTCGGTGTTTCCGTTCGGTGCGGTTTTGTCGATGATCCCGGCGGCTTTGCTGAAGGCACTAGGATTTATAACGCAAATGCCGGGAGCGTGGATCGCGGCAATACTTGCAGGCGTAGCGTGCTATTTGTTGTTAAAGATCGCCGCAAAGTACGACGTGTCGCGTTCGAGGCAGATAATGTTGACGATGGCGATCTTGTTTGGGACGTTTGCGTGGACAAATCTTACTTTCACAGGAGCGTGGCAACTGGCGCTTGGGTTTGCAATGGTCGGCGAGATCGGGGCTATCTATTTCACCGTTTATGATCGCAGGCCTTTGCTCGCGGGGTTTTTCTTTGCATTGGCGTTTGGTAACCGGACGGAAAATCTGCTGACGGCACCGGTGTTTATGTACTTGCTGCTCAGGTCAGAACCCGCTGCGTCAGCGGCGAGCCAGTTCGCTGAAACCGAGACTGCTAAAGATGTATCTTCCTCGCCGCCCGCTTACGCAGGCGGTTCTGACAATATCCGCACCCTCGCATGGTTTTGCGCCGTGCCTTTCCTACTCGGTGTATCGACGCTTATTTATAATTACGTTCGCTTTCATTCGTTCACGGATTTTGGTTATGCACGAATACCGGGTGTATTAGAGGAGCCTTGGTACAACCACGGGATCTTTTCGTTGTATTACATTCCCCGTCAGGCGTGGGAGATGCTCATAAAATCTTGGGAATGGAAAGCGGCATTTCCGTATCTTGTGCCTAATGGATTTAGCAGTTCGATAATATGGAGTAGCCCGTTTCTATTGCTTTTGTGGAGATTTGGTTCGCGGGACAAAATGCTCAAATACGCGGCCTGGGCGGCGGTGGCGGTGTTGACATTTTTGCTCTGGATACATGGAAATTCGGGCGGGTGGCAGTTTGGCTATCGCTACGCGATGGTTCTGCTGCCATGGATATTTGTCATAATGCTTGAAACTGCTCCTAAACGTATCACGCCCGTCGAATGGCTCCTGTGCACCGTGTCATTTGTTATGAATGCCTATGCGACTTGGCTTTTTCATTGGACCGAATACGTTAAACCCTGATGTTACTTGATCTCTCGCCCTTAAAAGCCTCACGCGATTATCGTTTGCTATTCTTTGGCCAGCTTGTGTCGTTTTTCGGCTCGATGATGACATTTATTGTCGTGCCTTGGCAGATGTACCAACTGACGCAGTCGTCGGCGATGGTC
>DEQS01000102.1 GCA_002360555.1 Chloracidobacterium sp. UBA3360
CGATCGCGTGGCCGTGGTCGGTTCCGCGTCTGCCGTTCTCACGTGCGGTGCGGCCAAATTCGCTCATTGTCGGCACCATCGCGTCGTCCATGCTTTTGCCGGGATCGGTGGCAAATGCGGCGATCGCCTGTGAAAAAGTGCGTAAAAAATTAGCGAGCTGTCCGCGTCCGCCGCCTTCGTTTGTGTGCGTGTCCCAGCGGATGTCGTTGCCCGTATCGGTAAACACGACCTCGAGCCCGTCGCCGGCTTTGATAAGCTGTGCGATCTGCTGCAAAGAGCGGCCCAGATCGCTCGCCGGATAGACGGCACCATTTTCAGGCTTGTACTGCGACGGATTTGCCTGTTTGAGGAAATTGACCGCTTCAAAAGTCTCTTTGCCCGTCTCGCCAAGCGTGTCTTTCGCGTTTTGCTGATATATGCCCTCAAAACCGCCCTTCATATCGCTGGTGTAAAGCCCCGCTTTGATCGAAAAATCACTGAGATTCGTCATCGCGACCGACGGAGCCTTGCCGTACAGAGCACGCGGCAATTGCTGCGTCATCGAAACGGCCTGAAACGGCGAAGTGTCCTTGGCGGCGTTTGCCTGGAGCAGACGGTTAAGCCAGCCGTCTTTTGTCCCTTTGTTGCCCGGCGTGGCCGATTCCATATAATCCTGCGCGTCAAAATGCGAACGCGTATTATCGGGCGAACCGACAGACGTTATCGCCGCAAGCTGTCCGCTCTTCCAAAACGGCTCAAACGCCGTCATCGCCGGATTTAGGCCAAACGTGCCGTCGAGGTTGATCGCACCGTCCGTCTTGCCGGGTTTTGCCACGGCGATCGTCGGACGCAGATTGTAATATTCGCTGTCGCCGTGCGGCACGAGCATATTGAGCCCGTCGACCGCTCCGCGTTGAAATATCGTCACCAGCACCTTTTTCTTGCCATAACCGCCGGTCAAGGCCGCCGCGTTTGCATACTGATGCAAAAACTTAGGCGCCGCCGCCATCAACCCAAAGCTCGCCAACCCGATCCCGCTCGTTTTCAAAAAATATCGTCTGTCCATAATTGCTTACCTCGATCAAACTTTATCAACCGTAGCATTAGACGTCTCAGCCAAACGAAAAGTCATTTTATTTGATTTGGCACATTTTTTTGGTGTTGACAACCGCATTGTTAGGCGTAGAGTAAAGTTATGCAAGCACTGGCACCCTATTTAGGTATTCTCGTCGTAATCGTCGTCATTATCCTTTCCGGCATCCGTATCGCTCAGGAATACCAGCGGGCCGTCGTTTTTCGTCTTGGGGGATTTACCGGCATCAAAGGGCCGGGCATTTATTACCTCATTCCGCTGATCGACCGCCAGCAAAAGGTCGACACTAGAACCGCAACCGTCAATCTCGAACAGCAGGAAACGATCACCAAAGACAGCGTCACTATCAAGGTCAATGCCGTGCTGTGGTTTCGCATCGTCGAAGCGTCAAAAGCCATCTTAGAGGTCGTAAATTACGAACAGGCCGTCTATCAGTTTTCCGTCACCGCTCTCAGAAATATCATCGGCCAACATTCGCTCGACGAAGTTCTAAAAGGCCGCGAACAGATCAATCAGACTCTGCAGAGCATCGTCGACGCAACGACGCAACCCTGGGGCATCAAGATCGAGATGGTAGAAATGAAGGACGTCGAGATTCCCGAATCGATGCAGCGAGCAATGGCACGTGAAGCCGAGGCGATCCGTGAAAAACGAGCCCGCATCGTCAAGGCTGAGGCCGAACTAGATGCTTCGATCAAGCTTACACAGGGAGCAAAAGAGATGGAAAAGAGCCCGATCGCACTTGAGCTGCGGCGTATGCAGATGCTCTCAGAGATAGGCGTCGAAAACCACACCACTACCGTCGTCCTGCTGCCGTCGGAATTTACACGAGCGGCGAGAGCACTCTCAGGCGACAAGCAGGAAGGGTAGTCACCGTATGATTACCTAATCCACAAATATCCAAGAGTCGCCGCACATAACCTATCGGCGAGCTGCAAAAAGCTTTCCCCAAGTTCCTTAATCTCCGCCCCACACTGCAGATCGACTATCGCCTCGTACGTTTTACCTGAACCCGCCTCTTGGCCTTTCTAATTTTGATTTTTCCCATCACCGTTCGAGTGGTATATTTTTAGCATCATAAGTAACGAGGAGTTCATTCAATGAAATTACGGGCTTTATTATTTGTAATTATTACGTTTTCGCTTGCCGCCGTGTCCGCCGCTGCTCAGACGGACAAATCGTTTACCCGCGAAGGGCTAACGTTTAATTACCCGTCAGGTTGGGCGATCACGGAAGGCGTTGACGCTAACGCTGACCAGCTCAATTTTAGCCGAGCCGATCTGGACGTTCAGCTAACGGTCAACGTATTCAAAACCCCGCTTAACACGCCGGAAAAACTGGCCGAAGCTAAAAAGGTGCTTGTCGACCGCTATATCGAACAGACTGTTAAATCGTTTGCCGATGCCGGCGGCAAGCCGGTGAGCAAGCCCGCGACATCTGAGATCAGCGGTGTCGTTTCGCAGGGCGTCAGCGTTTCTGCCTCGCTGGACGGTGTTTCCGGTGCGATCTTTATTCAAACGGCCGTCGTTAGTGAAAGAATGGTCGTAATGACGCTGCTCGGTCCGGCCGCTGATGTCAAAAAAGCGACCGCAACCTGGGACATGATCCGCACGACGATGAAGATCGAACCGCCGCCGACCCCAACGCCGGTGGCAACACCCACAGCAAAAAAACCGTGAGCTAGTTGATCAGTATCTCGTCAATAAATATCCAGGGGTCGCCGCCCGCTCCGGGATGCCACGCCGGGATCTTGCCAAAATTGTAGGCACGCAGCCGAACATAACGCGCCTTTGTCGGCGTTACGGCTTGCCGAAATTCTTTGATCGTCGGCGTCATATCGGTTTGAGGAACATCTGTCTTGATATCGGCAGCCTGCGTCCAGTTAGTGCCGTTATTTGATATCTCAAATTTTATATTCGTGGGCATCCATATCCACGGCCCGGCGACCTGTAAAAAGCTTGCCCCAAGTTCCTTTATCTCCGTCTCACGCTGCAGATCGACGATGGCTTCGTATGTTTTGCCCTGCACCCCCTGCCACTCACCGCTGGCAAAATTTGTCGTGCCCCTGATGCCGTCAACGATCGCATTATCGCCGCCGCCGGTGTATTGCGTGCTGTACGGCGAGATGATCTTGACCGTCCAGTCGTTTGGCTGTTTGATAAAATTTGCCTCGGTCGTAAAACTCACGGCACCGGTTTTCGGGTCTTTAGCGTATGCCTCGACCTTAGAGTTTTCGCTGATCGTAAATGGCCCCGAGTACTTTTTGGTTTGGCTGGGAGATTCTCTAATTAGGCTGACCACCGTATACATTATCTCTGCGTTCTGGGTCGTCGATAAGCTCACAACAGTTTTGTCGGTAAAGGTACGCTTTCCTTCGATAACCGGAACCGAAACACTTGTCACGCCCGTTGCGGAAACAGGAAATTCCGTGAACGCCGTCGTCACCGGTTGGTCGATCATCGCAAATTCGAGCACGCCGCCGCGCATCAGGTCTTCGTGGGTGATAAATGCCTTTTTGTACGGCGCACCGTTGAGCTTGGCGTTGAGTATGTATTTATTCGCCGCCGAGACGTTTTTTGCCCGGACGGTAAATGTCTTGCCGTTCTCAAGCCGATAGGTCATCTCCGGAAAAAGCGGCGTGCCAAACGCGTACACACCATTGCCCGGAGCGACTGGATAAAACCCCGACGCAGACAATATGTACCACGCCGACATCTGGCCGCAGTCTTCGTTGCCGATCAGTCCGTCGGGCGTAGGCTTGTAAAAATCATCCATTATCTGCCGGACGATCTTTTGCGTTTTCCAAGGTTGATGGGCGTAGTTATACAGATACGCGATATGATGCGAAGGCTCATTGCCGTGCGCATATTGTCCGATCAACCCTGTAAGGTCAGCCTGCTCGCGGCCCGCGAGTTTTTGCGTCGTCGTAAAAAGCTCGTCGAGCTTTGCGACAAACTTTTCCCGCCCGCCCATCAACTGCATCAGCCGCGACACGTCCTGCGGGACAAAGAACGAATACTGCCACGAATTGCCCTCGGTAAAGCCAAACGTCACCTCATTAGGTGCAAACGGCTCGACAAAACCGCCGTTCTTTTTAGGCCGGAAAAAGCCGGTTTTTGTGTCGAAGAGGTTTTCGAAATAGCGGGCACGCTTTGAGTAATTTTCGACATCCCGTTGGAGAGTAATTAGGCGATCATCCCGATGCTGTGCGTAGTAGGTTTTGGGATCGATGGATTTACTCCGTAAATGGGTTTCCCTGCTACGTACAAGCAGCGTTGCCATCTGCGCGATGCACCAATCGTCATAAGCATATTCGAGCGTGCGTGAGACAGATTCGTTCTCGTCTTCCATCGAGATGTAGCCGCGTTTTTTGTAGGCGGCTAGGCCAAAATGATCTAGTTCGGCGGAGTGTTTGGCGGCGGCATATGCCTTTTCATAATCAAATCCTCTTATACCCTTTGCCATGGCATCTGCAATGACCGACACGGCGTGATAGCCGATCATGCAATCGGTCTCGTTCGCCGCCAGCTCCCAAACCGGCAGCCGCCCGCCCTGTTCATATTGGCGGATAAACGTATTGATAAAATCAACGGTGCGTTTCTGATCGATGATCGTATAAAGCGGATGCGCCGCGCGGAACGTGTCCCAGAGAGAAAATACCGTGTATTGGTCGGACGCGCTGGGAGTCCCGCCTTTAGGCGGCTTCCCGTTAGCAAGAGGCCGGCTAAAGCCGGGACTCCAAACGCTATGAACCTTACCGTCCATCCCCCGATAATTCCCATCGACATCATTAAACACATTCGGCTGGATCATCGTGTGATACAGTGCGGTGTAAAAATTGGTCGTCTGAGCATCGGTCCCGCCCGAAACCTCTATCTTAGAAAGCTCCTTGTTCCACGCGCTTCGCGCATCCGCCCGAACCTTATCAAAATCCCAACCGGGCAGCTCGGCAGCGAGGTTCTTGCGGGCTCCTTCGATGGAGACATTTGAGATGGCAACCTTTACAAGAATTTGCTCGCCCTCATCAGTCTCAAAATGGAAGGAAGCCTTTTTGTTGGTTATATCTTCGCGGTCGTCATGCAAGCCTCTTTTTTGAAAAGCGGATTTGAACGGTTTTGAAAATTCGGCAACAAAATAAATGCCTTGATCTTTTGCCCACGAACTTGAACGTCGAAATCCTTCGACCCGCCTTTTGCTAACAACCGAAATCTGAGAACCCAACAGCTTATCCCGCCATTTAAGATCAAGCACGACCCAAGCACTATTAGTTTTCGGAAAAGTGTACCTGTGAAGGCCAACTCTCGTCGAGGTTGTCATTTCCGCGAGAATTCCATCGTCGTCTAACTTCACCGAGTAGTATCCCGGCTCCGCCTTTTCATTCGCGTGTGAAAACTTTGAGGCATAACCATTCGACGACTTCTCGCCATCACTTGCGTCGAATTTTGGGCCGCCTGTGTATGGCATGAACAAAATATCGCAATAATCCGGAATTCCCGTTCCCGACAGGTGCGTGTGCGAAAAGCCAAATATTGTGTCGTCGGAGTAGTGATAGCCGCTCGAGCCGTCCCAGTTGTCGATGCGGGTGTCGGGCGATAGCTGCACCATCCCAAACGGCATCGTCGCCCCGGGAAACGTATGCCCGTGCCCGCCCGTACCGATAAAAGGGTTGACCCACCGTGTGTGATCGGCTTTCTGGCCGATCACAGTGAATAGTGAACAGTGAATAGTGAACAGTGAAAGCCAAAAACCAAAGACCAAGGGCCTAAAACCAAATCTGTGTTTATCTGTGTTCATCTGTGGCTAATTCCTCTTAATGCACCAACTCAAGCCCCCGCCAGTTTTGCCCCTTGATCGCCCAGCGGACTTGCCAGAAAGCATTGCCTTCTCGGTGGTCGTAGTGCATTGATATCTTATGCCAACCGGCGCGAAGCGGGACGAGGGCCGATGTAACGGCGCGGTCTTTTGTCCCGGCTTGGTCGATCAGTGTCTGGCCGTCGACGGTAAGCTGCCTGTCATTTGTCGAATCGATCTGAAACTCATACATCGCATCGACCGGAGCATTAACGTACCCGTCAAATGTCACGCCCCAAGTCTGTTTTGGGTCGACTCTGTTAGCAAACTGTTCGAGTCCTGCATATCTTGTCTCGCCGGTGACCGGCACGGTGTCTTGGCC
>DEQS01000020.1:0-46833 GCA_002360555.1 Chloracidobacterium sp. UBA3360
TTTTACCGCATCAGGCTTGATCCACGCATCCACCGTGATAGCATTGGTCGGGCTATTAGCAGTGTTATCAGGAACGCTTACATAGGCCGACGTTCCATTCAGCACAAAGCCCTGACCGACCTTTCCGGTGCCAAATGCGGCCCCACCCTGTAGGGTTCCATTATTCGGACCAACAATGTCAACGGCGTTCGGAGCAGTTCCGCTACCGTCAAACCAGCTCGCCATGCCTGCAGGCGGCGGTGTGCAGTCATCGTTGAGGATCGTACCCGTCTTGGTTCCCGCAACAGTCGTTGCTGACGCTCCAACGGTCGCCGTCGCGCTCAGGGTAAATGCCTCGTCGCCCTCAAAGTCGGTATCGCCGCAAACGGTAACAGTAAACGGCAAGCTAGCGTCGGTTGCCAGGAAGTTGAGCACCGAGCCCGATTGCGAGACGAAATCGACACCCGCTCCGCAGGACGCTCCGCCAACGGCTGAGCCGTTGACCGTTGAGATCGTTACCTGTGAAGGTTGTGATGTCGTACCGACCTTAGCTACGTAAAATACAAAGTTAGTTGTACCCGAGTTGGTTTCCACCTGAGTGACATCGCCGATCGTGAACGACAGCGGATCGCCGCTCGGGATCGTACCGATTCCATGTCCATCGCCGATGGTCGCATTAGTAGGAGTATCAAGATCGATGAAGAACTGCTCGGTCGGTTCATTGACCGGGTCTTCCAGAATCGTGACCGGTATGCACTGCGGCATCGAATTATTAAACGTCAAGGTTCCGCTTGTCGCCGTGTAATCCTGTCCCGCGGTCGCCGTATCGTTAGACGTTTGGTAGTGGACCGTTACTGGGAAGACCTGCGTCGCACCCACCAAACTAATTTCGAATGCATTCGAACATGTCCCCGCGACAAGACTGTCACCAGCGAACGTTGCGTCTGCCACGTTGAGTACGGGTGGCGTATCGCCATCCGGATTGATCGTCAAAACAGCGGAGAGTGGCGTTCCCGGCGTTGTCGCAGGTGCGGTCGCGATGTTAGAAACGGCGATGTTGACCGTCTCGGCGACCTCATATATGTTGTCGTCGTGGATAGGAATATTGACGACCTTACTGACCTCACCGACAGCAAATGTCACGCCCGTTAGGTTTACGTCGTCATAGTCAGCCGCCGCTCCGGCAGTCGCTGTACCTCCACTCGTCGCAAAGTTAAACGTTGCGGCCGTATCGTGAGCACCCACGCGAGTAACCGTGATCGGAGCGTTGACGTTGCCCTCGGTCACCGAGTAGGCGTTGGTGCTGAACTGGACGGTGCTCGTATGGCATTTACCGCCACCACTTGCCGACGCGAGTGCCGCGATCGCGGTTGCGTCAAGGGCACGGTCAAATACCTCGACTTCATCGATCAGCCCGTTGAATGGATTGTCGCCGGCCGTTCTGCCACCAATTGTCAGCGGAAGCGTAGAACTACGCAGATTGCCGCCGGTTGTAGGTGCAGAGAATACTTGTGTGCCGTTTGCATAGACTCTGAGTTTGTCCCCGACGCCGCCTGCGTCGTAGGTCATTGCGATATGAGTCCAAGCGTTTACCGGCATCGTAAATCCAGTGTCGAACTGCTGGTTATCTGTCGCCGTCGAAATAATGACCACCAGATTGCCGCTTATCGTCATCAGCACATAAGGATGATCAGATGGTGCGGTTCTACCAAAGTAGTAAGCATTTGCTCCACTTCGCGGATAGACCCAGCCGTCCATAGTCATCTGAGCGCCCGTTATGTTCAGGCTGCCTGATCCGGAAGCGGAAACTCTGTTAGTGCCGTCAAAATCAAACGCCTGAGCGACTTTACCGGTCGCGTATTTAGCCGTTCCGGTCCATGTGCCGGTATTTGTACCAACAATATCATTAGCGTTCCCGTCACCGGAGTACCAACTGAGCATGTTTGCCGGCATCGGCGTGCAGTCGTCGTTAAGAATGGTTACGTTCGCCGCCGCCGGGGTGCCGATATTGCCGTTCGAAAGTGTAACGGTGAATAATTCGTCCGGCTCAAGTGTCGCGTCAGGACATATCTGTACATTAATTGTTTGCGGTGTCGAACTGCCGGCGGTAAAGCTGACCGTACCGCCAGTATTTATATAATCGACCGCGCCGCCGCATACCGCGCCGCCCGTTGCCGAGCCACCGGCTAAAGTATAGTCTGCGGACACGGCACCTTCGGTTCCACCGGTTCGCGTCACCGACAATGCGATGCTGCCGCCGTTCTCGACGCCGCTGTAAGTGGCTGATGCGAACTGTAGTGTACCGGGCGCTGCTTGCGCTGTCAGCACAACATCGTTACCGTCGCCGCCAACATATGAGATCTTGGCGTCGCGGCCGGTACCAATAAAGTTAGGTATCGTCGCGCCCTCAGGCAAACCGTTGAACGTTCCTGAAACCAGGTCGCCGAGGTCGTTGTTGATGATGACAAAGGTGTTGCCGTTTGCCGGGTTAAATCCGCCCGACTGAGCGAGCGTTAAGTTGCCGCCCAAGGCCACGGTACCGGTGACATTTAATTGATCGTGCCGCCCAGCACCGTTACCCGGTATCGTGCCGCCTATCTCAACAGGGTACGTCGAACCGCTTGCTAGATTAAGGTCGCCTGAATTGATGACGCCGGGGCTTGCTCCGGGGCGAATGGTGCCGCCACTGTTGGCCGCCAGCGTACTATTGACCGTACCAAAAATACCGAGATCACCACCTGTTAGTACCGTAGTACTGGTCGAAAAGATATTGGTCAGCTTAGTTTGTGTTATTGCATTGCTTACACTGACGGCACCGGTAAAGGCATCGCCGATATTCATCGTGCCCGCCGTCACACGGTCGAGTTCAACGTCTATCAGGCCAAGCTGCACCGCGCTGTCAGCCCCGCCGAGGTTGATCTGTTGATTATTCGTCTTTTGGCGAATGTTGACGATACCGGCATTTGCGCTCACAGAACCCGCTGCAAAATCCATGCGATCGGCGATCAGCGTAATGGTCGCGTTAGTTGAGGAAATTATTGGATTGCCGCTACTTCCAGGATTTAGCCAGATGCCGGTTCCGCCAGTAGACCCGTGTGTTCCGGTGATCTGAATTGTTCCGCTTGCCGTGCCGATAGAACCGCTTCGAGATAGATCGAGACCATTACTCGAATTTGCTCCGGCGGTCGCGGTTACGGTCACATTGCCGCTACCGGCCGCTGATATTTTCGACAGGCTGCCATCAATGCGAATACCTTCGTTAAGGTTGCCGCCGGTACCACCGGTTCCAGCGACCGTCACACTACCGTTAACGGTCGACGAGATCGTACCGGTCGGATACAGGATGAACCCGATATTTTGACCTGCGCTGTCACCTGCACCTGCCGTGCCGATAACAGAGATGTTTCCGCCAAAGGACGAGATCGACGCCCCGGCACCGATCTGCAATCCGTGAGTGTTGTTACCTGAACCACCCGTACCCGTTAACGACGTGGTCGTTACTCCAAATGTAGAGCCACCTTTAACAACCGAGCTATTTGCCATTCCGATACCGATGCTGTTACCCGAGTTGCCTCCTCGTCCGTTAATCGTGACCACACCAGAACCGCTTGCTTGGACGATCGCGGCCGCGCCATCGATATTTACCCCAAAGAAAGCTCCCGTGCCGGTATTTGTTTGATTAGCGTTCAACGTGATCGGGCCGTTTACGGTTGAGATGCCTTGCGTTATCGCAATATTGCGCGCTGTTGTCAGAGCAACGCCGCCGGTTCCGGTCGATCCTAACGCCGCGTTGACTGATATCGCCCCGGTTGCAGTGCCCTCTGCATTGCCTGTCAGGGTCTTGTCAACAGCCATCGTGACCGGACTTGTGAAAGTAATACCCCTACCGGTGGTCAGCGTTAGATTATTCGGATGCGTGATAGCCGCAGACGTTGTGATCGTGCCACTATTAGAATTTCCGACAAAAAGCGTTCCCGCCGTTACCCTATCAATTTCCGCGTCAAGTAGATTGAGCGGTCCTCCGAGTGGGTCTCCCGATGTGCCAAGATTGATCGCGACAATGGCGGTCTTTTGACGGATCGTCACCGGCCCCGTGCCGGAGTTAATACTACCGGCGCCGAGGTTCATGCTGTCGCCGATCATCGTGATCGCAGAATTGAGAGCTGTCGTTATTGACGGAGATCCGCCGCTAAGGTCGATGCCCTCGGACGATGTTCCAAAGGTTGCGGTGCCGTCGATCGTAACCGTTCCCGTGCCTGTAGCCGAAATATTGCCGCCATTCATGTTAAGGCCGTCGTTATTGGTGCCGGCAGAAGTTCCGCCGGTACCGGTTACTGAGACGGGGCCGTTCGTTCCAGATTGGATCGAAGCGCCTGTGACGACCACACCTACGTTTTGAGCGCAGGCTCCGCCCTGGCCGTTTATAGTGACCGCTCCGCCGTTCGAAGTGATAGCTGCACCCGCTGTACGCACATCTACGCCAAAGCATCCACCTGCGGCCGCGCTACCACCGGTTCCTGAGACCGTTACCGTACCGCTAGATCCGGCCGATATTGAAGCCGCAGACACCGCATTGAAAACCCGCACGCCGTGATGGTCACCGCCTGCACCCGAACCGCCGGTTCCAATTACCGAGACATTTCCGCCATTAGATGTGATCGAGGCACCGCCGTCTATGACAATCACGCCAATATTCGAAACGCCCGTAGCGGCTCCGCCCGTACCGTTCACGTTGGTCGTAATACCGGCCGCATTGCCGCCTCTGATCAAGCCGCCTGAGATCACAAGGACACCATGCTGGCCGCCGCCGACTGTGCCGCCCTTGCCATTAACGGTTACAACGCCACTGCCGGTGCTCTGAACCGTAGCCGCATCAATGTTAATGCCATTAAAATTGCCCGCCGTAGGCGTCACCTGTTGATTCGCGTTTATCGTCAAAGCTCCGTCAACCGTCGTCAAACTCGAACCTGACAGCATTGATACGTTGGTCGCAGTCGTAAGGGCGATAGTTCCCGCCCCGCTAGTGGCAATGTCGCTCGTGCCGTTCGGGAAGCTGATCGTACCCGCCGCAAATCCGGCGAGGCTGTTGCCCGAGGCAAGGGTTACCGCCCCGTTGAACGCGATAGTGCTAAATGTATCGACACTCGTGCCGATATTTATGCTCGAATTGAGATCAGGCAAAGCGTTGACAGCCAGCGTGTCTGCTGCGTCACCGCGTTTGATCGTGACCGAGCTGGTCGGATTAGCAAAATCAGTATCTTCGAACGTAGCTCCGCTCAAACGCGACATGCCGTTACCGCCCGTACCATCGTCACCGAGCGTCGCGGCGTTAGCACCTGTAGGCAGTTCAAATATGACATCGCTCGCCGTTCCGGTATTTGATATCGGTTCGAGTCCGGTGTAGTTGACGGTGCCAAAGTTTTGCATCTGGACATTGCCGTCACTCGCATTGTTGTAATGGTAGGTGACCTGTCCCTGATTACCGCCGACGATGTTGAGCCTATCACCGGTGCCGGATGTTGGATCGCCGCCGTTATACGTGATACCGCCGGACGGCACAATGTCACAGCCCGACAGATTTATAGTCAACGCATCATCGCCGGCAAGCGAATTAACCACAATACTAGTGATCGATGCAATCGACACCTCGACCGTATTTGGGTCGATCTGAGTTCCTGCACCCGCGTAAAGCAGATGGGTCGGGTCGTTGATCCGCAGATTTGCCCCGTTACACGACAAACGAAGATCGTCGTTGGTATTAGCTCCGTTGACATCCTCAATGGTCAACGCCGAACCCGAAAGTGTAACGTCCGTGTCCTGCGTCGGCGCAAAATCGTCGTCAACGATCGTAACCGTTTCGGTCGCCGGAGCGACGATAGACAACCCACTGCTTGGGTTCGCAAGCGTGAGCGAAAACGTCTCATTACCTTCGATAGCCGCATCCGGACAAGTATCGACCGCGAACGGAATGCTCGAAACACCTACGCCAAAGCTAAACTGGTCGTTGCCATTTACATAATCGACTGCTCCGCCGCACGCAGCTCCGCCTGTGGCGGTATCGGTACCGCCATTGTTGAACAGATAGTTAACCGTCACCGCCGAATCATTAGCACCGTCACGAATGGCAGTAAACGTCACCGCTCCGTCTTCGGTCACACTGTCGGTCGCCTGAGCGAACCGAACTGTACTGGTGTGGCATTTACCGGCGCTGCCGGCATTAGCGATCGCTGCGATCTCACCCGGATCGAGGGCGCGGCTGAATATCTCGACCTCGTCCACGACTCCATCGATCGCGGGAAGTGGCGAGCCGAACCCGTGTGCACCGATCGTTAGATTGGCTCCGTTCGTGTGATCGATCGGACCCGTCAGACCGCCGGCATCAGCCGGTCCGGCCTCATCAACGCCGTTGATATAGAGTCGCGCTTCTGTGCCGTCCCACGTTCCTGCGACATGGTACCACGTGCCCGCCACGGCAAGCGTGTTCGATTGCCGCGCCCGGAAATTGCCATTCGCTGACGATGCGTAGAAGTTGAACCTACCATCGGCGCGAAGCTCGAGACCATAGTTCGGCCTTATCGCCGAGGTGTTGTTCTTTGTGACAATGTTGTACGTGGTTCCAACCGAGTCCGGACGCACCCACGCGTCGACAGAAACAAAACCCGACTCGAGCGATGCAGATCTCGGAACATCAACCACCGACGCCCCGCCGTTAAGAGCAAATGCCTGGCCGACCTTGCCCGGAGCAAACACGGCTCCACTCTGAAGTGTACCGTTATTACTACCGCCAATATCATTTGCAGTCGGAGCGGCACCGCTGCCGTCGTACCAAGCGGTCATATTCGGTGGCGGAGGTGCGCAGACGCTGTCGTCATTGACGATCGTGCCGAGGCCCTCGTCGTCGGTAAATGTGCCGTTTGTCGACGTGACCATTTTTAGAGTGAACGTCTCGTCAGGCTCGACCACAGTGTCACCAACTACCAAAACAGTTACCTCCTTAGACGTGTCGGTTGGAGCAAATGTAACGGTGTCTCCGCCCACCAACGTTGATTCAGCACCAGACGGACGAACTGCTACAATGCACGAGCCGAGCGACGTGTAGTCACCCGGTGCCGTCGCCGAAACGTCACACGTTTGTAATGTGATCGTTGTCGGTTGGCCGTTTAGACCGGTCTTTGTGATAGTAAATGTAAATAATGTCGACCCTGCATCACCCTCGTTTGCTGTGACATCACCGATCGCAAATGAGATCGGTATATTTAACGGCGTCGAGTCGCTACTGGTGTTATTCGTAAGATTAACATCGGCACCGTGAGTGCCGTCATCAGCGATACTAGCCGTATTATCGATCTGCGTTGCACCACCGAGGATCGGAGTTTCGACATCAACTGCGAACACAGCGCTGCCGCTGCCGCCGAAAGCCAATGATCCGACCGCCAATGTACAAGTACTACCAGCATTGTTATTTGGTGTACATACCCACCCTGCCGTGCTCACTCCCGCGTTAAAACTCGAGTGAGCCGGGACAGTTTCGGTCAACACAACACCTGTCGCCGGTGTCGTGCCGTTGTTTGCGTAGTTCAACGTGTAGGCAACAGTGCCGCCCGCTGCGACGGTGGCCCCTCCGTCCGACTTGAGGATCGTGAGATCTACCACCGGAGCAACACAAACATTGAGCAGCACCGAGACGTTAGCCGAACCGGAGTTAGCTACTGCCAGATCGGGTTTGCCGTCGAGATTGAAATCGCCGGCCGCGACGGACCTCGTATTGTCACCTGCACCAAATGCGGCCGGAGTCGCATAAACTCCGGTGCCATCACCTAGCGTCACTGAAACATTAGGTGCCGGAACAGCAAAGTTTGTCACCACTAGATCCGGATGTCCGTCAAGGTTTACGTCGCTGATCGCAACGCCGGTCGGGTTGGTCCCCACATCAGTGCTGGTCGCAGCGGCGAAACTGCCGGTGCCGTCACCGATCAAAACTGAGGCTCCGAGAGCCGCTGTCGTGGTGACAACGATATCGAGCTTACCGTCGTGGTTAAGATCGCCGACCGCCAGCGATTGCGGCAGAGTTCCGACGCTAAAATTAGCCGCAGCTGCAAATCCGCCGAGACCGTTGCCGATCAATACGGAAACATTGTTGGACCCGTTATTTGCCGTAACGAGATCAGCTTTACCATCGTTGTTAAAGTCACCCACGGCGACCTCGATCGGATTTGTGCCAACGCCAAAGTTTGTGGCTGCTCCAAATCCGCCTGCACCATCACCAAGGAATACAGAGACATTGCCATCTGTACTATTTGCCGCCGCGAGATCTGGTTTGCCATCAAAATTAAAGTCAGCGGTGACAACGCCAAACGGATTATTTCCGGTGCTGACGCTCGTCGCGGCGCTAAATCCGCCGGAACCATTGCCCAACAAAATCGAAAGATTTGTCGAAAGATCATTCGCTGTCGCTATATCCGGATTACCGTCCAGGTTAAGATCGGCCACCGCGATCGAGTTTGGATGGTCGCCGACAGCAAAGTTTGCCACCGCTCCAAATCCGCCTGAACCGTTACCGAGCCGTACCGAAACGTTATTAGAAACGCCATTGGCAACTACCATATCCGGCTTGCCGTCGAGGTTAACGTCGTTCGTGACAACCTTGTTAGGGTTAGTTCCGGCCGTATAATTAACCGCCGGATCAAACGAAGACTGCCCGCATGTCGCACCCGGTGAGACCGTCAAAACAAACGTATCCGTCGCCACAGATCCCGGGCCAAAGGCATTGACCGTGACCGTATATGTGCCCGCCGGATGTGCATCCGTCACAGTTACAACACCCGTCGTCTGGTTGATAGTCAGCCCTCCGGCAAATGCACCTGCATAACCCGTCGACGCCGACACAACAAGGTTTGTCGCGTTTGCCGGCGGAGCCGACGGAGTGACCGTCGTGTTACCCGCGAAAGCGACAGTCTTATCATCATAATTTCCCAACGTCGGAGGAGGGACGATCAGCCACGTATAAGTCGCATCGCTGGGATCAGTATTGCCCGCCCGATCGGTTGCACGAACCTTAAAGGTATGGCTGCCGATACTCAGGCCCGTGTAGCTTTTTGCCGATGTACATCCCAGATCAATGACGACGCCATCGAGCTCGCATACGAAACTATGAAGGATAGCGAGCTGAGCCTCAGCCAACATGTTGTCGTTGGCTCCAAACACGAATGTCGCGTCTGTGCTCGTCGTGGTCAACGGCGGCCCGCTTTCGATGGTCGTTTCCGGTGCAGACTTGTCTATAATGTATTCATCGCCCGTAACCGGCAATGTTGTCGAAACACCCGGCGTCAGGCCGGTTGCGTTTACAAAGTTGAGCCCGAGCGTACCGCTGCCGCTGCCCGTATTGACGCTAATGTTCCATTTAGTGTTCGGGGCCGTTCCCTGAGGATTGACGCTCGTGATCGAAGGCGTGGTCAATCCGCCGTTGACAAGGGCGAAATTACCAGTGGCCACACCGCTGACCGGTGCGGCAAACTCGATCGTCCACATTACATCATTTAAATTCGTCGGATTCGGATGCGCACGCGTCAGGGACAAGACCGTCGTCGGGGCGACGCCGGTGCCGGTGACAGCGACATTTTGCGTCGTCGCACCTGTGCTCGCGTTGGTCACATTGTCGCTGTATGTGATGGCGCTCGCCGGAGCAAACCTCACCCAAACCGTCGTCGAGTTTACCACGCCGCTCGCGGGCACCAGATCGAAGGTGTTTGTAAATCCTGAGAACTGCGACTGCGACACCTCGAATCCAGTCGGCGCCGTAACGGTGAGGTTACCGGTCAGGAAAAATCCAGAAACAGAGTAGCTCTGCGCCGGCGAAGTATTGCCGACGGTCACCGGGCCAAACCCCGTCAGCGAGCCCGTGGTCGTGACAGTGGGCGTTGCCGTACCGATAGCAAAGTAGCCCGTTGAGGTGACTGGGTCAGACAATACGGTAGAGCCCGCAAAGGCCCCTCCCACCGAGTTAAAAACTGTCGACGGGGCAGATCCTTTGGCTACGCGTGAATCTACCGTAAGCGGCGAGCTGTTCGTCAGACGAATCTTTGTACTCGTAAAATTTTGTGAGCCGAACAATAATTCGGTTTTCCAATATCGATCGGTATTTACGGTTGACAAGCCCAATCCCGCGATAGGATTTGCGGTAGCGTCAAACTCCTCGACAATAACAAATACATCACTGAGGCCGGTGATCGTATCGACCATTTCAAGCGGATTATAGCCGCCCTTTCCTACCGGGAAGACATAAACACTGCCGGCCCCAAGGTTGCTAGGAATAACCCGCAAGAGCGGGCCGTTGACATATGAGGTTGAGGAGCCGCCCGAGATAGCCCCGACCGCAGGATTACCAACCGAAAGAATGTTCCCAGCAGTGGTCGTAACTTTTCCGTTCGTCAGAGCCAATGTACTGACACCCGTAGGCCCCGAGAGCGTGACACCGGAGCTATTATTGATCGTTAGGCTGTTTGCCCCTGGCAAGCCAGACCCCGTGACCTGAGCGACGCTACCGATGTATGAGTAGTTCGCTCCGCTGTCGAAGGTGCGCCCTGCTGTCTGGATACTGCCCGTAGCTCCGGCAGCAGTAATACCCGCCGGTGATCCGATGCCGAGCGAAGATCCCGAACTCATCACAAACTGTCCCGCGCCCGATATGACACCAGTTCCAATGGCGTTGAGGGTCCCGGTCAGTCCAAAGTCAGTGCCGATGTCGTTATTAAGGGTAAAAGTGACGCCGTCATTGACGATAAGTGTTCCGGCACAGGTCATCTGGTCGCCGTTCGCGGCAGCAGTAACCGTTACGGTATGACCGCTTTGAATACTGATACTTAACGAGGATGAGTCCGGTGATGACGTCGCCGGTGTCCACGGGGCATTGCCGTCAGGCGAAGATTCCCACGTCCCCGGCGTTCCCCAGTCACCCGAAACGCGAGATCGGAAATGATCACCCGGCGCGACGTACGTATAGACTGCATTGGCATTCGTAGCGCTCGTTCCGCCCGGCGTTGTTACACGCACGTCCACCGCACCGGCCGCGTGGGCGGGTGCGGTTGCGGACATCTTTGTCGCGCTTACGAAAGTGAAGGCCGCCGTAACACCGTCAAAGGTGACATCGGTCACGCCGGTAAAGTTCGTGCCGTCGATCGTGACGATGTTGCCGCCCACAGTCGAACCTGATGGTGGATTCAACGCGGTGACCGTCGGTGGCGTTGCGGTCGTGAAGCTGAAAGCATAGTTCGCCGCCATGAAATCAGGCGGGTCGTTTGCGTCAACGTCATTGACCTTGCTTGCGTCAACCGTAACCGTGCACGTCGTTGTGGCCGGCATCGTCGGGTAGAACGTCACTCCGGCTACGGACGCCATTGGCGAACTCGGGTATTGAAGTATCACGTTGCCCGACGGACATTCGAGAGTGATGGCGTTGGCCGCCAACGAAACATTTTCGCTAAATCCAACACCGACCGGCTGCGTTATAGAAACTCCCGTTGCTCCGTTTGCCGGATTGGTAAAGTTGACCTCGGGAGCGGCGTCCGGTGTGATGTACGTGAAATCGTCAGCCGATGTATTTGCCGACGTGCCACCCGGACCCGTCACCGTAACATCGACAACTCCCGCAGCGTGTGCCGGTGCGGTAGCGGAAATGAATCCATCGTTCGGGACTGTGAAAAAGGTCGCGGGAGTACCGCCAAACGATACCGCCGTTGCCCCTGTAAAGTTAGTCCCGACGATAATGACCGTCGTATCCGTCCAGCCGGAGGCCGGATTGAGACTGGTAATGGTAGGAGCTGGGGCAACGATACTCCAAGCAAACTCTGCCGGACTCGCGTCGCGGTTGCCCGCAGCGTCAACGGTGCGCACCTTAAAGTTGTGCGAACCGATGCTCAAGCCGGGCCCATAACTCTGCGGTGATGTACACGCCGTAAATGTCACCGTATCAAGAGCACATTCGAAGCTCGCGACTGCCTGCGGAGCGTCAGGATTCACAAGGTTGTCCGTTCCGCTAAACGTAAACGTCGCGCTCGTGCTGGTCGTCGGATTCGTCGGCGTTCCCGGTGCTCCTGTGTCAATCGTGGTGGTCGGTTCTATGCCATCGACGTATTCGTCCGCACCGATCTCATACGCACTCTCAAGCGGACGCGCGTCACCGTCATAGTCAATGTTGTACGGCGAACCGAGCGCGAACCCAAAGTTTCGTACCCCGCTACCCGACAGAAGATGCAGGTCTGTTGACGATATGAAAGACGGATCGACGTTTTTAGAGTTTGCATTGCCACCAAATCCGCTTACTACTCCGGCAAGATTTGTTCTATCGGACGTTAGGAATCCAAGTACACCCTGTGCACCACTCGTGTAGTAATCGTTGTAGTTGATGTTCGCAAAAGCGGTATTTGCCGCTGCCGAATAGATCGCATACGTCTTCGCTGAGGCCGCGTTCGAGTTAACGAGGTTAGTGGCAAAGATATTGTTGCGAAGGTCTAAAGCCGTTACTGACGACCCAACATACATAGCAGCACTAAGTGTTCCAGATGAATTGCCGGCGAAGCTACCTGAGCCAAGATTGACGGAGTTGTTATAGAAATTCACACCACCCGTCGTGCCGGCGACCATAACCCCAGCTATCGAGTCGCTAGTGAACGAGTTCCACCCATCACCCTTTATGTTGGAAATGGTATTGTTGGCAAAAGTAAGCGAGCTTGTGGTTGAACTAGTGCTGATGTAAATACCACGTCCGCCGTAGCCGCCAGTGCCATTGTACGTAATGTTTGTGACATTATTGCGCGAGACCGTCGAACTCGTAAGACTCCCAATAAAAAACCCATAAACATCACCGCTGCCCGTGCCTGCGAGACCTCCGGTAACACCGTCGATCGTATTTTGCGAAATGGTATTGCCGGTGGACGTCGTTCCGATCGAAATGCCGATCGGGGGGACTGACGATGACGTTGCATTTGTCTGAAGGCCAGTGACCGTATTTTGACTCACCGTCGAGTTGGTCAATGTGTCGATGGACAGCCCGACGGTAGACGACGTGTCTGAGGTGAGGAAGACATTCTTTACGGTATTGCCGGAGATCGTAGAATTATTCAAAACCTGAAGTAAAATACCGACGCGGCCGATCGAGTTGGCAAGGGTGTTGTCACCGATCAGATTGTTCGTGATCGAGGCATTGTCATTGAGGCCGGTGGCGGCGACACCGACCATCTGGATACCGGTTCGTGCCTGCAATATCTGATTATTGGTGATCGTCAGGTTATCGTTGTCAGCGCCTGCAGCCGCACCCGTTGTATCTCCGACAAAAATTCCGTAGGTAAAGTTTGATGTCGTGCCGATGTTGCCGCTCTTGATGATGCAGTTCTTGATCGTATCGTTCGTTGCCCCTTGACCTGTTCCCAGGCTAGCGACAAATAAAGGGCCGCCGGTTGCTGCCGTATTGCTTATCGTCAGGCTGCGGTCTGTTCCACCGCTATTCGAGCCATCAATAATTACGTAATCCGCTCCATTTAATTTAAAGATCGTGTTTGCTCCCGAGATCGTGCTCGTTACACCGGTATTGGGGCGGATGGTTACCGTGTTGGCCGCACTCGCTCCAGGGAAGACACCTATCGTTATCGGGAAAGTTTCCGAGCCGCTATATGTTGCGTCCGTTAGCAAAAAGCGCACGGCGGCTGAAACGCCGACAGAATTTAGTTCGGCAACGGCTGCTGTCAGCGTTGAATAGTTGCCTCCCGAACCGACTGTGTAATCACCCGCGAGCGGGGCTTTGACAACGACCGTTCCGCCGATCTCGTCGTTGCCTGAAACTGTGTCGCCGACAAGTTCGGCTTTTGCTTTGGTCGTATGAGTTCCCGCAATGATCGCACCGGTGGACGGGAAAGTAACCGTCGCCGTCGCACCTGACGCAAGCGAAGCGATCGTCGCGGTCTGGTTATAAAGCACACTCGTACATCCCGCGTCGGCGCAAATGCGGTAACGGACAGGAACGTTGGTCTGTGCCGCCGTCCCGTTATTTGTAAACGAAGCCTGCGGAGCAAACCCCGCCGTTAGCTTTGTCGCACCGCTTGTCGGATCGATAAATGCCGTTGCCGCGATGTCGTTGGCCGCCGGGGTGATACCATCGGCCTCATCTGCTCCGACGTCATAAGTTGCGTTAACGCCGGGGCGGGTTTGACCGTCAATATCCGTTGAGACGGCTGGAATGCCCGCTATGTCGCGGGCTGGTGATCCTGCGGCAATATGGAGATCGACTGTCGCGGATGTGCCGGTCGAGGCAAGAAACAATGGGTCGTTGAAAACGCTGTTCGTATCCTGAGATGTGTTTGTCTTCCAATTAGAAAATAGAGCTGCATCGGTAGAAGTGACGACACCAAAAGGACCTGACCCATTTACGTAATAAAGGTTTTTGTCGGCCGTAAATGTTGTGGCTCCCGAGATCAAGGCCATGCCGTAATGTTTGCCGGTCCCCGTACCGTTAAAACGGCTATTGACTACAATATTATTGCGGAAATCTGTGGCGTCGGAGGTTGTCCGTCGGAACCCCGCAGTCGAAGCACTTCCGGTTGCGACACCAGACCCGCCGACGTAAATGCTGTTGTAATACCAGTTATTCGACGCAGACGACACTGTATCGCTTAGGATTCCGTCGATCGTGATACTTGCAGATGTAAGGCTGGCGCCGGCAGAATCAATGCCGAGCCTGATCATATTATTCCGATAAAGTGCACCGCCATTAAATGTATAAATCCCGCGAACGATACCTGCCCCGCTACTTACTGCAGACAAACTATGAATAAAGTTCCGCTCTATTATGTTGGTCCCGGAGTTCGAACTGTTAGCTAAATAAAAACCGTAAACGTTAACTGCGGCAGTTGCATGTGCCTCGCTCAGAGAATGAATCGTGTTCTGTCCTACCGTCTGACCCGCAGTCGAGCCAGTCTGAAGTATTCCGATTACAGGAGCCGCGGATCCCGTGCCGGTGTGATTCGCCGAAGTCGTCATGTTGCGGACCGTGTTGCCAGTAATTGTATTGATGCCCGCGGTCGAAGTAATTCCGACTAATATATTGTTCGTGCTAGTGGCAGACGACGGAAGGTAATTATTAAGAACGTTAGCGATAGTATTTCCCGTAATGCTAACGGCAACGGTCGAGATTGTATTGTTGATCCCGCGAAAGATCTGATTGGTCGTACTGGTTGCACCGGTATTGATATTAATGCTGTTTGCCGTAGTTGTACTACCGATCGTGTTACCGCTAATCGTCATTGCTCCCGACGAAGCAGTCGTTGTCGCAATTCCCTGAAAACCCTGTGAGATCGTACTGGCCCCAAAACTTATAGAGCCGATATTGTTGTTCGATATACTTGTAGTCGTCGGCGACGCATCGCTAAAAATTCCCGACGATATCGAGCCCGAATTGGTCAGAACCGAAATATTGATCGACCCGTTGCCGGTCGCCGCTCCAATGGTGTTTCCAGAAACTGTACCAATATTTGCGTTACCTGCCCCGAGATAGATGCCGGACCAAGGTCCACCGACCGTTGTTGCTGAACTATTCGATGTAAACGCGAAGTTGGCTATAGTGTTACCTTGCACACTAGAGGCCGTCGTTGAACCGACATTAAGGCTAATCCCCCTAAATCTATTGGCTATAGAGCCCGCAATAGTCCACGCGGTTCCTCCAGCGGTCACCGTACTTCCGCCGATGAAATTATTGCTGATTGCAAAATTATTACCCGACGTATTACTAATCTGAATGCCTGTATCGACCGCCGCAGTGGTCATTGTTCGCGTTGCGGTTTGATAAAAACTATTCCCGCTGATCGTCCAATCCGTGTTCCCGGAGGAAACATATATACCTGAATCAGCAACGGCGGCACCGAAAAAATCAAAGATCTTATTGCCTGAAATCTGAATACCGCTATTATTAAGGGCTGTAGAGGAGGTAGTACCCAAACCGTAAATACCCGTCGTAGGCAGATTCGCTCCCGCAGGCCCAATGCTATTATTCGAGATCGTGTTGTTGTCGTTACCGGTTCCGGCGACACCGTCCGTACTAAAATGGATCACACCGCCCGCAACGGCGGTTCCCCCGGTAAAAGAACCCTGAATGTTGCTGTTGGTGATCGTGTTGCCCGAAGCACCTTCCACAAATAATATCGTCGCGGTATTCGCGGTGGCTGACACTGTAGTATTCGAAATAGTAAGCGTGTCTCCGCCCGAATTGATACCGTTTATGGTCACGTTATCGGCACCGTTGAGATAGACCAATGGACTACCGCCCGAAGGAGAACCGGTGATCGTCCGCGCAACGCCGCCGACGGGCCGGATCAAAATAAAACTGTACGACGCCGAGCCTGCTCCGCTGGCGTTGAGGGTTGCCGTCCCCGGCTCTGAAGTATTACCGCAAACTTCGATCGAGATAGCCCCGGTGTGTGCTCCGCCGTTGATCGCAGTAAAAGCCGCACCAAGCGATGCGTAACCTGTTGGCCCAAACCCTGATAGAGACGCTTCGACCTCGATCGGACTCGCAGTGTCGCAAAAGCCTATCGTCATCGGTTCGGGCGCACCGATGCGTTCTGGCACCGTTTCGGTGCCGCCGAAGAATGTTGTTATGGTGTCGAAGATACTAAAGCCGGGGATGCCGATGGCGGCGGTGGCCGTGACGGCTGTGAGGGCGATCAGGACGGTGGAAATGACGGCAATGCGGGTGAGGTTACGGTTCTTGAACATAAAGAGAGTTCTCCGACTGGTACTTTTTTGCTCCGTTTAAAACACAAAAAAGCCCCGTGCCAAAGGCACACGGCGGGAGTGCTTTTAAACGAATTGGACTAATTTAAGCTTAATGTGTGAATTATAAGCCGATTTGGTCAGTTGTCAAGGCATTTTTGTCCAATTTTGAACCATTTATCCGGGTCAGCGTACCCGGCCAAAAGCCGGTTTAGCCACGAATTACACGAATGACACGAATTCCGGCCTGGCAAAACGCGGCCGGTGTTGAGGTAACCACACAACCGAGAAAAGCGACAAAAGACCAGAGACAGGAAATAACTCCCGTCTCTCGTCTCTCGTCTCTCGTCTCTCGTCTCCCGTCTTCTGCCTACTGCTCGCGGCCAGTGCCCGCAGATCCAATGAAATCAGCGTCCGTGACGTTGTCGTTGAGCGTGATCACCTGTGTCGGTTGGGCAAAGGCGAAACGCCGTGAGCGGACGGTGACGATGTAGGTGTTGCCGGGTGTGAGGCCTGTGACAATGTATCTGCCGAGGTTGCCGGTCGGGACGTTGTGTACGTCCCCGCCTGTTCCGGTCACGGTGACGAAGGCCCCGCGGATACCGCGTCCCGTATTGGTCAAGACACGCCCCGCGATGGATAGTTCGGCGGCGGTCGGCGCCGTCGTTACGATCGCGAATGGGGATAGTGACGTTAGGCCAACGGCACAGAGGGACGGATACGCTGACGATGCATAGGTGCGGTCAACCCAGCCTCCATTTTCGAGGTGCAAGATGTGCAATGTTGCGAACTCGTTTGAGGTAAATGAAGGCAGGTTAAAGCACACCGTCAGCGTACCCGTATATTGTGCGCTCGTGGCGAGGTCGTATGTCAGCCCCGCTGTTCGCAGCGGCAGCCGCGGCAACCCCGCCGGATCGAGCGGTATCTCGTTCGTCACGCCGCTTGCGGTCACGGTTGGAAATAAGATAGTCGCGTCGCCTGCGAAGGCATACGTTCCGACATCGTTCGCCGTCCTCGGCTTGCGGCCTTTGACCATCGGTGCCGGAGCGGATGTCGGCGCTTGTTTTAGCTTACCCGCGAGGCCGGCGTTAACGATCGACTGGATCTCGGCCTGCGTTATTGCCCGGTTGTAGATCGTCGATTCGTCCAAATATCCGTTCAAAGCACCGTAAAAGCTCGGGCCCTTCATCGAGCCAAGCGTGAGCGTTTGGGCCGTGACATTAAGCGGCGTCGGTGATTTGGTCCAAGCCTGTACGAGTGCGCCGTCAATATATAGCTTGACATTATTTGCCGGCCCGTAAGTGCCGTCCCACGTCAAAGCAACGTGATACCAGCGGCGCGGAACGATGAATCCGGGCGCCGTTGTCCAATTATCAGCCGGATATGAACCGTAAAGTGCGACATTTATCGCTCCGTCCGGATTTACCTGCATACCATACGACGTCACTGATTGTGAGCCGTTCGGATCGGATTTAGAGAACATCGAGCCAAAGCCCGCTGTCTTTTGATAGATCCAGGTTTCGAGTGTCAATCCGGCCGTCAGGTCCAATACGGACGCAGCCGGGATCTCGACGTAATCGTTAACTCCGTCAAAGCTAAACGCCTGGCCGACCTTGCCGACGGCAAAGCCCGCACCGTTTACAAGCGCGGCGTGATTGGCGTTACCGGAAATATCACTCACAAATCCGTCACCGCCCCACCAGCCGACAACTCCCGTGGGCGGTGCTGTCGCTGTCGGTGTGCATACGCCTGAACTGCCGGCGTTGACTAAACGTGTGATCTCTTCGACCGTTAATGCCCGGTTATAAATACCAACTTCGTCGATGTTTCCTTTGAATGGCCTGTTGATATCCTTTTGTTGGCCGATCGCAAACCAAGCCCCGTTGTACGTGATCGCTCCACTCCAGGGAGCGCTCGTCAACGGCTGGCTCACGCCATTGAAATAGATCTTTGCGTCTTGACCAGCTTTTCTCGTCGCCGCAATATGGACCCATTGATTAAGCGGAACCTGCGTTTGAGTATTGGAAACGTGCCAAGCTCCATCACCGATCTGGAAGTGAATATGTCCCGCCGGCGCAGTCTGGCCATCAGGGTTCGTTCGCCCGTCTATAAATACTGACGCCCCCGACCCCGTAATGTCATATTGGCTGCCGGCTATCATACCCAAGCCAAACATTGGGTCTCCCGACGGATATTCGGTCAGATAGATCCAGGCATCGATAGAAATTTCGTTCTGTATTTGCAACGAAGGCGGAATAGGATCTGCGATCAAAACATGATCGTTTGTGCCGTCAAAACTAAATCCTTGGCCGACGCGGCCCGGGCTGTATGCCGCTCCGTTCATTAGCGTGCCGTTGTTTACACCGCGGCCGTCGAGTGTGTTGCCGTCACCGGCCCACCAAGACGTCAGGCCGACCGGTGCCGGTGAGCATGAATCGCATCTGCCGCTACTGCCCGCCTGAAAGATGGCCCTAAACTCCGTCTGGGTTACCACGCGGCCAAAGATCTCTACCTCGTCCATCAAGCCGTCGAGCGGAGCTCCGCCCGTCCAATCGGGATTTTCCCACGGTAATCTGCCGATCCAGAGCGGGCCGGTGCCTGAATATCCGCTGCCTGTGTTTGACCCGGCCAATTGGCCGTCCTTGTAGATCCGTTTCTCTCCGGTCGTGACATCGTATGAACCCGCCCAGTGATGCCAATTGCCGTCAGGAACGTCCGCAACGTTCAATGTGCTGTTAAAAAAGTCAAAGGTAAACTCGTTACTACCGCCCCGCCAACCTATGTGCAGTCCCTGGCCGATATTGGCGGTTCCCTGTCCGATAATCACATCCGGTGTACCGCTCGAACTACGCTTTACCCACGCATCCCATGAAAAAGATCGGCTTGCAAGATCGATGTTACCCGCGTTGACAAGATCGTCAATACCGTCAAATTTGAACGCGTTTCCCACCTTTCCCGTCGCAAATGTGGCACCGTTCACAAGCGTGCCGTTATAGTTGCCAAGATCGTCAAGTGCATTGTTTTCAGCCTTATACCAGGCTGACAAACCGCTTAGAGTCGCTGTGCAGGACCGGCAAACACCCAAGCTGCCGGCATTGACGATCGCCTGTATTTCAGCTTGTGAGAGCTCGCGGTCAAATAGCATAGGCTCATCGATAAGGCCGTTCCACTCACCCGTGATGTTGGAGTGCGATCCGTACCGGCCGATCGTGAAATCGCTGCCGCCAAAAGTATTTAGGCTTTTCGCCTCCGAATTTTCCAATTGGCCATTCATGTAAAGGCGCACCGTCGTGCCGTCGTAAGTAACCGCACCGTGATACCAGGTGTTTGGCTGCAAGGCCGTAGGGCAGGAAAGATCATTACCTTCGCCCCAGAATGTCAGTTTGCGGCCGCCATAGTCAGGGGTCATAAGCCCAAATTTTGACGATCCGGCTGTGCCGCCGTATTGCATCATGAGCGGATATTGGCCGCTCCATGTACCCGGCGTCCTAAACCACAGCATCATCGTGCGCGCCGCATTTCCGACGGGTAGGCCGGACGGTGCCGCAACCTGAACGTAATCGCCGCTGCCGCTTAGGTCAAATGCGCGGCCAGCCATACCGGCAGTGAAGGTAACTCCGTTTACTGTTCCGTCATTTGCACCCGATATGTCATTCGCATTGTTCTCAGCGGGCCACCAACTTATCATCCCGCTCGACAATGGCGAACAAGAACTGCATTTCCCGACGCTGCCGGCGTTGTAGATCGCCGCGATCTCTGTTGGCGACAACGCACTACGATAGATCGAAACCTCATCGAGCATGCCCTGAAAACTCCTGCCCCCAAGATCATTGCCGCTCATAATGTCGCGGCCGATCTGTAGGTCGTTGATCTCAGAAAAATTTGTCGAATTGGCAACACTGCCCGACAAAACGCCATTGATATAGATGCTCAAGGTTGACCCGTTTCTCGTTACGGCAACGTGGTTCCAACTCGAGGGCGTCAAGAGCGTAGTCGCAGTCAGAAATACAGTCAGCCCAGAATGAAACTCAACCCGATTTGCTACGGTATAGACCTCTATCGCCCACATATTATTGCTCGCCGGAGTAACGCGATTGTTGATTATGGGACGGTGGTCATCATTGCTGGAACTTAGCATCCAAAACTCGATCGAAAAGTCGCCTGTTCCAAATGCCCAATTGCTGCTTGCCGGAACGGACGCGTACGAGCCGCTGCCACTAAACGTGAATGCCTGTCCTGCCTGCCCCGCACCAAATGCTGCTCCGTTAAAAAGCGTTGCATTATTTCCGCTTTTGACGTCACTGGCATTACCGTTACCCGGCCACCAATTTACCAAACCCGCTGCAGACGGTGTACACGTGACCGGCGGCGGCGAACTCAGTCGAACCGATCTATTAGACTTAGCCGATGAAAAAGCCGCGGCATCCAAGCCCGCGGCGGTCATTATTATGATTGTCGTGAATATTACTGTAAATATTTTGACCCACGTTAAGCGGATCCGGGTCCAAATATGTTGATCTAGCATCGTGTCCTACACCTCCACCCCGATTTCGCGCCGATAAGGGCAAAAGGTGTAAGGGAAACGCTGCTTCGTGCCTACGAAGTAGTGCACGGTCTGCCTGTTCTACAATAAGTCCCGGCGCATATGACCTAATTTAAGCTTATACCCGTCAAAACCCGGCACAGTGACGAGGATCACAATCTCAATTAATAGAAAAAAAGGGTGACGACATTTGTCGCCACCCGTAATTAGCAAGAGCAAAACGAACGTTATTGCTCGCGGCCAGTTCCCTGCAGGCCAATGAAATCAGCATCCGTGACGTTGTCAATAAGGGTCACGACACGACTCGGCGATTCGAAAGCAAAGCGTCGCGAACGTACCGTGACGATATAAGTCTCGCCTGCGGCAAGTCCCTCGACAGAGTATGTACCGTTGACGCCCGTGATGAGGTTGATCGGGCTCGTTAGCGAGTTTCCGGTGATCGTCACGACCGCACCGCGGATACCGCGTCCCTCAGCTGTCGTTACACGTCCCGAGATCGACAGCTCGCTGGCGGTGAGGACACTGACGTTAAGCGTAGAACTCGCCGTCGTACCGACAAAGCCCTCAAACGAGGCGACGTTGCCGGTCGTGTTGACGTACGTGCCGCCGACCGTTCCGCGAACCTTGACGGTCACGGTACACGATTGGGCCGCGGGACGTGTGCCGCCGACCAGTTTGATGCCGGGGTCGCCGACAGCCAGAACACCGCCACTGTTGTTTTGCAGCGTTCCCGCACCGCATGTCGTGCTCGCCGTCAGCGGCGTTGCGACAACGACATTTGCCGGGAAAACATCAGTAACAGTAATGCCCGTTACGGCCTGTGCCGGGTTGGTGTTGTTGATCGTCAGCGTCAATGTCGATTGCTGATCGAGCAGGATGTTAGCCGGTGTGAACGATTTGGTGATCGTCGGCGGCTGGACCACGACTGTTGTCGTTGGTTGCGCCCCAGCCGTTCCCGCGTCACCATCCGTCTGGACGGTCGTAAAGCCAGTGCCCGATACCGAACCTTGGTTTGACACGGCGAATGTATTGACCGGTGTCGTCGGGTTAGAGATCGCCGCCCTAAAGGTGATCGTCGTGCTCTTATTCGTCGGCAACGCAAATCCGCTGCCGCTGCCATTGACGGTCACGGTTCCTGCTTCGGGTGCCGATTCTTTCTCGGTTCCCTGTGAGTAAACCGTCGGTGAGATCTGCGATGTCACCTTGTTATAGACCTCAGCCAGTAGTGACGGGGTGTTTGTGACAGGTACGACATCGGCCGGTATGGCTTCGGCGATCGCCTTCTGCCAAATAACCGTATCTGTTGTTTCGACCGAAGCGGACGCCTGTGCGAGTTCCCAACCGGTCGTCTCAGCGACGATCTCACTGCCGATGACATTTCGTTCGACACTTGCCATCGCATAGGCATCAACCGTGTCGCTGCCGGTAAATGAGACGATCGAAGCGACCTCAGGCAACGCGAGTGTCGGAGCATTTTGACACGTGCTGTTTCCGACCACGCCAATGGTGCCGAGAGCCTCGGTCGTTGCCGCCGGATTATTGGCTGCAACTACGACCGCCGCCGTCCCGGCGGACGAACCTTGTTCGAGACTGGCAACACCGTTTGTTGCCTGTCGGACCCTAAGCCCTAAAACACCCGCCGGCGTCCCGTTTGGATACGTTACCGAATTGTTGCGGATATCGAAACACCCTGCCGTGTTAGGCGGGTTTTGCCCCTGACGAGCCTGAACGACCAACCCACCTACACCATTAACATTGTCACCGACGGCGACCGAGTTATTCAGAACGGATGCGGTAAAGGACGGACTCGTATTGGCATCCGGGTTATCAACAAGGATGCCGCGGACCGTCCCGCTGGTCGAATTTTGCGTTACGTTATTATTTTGGATTAGGACATTTGCGTTCGACACCTGTCCGACCGTGCTAGTCGGGGCGAACCAGATACTGTGATTGGTCGCCGCCGCACCGTGAACAATGGTATTTCCCGAAATGACCGCAATCAGCTGCGATGCGGCCGTCGCATTACCCGGAGTCTGCCCGACAAATATGCCGACGCCGTTGATCCCGCTAATGTTGTTATTTGTAACGTGTGCCGTCAGATCGCCGTTGCTGCCATTTGATAGGACAAACCCTTCGTTGCCTTGTGTTGAGCGGACGACAGTATTGTTATTGATCGTCAGATCAAGGAACGAGCTGTCATTTGCCGCACCCTGAGTAGGTTGTGATTTGTTGTCGTCAAAGGCGTTACCATTCACCGAGATAGTCGCGCTCGACGTTCCCTGTGTCTCGATCAATATACCGTCCGAGCCAAAGCCCGTACTGTTGTCCTTGACGTCGCTGTTAGAGATCGTTCCACTAAATGTGTTGCTCTGAGCGTAGATCTCGATCTGATGCTCGATCGAGCAGCGGACAAGTAAGTTATCGAGCAGAAATGTACCCGAATTGTTAAAGCCGTTTAGCCCGCTCGGATTGGACTTGCCAAAAACGATCGCGGCGTCCTGGGCTCCGGAACTCGAACCAATGTCTCCGTCAGCGTCTGCACAGGCGGAGCCCGATATCGCCCCGACCTGACTGTATTGGAGCGTAACGCTATTAACGGAAAGCCCATACAAACCAAAATTATCAAGCCGAGTAAAGACCATGTTTCGGAGCGTCGCCGAACCATTATTGACGTAGACCGCTGACGCAGTCGTGCCATCACCGTCGGTTCCGCCCGTCTTGTTTGTGATCGTGCCGCCGGACCCGTTGCCACCGCGGCTAGTGTTCCCGTCACCTTTAACGACGAGCGAACCCGTCGAACCCGTACTAATTAGGATGATACCGGTCGCCGACCCGCCATTTGAGTTTATAAGCCTAAACTCCATGTTGTTAGCCCCGATCGTGGAGTTTTGCACATTTAGAGCTGTGCCGGTCGATGATGTCAGCCGATTATCTCCGGTTCCGGTCGCCGCCGGGTTACATGGATTTTCATCACAAACGTTGATCGTCTGTCCGGCTCCGACCGCGTTAAATGCGGTCCCTGATGTTGTGGTGACTAACATACCATTTCGAAATGTGACCGTACCGCCAGTGTTTGTCAGATTGATCGCATTGGCCGTAGTAGTCGTCGCAGACACAAAACCGCTGAATGTTGTCGACCCGCTGGTCTTGCCGTTGATTGAGATGGCATTCTGCGGGCCGTTGGTCTTAGTGATAGTGCCGGAGTAACTGACGACGGCGGTTCCGGTATCCTCGCGATATGCGATCCCTGTAGGGTTCGTGATCGCTGTATTGATGCCAAAAGTCAGGGTGCCACTCGAACCATTAACGATATCGATACCCGCATCCCCACCATTTAACGTCGTCGGACCATTAAAGTTATAGATCCCGTCGGCGTTGTCGAACTGCAACCCTGTACCGTTGGTCGCTCCGATGGTGCCCGCGTTAAAAGTGACCGTCCCGGTGTTGTGGCCGCCGGAAATACTTACCAGCGGCGCGTTATTGGCCTGGGTCAAACTCCCGGTATATGTAGTAGAACAAGTACCGCCGCTCACCTGAAATGTCGAACTGGACGAACCGCTCAACGCTCCCGCACCAAAGTCAGACGTTCCGGTCACATTTGTCAGGCTAACGCCGTTAGTGCCGCCTGTTGAGTTGACCGCCGCAAAGTTCGCATTAAGTGCAACACCATTTGCAACGACAGCGGGTGCGGCCACAGGAGTGGCGTTGATGGTTCCGGTGCCATTCGTCACGTTAATGGTCCCTCCGCCTTGGGCAAACAGTCCGGTCGCGTTTGCTCCACTCGTCTGAATCGATAAGGACGCGAATGTTGCCGATCCGCCTGATCCTTGCCAGACGACTCCGAAAATGCCGCTTTGGGTGGTGGTGGCGCTTGTAGCCCCCTGAAAATTAAGATTTCCAGTATTTGCCGAAACAAGGATCGCTTCGCCGACACTTGTCAACGAGGCAACACCTGTTACGGTTACATTGCCGCCGCCCGCCCCATGGATAAACGCATTACTACTACCGCCCGACACAGTTAGCGTCCCGAATGTGCGTGTTCCGCTGGAGTTGTTCTGAAGAGATAGGCCGTCCGTGCCGCCCGTTAGCGTTGTATTGCCAAACGTAACATTGCCAGTCGTTGTTCCGATCAGGATCCGCTGCGTGCCGGTGCCTGAAACCTGAGTTGTGCCAAAAGTCATGGTTGCCGACGAACCTGCGATATTTATACCTTGCGTGGTCGAATTCTGTATCGTCGTAGTTCCAAAGCTTACCGTTCCCGACAACGTGTTGAGATTAATGCCTTGGGACCCGCTGCTTGTCGAGGCAACGCTAATAAATCCCGACGATGCGGCAAACGTGCCGTTCGTCAGGTCGATAGCTTTACCCGTCCCGCTAAGGGCTACGTCCGGAGTCGTATTATTACCAATTGTAACCGTACCAAAACCGTTGCCAAAGATCTTTGTGCCCGCCCCAACATTACCAACCGTCAGTCCGCGAATAACATTTCCGCCGCTGCCAAGCGTGATCGCATTTGCTCCGCCGGTTGTAATTACCGGGTTGGTGCCGACGGTTGCCGGCAATGCGTCACTATCCGCAGCCAATGTGATCCCTGCGATCGACGCAAGTGTCGCACTCGCGCCCTGGCCGATCAATTTTTGATTGGCCAGTAGCGTGATGCCCCCGGTGTTCGTCCCGCCGGTGTATAAAAAGATATTGTCGCCGGGATCATCCGGCGCGGTTGGATCAAAGCAACCCGCACCGACAAAACAGTTGTAGGGGCTCGTCAGACGCCCGTCACCGTTGGTCGCAGCCGAGGTATCAACAAACCAGATCATCCCCGAAACATCGAACCTCACGGTTCCTGTGCCTGTCAGGCCATCAGGGTCGGTGATCGTATAGGTGAACGAATCGGCCGCGCCGGCGGTGCCCTCGAACCCCGGAGGCGGATTGTACTGAAAGCTGCCGTCACCGGTCGCCGCTGTAACGGTTCCGCCATTGGTTGTTGTAAATGAAAAAGGTGCGGAGACATCACTGCCTATAGCCGTAATTGTGAGTCCCGTGTTGTTGCCGGTCGTCGGCCTGAAGTCATTTGAGAGCAGAGTACCCGCAGATTTCTGAATACGAACGTTACCAGTAACGAGGAATGTCTCGTCAGATGCAATTGGCGAGGCCTTGATCGAACCAGGGACAAGAGTCAGATTGGCGTCTGTCAGGTTGTCGGTAAATACCACGCCGCTCGCCGGGTCGCCAGTGTTATTGATCGTCACCGTGTATTCGAGAGTGTCGCCGGGGTTTACGAACGCGCCATTAGCACCGACGTCCGTAACCGGTGCGGCGGTCATCGTCGCCGTGATCAACGGCCCGCCAACCATTGCGGAAGTGGCTGGTTTTGCCGCACGGCTACCCGGTCCAAATCTGAATCCGGCGAAAATAGCCAGAGCTACAAATACAAAAAGGACGATCAGGCGTCTGCGGGTGAACGACAACATGGCTTATACTCCTCAGGATTGGAAACTCAATTGGGCCCAAATCGGGCTGTGAAAACGATAGGTGCAGTTTAATACTATTTATTATTTCGGTCAATCGACCTTTTTTCCGCTACCGATAAAAAAAGGCCTCGTTCGGACGAACAAAGCCATTAAAAATAAACGAGCGTAACGCAGTCACGGCCGCGGCGGAAATACTCCTTGCAAAGCGATGCAAAACCTCAATGTCAGGTATGGCATCATGTTGTTATGAGGCAAACTGCCACCGGTCAGGGCAAGAGCACTCGGAGACATCGGCACGGTATTTCCCGCCGGGTCACTATAAAGATTGCCGCCAGTAGATCTCGCAAAAAACTCTCCCGCTGGTATTCGGTCTTCTCCCGGGTCTAGTGAATCAGCCCTTAGCGCATGGTTGTGAGAAGGGATCTCCGATTGAAGCAAGGTAACATTATCGCTCCCGCCGGTTTCACCCAAGTCGTGCAACGACAATCCGGGTCCTTGATCCGGATGCATCGGCGCTCTTCCTTGCAGATCGGGTAGAGCAAAGTTTGATTTGCCGTTCCCGCCGTAGATCGTACCTAGCAGAGAAAACAACGCCGTATTCTGGGAGAGTGGCAGTAACTGGCCGTCGCATGTGGCCCAACCAGTTGGCGAAAAGGTATAAGGAAATATCCTGATCTCAGCGACAAATGGACTCGACATATATTCTCCTTAATTTTGCGTGGGGAAGATCCCAAATAGCGAAATGATAAAATTAACACAGAGATACGGCTGAAAATTGGTATGCGGCTGACTGCCACCTACGGCTGATATCGATTGCGTCGCTAAAGACAAATTTGGCGGTATCGTAATAAAAGGCGTGGCCGTTAGAGGCGTGCCAACCACGTTGCCGCCTGCATTGAGCGTTGACGCAGGGTCTGATGACGCCATAAGCGGATGTGTGTGTTGTGGTATCTGATTCACTGTCAGCGTCACCTCTTCGGCTCCGCCGGATTGAGCCAGCGTAAACCCACTACCTTGATGGATCGGCAACCGCCCCCGGAGATCCGGTAAAGCAAATGTACTTTGGCCATCGCCACCATACGTCGTGCCTATAAGGTTAAACAGCGTCTCATTCTCTGATATCGGTAGCAACTGTCCGGCACAAAACATCCATCCCGCAGGAGCGAAGTTTCCGCCAAACATTCTGATCTCACCAACATAGGGTTGTGACATAACGACTCCTTAATTCTGGCTCGGGAATACTCCTTGCAAAGCAATACAAAAATTGAGTGTGAGGTAAGGCTGCATGTTCAAGTGTGCCTGTGACCCGCCTACACTGCTGACCGTTCCGTTACCCATTGCAGCTAGCGAACTCGCGGGCCGATAGGCTTCAAAACCTGGGGAGGTAGCAATATGATGAACGCTGTTAGGTATCGTCGCGGTCGCTGGCACGCCTGATGCATTTAATGTATGAGCATGGGTAGGGATTTCACTGATCGTCAATGTGTGATTTTGCTCACCGCCGGTTTCACCGAGCGTGTGTCCGCTACCGACATGGATCGGGGTTTTGCCCTGCAGATTTGGCAGCGCAAACGTGGTCTGGCCGTTACCGCCGTATGTCGTGCCAAGCAGCGAAAAAAGCGCCTGATTCTGATTTATCGCCAACAACAGGCCATTACAAAACGCCCAGCCCCGCGGAGGAAAGTTAAAACTCACTATTTTGATCTCGCCTAAGAAAGGGGTTCCCATAATTTACCTCTTTATGAAACAATGCGATTTATGACCGCGACATAATATTGGTTACGTCTTACACGTCCGCCGTTCGTAATAAACAGGTCGAAATCACCAAGATTAAAGTGATTGACCTGATACGTTTTATCCGTCAAGGGCTGATTAAACGGCCCTTGGAACTTGAGGGTAAAGCTCTCCTGCCCCTTGCGATAACGCCGGCCCTCAGGCCTCACATCTTTCATATCAACCAACCTCAACGAGACGGCATTGCTACCTTCGCCAAACGTAAAGTCGGTATTTGTGAACGGCAAAAATGAGTCCCAAGTGAGCCGCGAAAGGGCATCACCGGTCACGTCAGGTATGGCAAAAAGTCCGCCATCGGCCTTTTGTCCCAAAGCAATCCCATTAAACTGCAAAACGGCACCTGCTGCCAGTGGAGCGGCTGCCAAGAATGTTCGTCGCGTTATCTTCATACCTTCAATTCCTCCGAGATCGCTATGCTCCCGCCGCTTTGATCAGATTAAATACCGCCTCAAAATAGAGCCCGGTCTCATCTTTCTTTATCGGCACGAGAAAAAGATCCATCTCGCCCAGTTCCTCGTGTTTCAAAACGTAAATTCCTTGTTGCGTACCGACATCCGGCTCGGCACGGAAAAGAAGTGTGAAATTTTCCTGAAAATCGTTCGAAACGATCTCTTCAACGCTAACGAGACAGATCTCAAAATCCTTGCCTTCACCGTTGCTTGCGGTAAATATAGAGTTATTAACTGCCAAAAACTCGCTTTTTGATGGAAGTTGAATGGCAATTTCACTCATATATTATCTACACCGAAAACGAGCCCAAGATCTGCCATTGCTTTATTGCTATCAACCGAATGCCTAAATAATAGCAGACTTTTTGCTATCAAAACAAAAAATCTCGATGAGCTAGATATTTTTTGACAGAACGTCGCCCTTCCACTCAAACCTCAGATCGACACCTTCGTCGGGAACAACTTTAAAACCCAATCCACCAAAAAGTTTCTGAGACGGATTGAACGGTTCTATGTAAATACTCACTGATCGGTTCGATTCGCCGGCTTCTTTCTGTAAGCCCGTGACAAGCGAGGTGCCGATGCCTTTCCTCCGAAACTCGTGGATGACGGTAATGTCGAGTATCGAGATCTCCCGGTCTCCACGGTCGACATATATCCGGCCGGCCGTTTGGCCGTCATACAAAACAATGTCGTGTGCGGCATTGGGATATCTGACCCTATATGTGTAGGTTTGGGCGTCGAGTTGGTGTTCAGCAAAGGCACGCTTTTGAGCATCATCCCAAGGGGTCATTGAGAGTTCGATCTCACGGGAGATCTGATATACCTGAAGCAGGAATTCGCGATCATTATCATTGGCCGGACGCAGCCCGACTTGCAGATCGCCAACTGGATGATCACTTGCAACTGTCATAATTTAGGTCCCGGCCCTCCATTCCATTTCGTCGTCAAGCTGCCCTTCGACGCTAACGACAAAGTTGAGTTTTTCGTAAAGACGTCGCGCCGCAACATTGGTTTTGTCTACCTGGAGCAAGAGTGATCTTGAGCTTGCCGCCGCCTCGGATTGAAGTTGTCCGATCAGATATGTCGCAATACCATTGCCGCGAAATTGGGGTAATACGGCAACATCCGTCAGGCAGATACTGTTATCCGAGCGGTCCACGATCAAACTGCCCGCTTCGTTACCGCCGAAAACTATAATGCTATAGTCAGCATCCGGATATTGTATTTTATAAGCCTGCTGACGAACGCGAAACTGCATATCTAGGAACGCAGCCTGCTGAGCGGGATCCCAGCCAAAAGCAGACACTTCATCGACGCGTGTACTAAAATACACTTCCCTCAAAAACTTTTCATCGGCGGCGGCGGCCTGGCGAACAACTATCTCGCTCATACTATTACGAGTAACGATTGTTGGCCTACGCGTCAAGTCGCGCCAGGATTTTTGTTACAGATCGGGGGATCCGTGTCACATAAAAAAAGGGTGACGACATTTGTCGTCACCCGTAATTAGCAAGACACAAACGAACACTATTGCTCGCGGGTCGTCGTCGGTGTGCTGATGAAGTCAGCATCCGTGACATTGTCGTTAAGCGTGATGACACGGCTCGGTGCTTCGAAGAAGAACCGTCGTGCACTCACCGTAACGACATAAGTCTCGCCCGCGGTCAGTCCCGGTATGGTGTAGCGTCCGTTGACACCCGTGGTAACAGTGATCGGTGTTGTGAGCGAATTGCCCGTAACCGTCACACGTGCACCGCGGATACCGCGTCCGCCAGCCGTCAACACACGTCCGCCGATCGATACATCCGCTGCCGTCGGAGCCAGGAACTCGAGTCCCCATCCGCCGGCGATACGTCCGACCGCAAAGTTTGCAGCGTCGCCGATCGGCCTCAACTGGCCCGCGTCGTCGCGGACATAGAGGCTCCATGTGCCGTTCGGGTTGGTCAGTCCAAAGCCCGTTCCTGGTGACCCAAACATCGTCTGTCCGAGCGTGTTAGGCGTCGAACAGTTTGGAGTGACATACGGCAGAGCCGGTGCACCAGGTGCGAAAACACTGTTGTTTTCGCATACCGTCGGCAAGAACTGTCCTGTCGTCCAAGCTGCCGAGTCAGGTACGTGCCCACCCGCAAAGTCGCTAAACGTCAGCGTTACAGGTGCCAACGGATCGATCGGGAACGGTCCGCCGGTGTCCGCAACGAGCAGATATTTCTGTCCGAGCGGGCCAACCAGCAGCACGTCCATATTGTCCGGATTAGCATGCGATACGTCGTACAAGGTCACCCGCATCGTACCGACGATATTTGGTGCTCCGGCCACAACGATCTGTGACGGATACGGATTTGCGACCGTCGCAAAGAACATATTGATCGGGTCATGCGGTATCGCCTGTAAGAACTGCGATGCAGTGTCGTTGATACTTAGCACCGCCGATGTCTGCGTTCCAGCCGACGCTCCCGAGACAATACTCATTGACAAGCTAGCCGTCTCATCAGGTATTTCGACGACCGTGTCGCCGGTACAGATCTGGACCGTTGCAAACGCCTCACTGTCACCTGAGTTGAATACAACGTTCTGATTTGTGATCGTACCGTAATCGACGCCCGCCGTACCGCACGTGCCGCCCGTTCCCGGGTTGCCGCCGCCGGATGTTGTCGAAACCTGTACCGTCGAGACGATCGAGGTATTGCCCGTTCGGACAAGCCTGATCTGAGCCGTTTGCGATTCGTCTTCTCTGTACGTTGCTGAGGCAAATTCGACAAATGCCGGCGTCGTACATGTGATCGTGACGTTGGTGATGTTCGCGTTCGTGATCGTTCCCGAACCGTTTGTCACCGCACAGCTTTGGATCGGTCCCGTCGGCTGCGTCAGCACCGTCACCGCATAGGTTGCTCCGCTCGCGACCGGTGTCGAGAACGTAAACGCTCCGTCTGCAGCGATCGGCGTGTTATTGCCGCCGTTGTTTTGGATGACCAAACCAGTACCCGTCAAACCGGTAACTGTGCCGCCAACCGTATAAGTGTTGGTAGTACAGGTGACGGAGACATTGGTGATGTTGGCATTTGTCACCGTTCCCGAACCGTTTGTCACCACACAGGTCTGTGTCGGAGTTCCCGGCTGGGTCAGAACGGTCACCGCATACGAACCGCCGCTCGCGATAGATGTCGAGAACGTAAACGCTCCGTCCGCAGTGATCGGCGTGTTGTTGCCACCGTTGTTTTGCAGCACCAGTCCGCTGCCCGACAGGCCGCTGACCGTTCCGCCGACGGTGTAGTTATTGGTCGTACAAGCGACCGAGACGTTTGTCACGTTACCCGCACCGACCGTTCCCGAACCATTCGTTACGGTACAGGTCTGAGCCAATTCAGGACTCGTAAGGCTCGGCTGAGTAAACACCGTCACCGCATACGTCGCACCGCTCGCGACAGGTGTCGAGAACGTAAACGCTCCGTCTGCAGTGATCGGCAGGTCGTCGCCGCCGTTGTTTCTCAGCGTAAGGCCCGTTCCGTTCAATCCGCTCACGGTACCGCCGATCGTGTAACTGTTTGTAGTACAAGTTACCGAAACATTGGTGATGTTTGCGTTTGTCACCGAACCCGAACCGCTAGTCACCACACAGGTCTGTGTCGGTGCCGAAGGCTGTGTAAGTACCGTTACCGCATACGTTCCGCCGCTGGCGACAGGCGTCGCGAACGTAAACGAACCGTTTGCCGCAACCGGCAGATTGTCACCCGCGTTGTTCTGCAGTACGAGTCCGCTTCCCGCAAGGCCGCTAACCGTACCGCCGACCGTGTAAGTGTTAGTCACACAGGTCACTGTTACGTTGGTAACGTTTGCCGCCGCGATCGTACCCGAACCATTCGTGACCGTACACGTCTGCGTCGGCCCGCCCGGCTGCGTCAATACGGTTACCGCATAGCCCGCTCCCGGAGCAAGTGCCGTCGTGAACGTAAACGCTCCGTTAGCACTGATCGCAAGATCGTTACCCGCATTGTTCTGCAGCACAAGCCCCGTACCCGAAAGCCCACTAACCGTACCGCCAACCGTGTAAAGTTCAACCTCATCCGCACCGATGTCAAAGCCACCGGCCAATGGACGGGTCTGATTATCGATGTCCGTCGTAATGCCGCCGAAGGCAACACCTGTATTTACCGCCGGACTTCCGCCAAGAATATGAAGGTCAGTAGCCGAAGTATAAAGCGGATTGGCCGCAGTTGTGGCAGCATCTCCGCCCGAATCTGTCTTGAACGTAGCCAAGTCGCGGTTATTTGCAACCAACGAGCCGAGCCATTGTGTGACGTGAGCGGGCGTGGCGTTAAACAACAAGTTATTGTTTGACCAGGTTGCCGACCACCCGGTTGCCGCTGCATTGGTGTTTGCCATTGCAACGTGGAATCCGGTGCCGCCTGTACGCGAATCCGCAAATATATTGTCGCGAATACTGACGGCCGAGACACTGTTGCGGTTAAATGCATAAGTGCTGTTCGCGGCCGTTGCGGTTCCGGTAACATTGACCGAATTGAAATAGTAATTATTGGCTGCAGTTGATAGTTCAAGTATGCCAAAGATCGAGCGGTCAGATGACGCACCGCCGCCGTCTACAGCGACCATATTGTTTGAATACGTAGCTGTTGAAGCTCCTTGAGACTGAAGAGCCGTAATAATATCGGCACGAGCCCCAGCCGTCGGGCTAGAACCGTAAATGCCGCTGATCTTGTTCTTTTCAACAACTGTACCAGCAGCTCCTCCACCGACCACTAGGCCCCAAACACGATTATTCAGGGACGTTACCGCCGCCACACTCGTACTTCCGATATTTGAGATCGTGTTGCCACGGATCGTCTGAATACCGGTTGCCGAATCAACCAAACCGATGGTCTGCGTGTTGAACGATGCGTCCGGTGTACTGCCGTTACTGACATTTGTGATCGTGTTGTTGATCGCTGAGTGAGCACCGCCTGTTCCCTCAAGCGACATTCCGAAATAGAATTCGCCCGTAGGAACACCTGCAGCCGTAGTGAAATTGTTAATCGTGTTATTACTAACATTCACCGCCGTGGTACTGATTGCTCGAATACCATATGAGTCACCGCTGATCTCATACCTTTCGGCCACATTGGATGAACCAACGGTATTACCCGTTACCGTTCCCATGTTGACCGTACCGGCCTGAACAAAAATACCGTAGCTCGCAGTGAATGAACCTGCCAAAGTCGAACGAATATTCTTGACTGTATTGCCCTGCACACTCGTTGCAGGCGTAGTGCCGACAGTTAGGTCTATACCACGGAAAGCTTGAGTGGTCGCCAGGAATGCACCTCCAGCCCCCGGAGCCCCACCACCGATGCTGTTATTGAGGATCGAGTGGCCACTGCCGCCCTGTATCGAAATACCGGTCATCGCCGTCGTTCGAGCCGCCGTTTGATAGAAGCTGCTCGGATTTATCGTCCAGCCGTTACCGGCACCAGTGGCTGAGACCAAGACACCCGCATTTGTGAAGTTATAGACATTACAGCCGGAGACTGTATTGCTTGCGTTCGGGGCACCGGCAGTACCGCTTGAGAACACAGCATTTGCCGGAACACCCGCAGCGTCCGAACGATCTCGAATTTCCGATGCAGTAATAAGATTGTTGCTGTTGCCGAGTGGCGAAGAAACAACATTGGACGTACTGAACAGAATCGTTCCGCTGGAGGTCGATGTATTCGCACTCTCAACTATCGTGGAGTTGACAGTATTGCCAGTCGCATCATTGATAAACGTGATCGCCGGACCGGATGCTGTATTTCTTATCCTCATACCGCCCGTGCCGTTGATCGTCACGGCATCTGCTCCGTTAAGCCTGATAAGGCCCCCCGAAGCGGCTCCCTCAATAAGGAAAGCCCCTTGAATCGTTACCGTGTGCGGTGCCGCAAACTGATTGAGTGCAACCGTTCCGGTTTCTGCAACCAACGTACCTGAGCCAGCCGCCAGATCGCTGGTAAGCGTAATAGTGATCGGACCAGTCACAACGTTATTGTTGATAAATTCAAAAATACCGCCTGTGTTTGTAAGCGAGGTGTATGTCTGTCCCGCACCGACTGAAAATGGTCCTGCAACTGAGCTTGCGATGTTGTAGCTGTTTATCGTGCCGGTGAGCGGGAATGCCGCTGATGTCAGAGCCACGCTGGTCGGAGCCGCAGCAAAGGTACCGGAGTTAATACCGACATTTGGTGTTGTGGCCGTATCTTGTGCAACGACAAAGTATTGAATATTGTCGCCGGGTGCAACACCGCCGCCACCAAACAACAGAGAGTAGTCGATCGTGAAATCAAATTGCGATGTCGCGCCGTTTGCCTCAACAAATTTCCAGCCGTCAGTCGCACTGGTGTTATCTGCGAATGTATTGGCATGTCCAGATTTCTTGTAATAGACACGCGGACGCGTTCCTGCCGTGCCGTTTACGCCTGTTGCATCCGTAATCGTCACGTTTGCAAGTGCCTGCGTTGGAGTCACCACCTGGTTGCCCAACGGAGTGTAACTGATGACAGGAGGGCTCAGATCAAGCAGTACTCCCGTAAATTCATCCGCCCCAACATCTGGTGTGCTTACATTTCGAACGTCACCGTCAACGTCATCCGTGATTCCGGCGACAGTTGATCCACCGCTTTCGAGCTGTGTCGCGATGGTTGTATCGATATGCAAGAAGTTCGCATTCGATCCGACTGTGCTTAAGAAATTGGGAGCCTCTGAGAACGATGCAGAATCACGCGGAGCTATTGTGCCCGCCGTGAATACACCCGTTTTATAGGCGACCATTGTCTGAGCAACGCTCGTGCCGTCCGAGTAGATCAAATTGGTTGCACTCGGCGTTCCGGCGTAAAAATCATTTCCGTTCGATGTACTGCCATAGTTTGCCAAAGTTCCGGCGGTTCCGACACTTCTTCGGTACGCAACGGTCAGACCGGTTCCTGCGGCGGTCGAAGTATTGTAGATGATGTTGTTTCGCAGATTTAAAGTTGCTGTGGTCGCAGTCGAACTCGCCGCATGTGAAATACCGCTGGTTGCGAAATTGGCTCCCGACGAAGATGCATTTAGATAAACTGAGTTAAACGAAACGTTTACATTTGATGATGTCGTTGTTGACGAAACATTGATGCCGATGACCGCTGATGCAGGTGCCGTTACAGTCGCTGCCGGAGCTTTAAGGTCACCGATCAGATTATTGTAAATGTTATTTGTAAGGCCGCCCGATACGGTCAGTCCTGAAACTGTTCCAGTCGCAGTATTTGCCGTAATATCGTAGATCTTATTCTTAAATACGTTCGCCGTCGTGTTCGATGAGCCTATTACCATAGGCGTTATTGCACCGCTGCTAGTGATGGCGGATATTGTATTGGATGACACATTCGCGGTACCGCTAAATGTAACGTTTAGAGCGGTAACTGAGCTGGTACCCGCCGCCCAATTAGAAAATGTGTTTCCTTGAATATTCTTGGTCGGCGACCCGCCGTCGGTATTGCTCCAACCGGCGATCGTCGTCGCACCGGTTACTGTGATATTCGAGAAATTATTGTTGTTATTATTTACAACCGAACCTGATGCCGACGATGCGTTCGATGTGAAGAGAGTTACAGTACCCCCAGCTCCGGCCTTGTTAAAGGCAGTCACGATCGAGTTGTTATTAACATTCTGCGTTCCGGTAGCGGGAACAGTGACGTTATTAGAAATAAACGTGACGCTGCCGGTCGTGTTGACGTTCAAATTTGTAAATGTGTTGTTACTTATATTCTGCGACAACGATGCCGACGCATTCGATAGGTAGGTATTGGCCCCTGAACCCGCAACCGAGTATGTGATGCCGCGGATATCATTGCCGGTCATAACCACCGCAGAGGTCGCAGCCGCACCAGTACTCGTATTTATAATTCCCTGTGCTGCCCCGGAATTCGCGGTGCCGGTAAAAGTTACCGCCCCCGCAATGCTGTCGCCGATCTTGTTGTTGTTAATGTTTAGAGTCGTAACTACTCCGCCGGTTTGGTTCTGGATTCCCGTAAATGAACCGGTCGTTGCATTCGTGGTGACCCCACGAACGGTGTTGCCGGTGATATTCAAAGTTCCAGGTCCGGCAGTCGTGAAAATCCCCAGAAAAGCAGCGCTTGTTGCAGCAGCACCCGAAACACTGCCCGAAACTAAATTGTTATTGACATTAATCGTTGCAGTCGTCAAACCGCTAAATCCTTGAGCTGAGATACCACTCATTTGCCCTGTAGTCGGCGAATTGTTGATCGTAACAGTATTGTTATTAAGATTAGTTGTGGTTACGGTACCGGCTGCAGGTGCTGCGGTCGAATAAGCTTTAAGTATTCCACCGTGTTGTGTAGTAGTGGTTGCCAATCCCACTGCACTCGTGATGGTGTTAAATGAAGCATTATCATTCAACTGGTGGTTCAAATAAACACAGAAATTTGAACCTGTGACTGAGATGTAGCTACTTATTGCTACCGCATTCCAACCCCAATTTGTAATTGTATTTCCCGTTCCTAAAGCTATCCCACCGATATCATTACCGGTGTCCATGTTTGCGGTCACACTTGCTCCGACAAAGACTATGCCATAGTCCACATTGCTGATTTGATTGCCGTATATTTTATTATTACTGTTCGAGCCGGAAGCTGCAGTAGCCTCTGCTGTCACCGTTGCCGTGGTCGACGTATGCCTCGTATTGCTATAAATTCCAAACGTGTTTTGATAGGTGCGATTCAGGGAAATCGTATTATTCTGAATCGTATTGTTTTGAGATCCATCCGTAGCGGTCACGTAGAGCAACGCGACCCCCCACTCGGTCATGTTATTTGTTGCCGCTGCGGTGATCGTATTTGTTGCACTTTCCTGTATCGTAAAGCCCTGAATAGTTACCCAGTCAGCCCCCACAAGCTTAAATACTCCATCCACCAATGACCCCGCAGTTTGTCCGGACGAAGCTGTTACTACATTTGCATTGCCTGTAAACGTTATAGGATTTGCTGCGCTTGAAGTTGTTAGAACCAGCGAACCGGCTCCACCAATAATGTATCCACCTACCGGAGCAGTCTGGGGATTCGCCGCCACAACGTTGAATGTTACACCGCCGGCACCTACGCCTTGAGCATTAAGATCAGCGATCGCGGCAGTCAGATCTGCATAATCGCCGGGAATATTTTTCGTTCCTGTAAGCGCAGCCAATGGACTGTCAGGATTACCCGTTGCCTTTGGCCAAACGCCGTCGCCCCTTACTGGTACAGACGGCGCAGAAAGGTCTGGAACGTCCAATGCCATCTCCTTCACCGTTGCAGGATCTCCGCCCTTAGCATTAACGCTTGCGGCTTTTGCCGACTGGACGGTTTCTTGAGCCAACACCGAACTGGTCAGTGATGAGCCGAAGCTTCCCGACAACACGACAGATGCAATTGCGGTGGCTGCGAATAAAAACGTGATAAAACGAAACGATTTGGTGGCTTTGAACATAACTTAATATCCCTTTGTATGGGCGGACTCCTATTGATATAAGTGGGCCATTGCGGCCTTTCAGCAGAACTTGCAGTCACTAAACGCATTTACCGGCAAGGTGATGGTGGTAAAAAGCGCAGACTACGGCCAATGAAAAATTTACAAACAAATTTTCTAAACGATTTTGTTGGATTATAGGCTCTTTTTTTTGAAAGTCAACCCTTAATTAGTGAGGAGTGGCTAGTGATGAGTGACGATCCAAAACTGAATACTGACAACTGAAAGCACTAACAACGCTTAAACGGTTAAGCAAATGCTTTAAAAAAGGTGGTCCACGTCTGGTCCACCCTGGTCCACCTGGTCCGGACCGGACCAAAACAAAAAAGGCGGCTCCGAAGAGCCGCCAGTCTAGAGTTAGTAAGTTGCCGGTCGGTTATTGCCCCGCGACAAACTGCAGATCAGCGATGTTGTCATTGACCTGGACGGACTGCGGACTGAACGTAAACCGACGCGACCTAACATTGACTAGATAGGTCTGGCCGGGTTCGACATCTTCGAAACGGAACGTGCCATTGACTCCGGTCGACACCGTACGCGAAACGCCTTTGTCATCAGTGATGGTCACATTGGCACCACGCACACCACGCCCCTCCGGCGTCAGTACACGTCCACCAACTGCGACGCCCGATGCAGTAACAGCGGTATTACCCGTGATAATGACACTGACCGTAGTGGTGCCGCTCGGCGGTATGACCATATTATTCCACTGGTATGCACCGGTAAAATCAAAACTGGTGCCCGGAAGTCCGGTATTGTCAAAGTTTGTGACTGCGGTGTCACCTAACAGACCGAACACATCCGTTGTCGCAGCGAATGGCCTGACAAGATACGCATTTGCGGGCGGACCAAAGGATCCGTATTCCGCAAAACCAGCGGTGGTGTCCGCAACCCGCATGTAGTTGTTCGGGACTAGCAGGGTTGCGTTGTCAGTGCCGGCCGTACCGTTTACGTCGAGGTCCGCTCCGTGGAACAGGCTGATCGTGAGCGGATTGGCCGCACTTAGATTCGTGACCGACATCGTCAAGGTGAGGCGACCGGTACCGGCCGATGCGCTTGCCAAATTTAGCGTATTGGTCGCACTGAAACCTCGAGATGAAACATCCGTCCACGTGACCGTACCATTAGCTCCGGTACAATTCGTCGCGGTCGGAACCGGGAAGAAGGATTCCGCGGTGTCTCCTGATACGCGGAACCACCAACCATCCTCAAATAGATAGTCACCAGTCCCGACTCCGGTCAAGTTCGAGGTTTGCGTTGCGTCATAGTGAGACGTAGCCGGGATCGTGTACGTGGCTCCGCCAGCCGTAAGCGTACAGAGCTGGATCCCGACTCCGCTTGGAGTAACGGTGTCAGTGTCGGTCGCCGAGTTATTACCCGGCGTAGGATCGGTTACCGAACTACTTACCGTTGCAGTGTTTGCGATCGTGCCGCTTGCCCCCGCAGATACCGCTGCAGGTGCGGTATAAGTCACTGACCCTCCAACAGGCAGGTTTACATTTGTGTCATTTATATTACCCGAACCAGCCGCTGTACAAGTGCCGCCACCCGCTCCGACACATGTCCAACCCGCTACGGTAAGTGACGCCGGGAACGTGTCCGCGACCGTCGCCCCCGAAACCGCGTCTGGTCCTGCATTCGAAGCCGTGATGGTGTAAGTAGTGGACCCTCCCGCGGTCACCGAAGCGACACCGTCAGTTTTCGTAATGGAAAGATCCGCGGACGCTAGCTGACATGCCGTGACCGACACATCATCTACCGCGAGGCCCTGGAAATTTACCGTTGTATCACTATCAACGTGGAACCTCAACTCTGTATTCAGTCCCGCAAGGCTATCGGCTCGTCTCGAGAATTGTGCCCATCCCGCGCTCGCACCGGTATTGACCAAGGGGTTGCCGGGGCCATCAACCATCGTCGCATCCAGGAACTCAAACAGCCTGACCGGGGTTGCCCCGCCAACCTGTTGGGCATCGACGAACAGATGGTCAAACGATGCACTTTCCATCTGATATTTTTGGGCCCAATTGACGATCACCGGACCGACCTTGCCGGACAAATTGATCGGCGCCGAGAGTAGATCGTGCGTCGTCGAGACATTGTAGGTGCCGGTCAAGTTGGTTTTCCAGCAATTGGTGCCGCTATTACAAGTTGTAAATGCGGCAAGGGGGTTGGTCGTTGTGGTCGCAGGCGAATTTGGAGTGCCCAGTGCCCACTGATCGCCTGTTCCGGAGTGGGTAAATCCGGCGGCCCCGCTCTCAAAATCGCTGGTAAATACAGTTGTGCGGACATACCCAGCGGGGCACGCCGGTGGCGGCGGCTCTTCGCAGACGGTCATACTCCACCCCGTCAAGGTGCCGCCGTTGGCATCGGCCGTATCGTCATACAGATCGAGCGTCCATGTACCGCCGGCATTTTCGCCGTCAAACCAATTGAGGCGATAGGCTAATTCGGGTTTGATGTTTATCCCCTTCAGAACCGTAAACGCGGGCGTTATCCCAGCCTCATCATCAAATGTTGTGTCCATCTGGGCCTGCCCGCCCACTGCGGCAGCACCGATATCGGTAAACAGGCCGTTATCATTACCCGCCGGTGAACGCAGGTGAGCATCGATCTGGTTCATCTGCAAGTGGTTAAGCTGGATGCTTACGTCAAGGTCGGAAATACGAGGATTACCCGGTACTGTAATGGTCGAGCTGACCAATCCCGTACCCGGACCGATGGTTTGCGGGACATTTGTACTCGTATAGGTCGTACAATTAACGCCCTCATTAACCTTTGGAAATACCGCAACGCTCAGGTTATACGTTGCCGTCGGCCCACCTGTGGCAGCCGTCGCTGAGTCAACAAACGCATAGTAAGTACCTGCGGTCTTGACAGTCATCATCAACGCTTCGGACGGTCGTAATGGGTTTGCCCCTTCAGCTGCCCCGGCGTCATCGACGACGACGATCTGATTCCCCGCGTCGCCAAACAGTGCCATGCCAAGCCGTCCATTCCATACGACGAGATCATCTTCCGGATCCAGGTCCATACTTAGATATACGGTATCGCCGGCATTTAGCGTCATGCTGTACCAGTCCTGTTCGGTCGCGAGCGCCGGATCGCGGACGCCACTAACATGGCCGCTGGCGGGTAGAACATTGGCGGTTGCCGGAGTATCATTTGCCTCGACCTCGGGCGTCGGAGCTCCGCTCTGTGTCTTAACATAGAGCTCGTAGTACCGCTCAGATGTGGTACCCGCAGTAAAATCATTTACTTTAATAAAATAGGTACCGGTAGAAGGAATTGTCGCTCCGGCGATCGACGAAGACAGACCGGCAAACGAGCCATTATCATCGTCAAATTCGTTTACCGTGGTCCCGTCAGAATTCAAAAGCGTTAGTTGGCTGTCGGTGCTGCTGCCGGCGGACGCGCTAGTCATAACCGCGGCGTAAACTCTGTCACCGGCCGTTGCATTAAATGAATAGAAATCAATGTCACCGTTAGGAAAGAGGTTACCCCTTATCCTTCCCGGTACCGCGATCGGCGAAGCGGTGGCCGTCGTACCATTTGGCTCGACATCCGCTGACGGAGTCGCTAGAAGCTGGCCCCTGATCTCACCGGCTGGAAATGTCGCGTTGTGAATATTAATGTAGGTCAGGCCGCTCTGCATCTGCGTAACCTGTGTCGGGGTGATCGCAAACGTATTTGAATAAGTCCCCGATGTCGCGGCCGGAAAACCGGTTAGCGCGATCTGAATTCCCGCGTTAACTCCCGGGGCAGCCGCTCCGTGAATGTGAGCCGCGGTCGCAGCAGCCGCCAACCCCGAAAAAGTAACGTTTACCGTGATCGAGTTTTGAGCCTCGTTCAAAGCGACTGTCGCAGACCCGGTCGCCGCGCTTGCGTTCGCCGGAACCTCTTGATTTCCCCCTAATGATGCAGTAAATAGCTGGCCGGCGGCGGCCGGAGCCATCGCTGATCTATTGTTACGACTGAGATTTGGCGGAACGTCCCGAGGGTCGATCGATAGTACACCCACCTCGGAACCAGGGTCGACCTTTCCGCCGCGTTGCACCTCTGAATTCTTCTCTTTTTCAGACTGCGCTCCAATACGCATGCTTTGCAGCGGAAACGCCAACAGCGTAAAGATCGTGACAAAACAAAATAGGACTATCATCCAAGGTTTCGGATGCGAAATACGGTCGATAAACTTTTTCATCTCAATCCTCCGGGTAAATATGTCAAAAAGTGGTTTGCTCAAGCTTATGCCCATGATCTCGGACATAAGTAAATGCAAGTTAGTTATCACATAAAACAGGTAATGCCTCATATGATAGTTAACAATTCAAAATCTGGCAAGGTTGTAACACGATGGGGTGTACGAGGTGCTGATCCCGTTAATGCCGACGAGATGCAAAAAAAACGGCCCCGAAGAGCCGCCACTTAATAAATTATATTGAGCCAAAAGTTACCTACTCGACGCCAGATGGATGCGTGTCTGTGCGTGGTCGAGGGCTTCGCGGGTGGATTCGTTTTCTTCGACTGATGCCTGTCCGGCTGCAGCGAGAGCCTTTTCGGCGGTTTCGCGGGCGACTTTTGCGGCATCGACGTCGATCTCGTCAGCACTTTCGGCTGTATCGACGAGTACCGAAACGGTCCCGCCGCTGACCTCGACAAATCCACCCGAAACGGCAAATTTATCGCCGCCGCCTTTCTGCGTATAGCTCAGAATGCCCGGCTTTAGGGCCGAGACGAGCGACGCGTGATTAGGCAAAATGCCCGCTTCCCCCGACACAGTCGGAACCGTGACGGAATCAACCTCCGCATCAAGAACACGTTTTTCAGGAGTGACGATCTCTAATTTCAACATAGTTCAAAAATCGAATGCACAACGCAGAGTGCACAATGCAAAAATTCCGGACTGTGCATTGTGCATTCCGCACTTTGCATTGCTTCGGCTTACGCCGAAGCAGCCATTTTCGACGCTTTCTCTCTCGCCTGTTCGATAGTGCCGACCATGTAAAACGACTGCTCGGGCATGTCGTCACACTTACCTTCGAGGATCTCTTTGAAACCCTTGATGGTGTCTTCGGTCTTGACGTATTCGCCCTTGAGGCCGGTAAACTGCTCGCCGACAAAGAACGGCTGCGAGAAGAAACGCTGGATCTTACGGGCACGGGCGACGGTCAATTTGTCGTCTTCGCTCAACTCGTCAAGGCCAAGGATAGCGATGATGTCCTGCAGATCCTTATATCGCTGGAGGATCTTTTTGACCGACTGTGCGGTGTTGTAGTGGTCCTCACCAACGATGGTCGGGTCGAGAATACGCGAGTTTGACGCAAGCGGATCGACGGCCGGATAAATACCGAGCTCAACGATCTGACGCGAAAGAGCCGTAACCGCATCAAGGTGAGCAAAGGTCGTTGCCGGAGCCGGATCGGTGTAATCGTCGGCCGGCACATAAACGGCCTGGATCGACGTGATAGCACCGGTTTTGGTCGAGGTAATGCGTTCCTGCATTTCGCCCATTTCCGACGCAAGCGTCGGCTGATATCCCACTGCAGAAGGCATACGTCCAAGAAGTGCGGACACCTCAGAACCTGCCTGTGTAAAGCGGAAGATATTATCGACGAAGAAAAGCACGTCGTTTCCTTGGTCACGGAAATACTCAGCAACCGTCAGCCCCGACAGAGCAACACGAAGACGCGCTCCCGGAGGCTCGGTCATTTGACCGTAAACAAGCGACACTTTCGAGCCCGGGATCTCGGCTTTATCGACCTTTGTCAGGTCAAATTCGCCGGTCTTTTCCATGTTCTCGTTAAAAGCATCGCCGTATTTGATAACTTTTGACTCGACCATTTCGCGGAGCAGATCGTTCCCTTCACGCGTACGTTCGCCGACACCGGCAAACACCGAGAATCCGTCCGAACCGATAGCAACGTTGTTGATCAGCTCCATGATGAGAACCGTTTTACCAACGCCGGCACCGCCGAAGAGGCCGATCTTACCACCGCGAAGAAACGGCTGGACAAGGTCGATGACCTTGATGCCCGTCTCAAACATCTCGAGCGATGTCGATTGCTCGTCAAACGACGGAGCGTGACGGTGGATCGACGATTTGGTTTCACTATTGACCGGGCCAAGCTCATCTACCGGGTCGCCGATGACGTTCATCACGCGGCCAAGTGTCGCTGCCCCCACGGGAACCATGATCGGCCCGCCCTGATCCTCAACCCGCATCCCGCGAACCATACCGTCGGTCGGCAGCATCGAAACTGCACGCACACGGCCTTCGCCAAGGTGTTGTTGCACTTCGCAAATGACATCGACTTTTGTTTCGACATCAAAACCTTCGCTCGTAACGCGAAGCGCCTGATAGATAGGCGGCAAATAATTATCCGAAAATTCTACGTCGACGACCGGGCCGATGATCTGTACAACCTTGCCGATCTGTCCGCTTGCTTCATTAGCCATTATTAATAGATTGCTCCTGAAAAATAGGTAAAAACCCGTCTGATTTACAAAGGAGTAAGAATATCATATTGCCCGAAAAAGGTGCAAAGCGCGGTCATCAAAAAGCCTTATTTACCACTACCGGTAATATGATTGACACCACCCTGAAGTTCTAGTAGCCTCGTCTTATCGGCCCAGCACCACCAAATTAATCGCAAGCCGAAACTGAATACTCTGCAAAAACTAGAATTACCAACCCAAGGACTCAACACGTTATTCGGCGTTCAGGATCAAAACATTAAATATCTCGAATCTCTGCTCGACGTCAGCATCGGTGCGCGGGGCAACGAGCTGCTCATCGACGGCGACGAACGCGATATCAAGACGGTCGAACAGATCCTGCGTGATTTCAGCGACCTCTTTGCTGAGGGCAACTCGTTCACCGACAAAGAGCTCCGCGACGCGTTCAAACAGATCGCCGAAGACCGTGCCTACAGCCTCAAAGACCATTTCCTAAAAGCGCGTTTCAACCCGTCCGGCAAAAAATCGGTCGCCCCCAAAACCGCCAACCAGCGCAAATATCTCGACGCGATCGCAGCTAACGATCTCGTGTTCGGGATCGGCGTTGCCGGTACGGGCAAGAGCTTTCTCGCGGTAGCGATGGCGGTCGATGCTTTGATGAAAAAACAGGTCAGCCGCATCATCCTCACGCGTCCGGCGGTCGAGGCCGGCGAACGCCTCGGTTTCCTTCCCGGCGATCTTCAGGACAAGGTCGATCCGTATCTCCGCCCGCTTTACGACGCTCTGTTCGACCTCGTCGATGGCGAGAAAGTCACAAAAATGCTCGAGAAACGCATCATCGAGATCGCTCCGCTCGCGTTTATGCGCGGCCGCACGCTCTCGGACGCATTCATCATCCTCGACGAGGCGCAAAACACCACGAGCGAGCAGATGAAAATGTTCCTCACGCGTATCGGGTTCGGCTCCAAGGCCGTCGTCACCGGCGACAAGACCCAGATCGACCTGCCCCGCGGGCAAAAAAGCGGCATCAAAGAGGCCGAGCACGTCCTTGCCGATCTCGAAGGCATCGAGTTTGTCTATTTCAACGAAAAAGACGTCGTCCGCCACAAGCTCGTCCAGATGATCGTCAAAGCCTACGAGCAGAACTCCGAAAACAACGAACCGGGCGACCACTAAATGATGATCGACGTCGTCAATCTACAACGCAAGATCAAGCTCGATCTCGCCCCCATCCGTGCTTTCGTTGCGGATCTGTTAGCGAGCGTCGAAGAATCCGCCAACGCCACATTCACCGTTGCGTTCATCGGCGACGGCCGCATGAAACAGCTCAACGAACTCTTTCGCAACAAAAACACCACCACCGACGTCCTCTCATTCCCCAACGAACCCGATGACTTCGCTGGGAGTACCGACTTTAGTCGGCAGCCGGCTGAAGGCGGGACTCCAAACGCCGTCTTCCTCGGCGATATCGTCATCTCCGCCGAACAAGCGCAGAAACAAGCCGCCGAGAACGGCCTCTCGCTCGACGCCGAGATCAAACAGCTCATCCTCCACGGCCTGCTCCACCTCTGCGGCCACGACCACGAAACCGACAACGGCGAAATGAACACTCGCGAACTTGATCTGCGAAATAAACTCGGAATTTAGAAAAAGGGCGTCGCAATGACACCCCAATTGCGGCACCTGATTCGGCCATTTATGGTTCAGGGAAAAAGTTGAGATCAATGATATTGTCGGTTATCTGCACGACCTGCGGAGCAAAATTAAACCGCCGTGACGCGACAGACACTATGTAGGTTCTTCCCGGTTCAACTTCGTCAAAGCGATAGACCCCGTTCACCCCACTCGTGACCGAACGCACATT
>DEQS01000020.1:47137-62351 GCA_002360555.1 Chloracidobacterium sp. UBA3360
GTCTTATTACCGCTGGCCGTGAAATCTTCAAACTTGAACTGATCAGAATTTAGGAATTTTTCACCTTGACCGGTCGCATCCGGTTTGAAGAACTCGACACGTATCCCCTCGCTGAAACCGTAATTCGAATTACCCGGCGATGAATCTACTCTGTAACTCACGATCAGATCTCCGCCGGAGTTTACATTGTAGGTAGCAATGTCAGGATAGTTCTGTAATTTGTTTGCACCCGTATCAAAATCAAATTGATCATTAGGCACTGGCTCCGGAGCAGGCTCCCCTATCGCATCATTGGCGGATGCCTCGTTAAGCGTGATCCCTCTCATGGCGTTTGCAAAGATCAAGTTCGGATCGATGTTGTTGTTGGATCCGGCATCTCCGGTTAGCCCAACACCATTTCGGCCATTATTTGCGATTATGTTTCCGGCATTTTCGTCGGGACCACCGATGGTATTGCCAGTCGCGTTGCTGGCCATATAGATACCATCGCCACCATTGCCAAGCGGTAGCGTCCCATTTGCACCGACACCTATGTAATTGCCGGTCACTTTGTTCAAAGACGCTCCGTCCTGTAGCTGGATGCCATGTGTCGTATTACCCGAAATGACGTTGCGTGCAGACGCTACGGTCGCCCCTGACCCGCCGATTTCGCTTAGGGTCGCCCCTGAAAGAAAGATCCCGGCACGCCCGTTGGGCATTGCACTAGTTCCGGTGATATCAGTCCCGATATTATTACCCTGCACGATAGTTTGAAAAACTTTCGGACAAACAAGCTCGACGCCGTGTTGGCCGTTTCCCGAAATAACATTTCCAAGACCAAGGCCGCCTATCGCATTTCGTCGTGCAGGAAATTCATTGCACGCGTTTCCGGTTAGTGCCTTTATCGCGACACCGGATCCTAGGTTAGGTATCGGTGACAAACCGTCACTGCTTGTTCCGATCCGGTTCTTTTCGATCTTGTTAGCCGCTGCAAATAACGGACCGGTATATGAGTTGATCTCTATCCCATCCCCTGTTGCCGCGACAATATTTGAGCCAGCAGCCTTTACGCCATTGCCGGATATAGTATTATCGGAAATAATACTGTCGCTACCCGAAATACTGATTCCGCCCTCTGAATTGCCTATAGCGTTGACACCTCCTGAGTCGACACCGATCATGTTTGACGTCACCGTCGCTTCTGAGCTGTTAAAGGATAGTTTTATTCCATAAGCACCGTTTCCCGAGATCACATTTCCTTGCGAAGGTAACCCAACTTTGTTTTTATTGCCTTCGATCCAAACACCGTACGAACCATTGCCGATCTGACTATCTCCAGCCGGGTTGGTCCCGATGATATTTTGGGTAAGGGTATTTTCATCAGGAGTTCTCATATTACCTGTGGGTTCAGCAGTAAAAACAAGGCCGTGCCGAGAGTTACCGGATATCGTATTTCCGCGAAATGTATTTTTGTCGCCCCGAACATCAAATCCATCAATGTTCGGATCTGGTTCCCCGTCGAACGGGTTCAACCCAACAACATTTGAGCGGAAAATATTTTCGGATGCTTCATACCCAACTTCTACTCCCGAGTGCAAGCTCGCATAAATAAAGTTGCCGCCCCGTCCGGTCCCAAGCCCGATGTAATTTTTGCGTGCGGTGACCAGAATGATCCCAATTGCGTTACCTGTCGCATTTGAGCCTTGTGGCGGCCCTATTAGATTGTTTGAAATAGAGTTGTCGTGAGTGTAGATTTGAATCCCTGTCGGACGTTCATTCGTCTGGGCATCGAGCCATTTCCGATAGGCGGTCACTGCTTCTTCCTTTGATCGATAGGCACTTGGCGGCAAAGTGAAAACTGGCGTTTCCTCGCTCATCTGGATGCCGATAACATTTTCATAGATCACATTCCGGACCTCGCTGTCAGTTCCCGGTGTACCGATGAAGTTTCCAGACGATCTAGTTATCAAAATTCCAAACAAGTTTGAGGTAATGATGTTAGTAAGAACCTTGTTGCCATTGGCTCCATCGATCAATTCGATTCCGACTCTACCACCAACGATAACGTTGCGTTTATCAGGACTGCCATGCAAACCTCCGATCGTATTGTTTGAAGCTCCTTGCTCTGCAAGAACATTGACAAATGGTCCCGTTAAGAACGTCAGGCGATCCGCGAAAAGTCCAATGAAGTTACCGAAGATCGATGTATCACTCGCCGAGTTAAATAGCCGGATGTTCGTCTGACTATTGCCAGCAATGAAGTTTGCATCGTGGTCCTGAGTACTTCCGATGATATTGCCCGAGCCGAGTACCTCTACTCCCTGTCGTTGCAAACCAGCCGGGTCAGTTGCTACGCCACTTGCGAGTAACCCGATCCAACAGTTTTCCATGGTGTTACGGTTACTACGAAAGATAACGCCAGTCCCAGGAAACCGATTAATGATAAGACCGCGCAAACGAGAATCATCACTACCGAGAGCAAAAACCAATCCCGTCGTATCATCCTGCAACGATCCGTTCAGTTCGATCATCGGTCTCGTTTCCGAACCGGGCTGTGTGTCCCCAAGGATCTGAACTTGTTTGCTGATCTCCGGTAATGGCGTTGCAGGCGATATCGTATGGACGCCGCTGCCCGGTATGTTGAAGGTTATCTCGTGCGGCCCAACGTATAATGGATTGTTGACAAGCTCGAGGGCTGCCCGAAGGCTGCAATCCAGAGTGCCATTGGACGTATTGACGTCACAGACTTGGTCGCCAGTCACATCGGGTTGATCCGTGTCGATGTTGACGACAATGCTAGCCGGACACGTAAGCGGAGCCGCCGATCTGTATTCTTCGAGGTTCTGGAATGCCTGGCTACCATCACACGATTGTCCGGCATTGCATGAAAACTCTGACGTATTGCCAAGATCGTCAGTAGCCGTTGCCGAAATATACGCCCCATTCGGAGCGGTCCCGAGGCTGTTCCAGTCAATGCTACCAAAGCCATTGCCATCAACGGTTACCTCAGCTGTACCTAGAAAGAGCTGCCCCTCGCCGTGGCCGGATGGATCAGCAACTAACGTTGCATAGACATCTATTCTGAAATGGCTAAATGGTTCGCTGATGAGAGTTCCCGTCACATGCACCGTACCATCCACATTGTATCCGGGCGAAAACAGAACTGGATAGTTCTGCAGCCTGTTTGCCCCGAGATCCGCATCCTTAGCGCAATCGTCATTCAGCGTTACACCGTCACCATCCGGGAAATATCCTGACTGGTTAAGATCGATCCCGAGTTGACCGTTGTTTTGAATGACGTTGCCACGAATAGGGGTAAATGTGGACGTTACGCCATTGACCTTGACGCCTGATTTTCCGTTATTGGAGATAATGTTTGAAGTCGTCGAATCGGTGCCGCCGACAATTATGCTAGAGGCATAATAGCCGCCAACATTCACGCCGGTTCCTCCGTTGCCAAGAGGAGCGAGTGATCCATTTGCACCGATCGCATTATTGATGATCTTGACCCCGAACCCGGAAAATAAATTAATGCCGTTAAAGGCATTTCCCGCGATCACATTGCGGCCGAGCGGATCGCTATCGCCAATATCGACCGTATTGATGAACCCTGTTCCAATAAATACGCCCGACCCATTAGGCAGTGCCAACTCTCCGAAAAGGTCGGTGCCGATCAGATTTCCTTGGACTTGATATTCGCCCGGACTTCCTTCAACCGTCGCTCCTACGACAATGCCGGCATGGTCGTTGCCTGAAACCAGATTACCCAGGGAGCCATCAAATTCGGTGTGACCGCCGGCAAAATAAACCGGTGAGGCTGTCGTCAGATTTGTCGAAGCCATATCGATGCCGGAACCAGCGTTGACTAACACTTGGCTGCCGTTTCGTTTTGTGCCGACGTAATTGTTGAAAACACCAGCTATACCCGGACCGCCGACCATTATCCCGGATGCCAGATCAATACCGCTACCGCCATTGGAATTGCCCGAAACAAGATTGCAAAAACCCGTACATGCACCGCCTTGTGTTGTGCCGCCCGGAGCTCCTATTGCCGAAACCGAGTAGTTCGTCCCCGCCAGCACGGCACTTTGTGGTCCGCTGATCTGCGGGGTGTTGCGAGCATCATTGTAGATACTGTAACTTCCCGTAATATCAGTTCCGACGTTGTTGCCCATGATCGAGCAGAACCCTCCTTCGGTCTGATTTGCATTTCCGACGGCTTCGCACCAGACGCCGCCCAAGCCGTTACCCGATATGATATTGCGTCCAGATTCGGCGATCGATCCGATCGTCGTACCAGTAAAAGGCTCTGCATTAATTCCCTGCCAGCAATTCCCAAGACCAATACCACCAGAGGGGTCGGTCCCGAGTTTATTACCAACGATGCTATTGTCGTGACTCAATAGGTCGAGTGTCGTAAGGTCGACAAAGATCGGAACGACGATGCCATAACCAACGCATGGAGCGATGTTACTTACAACTCCGTTGCCCGAGATCGTATTCGGAGCTCCGGCAAAATCGCCGCCGACTCTATTGTCGGCACCGGCGAGAAACATTCCTTGGAAATTTGGCACTTTAGCGGTGCCGACTGCGTTGAGCCCAAGAATATTGCCATTGAATGAATTCGAATTGCCGCCCTCGATCGCAATTCCCGTATTGTTTCCTGAGCTTACTGTATTGGTGACATCATTATTGTCTGAATCGAAGATCAAAACTCCGGCTGCCATATTACCTTTCGCGGTCGCGCCCGTGACATCGATACCTAAAAAGCATGCAAGCACCGTATTATTTGCGTTGTTTGGCAAGGCCGAATCACTCTCTATCGCGATACCATTTCCGCCCACCTGGCTGCCGCTGATCGTTTGACTCTTAAACCCCGTGATCGCCAGATCGTAAATAAACGCATTGCTAGTCCTGACCTTTAGCCCGTCCACAGCACCGCCCATATTCTCGCCTGAGATCTCGATCTTCTTTGTGCCGTTCGGGAAGTGGCTACCCTGTATGGTTATTGGTCGCAAAATAGCCGGTAGCGGCGTTAACGGAGCGATGACCGCGGGGTACGTTGGTAGATCAAAATAAATTGTGCTGGGGCCGCCAATTTGATTGGCACGCCTGATCGCATCCCGAAGACTGCAGAATCCTCCGAAATTGCAATCGGCCTCATCGGCGGTCGTATTCACCGAAAAAGTGGCCGTCGGGGTCGACATTATCAATTCCGGTGAAGATGTACCTTGTCGCAAAACCACCAGATCACTTATCCCGTCAAGGTTAAGCCGAATGGGCAAAATGGCGAGGATCCCGCCATTGCCGTCGATCGCAGAATATTCTACGGTTGATTTGCCGCTTGCGTCGCTGGGCCTTATGACCAATTCCAAATGTCCGGTACTTTCGGAAGTCACGATAAGGTCGTCAAGTGAACTATCTGACAAATTTGCACGAGTCAATTTCGCCCCGGCGGTCGCCATTGTTACAAATCGATTACCTGTTGCTAACTGTTTGATGGTCCATTTTGCGAGACTCGTAGTTTTTGCTGAAATACTGCGGACGAATGCACTCTTGGACCGCTGTTTCATAGCCTCTCTTCGCGGTGCGTCCTCGGCATTTCGGCGTTTTACTTCTTCGGGATCAAATATTGGAGCTTGTTGGTTCGCCACGGCATCAGCAAGCATCTGAGTCGGATCCTTACGCTCGGACGCACTCTTGTTGGGATTGCCGTAAGGGTCGATCTCGCCAATCTCTTTTGGTTCTTGTGAGATCATCGCCATTCTTCGGCCGTTGTTATCAGAGGGCTCGAATGGATCGGCCTTTAATTCGGACGACATCGTAGAGGCAAGCTTTACACCTGGAAAGATTGTCGTTGTCGGTGCTTCTAAATGGTAGATATTCCCATCACCGCCGAGAATGGCTAGTGAAGTGCCGCGTTTTTCGCCGAATCTGCCTAAAGCAATCGATGCAATAGTAAATGGCATGCTGCGAACTTTGACTACCGCGGGCGGGCGCACTATTCCCGAATCTTTCACGATGTCCCACGGATACGCCTGTCCGCGTTCGTGGACAATAACAAGGTCGTTTCCACAACCAACGGTTACGTCAGAGTAAAAATCTTCGTCGATGTTGCCGATTGCAATAGTAGTTGCGGCAGACGGTAGTTTGATAATTTCGGGAGCATGTTTGAACGCACTTTCCGGATGTTCGTATACAGCGAGGAACGATCCATTTTTGTTTGAATAAGCCACTGCAAGATCGGCCTGACCGTCCGGTTTACCGATCTCGCCTGATTCGACTGCCGAAATAATGCCACCGACCGTTATGTTAACCGGCTGCGAAAAATGTCCAAGTCCGTCACCAATGACAACGACGATGCCGTTTGCTCCCTTGACCGCTCCGAGCACATCCTGTTTGCCGTCGGCATTAAAATCACCGGCGAATAAGTAGTCTGGTGAAATGCCTAATCCTGCATGAGTCGCGATCGCCGAAAAAGGCTCTGGTCTCGCCTGCTCTTTCTTTGTCGGATCGATCGCAAAATTAGCCGAGTCTATCCCCTTCAACAATTGCAATGAGCCGCTTGCGTCTGCAGTTATAACATCAGCAATTCCGTCCGAATCAAAATCCGCCGACACAAGAGCGACGGGTTGCGTGCCCAATGCATTTTGCCCAAGTTTGAGTTCAAGGGGATCGTCAAAATTAATATGCGGATTACCTTGTTTGGAAGTGTTGACAGTTATCAATCGCGAACCGGCCCGTGCAGATAGTTCGTCATCTTTTGCCTGCGATCGAGCAATTCGGGCCCACGCAAAGAAAAATCCTGAAAGCAATAATATCGACATTAATATTGCAAGATCTCGGTGATCAGCGGAACGGTATTTCATAACTACAAACTCCTGAAAATATTTCCTTCGACCTACAAGGCAAAAAAAAAACTTCAATCGGCTCAAGAAAATGAAAAATCTTTCATATTTTGGGTTTTCGACCTATAATGACGCTATCTGAATATTGATATATGTCTGGTCGCGAAGAAGTTACGGCTCTGTTGCAGGAAATCAATGACGGTGCTGTGAGTGCTCCCGAAAAACTCCTGCCGCTCGTTTATGACGAACTGCGCAAACTTGCGCAGAGCTATATGCAAAATGAGCGGCCGGATCATACTTTGCAGGCGACTGCATTAGTGCATGATGCGTATATCCGGCTCGTAGATTGGGAAAATGTATCATGGCAAAACCGGGCTCATTTTTTTTCAGTGGCAGCTCAGGTAATGAGAAATATTTTGGTAAATCACGCGGTCGCAAAAAGATCAAAAAAGCGCGATTTTGGCCAGCGGATCGAACTTACGGAAAATCTTAGCTTTGATGGCAAACGCGAAGTTGACATCATTGAGCTAAACGAGGCACTCGAATTTCTTGAACAATTTGAAGTAACGCAGGCAAAGATCGTCGAACTTCGTTTTTTTGGCGGCCTGACCATTGAAGAAACCGCTAACACGCTCCACATTTCCCCCGCAACAGTAAAACGTGAATGGACGATCGCAAAAACATGGCTTTACCGACGGCTAAAGAGTGAATAAAACTGCAAATTGGGAAAATTTAAAAGAGATATTTGCGTCGGCACTCGATCTCGATGAGAGTAAACGTGCGGCATTTATCGCCGAAAGATGTGGTGACGATAAAGAACTCCTCTCCGAAATCGAGTCGTGGCTAGCCTCATACACAGAATCGGAAGATTTCATCGAAACTCCTGTGTTTTCATACTCAGAGATCATCGACGAAGCTCCCCAAACGATCGGCAAGCAATTTGGCACTTATAGGATCATTCGTGAGCTAGGTTTTGGCGGAATGGGGGCCGTTTTTCTTGCCGAACGGACGGACGGTGAGTTCGAGCAAAAAGTCGCCATTAAAGTCATTCGCCAGACGATCGCCGAGAGCCACATGGTCGAGCGGTTTCGACGCGAACGCCAGATACTTGCCTCGCTTAATCACCCGAACATCGCCAAATTGCTCGACGGCGGTGTTTCAGAGAATGCAGAACCTTTTCTCGTCATGGAATATGTCGATGGCCTTTCGATAGGTAAGTTTGCCGATGCAAAAAACCTTAATATTCGCGAAAAGCTCGGCCTCTTTCTAAAAGTTAGTGCGGCGGTCGCGTATGCTCACCGCAATCTGATCGTCCACCGTGACATCAAACCGGGAAACATCTTGGTAACCGATGACGGCGAACCAAAGCTGCTTGATTTCGGGCTTGCAAAGTTAGCGGACGATGGATTGGCAACAGATGCTGAGCAAACCCAGACAGCGTTTCGTGCGTTAACACCGGCTTATGCCAGCCCTGAACAGATACAGGGCGGACAGATAACAACCGCATCCGACATTTATTCGCTGGGCGTGGTTTTATACGAATTGCTTACCGGCGAGCGGCCGTTTAACCCTGAGGGAAAGACCTTGGACGAGATAGTCCGGACAAGTGGCTTACGCGAACCTGTGCCGCCTAGCCATCTGGGCCACGCGTCACAGTTAAATGGAGATCTCGACAACATTATCTTGACGGCTTTACGGCAGGAACCGGCTCGCCGCTATCAATCGGTCGAACAATTTGCGTCCGATATTCGATCCCACCTTGATGATCGGCCGGTTTCGGCGCGGCCCAACACAGTTTCATACCGCTTTTCAAAATTTGTTAGCCGCAATCGTCTCGGTGTCGCCGCTGCCGCACTCGTGTTTATAAGTGTCATTGCAGGCCTGACCGCGACCATTTGGCAGTACCGCCAGGCTAAGCGTGAGAAAGAAAAAGCGGAAAATGTGAACGCATTTCTCGAAGAAACTCTTAGATACTCAAATCCATTCTTGAGCCCCCTAAAAAAAAGCGGGCGCGAGACGACGGTGAACGAGGTTCTCGACGAAGCAGCTCGGCGGCTAGAAAATGGGGAATTCGATAACGACCCTGATCTAAAGATGGAACTAGAGCGTACAATTGCCTCCACATTCTTTGGGCAAGGCAATTATGTTCGGGCCCGCCAGCATATGGAGCAGTACGTCAATCTTGTCAGACAAGCTTACGGGGCAGACGATCCAAAATTTATTTCGGCTTCGGTGATTTGGGGAGGACTTCTCTTTAGCAAGGGCGACATGGAAGAGGCGGAGACGGTCTATCGTGAATTCTTGCCTCGGCTGCGTTCTGCTTACGCCAAAGGATCTATTGCTCCAAATATAATGGCCGACCATCTAAATAATTTCGCCTACCTGCGGCGCACCCAAGGCGATTCACACGAAGCTGAAGCTTTGTTTAGGGAATCCCTCGAAATAGCCCCGCGCCTTAACGACACTGATCGACAGGCATTGGCGATAACCCGCTGCACACTCGCATCAACCATCGCCGATCAGGGACGGTTTGGCGAAGCTCTGCAAACCGCACGCGAGGCCGTCGATGACTATCGCGCTCGCGGTGAGACCGACACCCCCGGCTACGGTTTTGCCCTTAACATCTACGGCGGCTTTCTTACTGAAACGGGTAATTTCGCCGAAGCGGACGCGGCTCTGACCGAAGCAAGCGCATTATTCAGCAAATATCTTTCTTCAACGAATTTATGGATAGGCGACAATTTGCGAAATCAGGCTGTGTTATTCGAGCGCCAGAAAAAATATGACCTTGCTGTTGCCCGTGCGGACGCGGCCGCTAAAATATATCTTGATAACTTTGGCAAACATTATGACAATTACCCGACCGTTCTTATCGCCAAAGGTCTTAGCATCACCCATTCGGGATATGCCAAGGACGGTGAGAAACTTTTGCAGGAAGCTGTCGAATTGCGTAACTCGTCGCTTCCCGCCGGACACTTCTGGGTAGCGGCGGCAAATGGCGCTCTCGGGGAATGCCTTTTGGTACAAAAGCGATTTCCTGAGGCGGAACGATTATTGAAACAGAGTTTCGAAAGCCTTTTGGTATCGCAGGAGGCAGGTAGCCCTAGACTTGAAATCGCGCGGGAAAGGCTGATTACACTCTATCGGGCGATCGGCCGTTCGTACCTGAGCGAACAATACTTGGTCAAATAGTTGTTACAATGAAATGAAGACTGACGGTCCAAAAGTGAATTTCTCTGACCAAATAGGCCAATGACTGATTCAAAAAAAATAGCCGATCCGTGCGTGATGGTGATCTTTGGCGCGACGGGCGATCTGACCAAACGAAAGCTCTTCCCGGCTCTCAATAATCTTGCCAAAGAGGATTTTCTGCCGCACAAATTTGCCATCATCGGCGTCGGGCGTCAGGAGATGACGACCGAAGAGTTTCGTGAGCAGATGCTGGCGAACCTCAAAGAGTTCATCCCGGGCGGTCCTGAGGCAAAGCTCCTAAAATGGTTTGCGGAACGCATCTATTACACGGGCGGCGATTTTGACGACGACAAAAAACTGTTCGGCGATCTCAAAGACCTCATCGGCGAGGTTACGACCACGCATCAGATACCGGACAATTATTTTTACTATCTCGCGACGCCGCCTAACCTTTTTGCAAATGTCACGCAAAAGATCGTTAAAAACGGGCTTGGGAAAGAAGAGGGCAGTAACTGGCGGCGGTTTATCTACGAGAAACCCTTTGGCCGCGATCTCGCATCGGCTCAGGCTCTGAATACCGATCTGCTCAAAACCATCAAAGAACGTCAGATCTACCGCATCGACCATTATCTCGGCAAAGAGACAGTGCAAAACATCTTGGTCTTTCGTTTTGGCAACAGCATATTTGAGCCGATCTGGAACCGCAATTTTATCGACCACGTCCAGATCACCGTCGCCGAATCTCTCGGCGTCGAGCGGCGCGGCGGTTATTACGATTCGGCGGGAGCTTTGCGTGACATGATACCGAATCACATCTTACAGCTCGTCACGCTGACAGCGATGGAACCGCCCGTTTCATTTGACGCCGATCCTGTCCGCGACGAACAGGCAAAGATATTGCAATCCATCCAGCCTTTTTCGCCGGAGGATGTCCTTAAGAAAACAAGCCGCGGCCAGTACGGCGAAGGCGAGATTGACGACAAGAAAGTCCCAGCATACCGCGACGAAGAAATGATCGCGGCGCACTCCAACACTGAGACATTTGCCGCGCTAAAACTCACGCTCGACAACTGGCGTTGGGCCGACGTACCCTTTTACATCCGGACGGGCAAGCGTATGCCAAAGCGGCATTCGAGCATCGTGATCCAGTTCAAACAGGCGCCGTTTACGCTCTTTCGCGGCACCCCGGTCGAACGACTGCGGACTAACCGCATCGTCATCCACATCCAGCCCGACGAAGGCATCACACTGCATTTTGGTGCTAAAATCCCCGGCCCCATTGTACAGATCGGCCCCGTGGATATGGATTTTAACTACGTCGAACATTTTGGCGAACAGGTCTCGACCGGCTACGAACGTCTCCTCTTTGACTGCATGATCGGCGACGCGACGCTATTTCAGCGAGCTGACATGGTCGAGGCTAGTTGGCGGATCGTCGATCCGGTGCTCGACGTTTGGAGTGCGTTGCCACCCCGAAGTTTTCCAAATTACGCCGCCGGCAGTTGGGGGCCAAAAGAATCTGACGACCTGCTTGAGGCCGACGGCCGTGCCTGGAAAAATATCGACTAGCGACACTTTATGGAACTTGAAATTTTCATAGCGGCAGCCATACTCCTCGCCCTGGCTTTTATGGCGACGGTCGATATGGCGTTTTCGCATCTGTCGGATGTAGGATTGCGGCGGCTTGCGTCTGACGAGGAACTTGCCAACAAAAAAGACTCGGCTAGTTTCTTGCGTGAGATACTAGACAACCGTCCCGGTTTTCGATTTGCACTGTCGTCCGTTATCCAGGTCTTATTGATCTGCGTTTCGATACTCGTGACCGTGATCATTTCCGAATTTGTACCGACGCGGCCTAAATTACTGATCGCTGGACTAGCGATTGCCATTACTGCGACCGTTTTGGTGCGTCAGATCATACCGCGCCTGCTGATCCGCAAAGATACCGAGAAAAAGCTGCTCTTTCTGCTGCCGGTCATCCGCCCGATGTACGCATTTGTTTCGTTTTTTGTCGATCCGATCACTAACCGCCGACGTGCGAAAGCTCTGCAAAAACTTGAATCGACCATCGCACCCGACTCTGCCGAAGAGCGTGCCGACGACAACGCCGAAGACTTTCAGGCGCTGATGGAGGTCGGCGAGGCCGAGGGCATCATCGAGGAAAGCGAACGCGAAATGATAGAGACGCTCGTCGAATTTGGCGACACGCTCGCCGGCGAGATCATGACCCCGCGTACGGGTATTATCGGGGTCCCGGTCGGCACGCTTATCAAAGACGCCCGCGATGTCATCATCGAGGAAAAATACTCACGCCTGCCCGTCTATCGCGACACCATCGATAATGTCGAGGGTATGATCTACGTCCGCGACCTGCTTGCGGCTCTCGCCACCGGACAAAAAGAAAATCCGGTCGAGACCATAATGCGTGACGTTTTCTTCGTGCCCGAAACAAAAACGGCGGCCGAGCTACTCAAATCGATGCAGCAAAATCACGTCCAGATCGCCGTTGTCATTGACGAATACGGCGGCGTCGCGGGCCTCGTCACCGTGGAAGACATTATCGAAGAGATCGTCGGGGAGATCGAAGACGAGGATACCGAACAGGAAGAGGTCATCGAGATCATCGAGGGCGAAGGCGGATATTACGACGTGCTCGGCTCGACCGAGATCGACAAGGTCGAACGTATCTTCGACATCGAACTAGAGGATGACGAATACACGACCATCGCGGGCCTCGTCACCTCCGAAGCCGGCTACGTACCAAAAGTCGGCGACAAACTCGAACTAAAAGGACTCGACATCGAGATCCTCAGAGCCGACGAAAAACGCATCACGCTCCTCCGCCTGAGAAAAGCCGAGCTACCAAATGAGGACGAGGACGCCGCCGATGACTAATGCACGGTTTGGGTTATAATCTTGAGTAAAGAAAAACGGAGACAAAACATATGGGATTACGTTTAGGTGACGAAGCACCGGATTTTACTGCGGAGACTACGCAGGGAACGATCAATTTTCACGAATGGCTTGGCGATAGTTGGGGTGTATTGTTTTCGCATCCTAAGGATTTTACGCCGGTATGTACTACGGAACTTGGTATGGCGGCGAGACTCAAGCCGGAGTTTGACAAGCGAAACGTCAAGGTCATCGGTCTCAGCGTCGATCCGGTCGAGGGGCACGAACGTTGGTCACACGATATCGGGGAGGTCACCGGCCACGCACCCAATTATCCGATGATCGGCGACACTGACCTGCACGTCTCAAAGCTCTACGGCATGCTGCCCGCCGAGGTTGCTGGCTCAAGTGAGGGGCGTACCGCTATGGACAATATGACCGTTCGCAATGTCTTTGTCATCGGCCCGGACAAAAAGGTCAAGCTGATCCTCGTCTATCCAATGAGCACCGGGCGAAACTTTGACGAGGTACTGCGTGTGATCGATTCGATGCAATTGACCGCCAAATACAGCGTCGCAACACCGGTAAACTGGCAAGACGGCGATGACTGTATCATCGTCCCCGCAGTCTCGAACGATGACGCTAAAGAGAAATTCCCTAAGGGTTGGAACGAGATCAAGCCATATTTACGCGTAACGCCGCAGCCGAATAAGTAAGATGTAGCCCACGAAACACACCAAAGACACGAAATGAGGATTTCCTATTTTTCGCGTGTTTCGCGGGCATATAAATTCCTATGAAACTTCAAGCCAAAATTAACGGCGAAAAGCTCGATGTCGAGATAGTCGAGCAAGACGGAAAAACTAGGGCGTTAGTCGGCGGGCGCGAATATAAGCTTGAGGTGTCACAGCCCGAGCCCGGCATTTTTGCTCTACGAAACGGTCACAAGATGACTGAGGCTTTTGTTTCGCCGGACACTAACCAAGTCGTTATCGGCGGGCATGAATTCGAGGTTGAGATCGCCGACCCGAAACGGCTTCGCGGTGCGGGTGCGGATCACGAACACGGGGAAGGTATTGCCGAGATCAAAACCGCAATGCCCGGCAAGGTCGTCCGCATCCTTGTTGCCGTTGGTGCCGAAGTAGAAAAAGGCGATGGCGTCATCGTTGTCGAGGCGATGAAGATGCAAAACGAAATGAAATCCCCAAAAACCGGCGTCGTCACCAAGATCAATGCCTCCGAAGGCGACACCGTCGCGGCCGGCGATATACTCGTCGTGATCGAATAAGGCATCAGATGACCGAGATCATCGCCCACGCGGACGGCGAGCTGCAAATAATAGAAATGGACAACGGGCTCCGCCGCGTGACCGTCCGGCCGGCGGATGACTCGCAATTCGTACCCATTTATTCCTGCGAAACAACCTATCCGACCGATCTCATTGAAAAGATCCTCGCCGTCAAAGGTATCGCATGGGTCTGCGATGAGTTGGGTCGCGACGAAGATCCAAATTACGTCTCAAAATATTTGCTAAATGATCTCGCCGCATATTTTGCGCCGTCCGACATTGCGGGTAAAAGAGTGCTTGATTTCGGCTGCGGCAGCGGAGCCTCGACCGCGATCCTCGCCCGCGAGTATCCGGATGCTGAGTTTACAGGCGTCGAACTGCGTGCTGATCTCCTTGAGATCGCGAAGGCGCGCTCGGCACACTACGGCTTGAAAAACTGTAGCTTTATCGTCTCACCGGACGGATCGAGCCTGCCGCCGGACCTAGGTGAATTCGATATCGTGATAATGAGTGCGGTAGTCGAGCATCTGCTGCCGAACGAACGTCCCATAATCTTGCCGTTGCTTTGGAACCGAGTAAAACCCGGCGGGTATTTATTCCTCGACCAAACGCCTTACCGCTATTTTCCGATCGAGCTACATACAACGATGCTGCCATTTATCAACTATCTTCCGGACAGCCTCGCGTTTGTTTATGCAAAGACATTCTCGAAACGTATCAATGCGGGTGAAACGTGGGAATCGCTTCTAAGACAAGGCATTCGGGGAGCGACAGAAAAAGAGATCAAAAAGCTATTGGCAAATAGTGAGATGTTGATCTGCCTCGGAGAGGTAAACGACCGCATAGATCTTTGGCTTAGAAATACAAACCCAAACAATATGGCCGCCGCAAAACGCCTGACCAAAGGCGTCTTAAAACTGCTCTATAAAACCACAGGCATTTGCATGGTCCCCGATCTCGCTCTCGCATTTCGCAAGAGTTAGATAATCGTTCAGCCCCTGAGCATGCTCAACAG
>DEQS01000071.1 GCA_002360555.1 Chloracidobacterium sp. UBA3360
CCTATTTGTTCGCTCGCAAAATCGGCATACACACTGATCACAGGCGAGGCACCAAGAGCATACGCGCACGAACCTATAACCGGCTTGCCCGAATCAGTCCGTAGCGAAGAATGGGCTGGCGAACTGCTCCGTGTTTTCGCCAAAGCCACCGCCGCCGATCCGCGTGAACGGCACCAATCGGTCGATGAACTCTGGGCAGATCTCGCCGTCGTACGTCAGATCGCAGCCGATGGAGAATACAGTACGATGCTGCGTGCCCGCGTCGAGGCTCCGCAGCCGCATGTCTCTCGCGGCTATTCACCTCTGCCGCCCGCACAGCCAAATTTTGAACCGATCCCCGAAACGGTAGCTATTCCTCCTGTTCCCGATCAAGGAAGAAACGCGAGTGTGAATGAGCGTGCCTTCACTGACAGAAACGCGAGTGTGAATGAGCGTGCTCGATTCGCGGTCGCAGGCACGCACGCTGATGGCCGCGTTTCCGCACAAAACGTCCCAAGGCCAATCCCGATCACGGCCGAGGTCCCGGTCGTCCCAAAGCCCGTCCCGATCACCGCTGAATCGCCCATTGTCGCAAAGACCAAAAAGCGCCGGACTCTGCGGCGGCTTGCGACTTTTGTGATCATTATTGGTATTTTCACGGGTATTCTGTACGGCACGGCGACGTATATGCGGGGACGCGGCCTGATACCTGACATTACAAATCCGCTAAAAACCCGGACGGCGGTCGCCAAGACAGACATCTATCTGCGTTCCGGTCCGGACGCCGGTAACGACCAGATCGGGCTTGTGACCAAAAATTCAAAAGTCCGAATTGTAAAAGAGCAAAATAATTGGTATCAAGTTGATGTCGTCGAACAAGGCCGGGCTCGCACCGGAGACGCGACGGCGACTCGCGGTTGGTTGAATGGAAAATACCTCGAACTAAGCGATAATTAGGCTAAGGGAGATCTTAAATTGAGCATTTTAGACAAAGTCAGACGCTGGATCGATGGTGATTCGTCCGAGCTGGTTCTTGAGGAAGCGGCCCGCGATGCGCAGGTCAAACCGCGCAGCCAGGCCGAAGAATTTATAGTCAAGATCGCCCGCGAGGTCGAGAGCGTCATGCAGAAAGAGATCCTTTCGCTGCCGCAGGGCACGACGATAATCCCCAGCGAATACATCATTTTCCTCAGCAATGACGACGATAAAGAGTGGCAGGGCGTAAAACGCAAAGGGCTCGAACAGGGCCTTTACCACATCCTCGCGGAGCGGGCGAAAGAACTGGCGGGTAAGAAGAAACTTGAGACAAAATCGTTTGTCATCGAACTGCGTATCGACGGCACCCTAGATAAAGGCGGCGTCCGTGTTCAGCATAGCTGGGGAGACTCAGCCAGCAACAAAACCGGCGTACTCGTCAGGCCAAAGGCTTTGCCCGATCTACCGCCTGTTTCAACTCAAACACCAGCTACCGTCCCAAATATCCCCCGAAATACGCCGCCGTCCGCTGTTGCCGCACCGGTTTCTAACATTCGTCAGGCCGAGCCGATCCCCGTCGAAGACAGGGAAGAGATGACCCATGTCAAAAGCCGTATGACCGAGCTCTACCGGCTTGAAATATGGCGTGGCGGCGTTCGTCAAAATGTCATACCTGTGTTTCAGACGGAGGTTGTTGTGGGACGTGGTTCGCGTTCAAAGCCCGTAGATATCCCGCTTTCGGGTGATGTAGAGGTCAGCCGGAGGCATCTGACGCTCGTCACGGATGGCAAGGGTGGTTTTTGGGCCGTTAACGAGGGCAAAAATCCCGCTGCTATCAACAATCAGGATCTGCCCGCCGGACAACGTATCGCCGTCACGCCAGGCGTTCCGCTCACAGTTTGCAGCTATACGCTCAGGATATTGACTGGCTAACTACGGCAACTGACCGCTTTCGATCAACGCGATCAATTCTGCCAGACTCTTTTCTGCGTTTGCGACAACCTCTGATGGATAGCCGTATTTGATCGTATTCTTTTCAAGATCGTCGCGATCAAGCACTTCGTAACCCTTATCCGGCCACACAATTACATCCAGATCCAAATCGACATAATCGATCACATCATCCGCGAATATAGGTGGCATCGTGATGTTGCAGTAATAATTACGAAGACGGCCGTCCGGTTCGTGAAAGCGAAAGATGTTGTACCAGCGCCGCGGCCAAAAATGCTCAAACGAAACAGTGCCTTGTTTTATTAAGCCCAGATCGTCGTGCTGGACGTCCTCTCGAAATTGACCGACAACGACGAGCAGGTCTTCGCTCTGGCTGATAAGCCCGCCCGGCCAAGTCCGCCGGATATGGCCATCATATTTTCGCGAATTGATCGTGATCTGCCGCTCGGCCATCATTGATCCTCGTCGGCGTCGGCGGCACCGGTGTAGGCTTTTCGCAGTTTGGTAAGCAGCTCCGGCAATATCAGTCGCTCGGTCTCGTTAAGATCGGCCAGATAATTTGTTTCAAGTTCGAGCCACTGAGCGTTTACGTCATCACGCATCGCGTGTCCCTGATCCGTCAAATACACCCGCGTCGAACGTCCGTCGCCATCCTCACGCTCGATCTCGACTAGATTGATCTCGATCAGCCCCTTGATCATCTTACTGACAGTCGGGGCAGCGAGGCTCAGACGGCGCGCCAAGTCGACTTGACGCAATCCATTCTCGCTCCACAATTCGAGCAGCAGAAAAACTTGCCCGGCGTGCAAACCGATCAGCCCCATGTGGCGCTCGAGCACCGTCTTGTACGCTGTCGTCACACGAGCCAAAAGGTAGCTGATGGTCTTTTGAAAAATGATCTCGTCTTCCATAACGGCACCTGTTTTCATATGCTTAACTTATACAATTAGCAGGGCAAGCTCTTTTAGTTAGCACCCTGTTATTAAACGATTAGCCGGCTAACGAAATATGATTAGGATGCTAACAATTAAAAATTAGCACGATATGTTTTATTACCAAAGTGGGCTAACATTAATTTATGGAAAACGCGGAAAAGCTTAAAAATGCACGCAATATTCTGCTTAAGCTGCACAAATCGCTGCTCGATCTCGAACGTGAAATGTACGAGGGCATCCACGGAGAGCTGACACCGGTGCAATTCGTAAACCTGTTAATGGAGGACGAGGACTTTGCTTGGCTGCGTAAATTCTCGACCCTGATCGTCGAGATTGACGAGATGTTTGCGTCAAAAGAGGGAATTGAGGCCGGTATGATCGAGGCAAACCTTGATAAAGTGGTTGAACTAGTTGAGATGCGCGAGCCGGACGAATATTTTAGGGCGAAATATCAGTTTGCGATCCAACGCGACCCTGACGCTGCCGGACTTCACAGTCAGCTCAGGACGCTAATGGGAAATGACTAGCGTCTGATAATGGCTGGTCCACCCTGGTCCATGTGGTCCACCTGGTCCGGACCGGACCAAAGGTGTAGGGAAATGGGAAAGGCTGCGAACACAATGTCCGCAGCCTTTTTATTTTGCTTTATGCTTTTAATTTAATATTTTACGACCGTCCACTCTTTTTCCAGTCATTCAAAAAGCCTTCGAGCCCTTTGTCAGTTAGCGGATGTTTGACGAGCTGCTGGATCACCTTAAAGGGAATCGTCGCCACATCGGCACCGGCCAACGCACAATCCACAATATGCACCGGGTGACGGATCGACGCCGCCAAAACCTCGGTCGCAAACCCGTAATTGTCGTAGATCTGCACAATATCGCGTATCAACTGCATCCCGTCCTGAGCAATATCATCTAGTCGCCCGATAAACGGCGAGATGTACGACGCCCCGGCCTTAGCCGCAAGCAACGCCTGAGCTGCTGAGAAACAGAGCGTCACGTTGACCTTAGTGCCCTCAGCACGAAACGTGCGACATGCCTTTAGGCCGTCGATCGTTAGTGGCACTTTGATAACGACATTCTTCGCGATCTTTGCAAGAGCCCGGCCTTCTTTCAGCATTCCCTCGGTATCAAGGGCTGTAACTTCCGCAGAAACGTCGCCTTTGACCAGTTTACAGATCTTGGCGATATGCTTTTTGAAATCAACGTCGCCCTCTTTGGCGACCAAACTAGGATTGGTCGTCACGCCATCGATCATCCCAAGCTCGTTAGCCTCTCGGATCTCGTCAAGATTTGCTGTGTCTATAAAAAATTTCATAATATTCGTTGCAGAAACCCGCGCCTAAGCAGGGGCGTAACATTCATCTCACAGTGTTTTTCAATACTCCGATGCCATCGATCTCCACTTCACAAACATCTCCCGGATTCATTTTCGATACTCCCGACGGTGTTCCGGTCGCAATAATATCGCCCGCATTAAGCGTCATCATATTTGAAATATATCGTATCAGAAAATCCACGGGGAAGACCATTTGCGATGTCCGACCGCTCTGTCTGACCTCACCGTTGACGCGAGTAATAACGCTGATGTCTGTCACGTCAAGCCCCGTCTCAATATGCGGCCCGATGGGGCAGAATGTGTCAAACGATTTGCCGCGTGTGAATTGCACGTCCTTTCGCTGGATATCGCGTGCGGTCACATCATTAAGACAGGTATAACCTAATACATATTCATGTACATTATCAGCATCGGTTAACCCTTTACACGCCTTAGAGATAACCACCGCAAGCTCACCTTCATGCTCAACCTGATCACTTTGTTCAGGTATCACTATATCTTCGCCAGTTTGGATCAACGCGGACGGGGCTTTTAGAAAAAGCAGCGGCTCTGTCGGCACATCATTACCAAGCTCGGCCGCGTGCTCGGCGTAATTACGCCCGACGCAGACGATCTTTGACGGAAAGGGAACTTCTGAAAGCTCGATCTTCATAATTTACGGCACGGTTTCGGATACAACATCAGACAGTGTACTCACATTACCGGTCTTATCCGTCGCGGTTATGTAGTAATGGTAAGTTTTACCGGACTCCACCTTCGTATCCTGAAAGGTATTTGTTTGCAATAATTGCGGCGTAAGCAGCGTCCATTGCTCCTTAGCAAGATCCTTATCGGTAGATCGATAGATCTTATATCCTGCAATATCCTTTTCCGGGTTTACCGCAAAGAATATCGAGATCGCATTCGGTGCAGCGGCGACCGTTATTGCCGACGGAACCGACGGTGCAAACGTGTCAACGGCCTTAACTTTCAATATGTTCGACTCGACGCTCTCAACCGGTTCCGCCTGCACGCCTATCGAAACGGTACGGACGAAATAGAAGTAATCCTTACCAAAATCAAAGAATTCGTCGGCAAAACTCGTCGCCGTGATCGGTGTTTTGTTCAATAGCCGAGCAGGCTCCTTTTCCGAATTTGACCGGTAAACATTGTACCCAAGCATGCTCACCGGCTGCGATCCGTCAATATTTGTCGACGGAGCCTGCCATTTTAATTGGATAGCATCTTGTGACGCCTCAGCAAGCAGCGAAGCCGGGCCACTCGCAACCTTGGATGTAGGCTCGATAAGCAGGGAATTCGAAAAAGCCGCCTTCTGCCCCGAAGAATTCACAAACCGTATCGCATACCGCAACCGGGCTGCCTGTCCCGCAAACTGCAACGTATCTTTGAACTGCAGGGTTTTATTGCCAAAATCACCATCCGAGATGGGCATCGCGTTGATGAGCGTGCTGCGATTGGCAAATTCTTCCTCCGATAGAGCCTGCGGGGAAGTTACAGGTTCAGCGAGCCGATAGATATCCGCGCGGCTGATATTTTGCACATTGCCGACTGGAGCATTCTTTGCCGGCATCTTCCAAGAGAGAATCACCTGATTACCACGCTGAAAGCCCGATATCTCAACACGTTGCAGCACCCGCTCTTTCGGCGGAACCGGAGCCCCGCGCTTACCACAGCCCGCACCGATAAGCACCATAAGCGCTATAAGTGCTAATGGCGCTTTAACACAAAAGTGCTTAACGGCAATGTTTAACGACTTCCTGTCTCGCGCGACAATGTATAACATCTGTTTAACTATAAAATGTACTGCCGCAGATCCTGATCCTCGATCAGGGTGCTTAAGTGTTCGTCAACGTAAGCGGCGTCAATACGCTGCTGCTTTTCTTCAAGTTCGCCGCCTGCAAAGCTGATGTCCTCGAGCAGTTTCTCGACCAAAGTATGCAATCGACGCGCGCCAATGTTTTCCGTGGCTTTATTGATCTCTTCGGTCATTTCGGCCAGCCGATCAATGGCATCATCCGTAAAAGTAAGCTCGATTCCCTCCGTTCCCAATAACGCCTGATACTGCTTAATAAGTGAATTTTTTGGTTGAACTAGTATCCGCTTAAGGTCGTCGATCGTCAGAGATTCGAGTTCGACGCGGATCGGAAAGCGGCCTTGGAGTTCTGGAATAAGGTCAGACGGCTTGGACACGTGAAACGCTCCGGCGGCGATGAACAGGATGTGATCGGTGCTCAACATGCCGTATTTTGTATTGACGTTGGTCCCTTCGACGATCGGCAGCAGGTCGCGTTGGACGCCTTCGCGGGAAACATCCGGGTTCCCTCCTGTCTCGCGGCCGGCGACCTTATCGAGTTCGTCAAGGAAAATAATACCCGATGACGCCGCTTTCTCGAGTGCCTGACGGGTGATCTGCTCCATATCGACAAGGCTTTCCTGTTCGTCGCGGAGCATGTATTTACGGGCTTCGCCGACGGTCAGCTTTTTCTGGACGGTCTTACCCGGGAACATATTCCCGAACATATCCTTGAAATTGACGCCCATCTCTTCCATGCCCTGGCCGCCGATAAAATCGATAGTCGCGTTGCCGCGATCGGTGGTTTCAATGTCGATCAGACGGTCATCAAGATCGCCGTTTACGAGCTGTTCGCGGAGTTTTTCGCGTGTGCGGTGAATGGATTGCGGCGTCTCGGTGGCTTCGTCGTCGTCCCCGGTCTGATAACTAAAATCTGACGGCGGCAGCAATAGATCGAGCAGGCGTTCCTCGACATTTTGCTCGGCACGCGGCAACACGTCTTCAAACGCTCCCTGTTTTGCGATATCGACGGCGACATCGGCGAGTTCGCGGACCATGCTCTCGACATCGCGGCCGACATAGCCGACCTCGGTGAATTTTGACGCTTCGATCTTTATAAACGGGGAATTCGCGAGGCGTGCGAGCCGACGGGCGATCTCGGTCTTACCGACGCCGGTGGATCCGATCATGAGGATATTTTTTGGCAAAACGTCCTCGGCGATCTCGGGAGGTAGTTTTTGTCGGCGAATACGGTTGCGTAGAGCCACCGCGACGGCCTTTTTAGCGGCGTTCTGGCCCACAACGTACTTATCGAGCTCAGCCACGATCTGTCGCGGCGTAAGGTCGTCGAGATTTGGTTTTTCGACGGTCTCACCGCCTAGGTAGATCGCCATATCTATAACTGCTGGATAATCATGTCGGTATGTGATGGTGCTCCCACTTCTAACGCAATATCAAGGGACATACCGCCCATGCAACTTGGAATAAAGACATAACCTTTAATTTCAGAGGACTTAAAATGTGGACTTTCTACCGTGATATCGTATCTGACAGGCGCCGACCCTGGCTTATAACGGTTGAACGGAATGGTTAGTGTATAGAAACCGTCAGCATTCGTAACGGTCTCGAACACCCTGCCATTGCCTTTGGCAGTAACTTTAGCACGGGGTATTACAGCTCCCTGTTGATCGTATATGGTCCCGTACAATTTCGACGTATCTTGACTCTGAGCGTTCGTGGTTAGCGTACAACCAACCAGCAAGATGATGAATAGCAATATCTTCATGTTGAACACTCCCTAAGCTTATCTGGTTTTGGAGGACGTATTATATTTCATATTTCCTCAACGACGATATCCGAATTTGTGTAAATACAGATCTCGCCTGCTATCTTCAAAGATTCTTCGGCGATCTCTTTGGCGGTCAGCGTCGTATGTTTCACCAAAGCACGGGCCGCTGATAGAGCGTACATACTGCCCGACCCGACGGAGAGCAAGCCGTCATCCGACGAGATCACATCGCCTTTGCCGGATATGAGAAAGGCGTCGGTTCCGTCGGCGACGATGAGCAGGGCTTCGAGATTTCGCAGGTATTTGTCGGTGCGCCAGTCTTTGCTGAGTTCGATCGCGGCACGTTCGAGCTGGCCTTGAAACTGTTCGAGCTTTGTTTCGAACCGCGTGAGCAGCGAAAACGCATCCGCAGTGGAACCCGCGAAACCGGCAAGTATCTTGCCATTAGAGATACGCCGGACCTTGCGGGCATTGGATTTGAGGACAGTTTCGCCGAGCGTGACCTGGCCGTCGCCCGCCATCGCAGTTTGGCCGTCGCGTGTAACGAGCAGGACGGTAGTTGAGCGAATTCTCGCCATATTGCTTTCTTGCCGCATAAAAACTAAATGATAAGGTTTTAATTTCAAATGCTCAAATTGACATAATTGGTCGATATGCCTGAACATTAAGGGGTTTATGGGAAAACGTCCGAGAATAGGCATCACGATGCGTTTAGAGATGGAAACCCGCAGGTTTTATCTTGGACGCGATTACAGCGAAGCCATCGAGGCTTGCGGCGGCGTTCCGGTGCAAATAGCTTTGATCCCAAAGGCGGAGTATATTGCTGAGGCTGTCGCCGGTCTGGACGGCATTCTGTTGCCGGGAAGCAATACGGACGTCGATCCGCATTACTACGGCGAAGAGCCGCATCATCGCCTCGGAACGGTCGTCACGGAAAAGGATCAGACCGATCAGCTTGTTTTGGCAGAAGCGGAAAGGCTCGGATTGCCGCTTCTAGGCATCTGCTACGGAATGCAGGCGTTGAATGTGTACCGTGGAGGTTCGCTAATACAGGACATCGAATCTCAGGTGAAGGGAAGTCATAAGCATGAACAAGGTGCTCCGCACACGCGAAACTCGCATAGCCTGCGCGTCGCAAAAGGCAGTGTTTTAGCCAGTCTCGCTTCGGTAAAAGGTGCGAAGGGCGATCTCCGGGTCAATTCGTCGCATCATCAGGCAGTGAATAAGGTCGGGAAAAACCTCAAAGCCGTGGCGTGGGCCAAAGACGGCGTGATCGAGTGCGTTGAAGATATGCGAAAAGGCCGGTTTATAATTGGCGTACAATGGCACCCTGAGATGACGTCGCCAACGGACGCCGTTTCGCGTGAGATTTTTGAGCTTTTTGTGGAGAAATGCAGAAAGACTTAACTTCGAACTCAGAAATTCGTATCACTTGGTGTCGATATGCGAGTTTCGTTAGTTAAAGTAATTTATTAGGCTTGGTAACGCATTTATTAGCAGTATTTACAAGCAATAGTTAAAGTAGATAATTGAGAGCAAATATTGATGGATAATCCGATATTGGTTGGTTTAATTTCATGGTTCGTACCCGGACTCGGGCATTTGATGCAGGGCAGGGTGGTTCGCGGGGCGATCATAGCTGTGATCGTGTGGTCAATGTTCGTAATTGCCCTGTTGAGCGGCGGGGCGCATTATCCCGGCTTTGATTTCAAAGACGGCACGCTGCTCTATTTGCTAAATGCTTTTGCCCGGTTGGGTAACGGTTTAGGGGCGATCGTGAGCTTTATTATGGCGGGAACGCCTTCGCCGCAGGTTGCCGCACTTGCGACATTTGAATACGGTGGGCGTTTCCTCGAGGTTGCCGGCCTTCTCAATTATCTGGCGACGGTCGACTCCGTCGATATCTCACTCGGGAGGAAAAAATGATCCACTTTATTTATCTGATAGGATTCGCTTTTTTCGTCTCGGTTGCATTCGCGATATTTTCCAATGGCACGACGCGGGAACGAGTATTTTACGGTGTCAAAACGTTTCTCCAGTTTACCGTGATCAGCCTCGTATTGGCGTGGATCCTTTATTTTATCCCCTGGTAGAAACATGAGTTTCTCGCAAAAACGCTGAACTTTTGGTCCGGTCCGGACCAGGTGGACCAAGGTGGACCAGACTCAGATCATAGGAGCGAAATGCCGCTTGTCGAGACCGAGGGACTGGTCATCAAGAGCTACAATCTGGCCGAAGCCGACCGTATCGTCGTCCTTTTGACGCACGATCACGGTGTGGTTCGCGGTGTTGCGAAAGGGGCAAAGCGGCTAAAGAGCAAGTTTGGCAGTGGATTAGAGCCATTTTCTGTTGTTCAGGCGACGTATTTTCAAAAAGACGCGGTCGAGCTGGTCTCGATACAAAAAACGGATCTGATCCAGTCAAATTTTGACGCCGCGAGTGATCCTGATTTTTTGCAGAAATTTTCATATCTCGGCGATCTGCTTCTGACGTTGTCGCCTCCGCATGACCCTAACGAAACGCTTTACCGGATGGCCCGAGCGTGTGTCGAAACCGCGTCTGATGACCGTTCGACGCTATTGAGTACGGGCGTTTATTTCGAATTGTGGATGCTGCGGCTCGCGGGATATTTGCCGGATTGGGGGCATTGCAACGCTTGCGGACGTGAGTTTGACGATGCAGAGACCGCTAATCTATCGGGTAATTTTCATCTTATCTGTCCGACATGCCGACAGGGAGCGGCGACGCGGCCTTTTGACGGTGTGAGCCGGGGTATCGCGGCGGCGGCAAGAAAACTAGGCCCGAGTAGGTTTGCCGAATTTACCGTCGACAAGCAGGACGCTCTAAAGGCTTTATCCATTATACTTAAGCTAATTGTTTCGAGCTCAATAGGCAGAGAAGTGACCGGCGAAAAATCGCTGGCGATCAAGACACAAGGTTAATGAAACGCATCGGCTGGCTAATTTCGACATATTTGCTGCGGGTCATCGTCCCATATTTTGCGATGGCTTGGCTGCTGTTGAGCGTGATACTGTTCGTCCAACAGGCGAGCCGCTATTCGGACATATTCTTTAGCGCAAATATTCCGACCAATCTTGTCTGGCAATTGACGATCGCACTGGTCCCAAATGTGATCGCGTTCACGTGTCCGATGGCGATGCTTGTCGGCACGATCATTGGACTCTCGAAAATGCAGGGTGACAGCGAACTGGTCGCGATAAGAGCGTCCGGCGTAGGCAATCTGCAGATCGCAGTGCCGATCATGATACTCGGCGTGTTCCTGTCGGGCTTTGCCTTTCTCGTAAATCTCAAGGGCGTGCCGCTTGCCGCGTCACTTGTACGAAATGTCGCGCTCCAAACGGCAATAAAAAAGCTCGAATCGCCGCTCGAGCCGGGCGTTTTTAACACCGAGGTCGCCGGATACACCATGTATGTTAAAGGTGGTGATATCGAGACCGGCCGCTGGAAAAACATCTTTATTTACAGCGAAGACGCGGGAAATAACAGTGTGCGTCTGATAACGTCAACGCAAGGGCGTGTCGATACGTCAGACGAAACGACGGAGCTGGTGCTTGAAAATGCGTCAGCCTCGACGCTACCGATGACGCCGGGAGCGGGGAAATATATTTCCGAAAGTATCGGTGAGGTTCGGTTAGCGATAAAAACAAAACGCGGCGATCTGATCGACAAACTTCAAAACCCTGAATTAACGCCAGAGGAGCTTGGTCTAGCACAACTCTCGACCTATGCCGCCGGTAAAGAAGGGAAGGACCGCGTCGAAGCGGAGCTGATCTGGCAGCGAAGATTGCTACTCTCGATAACGCCTTTTATCTTCTGTGTGCTGGGGACGGTGATGGTTTTGCGGTTTAACCGCGGTGGCCGCGGGCGGGGAATTGCGGTCGCTTTGGCGGTGCTGATCGCTTTTTATCTGCTTTCATTCCTTGGCGAACAGCTTGCCCGCACCGGTACGATCAGCGTTACGCAGGGAAGCTTAATACCGATCATAGTGAGCGCGATGGCTATCCTATGGTTCAACTATTCACGGCGGCTTGATTTTTGGAGCGTGCCCGTCGAAAAGATCAAAGCCGCGATCGGGGGACTAAACCGATCGAGAAGCAAAATACAGTTTCGCAATATTTTTGTGGATCTGACGACGGGGCTTCGTGATTTTGATATCGTCCGCAATTTGCTCAAGAATTTTCTTTTAACGCTGTCCTTTCTGACCGCGATCTTTATCATCTTTACCGCATTCGAATTGTGGAAATTCGCCGGTTCGATGGACGGCGGCATAGTGCTGCTGGCCAAATATCTGTTCTACCTGTTGCCGTTCGTGTATCTCCAGCTTGTGCCGTCGGCGGCAATGATCGGTGTACTTGCGACCTACGCGATAAAATCGCGGCAGAACGAGATAGTTACATGGACATCGGCGGGACAAAGTGTTTACAGGCTTTTGGTGCCGAGTTTTGTGCTAATGGCGGCACTTGGCGGCTTGAATTTTGGACTTCAAGAGATCCTGTCACCAAGATCTAATCGTCTGCAGGACGGGATCCGGGACCAGCTCCGTGCACGAGGGAAGGTCGAAGATCGATCAGGGAAATATTGGATCGCTAGCGACCAACGCATCTATTCATTTAGAACAGTCGAGTCTGCGTCTGATAACGTAAAGGTGGATGGACCTCAACCACTAACGACAAATGGAACCGCCGCCCCAGCTGTGGTTGCGTCTGATAACGATAGGCCCGTTTTCCCATGCTCCGCCGGATGCTTGCACGATCTGTCGATCTACCAATTCGATGATAACGGGACGGCATTGCAATCTGTGTACCGTGCGAAAAATGCAGTTTGGGAGCGCGGGAAAATATCTTTTGCGGGAAACGTCGAAAAAAATTACATGCGAGAGGGCCGGATCGAGACGGAAAACACGATCGGTGGGGAAGTCGTCGAAGCTCAGGATCCTTTTCTGGGTTTGAGGGCAAAACCTAGCCAGTTAAGCACCGGCGAGGTTAAAAAGCAGATCGCTTCGAGCGAATCTGTCGTTGAACGCCGCAACCTTTCCGTCGCTCTTGAGAAAAAATACACGACGCTGTTTTTGCCGTTCATCATGGCTCTGTTCGCCGCGCCGTTTGCCCTTAGCCTTAGCCGAAAGGGAAACGTCGTGACGGTCGGATATTCGATCGGGTTGTGGCTGCTTTTTACCGGCACAAACAGCGTATTCGAACAACTCGGCCTTAACGGCATCTTGTCACCGACGCTCGCCGTTTGGTCACCGCTCATCATATTTTCGATGTTCGGCGTTTATCTCCTCACAAAAGTCCGAACCTGATCGGCTAAAAACTCCGCTTAAACAGATACGACATCTTTATAAAGAAACTGCGGCCGTTGCCTTGCAGTCCGGGTTCCCGTTGGCCGGTGTAAGGGTTATAGCCCCGATAGTTCAGGTCGTCGTTATAGCCTGCGTAGATCGCGGTACCCGGGCTTGGAGTCCAACCAAAAACGAATTGAGGACGAAGCCGCGTCGAGATATTTGAATAATCGAGCCGCAGGCGTGCGAAAACGCTGCGGGTAAATTGGTACGTTGAACGTAGACTAATGATATTGTCGTCAAACGCCACCTGCTTCGTATCGTTACGCGTCAACCGTGACCGATTATAATTGACCTGTACCTGAAATGCGGTGGTCGGTTGATAGCGGACGGACGATTCGAAATACGTAAGGTTTCCGGCGCCAGGGTCTTGCCCCGGAGCAGGAGTCGTGCAGCCGGGAACTATGGCGCACGTATTATACCAAGCAACATAGGGGGCGCTGACACGCGGGTATTTTGGGCCGGCGCCGAAATCATAATCGAGGCTGCCAAAATTTTGGCTGAGTAACACAAAGAAAAACAATTGCTTGGAAGGTGTCGCCTCAATAAAGCCATAAACCTCTTTACGATTTGCCGAGCGTTCCGAACTCGGGCCAAAAAAAGCACCTTGCTGGGTCGCCGTTCGTCTCGGCCCAAATTCATGCTCGAAAACACGTTCGTAGCCAAATTCGAGCCCAGTCCCGATATATATCTGCCGCTGCAGAGCGAGCATGCCCTGTGTGTTTGACTGCATTCCTTGCAGACGTGATTTCCAGTCGTAAGTAATATTCGTTTGATTAAATAGACGCTTTGAAATGATCTTTTTCTTAGCGTCGCGATCCGTCTGATATTGGATAAAGGTGCCAAGAAAATTGGTGTCGGTGCGGCTGGTAAACCCTACATCGGCACGGTAATCCTGAGTCCGACCGTTTGCTGAGAGTTCCAAATACAGATTGCGTCCCGAACGCTGCACAAATCCGCGATAACCAAACCCGTTACCTGTGCGGTACTGGTTGGCGTTAATATCCGGATTGTAAAAGAAACGTCTCGAATTGGTCCCAACGACCTGAAACTCGGCAACCGTGCTCGGGCTGAGTTTAAACCGTCCATCAAACGACGCCGTATTATTATGCTTATCAACAAAATTATAGGTCGTCGCAAAAAATCCTAGATTGCTCTGGGCTCCGATATCACGTTTTACACGCAGCACGCCAATATCTGCATTTTCATCGACATAACGCTCGATACCGCAAACGACGGTAGGATTTGTCAGCCGCAGACGCTGACAGGCCAGCAGATTCTCCCGCTCATCAACCGAATAGTTACCCGGAGCGTTGTCCGAAGCATACATCACGCCAAAGGTATTCTTTCCGCGTCGTCCGGTAAGCTTTAACGCGATGTCCGGATCGACGATCGCACGTGTGTTGACAAGGTTTAAGCCGCTTTGGAAAATGTCGATGCGCTCGAGGAAAAATGGTCGTTTTTCAGCAAAAAAGATAGGGAATCGGACATTGGCGGTGCTCACCGGAGCATCGGCCTCGACCTGCGCAAAATCCGGATTGTATGCAAAATCGAGCGTGATCGTCGGCGTCAGGCCAAATTTTGCGGTCATACCAAAATCGCCTTTTACACCTTCGTTGACGTAACGTCCGCTTGGGTCGTTGTTAAAAGTGTAACGCGACCGACGGCCTGTCTGACTAACGGTAAAGCTCGGGTTTATCTCGAGCTGACGCGTCGTCGATATCTCTTCGAGCCCCGTAATATGTCCCGTTTGACTCAGCATACCGTTGATTGCACGGCTAACCGGCATCCACGAATCGAGCTCGTTATTGTTGTATTTCACCCGGCGAAAAATGTGCAGTCCCCATTGTTTGCCTTTGCCGGCCTCGTACCGTAACGATTTAAATGGGATCGCGGCCTCGACGGTAAAACCGTCTTCGGTCAGCACGCCTTTGGATTCAAAAACCAGGTCGATACTAAAATCCTCGCCGCGGCCCTCGGTTACTGTGCCGTCGCCCTGGATCCCCAGCGGGTTAAACGCAAAAATGTACGCCTGACGCTTGTCGTTGAAAGTGTCGATGTACATCAACACATAATCGTCGTTAAAAATATTATCGCGGCGAGAGATTGACGAACGCACCGTCGCCTTGTCCTGTTTTACCCGAAACGCAAAATATAGATTCTTTGCGTCATAGGCCATCATAAACTCGGTCGGATGTTTCGGAGCAATGTTGTCACCGGGTTGGATCTGCGTAAAATCGCCAAACACAGCAGCACCTTTCCAAACATCGTCACTAAGCACACCGTCGATCACCGGCGGCGTCGCCATACGCGGGATGTTTACGGGAGCATTTTTTTTAACGTAAACCGAGCCCGGCAAATCATCCGCAGAGGTCACGGGTGACGTGTCTTTAACGACCTCTTTGACACCGGTATCCGTCCCCGCGGCCTGTGGTGCCTGGGAAAAGACGCTTGTAGCAGAAAGGGTTATGATTAGAACAAATATAAAATGTGATGGTAAAAAACGTATTGCTTTATTATGCATTTCTCGCGTACTCCGTATTGCTGAATACCGCCGTATAACTGATATAAATTTTGTGGCAGAATTACTTCTTGAAAGGTAAACACCGCCGCCGGCCGATTCGTGACACTTTAAGTAAAAAAATGACCAATTTTATCATCTGGTCACAATCGCCTATCCTTACTACGCATCGTTTTGAGGTTAAGTTGCGGTACGTCGAGAAAAAACTTAGTGTGCGGCAAGATCTGCGGATCGAATGATCTGGCATTCTAGTGGTAACATTATTTTACCGGAGGAAATGTTTATGAGATTGATCGTGTTTGTTTGCGCGTTATTAATGGCCGCGAGTGGTGCTGTGTTTGGCCAGGAAAACCAGTTCCGCCCGATGAAGGGATCGGCGACGCCGGAGTACCAGGAGTCCGGCGATCACGGCCAGTGTCTCGTTTTCAAAACTTACATCGTGATCGCCGAGCCCACCGACGAAGGCGGTGACGATGTCAACGTCTGGATCCGCAAAGGAACCGCAAAGGGAGCCGATGCATGCCGCTTGGGCACGAACCCGAATTACACGATCAAAAACTCAGACAATAATTCGTTCTACGGCATATCGGCAGTCTACTTTTTTGTCGATCAGGGAACCTCCGCCGGAGAGCGGACGCTGCTCGTCTTCCGCACCGAATCCGGCGACCCGGTTACGACGGTCGATTACATCGGCAGCCCCCGCATCGAAGCCGCCCGGTATCTATACTACGACGCCCCGTACGCCAAAAAAGGCCCGATCTCCACCTGCAACGAAGCTGCCAAATGGAAACGCCAAGGCGGCAGCGTCGGCTGGGTCCAAGGCAAAAAACTAGACCTCGACACCCAAAAGTCGACAAACGTCGGCGTTCTGCGGTGTGTTTATCAGGAGTGATTCACTGGCTTTCACTGTTCACTATTCGTTATTAACTATTCACTAACCTGTGTTACATTGTCTCTGTTCCATCACGGGCGCAACGGATCCCAGGTTGCAGCGGCTGTAGTTAGTCAGTTTGTTTAATAAATGGCTTCGCTCGGCAACGGGCTTGGCCTTTTCATTTGGAGGCAATCGTAGATGATTACCGCTGAAAACATCAAAGCGATCTTCGAGTCTTGCGAATTTAGAAGTGATTTGGAAGCGTTGAGTTCCTATGCAGCAAATATCCGGCAGGAAAGGCCAATTGTTGTGCTTTTTGCTAAATATTTCTGGCAAAAAGGCCATAAGGTTGCCCTCGAAAAAAACAAGTGTGACTTGGTTGTGGATGGAACAAGGATTGAGTTCAAGGTTCACTATGATTCGGACGTGCAAACGTTACGGTGGGAATTGACTAAGTATGGTGACAATATCGAAAGGTTGATGGAAGCAGTCTCCGCAAAGAAACACAGTCCGACGTGGGCGATTTGTCCCGGAATTTACAAGGACGTAATTGTAAAACGTCCTGACATTTTTGTCTGGATACTATCTGTACGCGACCTTAGCAAGCTGACGGACGATGAAATGAGTCGAGTTTGTTGGAGCTCAGAACAGCGGAAGTACAACAGGAATAGACCTTATGGATCAAACCAAGAATTTCTGGATGTGGTAGATAGTTTTCTTGCAAAGCTGCAAAAACTCAGAATGTTCTCGATACAAAGGGCAACGGCCATTACAAGCGGGGATTTTCCCTCAGAATATCAGTTAAGGCTTTGTGAGTTCCCAAACGGTCAGTAACATCAATTTAGCGATGAGAATTATTCGGACTTCGGAGGACGCGAACTATATAGAACTTTTGAAAAAAGGGGAGGTTCATGTTGTGGCCTTTGCTGAGGAAGGCTTTTCACACTTCAAAGCACTAGCGGAATTCTCGCTCGGATTTACAATTCAACAAGCGGTCGCTTTCTGCAAGCGTGTTAATGATGCTGACGAAACCGGAACGCTGTTCCCACGAGGCAAGCTAACCGCCATGCCGAAGCGATTCTTTCGAGACGAGCGGTGGGATGACGATGGTTTCCGACGATGTCTTAGAGATGCGTTTGTTGCAAATCGAGATCACTGCAAATCGAACCAACTTGTTTTTCAGTTCAGCTGCGTGCAACTGCATTTAGACAACTTATTCGAAAAAGTTAAGGAAATGGCTGAGCAAGAGTTTTCCGATTCGGGCATTGAACAGATAACGGTTCATTTCAGTGATTAGAAAGATGGCGGTACTTATCGAAGCAATTTCAGTTATTGTTCGCAGAGAACCGATTGAGAAGCTCTTTCCCGGCGGGTGGCGAGGCTTTCTGTCCGCGGCGCTAAATCGAACACTGTACAGCGATGATGAGATTGCCTCAGTGAGTTTCATGGCGCCGGATGATGTGAAGGCATACATTTTCTACCTTGAGTCTTGCGGGCTTGATTTCGACGTTGGGGGCCATACGGTAGATATTTCAGTGGTAGATCAAATTCGCGGCTTCACAACGCCGTCGCCCTGGTTGCAGTTTGGTGAAGTGGAAAAGGACGGAAATCTTATCAAGGCATGCTGGCTAGCAGGAACCGAACCGAACCATGTTTTTACCCCCCGAGGGTGGAAGTATGAAGGGTCGCTAAGCCAAAAATCTGGCTTCATTCCTACAGAGGAAATGAATCAGAAATTCAAGTTTCTTCGGGAAGAAAACGGTCTGGAAGTTTATTTAGACCTGCAGACGAATGAGGAGCGCTATATCGGCCGTCCAAAAATTCCCGGCGAGAGCAGGGAAGAGGTTTTTAGCAGGCTTAAATCTTTGTGCCAAGAGGCATTGGATTTAGACATAGAGGCAGAACGTGCAAGAGAGTCAAAGAATGAATCTCGAGGGGGGGAGATATTCTTACGATTGAAGGAAGAAATGCTTACCGAAGCCGAACAAATTGTGATGACAGCGGGACGCAATATGGCCATTGCTCACTTTGCATGCGGCCTGATTCTTCGTGTGCTAAAACAACCAGCCGATGCTGAAGCATACTTCCGTCGAGCAAACGATCTGACGCCGGGAGTGTCAAATACTATATTAGAGTTAGTTCGATGCCTTGGGGAACAGGAAAAATTTGACCAAGCTGTCCCTTTCGCCCGTGAGGGGGTGGCCTACGAGCCGAACAATCCTGCGTGTTTGGGAAACCTCGCTCTATCGCTGCTTATGATTGGTGAAAAAAATGAGGCTAGACAGCACTTGGATAAGGCTCTGGCGATTGATGCAAACGATCCAATTAATCGGCAAATGTTAAAGAAATTTGCAGATTAGAAACAGACGAGAAACGAAACGGGGTAATATGGATGCATGAAAACACGAATACTCATCACGATCGTAATCTTACTAACCGCACTTCCTATTGCCGCTCAGTACGCACCGGAGCCTAAGCGGGATCGGCTGGATTCTGCGCCAAAGGCGTTTCGGACATTTTTTGCAAAGTTCCGGGCGGCAGTCGAAAAGAACAATAAAACTCAGGTCGCCGCAATGACGCGTTTTCCGTTTGCGTACGGGTATGACGCCGGCGACGAGGGGATGTACACGAGGGCCCAATTCTTAAAGAACTACAAACACGTCACCGGCGATTTCTTTGGCGAGTATAAGATGGGCAAAAATCCATGGTTTTCCAAGGGAGACGGCAACCTGACCTACACCATCTCAACCGAAAGCGCTTCGCACCTGACTTTTGCCAAGTCGGGAAATACATTTAAATTCATCTCATACATTGTCGAGCCGTAATGAGCGCAGGGGCCTTTAATCCTAGACGATTTTACGGTAATTAGCGTATTATTGAGCCATGGCAAACGAATACACGGCAGTAGTAAAACAGGATAACGGATGGTGGATCGGCTGGATCGAAGAAGTTCCGGGCGTCAACTGTCAGGAAGGCACTCGTGAGGAGTTGCTTGAAAGTCTTCGTGTAACACTGCGTGAGGCGTTGGACTTTAATCGGGAAGATGCCCGGAAGATGGCCGGAACTCCGTTTGAAGAAGCTCTGATAGCCGCATGAAAAGGCGCGACCTGATCCGTCATTTGCATAAGCACGGTTGCGAATTGCTTCGTGAAGGCGGCAGCCATTCTTGGTGGCACAATCCCTCGCAGAATCGGCGTTCTGCCGTTCCCCGACACACCGAGATCAACGAAAAGCTGATACCCAAGATTTGCAAGGATCTGGGAATCCCCAAACCATAAACTGATCTTCCTATAGCTAACCATTTCTAATCACGGGCTTTTTCCTGCATTGCGAATGCGCCTTTGGCGAGATGCGGATCTTGCGGAGGTCGAGGATCATGTTGCCGTCGGGGTCGATCTTTGGGCGCAAGAATTCGATCGTGTCGGGCGGGCGGATGCCGAATTCGGCCACGAGGCGGTAGGCTCGGATGATCTTGGAGCCGCGTCGGCCGTAATTTCTCGCCGGATAGGCGTGGCGTGTGCCCGGGATCGCCGGTTTGAGAGCGAGCCGCCGTGCAAAGCGGTCAAACATTATCAGATAACCCGTCGGTTCACCGAGACGTTCGTGCGTAACGCGGCTGAGCACGATGGAACCGCCCCGATTAAGCGTCACATACAACCCCGACCAATGCGGAGCCACATCGCCCCGCGGCAGCACCACCCAATCACCATCTGTAAGATCATCGTATCCTTTCATGAGAGTGAAATTAGCTCATTAAGCGGCAAAATGAAATGCTATTATGCGGGCTTTGCTGATTATGCAGATTTTGCGTGGTTTATTTTGCTTAGAGATCCATCAGAGCTTTCATCAACGATAAAACATCATCGTGTCAGAGATCGCGTCCAAAACGAATGGCACACCATTCACGACGATACCGTTCATCAAACTTTTGACTGTTTTGAAGAGGGAATTGGGCAGTTTCAAATAAGATCCGCACTTTAATGCCGGGACAGAAAAAAGCCCCGCCGAAACGACGAGGCTTTTTTTGAACTATTCACTGTTCACTATTAGTTATTCACTATCCTACGTTCCCGTTTCCCAGCTCGTCATATACTCGAGCATTTCGGGGGTGAGGACGTCCATGTTAACGCCCATGGCATGGAGCTTGAGGCTGGCGATCTCTTGATCGACTTCCTTAGGCAGGACGTGGACGCCGGCTCCGAGTTTGCCTTTCTGTTTGACCAGATATTCGGCAGACAGGGCCTGATTGGCGAACGACATATCCATCACGCTGGCCGGGTGGCCTTCGGCGGCGGCGAGGTTGATCAGGCGGCCTTCGCCAAGCACGATCACGCTCTTACCACCGTCTTTGCTGATGTATTCTTCGACGAACGGCCGGCGTTTGACGGCCGGTGCCGACATATCGCGAAGTGCGTCGAGGTTTAATTCGAGGTCAAAGTGGCCGCTGTTACAGACGATCGCACCGTCTTTCATCACTTCGAAATGCTCGCGGTCGATAACGTGGCGGTTGCCGGTCACGGTGACAAAGAAATCACCGATCTTCGCAGCATCCTTGATCGGCAGCACACGCATACCGTCCATAACAGCTTCGATCGCTTTTATAGGATCGATCTCGCAGACGACGACGTTTGCACCCATACCGCGGGCACGCATCGCAACGCCTTTACCGCACCAGCCGTAACCGACCGTGACAAGCGTCTTACCGGCGAGCAAAATGTTGGTCGCGCGGATAATGCCGTCAAGTGTCGATTGGCCTGTGCCGTAACGGTTATCAAAGAAATGCTTGGTCTGAGCGTCGTTAACCGCGATCGAAGGGAAGGTGAGCACACCCGCCGCGACCATTGCGTTAAGACGGACGATACCGGTCGTCGTTTCTTCGGTCGTGCCGATGAGATTTGGGATAAGCTCAGGCTTTTCCTTGATCATCGTTGCCACAACGTCGGATCCGTCATCGATGATAAGATTCGGATTTGTATCAAGTGCAGCTTTAACGTGGCGGACGTAAGTGTCTGTCGATTCGCCCTTTATCGCCATGACCGGTATGCCCCAGTCGGCCACAAGGGAAGCGGCAACGTCGTCTTGCGTCGAGAGCGGGTTCGAAGCGATCAACAGAGCCTCAGCTCCACCCGCCTGGAATGTTCGTGCCAAATTAGCCGTCTCGGTCGTGATGTGCGCACAAGCGACCATTTTGACGCCCGTCAGCGGCTTTTCCTTTTCAAAACGCTCGCGAATAAGCCTTAAAACCGGCATTTCGCGGTCGGCCCACTCGATACGCTGCTTGCCCTGCGGGGCAAGATTGATGTCCTTGATATCGTATTCCATTGATGTTCCCGGATTAGCCATTTGCAGCTCCTTTATGTTCCTCAGCCGCAGTCCTCAGAGCCTCGGCTTTATCTGTTACTTCCCATGAAAACTCACCGTTTCTACGGCCAAAATGGCCAAAACGTGCAGTCGCTTTGTAGATCGGGCGACGCAGGTCGAGAGTTTCCATGATCGCCGCCGGCGTGTCGGA
>DEQS01000013.1 GCA_002360555.1 Chloracidobacterium sp. UBA3360
GCCGGTATTCGTCCCGGTGCTCCAACGGCGGATTATTTGAACGGTATCCTGACGCGGTTGACGACAGTCGGTGCTATTTATCTCGTGTTGATCGCGTTTATCCCGCAGCTGTTGCTGAGTGGATTTAAGGTCGCACGTCTGCCATTCATCGGCACGGCGGTTGATAATTTCCTGACCTCGACATCGGGCCTGAACTGGATACCAACTGGACTCGGATATCAGTTTTATTTCGGCGGCACTTCGCTGCTGATCCTCGTAGGCGTGGCCATGGATACCGTATCGCAGATCGAAGCGCAGCTCGTGATGCGTAATTACGAAGGTTTCTTAGGAGCCGGTTCGCGTCTTCGCGGTCGCAGATCATAAGAGTTTGCCACAGAGGGCACAGAGAACACTGAGAAAGGAAGTTTTCCTGCTCTGTGTCTTCTGTGCTCTCTGTGGCTAAAGATTTTAATGGATAAGATCATTGTTTTAATAGGGGCTCCCGGGGCGGGCAAGGGCACGCAGGCGAGGCTTATGGATGAGCGTCGCGGGATACCGCAGATCTCGACGGGCGATATGTTTCGCGAGATGAAAAAGGCCGACACACCGCTCGCTCGTGAAGTTCAGGAGACAATGGCGTCGGGCAAGCTTATTTCTGACGACCTGACATACCAGATCGTGCGGGAGCGGACATCGAAACCTGACACCGCCGGAACGTATGTGCTCGATGGATATCCTAGAACTGCGGTTCAGGCCGAGCAGCTCGAGCAGCTTGCGGTCGAGCAGGGGAAAGAGATACAGGCCATCGAGGTCGATGTGCCGCAGGACGAATTGTTCAAACGTCTGACCGGCCGCCGAAGCTGTCCGGTGTGCGGCGAGATATACAATATTTATTCGCGTCCGCCAAAAAGCGAGGGCTTTTGTGACGATCACCCGGACGCAAAACTCGATCATCGTGCAGACGATAACGAGGATAGCGTTCGAACGAGGCTCGACACATACAAAACGAATACTGAACCGCTGCTCGCGTATTACGAGCGTTCGGGCCGGTTAAAGAAAGTAGATGGAACTGGTGAGATAGAGGATATATACGGTCTTATCGAAGATCTGATTTGAACCACATAGAATCATAGATCACATAGAAAAAAATGCTATGTGTCCTATGTTCCTAAGTGGTGAAATTTCTAAAAAATGATAATCGCGAAATCAGCAAAAGACCTTGATAAAATGCGTGCCGTCGGCGAGCTTATCGCTGAGGTGCGTGAGGCTTTGCGCGTAATGGTCGAGCCAGGTATTTCGACGATGGATCTCAATAACGCGGCAGAAAAGATGATCCGCGATGCTGGTGCGTTGCCGACATTTATCGGTTATCACGGCTTTCCGTATGCGATCTGCGCGTCGGTCAATGATGAGATCGTTCACGGGTTTTCGAAGACGACACCTTTGGTTGAAGGCGATATTGCGTCGCTCGACATGGCCGCGACTTATGACGGGTTTGTCGGAGATACGGCGATGACAGTTCCCGTAGGCAAGATCAGCGATGAACTTAAACAGCTTATTCGCGTGACCGAGGAATGTCTCGAGGCAGGTATCCAAGCCGCTCGGGTCAATAACCGAATCGGTGATATCGGTTGGGCGGTTCAGGAACACGCTGAGAAATATGGCTACGGTATCGTTCGCGATTATACGGGCCACGGTATTGGGCGGCAGATGCATGAATCGCCGCAGATACCAAATTACGGGCGTCCGGGGACAAAAGAGCGTATTCGTGCCGGCTATTGTTTTGCGATCGAGCCGATGCTTAATCTCGGCACAGCGGCGACAAAAACGCTGGGCGACAAGTGGACGGTCGTCACATTAGACGGCAAACCGTCGGCTCACGCCGAGCATACGTTGGCGGTAACGCCGGACGGGCCGGAAATTTTGACGCTTACAAAAGAGCAGAAACGGCTCAGGCAAGCGAATGGCGCACAAAATGCGGCTTCCGCGACTTGAAAAATTGGCCGTTAGAGGCTAATATTATTGGTTTGCTCAACTATTCAGCAAGTTGGCGTTGTATGTATGTCTAAAGAAGAAGCGATAGAGGTCACAGCGACAGTGCTGGAAACATTGCCTAATGCAATGTTCAAGGTTGCCGTGGACGATAATAACCACGAGGTTTTGGCTCATATTTCGGGCAAAATGCGTAAAAATTTTATTCGCATACTGCCGGGCGACAAGGTTTTAGTCGAGCTTTCGCCATATGATCTGGGCCGTGGACGAATTACTTATCGCTATAAGTAGGACAGGTGAAACAAGATGAAAGTTAGGCCATCAGTAAAGAAAATGTGCGACAAGTGCAAGGTGATCCATCGCAAGGGCATCGTGCGTGTTATTTGTGAGAACCCGAAGCACAAACAGCGACAAGGTTAAGAAATTTCAAATTTGGGATTTGATATCTCAAAGACAGAAAAGTTGGAGAAATTATGGCTCGTATAGCAGGAGTTGATCTACCGCCCAATAAGAGGGCACAAATTGGAATGACCTACATTTACGGTGTGGGCAAATCGCGTGCGACCGCGATCCTGGAACAGGCCGGTATCGGCATCGATTCCAAGATCAAGGATCTCAGCGAGGACGAATTAAATAAGATCCGTGCGATCCTCGACGGTATGGATGACATCGAGGGCGATCTGCGAAAGCTCACCCAGATGAACATCAAACGTCTGATGGACATTGGTTGCTATCGCGGCCTGCGTCACAGACGCGGACTACCCGTTCGCGGACAGCGCACCAGCACCAACGCACGAACAAGAAAAGGGCCGCGTAAAGCAGCCGTTGCGAAGAAGAAGGCACCGGGTAAGAAATAAGTTGCGAGTTCAGAGTTTCGAGTTCCGAGTTTTCGGATTTTAGCTCGAAACTCGGAACTTGGAACTCGGAACTAAATTAAAATGGCAAAAGCAGCAACAAAAAAGAAGGTTTATAAGAAGAAAGAGAAAAAGAATATACCTGTTGGTATCGTTCATATCGCGGCATCGTTTAACAACACGCTGATCTCGATCACCGATACTCAGGGAAATCTTGTTGGTCAGTCTTCGTCGGGTGCACGCGGTTTTCGCGGTTCGCGAAAGGGAACACCGTTCGCAGCACAGCAGGCGGCATCAGAAGTTGCCCGTAAGGCACTCGATGTCGGTATGCGTGAGGTCGAAGTTCGGGTCAAAGGCCCGGGCGGAGGACGTGAATCTGCAATTCGTGCTATCGCACTGGCAGGTATTCGTGTGACGTCGATCCGCGATACGACGCCGATCCCGCACAATGGTTGCAGACCGCCGAAAAGGCGTAGAGTTTGATTTTTGTTCGGAGTCCCTGCTTTAGCAGGCTTCTTCGAGCTCTCGGGAGGCCGCCTGAAGGCGGAACTCCAAACTTTAGTTATCGAAAGGACGAAGGGCTTCGGCTCGTAAACTTTTCCGTAAAGGTACGGAGGCAGAAAATATAATATGGCTAGATATAGAGATGCGGTGTGCAGGCTTTGCCGTCGCGAAGGTGGAAAATTATTTTTGAAGGGCGACCGGTGTTTCAAACCGTCGTGTGCAATTGAGAAACGCGGAACTAACCCTCCGGGACAGCATGGTGCGGCTCGCCGCAAGATGCTCCAGGGCTATGGTGAGCAGCTTCGCGAAAAACAGAAAGTAAAACGTATTTACTTTATCCTCGAAAAGCAGTTTCGCAACTACTTTGAAAAGGCACGTCGTCAAAAGGGTGTTACGGGCGAGAACTTGCTTTTCATGCTGGAACGCCGTCTCGACAACGTCGTCTACCGCTCAGGTTTTTCGACATCACGCCGTCAGGCACGTCAGCTAGTAAATCACGGACATATCGAAGTAAACGGCCGCAAGGTCGATATCCCTTCATTTCAGGTGAAGGCTGGTGATTCGATCGCAGTTAAGGGCCGCAGCCAGAACAACACGCACGTCGAAGGTGCATGGTCGACAGCGGCGGGCCGCGGACGTCCGGCGTGGCTGAGTGCCAGCGGACAAGAGTTTACGGTCAACGTTTCGGCAACGCCGAGACGCGAAGATATTGACGCAAACATTAACGAACAGCTTATTGTCGAACTTTACAGTAAGTAATACACAAGTGTTGGCTAAAGTAGCCGTGGCCGAAGAGTTTGTTCTTGCTAGGGAGGCCCCGGGGACAAAGCCAACTCATAGACTTTTTATAACAAGAACAATATGACAAGCAATAATTGGACAGATTTTCAAATGCCGAGCCGCCTAAATGTCGATACTGAGACATTGACCGAGCGGTACGGAAAATTTTACGCATCGCCTTTTGAACGCGGGTTTGGTACGACCATCGGTAACTCGATCCGTCGTGCATTGCTCTCGTCGATCGAAGGAGCCGCTGTTACGGCGGTCAAGATCGAGGGCGTTGAGCACGAGTTTTCATCGATCAAGGGCGTTGTCGAAGACGCAACTGACGTTATCCTAAACCTGAAACAGGTTGCTTTTAAGCTGCATGGCGGCGGCGTAAAAACCCTCTCGATCAGCAAAAAAGGTGCCGGCGAAGTGACCAGTGCCGATATTGAGACCGACGGTGACGTCGAGGTGCTCAAAGACGACGTACACATCGCGACTATCAGCTCGGGCGGCAGCCTCAACATTGAGATGCGTCTCAAGCAGGGACGCGGATACGTTTCGGCTGAGCTTAACAACGACGAAGACCTCTCGGTCGGATATATTCCCATCGATTCGGTCCACACGCCGATCAAGAAAGTAAATTACAACGTCGATAAGACGCGTCAAGGTTCGAACACCGAATATGACCGTCTGACCGTTGAGGTTTGGACGGACGGTTCGGTCAAGCCCGAAGATTCGATCGGCCTCGCCGCAAAATTGGTCAAAGATCACATGTCGATCTTTATTAATTTCGAAGAGGAAGAAGAAGAATACAAATTTGAAGACATCGCACGTCCGCCGCTAATGCGCAACGACCTGCTTGATAAATCGGTGGATGAGCTTGAGCTTTCGGTGCGTTCATACAATTGTTTGAAGAACGCCGATATCCGCTCGATCCGCGACCTTATCAAACGCAGCGAAAAGGACATGCTGCACACCAAGAATTTTGGTAAGAAATCATTGACCGAGATCAAGGATATGCTGCACGGCATGGGACTCGATTTTGGAATGGATTTTGACGAACAGGGCAATCCGATCCCGGGATCGGGTGGACGCGACCTAGACTAATTTGATAGTCCCAAGACCCAAGTCTCGAGGCCCAAGTCTGTGGCATCGAGATATTTGGTTTTAGACTTGGGACATTGGACTTAAAGACATGAGACATTTAAAGGCACATCGTAAATTAGGACGCACAACCGAGCATCGCATGTCGATGCTTAGGAATCTCGCGACTTCGTTGATCAACGCTGAAAAGGAACACATCGTTACGACGACGCCAAAGGCAAAAGAGCTCAGGCCGTTTATCGAAAAAGCGATCACGCTGGCAAAGAAAGCGGCGAACCTTGAGGGCGACGACACCGTTCTTCGCGGCGTACATCTTCGCCGTCAGGCGGCTGCGTTTTTTCATGCCGGTAACGGTACATTCAAGAAAGAGCAGAGCCGTTTTCGCGGGAAAAAGGGCGAGGCAAAAGAGCCGATCGAACGTACAGCGGGTGTAAAAGCTCTTCAGCGACTTTTCAATGAGCTCGGAGCGCGCTATAAAGACCGTGATGGCGGATATACCCGCATCATCAAACTCGGACGCCGTCAGGGCGACAATGCTGAGATGTCGGTGATCGAGCTCGTTGATTGCAAACGGGAAATGGCCGCTAAAGGTTAATGCTAACGGAGGCTAGCCCACGATGAGTGAAAACACAGCATCAGCAAAAGCACAGGGCGGAGATATAGTGGCCGAGAAGAAAAGCGACAAAAAACAAGACGTAACTGATCCGTCGTTTAACATGGACGAGCTGCAGGCACTTGCCGCACTGGTAAATGAACACGGGTTTACGGATTTTGAGTTTGAGAACGAGAATATCCGTGTGCGTTTGAGCAAGATGACGGCAGCACCTGTCGTTCAGGCGGCACCGGTTGCCGCTCCCGTAGCGGCGACTGCACCGGCAGCGACAACTCCGGTTGAAACTGCACCTGCGGATCCAACAGTTGATCCGGATGCGGGACTGCACAAGATCACTTCGCCGATCGTCGGAACATTTTACCGTTCGCCCGGCCCTGACAAAGATTCGTATGTTAGCGAGGGCAGCAATGTTTCGCCTGAGACGACCGTTTGTATCGTCGAGGCGATGAAGCTCATGAACGAGATCCAGGCCGAAGTTTCGGGCGAGATCGTTAAGATCTACGTCGAAAACGGCCAGCCGGTCGAATACGGACAGGCACTCTTCGGAGTGAAAAAATAGCCACAAAAAGCACAAAGGGCACAAATTATTTCTGTATTTATTTTGTGACTTTTATGCATTTTGTGGCAATTTTCATTTAAGTTTTGATGCGTGAGATCAAGAAAATACTGGTAGCAAATCGCGGTGAGATCGCTAACCGCATTATTTGGACGTGTAAGGAGATGGGCATTAAGACCGTCGCCGTTCACTCCGAGGCGGACCGCGAGGCTTTGCATGTACGTTTTGCCGATGAGGCGATCTGTGTCGGGCCGGCGTCGTCGGCTGAGAGCTATCTCAATATCCCTTCGATCATTAGCGCCGCTGAGATCACCAACGTTGATGCGATCCATCCGGGTTACGGCTTTTTGGCCGAATCCGCGACGTTCGCCAAGATCTGCGAAGACTGCAATATCAAATTTATAGGACCGTCACCCGACGTCATTGCGATGATGGGTGACAAGGTCGAGGCCCGCCGTACGATGACCGCGGCGGGCGTACCGATCTTGCCGGGCAGCCCCGAAGCGATCGAATCAAAAGAAGAAGCTCTTGAATTGATCGGGCGAATAGGTTTGCCCGTCATTATCAAAGCGGCTGCCGGCGGCGGCGGGCGAGGAATGCGTATCGTTCGCGATGAGAGTGAGGTTGAGACCAGCCTGGAGTTAGCGCAAACCGAGGCACTAAACGCTTTTAAGAACGGTGCGGTTTATATCGAGCGTTACATCGAGCGTCCGCGACATATTGAGATACAAGTTCTCGCGGACGAGCATGGTAACGTTATCCACCTCGGCGAACGCGAATGCACTATCCAGCGTCGGCATCAAAAGCTGCTTGAAGAAGCTCCGTCGCCCGCCATCACGGTTGAGCAACGTGACGCGATGGGTGCTGTTGCCGTTAAGGCATGTCAAGAGATCGGATATTCAAGCGCCGGGACGTTTGAGTTTTTGCTTGATGAGGACGGCAGTTTTTATTTCATGGAAATGAACACGCGCATCCAGGTCGAGCATCCGGTGACCGAGATGGTCACGCTCGCCGACATCGTGCGAAATCAGATCCGCATCGCAACGGGCGAGAATATTGGTTACCGACAAGAAGAGGTCGTTATCACCGGCCACTCGATCGAGTGCCGTATAAACGCCGAGGATCCGGTCAAATTTACACCGAGCCCCGGCAAGATCACGGCGTTTAATATCCCCGGCGGCCCCGGCGTTCGCGTCGATACGGCCGTTTATCCTGGCTATGTCGTGCCGCCGTATTACGATTCGATGATAGCGAAACTCATCGTCCATGCCCGCACACGCGAACTGGCGATCGCCCGTATGCAGCGAGCTTTGGACATGATGGTGATCGAGGGTATAAAAACCACGATACCGCTGCACAAAGCGATCATGGCGGACGAGAATTTTCAGAAAGGAAATTTCTCGACCAAGTTTATGGAAGAATTCAAGTACGAGGTCTAAATTGTCCTTAGTATTTGGGTATGTTAGAGTTAAAGCAACAATTATTATTAGTTGTTTTAAGTTTTAGAAGTTAAATTTTCGTGGTTACCGTTCATTAGAACGGAGTTACTGCGAGCAACAGGAGAGGCTATTTAAGCAAGACAATATATGTCAACAGTTAAAGAATTAAAAGAACAGATCGTAGGTGACTACAAAACACACGGATCGGACACGGGTTCGTCGCAGGTGCAGATCGCTCTGCTCACGCAGCGGATCAACGAATTAACAGATCATTTTAAGATCCATAAAAAGGATAATAACTCCCGTAGAGGCTTGCTCATATTAGTCTCGCGTCGTAGAAAACTCCTTGATTATCTCAAACGCCGCAACATCGGTGAGTATCACGAGATCATC
>DEQS01000088.1 GCA_002360555.1 Chloracidobacterium sp. UBA3360
TTCATGCTCTCGCTCTACGATGCGTACGAAAAGATCGACGCCTCCCTTGTCGAGATCAATCCGTTTTTGCTAACCAAAGACAACCGTCTCATTGCACTCGACGCCAAGGTCACGTTTGACGACAATGCGATGTTTCGTCACGTTGGCTTTGCCGATCTGCGTGACCTTGACGAAGAAGAGCCGCTCGAGATCGAGGCTTCGAAATACGACCTCAACTACATCAAGCTCGACGGCAACATCGGCTGTATGGTAAACGGAGCCGGCCTCGCAATGGCGACGATGGACATCATCAAGCTCGCCGGCGGCGAACCTGCAAACTTTCTCGACGTCGGCGGAGGAGCCAGTCAGGAACGCGTCGAACAGGCGTTCAAGATCCTTCTCGCCGATAAAAACGTCAAAGCCGTACTGATCAACATCTTCGGCGGCATCGTCCGCTGCGACATGGTCGCCAACGGCGTCGTCGCTGCCTATAAGAACCTCGGCATGACGATCCCTATCGTCGCCCGCCTCGAAGGCACAAACGTCGAAGAAGGCCGCCGTGTCCTCAATGAGTCAGGCATAGGCATCCAAACCGCCCAAGGCATGCAAGACGCCGCCGAAAAGGTCGTAGCTGCGGCTGGTTAAGAATTGTAACCACGAAAAAAACACGAAAAAGCACTAAATAGGAAAACATCTTATTTTAGTGTCCTTTCGTGTTTTTTCGTGGTTACTATACTTTAATCAAAATCTGCTTTCGATACAGCAGCCACATCAGAAACAGCCACAGCAAAATAAAGCTGATCGCAAACGCAAGCGACGCGTCGATCGGATTAAAGATCGGCAAGAACACATTCTGCATCACCACTTTTTGAATTGAAACCAACTGCCCGTCCGCCCCGGTGACGCGATAGGCCGAGATCATGCGGGCAAAGAATCCGGCGAAGACAAACAAAGCCAAGGCGTTTGCTCCAAACACTTTGAACGGCCACGCCCAGCGTTCGTACCCTTTGATATCGATCAGCCAGTAACAGCAACCCAGCACAAGCAAAGCAAGCCCCGACGTCGCTAGCACATACGAGCTTGTCCACAGAGCTTTGTTCATCGGAAAATAGCTGTGCCAGATCAGGCCGAGAGCAAGCAGTGTGACGCCGAAGAAGAATATGCCGGAGACGGTGTCCGTAGCCCGCACGTAAGTAAGGGCCTCGCTATTGTCCGAGTTGCCCTTACTTACGTGCGGGCCACGGACAAGCCACGTCCCCGCCAACACACCCGAGATCGTCGTTACTATCGCCGGGATCGTCGAAAGAATGCCCTCAGGATCATAGACCTTCCCTCCACGCCAGATGTGATTTTCGGTTAAGATCAGGCGGTCGATGTACGCGGCGAGGTTGCAAGCTTTGTCACTAATACTGGTCACGTCGCAACCGGGCACGGGAATGACGGTCATTATAAGCCAATAAACCAAAAGCAGTACGACGCCGATACCAACTTGTTGTCTCCAACTCGTATGTAGAAAGATGATCGACGTGATGAGATAACAAACCGCTATCCGCTGTAACACACCAAAGATACGCAAAGTGCCATAGTTGTAAGGAACGACGTTGTAACCCGCAAGATTCATGCCTACGATGCCAAGCAGAGCCGCAACACACAATACCGCCGCGACCTTATAATTTCTCAGCAGCAGAAATAAGAGCGACGCACAGAACGTTAGCCAAATAACCATCTTTAACGGATCCGGTGCATCCGTTGATTGAAATTGAAAGAACGGAACGACGGAGATTGCGGCTCCGAGCAAATAAATGGACGCGGCACGCGTAAAGATCTTTGCGTATTGTCGGCTAGGTTTGTGTGAAACCGACTGGCCCTCGGCTGACGCAGAGGGTTCTAACCGGCGGCCCAATGAGATCGCGATCGACACGCCAACGATAAACAGAAAAAAAGGAAAGATCCAATCCGTCGGAGTCAGGCCGTGCCATTCGGCGTGTTCTAGCGGCCAATAAACAGGCGAGCCGCCGGGATTATTGACTAGCACCATCCCCGCGATGGTAAGCCCGCGAAACACATCTAGCGAAATCAGCCTATTTTCGGCCATAAGATCTTTGCCCGCGAATAACGCGAATCAAAACGAATAACAAAATACGAGTAATTCCCCATATTCTATTTTATTCGCGTCTTTTCGCGTAATTCGCGGGCAAAAAAGTTCCTACCAGCCTTCTCGTTCCCGAAGGTGCGTAATATGCGCCGTATGATGCCGCGAATGCCAAGCGTAGAGTGCCAGGGCGGCTTCGAGCGTCCATTCGCCGGTTTCTGGGTGGATGAACGCCCGCTGATAGTCCGCCTCGGTCATCGATTCGAGCAACGCTACCCAGCGGGTGTGCAGCGATTCGAGCATTTTTATTGAAACGTCGATCGGCAATTTGCTGTCGCCAAGCTCTGCCCAGCGCTCTTCGTAATACGGGCGAATGGTCGGCGGTTCGTCTTCGGTCAGGGCTAGTTTGAACCGTGTGAGCGAATTAGAGTGGCTGTCCGCGAGGTGATGGACAGTCTGACGGACCGTCCAGCCATCGGGGCGATATCGTGTGTCGAGTTGGGCTTCGCTAAGCCCCGCGACTGCGTCGGCAACTGCCGATGGCAATGCCCGAATCACCGCAAGTCTTTCCGCACGGGCTGCGGGTGAAGTGTCAAAATCGCGGTCAAATTCACCGATAGGATAGCGTAGGTCTTCAGACATAATTCGAGTTTTACGTTTTATTCCCTGTAAGGGTTTTCGAACAAGGTATATTCCCTGATAAATGCGAGCTTTACCGTACCCGTCGGGCCGTTTCTCTGTTTGGCGATTATCAGCTCCGCGACTCCTTTGTTCTCGTCAGTTTCGTTGTAATAATCCTCACGAAAGATAAATCCGACTACGTCCGCGTCCTGCTCGATACTGCCCGATTCGCGAAGGTCTGACATCAACGGCCTTGGCGGGTTGCGTGCCTCAGGCGCACGCGAAAGCTGTGAAAGGGCGACGACCGGAACTTCGAGTTCTTTGGCCAGAGCCTTAAGCTCACGCGATATCTGGGAAACCTCTTGCTGGCGATTTTCACTGCGGCGGCCGCTGCTGTTGCCGCCCATAAGTTGGAGGTAATCGACAACGATCAGATCGATCTGCTTTTGCTCCGCCGCCAGGCGGCGGCATTTTGCACGCATCTCAAGCACCGAAATCCCCGGCGAATCATCAATAAATATCCGTGCATCCGAAAGCGTGCCGATGGCGTGAGCAAGATTTTCCCATTCTTTGCCCATCAGATGCCCGGTGCGAAAACGGTGTGCATTGATCTTCGCCTCGCTGCTGAGCATACGAGTCACGAGTTGCTCTTTCGACATTTCAAGTGAGAAAACAGCAACGACGGCATTAGATTTGACCGCCGCATTTTGGGCTAAATTTAGACAAAATGCAGTTTTACCCATCGAGGGACGTCCGGCGATAATAACCAGATCCGTTCGCTGCAAACCTGAGGTCAGGTCATCAAGCTCATAAAACCCGGTCGATAGGCCGGTTATTCCATGTCCCGAACCGTTAGCAGCGTGTTCTTTGACGCGGGCGAGAACACGATCGGAGATTGGCCCGATACGCGAAAAACTCTGGTTTGTCCGCGCCTCAGCAAGTGCAAATATCGCCTGCTCGGCACGGTCGAGGATGATCTCGGAATCCTCTTCTTCGGCCAGAGCCTCGCCGGTGATGGAGTTGCAAGTCCGGATCAGCGTGCGAATAACCGATTTGTCGCGGACGACCTTGATGTATTCTTCGACGTTAGAAAAATGGGGCAGCCCAAATGTCAGATTGGTGATCGTCGTAATACCACCGATCGAATCGAGCGAGCCTTCTTTTTTCAACTCTTCGCCGATAAGTATCGGGTCGATCTGCGTCTGTTTTTCAAACAGAGCGATCATCGCAGCAAAGACGCGGCGATTTAGCGGCGAGTAAAAATCCTCCGGCTTAAGATGCTCGACGGCCTGTGCAATGACCGAATTATCGAGCAATATCGCACCCAAAATAACGCGCTCGCTCTCTTCGCTCGAAGGTAAAGGCTTTTCGAGATACTGCTCTCGTCGATTGTCGGGAAAAACACTTGCCACTTGGTAAAATTACTCCGGAAACTGGATTGAATGTAGAGTATTTTAAATTGATTTTTAGGGTATGTCGAAACGTCAAAAAGGAATCCTTACAACTCCAATCAAGATAGACATTTGCGATGTTCGTCCCCTTCAGGGACGGCTCATTTGAATACAAAAAACCTAGGGTTTCGCTTGTCGCTCCACCCTAGGCATTAATATTTGTCACCGTTGGTGACTAAGAACTAGGCTTCTTCTTCAGCTGCCGGTTCTTCGGTTTCTGCAACCGTTTCCTCAACAGCCGGAGCCACTTCTTCGGCGACCGGAGCGGCCTCTTCAGCCTTGACCTCTTCGGCTTTCGCCTTTTTCTTGTCTTCTTTGACCGGCATTTCGCCGCCTTCGGCGGTGACGGTTACAGGTACCGCCAAAGTCACTTCGCGGTGAAGTTTAACGTTGACGGTATATTCGCCGGTTTCCTTGATCGCGTCTTTAAGTGCGATACGGCGACGGTCGATCTCGTAACCCTTGGCCTGCAGGGCCTCGGCGATATCCATCGACGTGACCGAACCAAAAAGCTGGCCGTGGTCGCCCGATTTGCGTTCGAAGGTGAGCGAAATGCTCGCCATCTGATCGCGCTGAGCGTCGGCGGTCGCCTTTTCAACAGCGGCTCTTTTTAGTAGTGCTTCTCTTTCCTGATCGATCTGCTTGACGTTGCCCTTGGTCGCGAGCGTCGCAAAACCCTGCGGCAGCAGGAAATTGCGTGCGTAACCGGCCTTGACCTTGACGATCTCGCCGCGGCCGCCAAGATTATCGATATCTTCGCGTAATAAAACTGTAGTATTTGCCATAATTTTAATTGTCAGTGATCGGTGGCCAGTGGTCAGACCTCATACCGCACTTTCTTATTCCCTAAGCAGTCATTAGTCTGCCGCCCGAAGTCTGAGAGTATCGTAACCCTACTGACAACTGGCAACTGACCACTGACCACTCGTTTTAGTCATCTACGAACGGCAGCATTGCCATCGAACGCGCACGCTTGATCGCTTTTGCGACGCGGCGCTGATCCTTAGC
>DEQS01000039.1 GCA_002360555.1 Chloracidobacterium sp. UBA3360
ACGGGTGAAGCAGGGAGGTTTCGCGAGTTGCGAAGCAGGCTTTTAGCCTGTAAAATATAGAAATAGTTAAGACGCTCACTTTTCCAGAAACAGTACGACCTCACACCTTTATACAAACCGGAAAAACGCAGGATTTTTAATCAAATGGATTCAATAGAACGCAGTCAGATCAATATCGAAGACGAGATGCGGCGGTCGTATCTCGACTATGCCATGTCCGTCATCATCGGCCGAGCTTTGCCGGATGTCCGCGACGGGCTCAAACCGGTTCACCGCCGCATCTTGTTCGGAATGTACGAGCAGGGAAATGTCGCGGGCAAGGCTTATCGTAAATCGGCACGTGCCGTCGGCGATGTGATGGGTAAATATCACCCGCACGGCGATTCGGCGATCTATGATTCGATCGTCCGAATGGCGCAGGATTTTTCGATGCGTTATCCGCTGGTGGATGGGCAGGGAAACTTTGGTTCGATCGACGGCGACAACGCCGCTGCGATGCGTTACACCGAAGTCCGTCTTGCAAAGGTCGCTAACGAGATACTCGATGACATCAACAAAGAGACCGTCGATTTCCAGCCAAACTACGACGAATCTTTGTCCGAGCCAAAGGTTTTGCCGACGCGTGTCCCGCTGCTGCTGGTAAACGGTTCCGAGGGCATCGCCGTCGGTATGGCGACCAAGATACCGCCGCACAATCTGACCGAGGTGCTCGACGCGACTATCGCTTTGATCAAAGACCCTGAGATCTCGTTTGACGAGCTGATCAAACACGTTCCCGGCCCTGACTTTCCGACCGCAGGCTTTATCTACGGCCGCGAAGGCATTGTCAGTGCTTACAAAACCGGACGCGGCATCATCCAGATGCGTGCTAAGGCCGTGGTCGATGAGATCGGACGCGGCGACCGTGTTCGCAATGCCGTCGTCATCACCGAGATCCCGTATCAGGTCAATAAGGCCCGTCTGATCGAAAAGATCGCCGAGCTCGTTCACGAAAAACGTCTCGACGGCATCTCTGAGATCCGCGACGAATCGAGCCGCGAGGGCATGCGTGTCGTCATCGAGCTCAAACGCGACGCCATCCCGCAGGTGATCCTCAACAAGCTCTACAAGCTGACGCCGATGCAATCGTCGTTTGGCATTATCAACATCGCGATCGTTGACGGCCAGCCAAAAGTGCTGACGCTCAAGCAGATGCTCGAAGCATTTGTCGAATTTCGCCGCGAGGTGGTTCGCCGCAGAACAGAGTTTGACCTGCGCAAAGCGCAGGCGCGTGCTCATATCTTAGAGGGTTTGAACAAAGCCATCGACGCCCTCGATTACATTATCCCGACGATCCGCAACTCGCGGAGCGTGGATGAGGCGAAACAATGGCTGACGGCAAATCTTGCGACCGCGTCCGAGATCTCCGCATGGCGCGGCGTCACGGGCGAAAAGTCTAAGGACGTGTTTCTTAAGGAACTTACCAAGGTCCTTGGCAGCCTCGAGTTTTCCGAGATACAGGCACAGGCGATCCTCGATCTGCAGCTGCGTCGCCTGTCGGCGCTTGAGCGGCAAAAGATCCTCGACGAATACGCCGAGATCATCAAATACATCGCCGAGCTTGAGAATATCCTTGCGAACGAAAGCGTCCTGCGTCAGGTCATCACGGACGAGCTGCTTGAGGTCAAAAAGGCTTACGGCGACGCCCGCCGGACGATCATCGTCGATGCCGACGCCGAGTTTAACATCGAGGACCTCATCGCCGACGAAGAGGTCGCCATCACCGTTACTAAGGCCGGCTACATCAAACGCACGCCCGTCTCGACCTATTCGCGGCAGGGACGCGGCGGCAAGGGCCGACTGGGTGCCACCGCCAAGAACGAGGATTTTGTCGAGCATCTGTTTACGGCATCGACGCACGACGCTTTGATGATCTTTACGGACGATGGCCAGGTCTTTAAGATGAAGGTCCACGAGATACCTGAGGCTGCCGCAGCCGCTCGCGGCAAGGCCGTGGTCAACATGGTCCAGCTATCCAGCGAGCGCAAGCTCGTCGCGACAATGGCCGTGCGTGATTTTAGCGAAGAGGTTTATCTCACGATGGTCACTAAGCTCGGCGTCATCAAAAAGACGCTGCTCAGCGAGTATCAAAACATCCGTGCCAACGGCATCAACGCCATCAACATCGACGAGGGCGACGAGCTGCTCGAGGTGATCCGCACCGACGGCAAGCGGCAGATATTTGTCGCGACGCATGACGGCATGGCGGTCCGCTTTCAGGAAACGGACGTTCGCCCGATGGGCCGTGCGGCTCGGGGCGTGCGTGGCGTCAATCTGCGGGGCAGCGATTATGTCGTCTCGGTCTGCAGCGTGTCGCAGGAGGGAACCGAAAAGATCCTCTCCGTGTCCGAAAAAGGCTTTGGCAAACAGACCACGGTCAACAGCTATCGCCTGACAAAACGCGGCGGCGTCGGCGTCATCAATATGAAGACCACCGACAAGACCGGCAAGGTCGTCGCATCGTTTCCCATCGAAGAGGACAGCGAGATCATGATCATCACCCAACAGGCAAAACTCATCCGCCTCGGCGTTGACAAGATCCGCGAAACCGGCCGCAGCGCCCAAGGCGTCACCCTAATAAAATGCGGCGACGAAGACCTCGTAACATCCGCCTCACTATTAGCGGCTGTCGAGGACGAGGACGAATAGATAACCGTGCCCTCTTGAGTGCAGAAGCCCGCGCGTAAGCAAGGGCGTACCGCTCAAGTTGGATGTTACGCCCTTACTCACGTGCGGGCTTCTGCAATGAAAAAAGGCTTCGCGATCTGCGAAGCCTTTTCTTTTTGAATTGCTCGTTGGCGATCCACCATGTTAAAGTGCCTAGTTTACGACATCTTTCCTTTGGCAATTCATAGTTATCAAAGAAGTTTTATCTTTACGATTTACTAACGCGAAAATATTGGCTGCTCCAAAATCCTCTCGATCATCAATTTGCATCCCAGAAAACGCAAGCCACAATTTAGGGTTCTCATTTGCACTATCTGTAATACTAACTTTTAGTGTCATTGCATCATGTGGTATCTCGTCATACCATAAATCATCTTCGTAAAGCACGCTTGCAAAAATATAAAGATCTAATTTCCCTACACGAAATCGTTTTACGGTAAGAGTGCCTTCGCCGCCATAGGTCGGAGTAAATCTACCGACTTCCATACCTTTGGAAAGTTTTTTATCAGCGGATTTTGCAGCCCTTTCAATATCATCAACAAAATTCACGATGCACTCAGTTACCGGGGCAGCCTTAACCTGCGGCTTGCCTTGCGCCAGACATTGCGAACTAAGATAAAGAAAAATGAAAATTATCAAAACGTACTTCATTTCCTTCCGGAAGAAGGACGTCAGGGCGGCGATTGTGCGATATGTCTTCATTTTTAGGATGTTAGCATAGGCGGGGTGGTGTTGGGCGGGGTTTTTGGGGATCGGAGCGGCGGAAAGATCTTATGGCCCCACCTGCTACTTATTTCGAAGCGATATGAAGTGGAGAAATGCTATAAGGAATCCAACACCCACAATAATTAAGCCAAGATGAAACAGCTTTCGATCCATACTCCGATCAATTGCTGCGACTGAGTTAGGGTCAACTCGTATATCTCTTGTTTCTAACCCACTCATAAGACGACTGGATGGTGAACTCACCCAGATCGTTGCTGCATCTTGAGACCAAGCACTTGTTAATAACTTGTGCTTAGTATGCCCATCCATATAATAGCCAGGAAATACATAATCTGCTTCTACAGTTTCGAATACAAAAGTATCCTCTGAATCACGTTTTGTGACAGAAATGATTTGAACCGCTCGACTATGGAAGTTATTAGCTGTCTCTACGCTATTTTGATAAGCCCAGACACTTAAAATAAGCCCCCCAGCGATCACCGCGACACTAAAATAATAAGATCTGCGTTCACTACGATCGAGGAACGCTAACGCCAATGACACCGCGACAGATATGATTACGAGAACTAGGAAACTCATGTAAAAAGGTGAGGGATCACGCCTGCGATTGTGCGATATGTCTTCATTTTTAGGATGTTAGCATAGGCGGGGCGGGGAAAGTGAACAACTAATAGTGAACAGTGAACAACGGGCGGGGTTTGAGGGAAAGAGCTAGTAAATATCGGGGTGATGTAAGATCTCCGACGGCGGTATTTTGGAGATCACCACGATAATTTTCGAGATCAAGCCTGTAATTTAAGAAATAAGACGGCTGATTTCGGAAATAAGGCCGATAATTTCTGATATCAAAGCTTTGATCTTAAAAATAAACCGCTTGATCGAAGACATAAGTGACTTGATCTTTTAAATAAAGCCTTTGATCGAAGAAATCACGGGCATTACTTTAGAAATCAAACCGCGGATTTATGAAATCAACCCGTTTATCGGAGAATTTAATGGGTTGATTTCGGAAATCAAGCGGGTGATTTCCGAAATTAGACACATAATTTCGGCGAACAAGCGTCTGTTTCCTGCCGACAAGTCCTTGTCCGGAGAAAACAACCGACTGTAAACAAAAAACAACCTGCTGTTCAGAGAAAACAATGCGTTGTCATCCGAAAACAACCGACTGTAAACAAAAAACAACCCGCTGTTTAGAGAAAACAATGGGTTGTCATCCGAAAACAACCGACTGTAAACAAAAAACAACCCGCTGTTCGGAAAAAACAATGGGTTGTTAATAGAAAACAACCGGTTGTCTGGAGAAAACAATTGGTTGTGATCAGAAAACAAGCGACTGTCAACGGAAAACAACGGCTTGTCAACAGAAAATAACCGGCTGTCAGCGGAAAACAACGGGCTGTCAACAGAAAACACGCGGCTGTCAACGGAAAACAACCGGCTGTCAACTCTGGTCCATCTCCGTCCACCTGGCCCAGATCGGACCAAAAAAAGGGCCGCGAACGTTATGCTCGCGGCCTTTGTTTATTCGAATAGTGGCGTTGGGGCGTTATTTCGCATGAGCGATGTCAGGCCGAAATGCTCGTATGCCAGCCGCGTCGCCATGCGGCCGCGGGGGGTGCGGTTTAGGAAGCCGATCTGGAGCAGGTACGGTTCGATGATCTCTTCGATCGAATCTTTTTCTTCGTGGATCGCGGCGGATATTGTGCTGAGGCCGACGGGGCCGCCGTCAAATTTTTCGATGATGGTTTTGAGCAGCTTGGCGTCCATTTCGTCGAGGCCGTAGCTGTCGACTTCCATCCGGTCGAGTGCGTCGCAAGCAACATGCTCGGTCACACAGCCGTCGTGATCGACCTCGGCAAAATCGCGAACGCGACGGAGCAGGCGATTGACGATACGCGGCGTACCGCGGCCGCGGCGTGCGATCTCGTGCGAACCTTGCTCTTCGATCTCGACATTCAAGATGCCTGCCGAGCGTTTACAGATCGTTTGCAGATCATCGACGCCATAAAAATCAAGGTGAAAGATGATCCCAAACCTGCCTCGCAACGGAGCCGTGATCAAACCCGGCCGCGTCGTCGCACCGACAAGCGTAAATTTTGGCAGCTCAAGTTTTATCGAACGTGCGGCGGTGCCTTGGCCGATCATGATGTCGAGATTGTAATCCTCCATTGCGGGATATAGGATCTCTTCGATTGCCGGATTTAGGCGGTGGATCTCGTCGATAAAGAGCACATCGCCCTCTTCGAGCCCGGTCAAGATGGCGGCGAGATCGCCGGCCTTTTCGATCACCGGGCCGGAAGTCGATTTGAGCGACGCTCCCATTTCGGTCGCGACAATATTTGAAAGCGTGGTCTTTCCCATTCCCGGCGGGCCTGTGAGCAGGATGTGGTCGAGAGCTTCACGTCGTTTGAGCGCGGCTTTCATAAAGACACGCAGATTTTCTTTGACCTTCGTCTGGCCAATATACTCCGCAAGCTGCGCCGGACGCAGCGTCACCTCAAAGAGGCTCTCGTCAGCCGTAAGATCTTCGTCTCTAATATTTATCGCTGCAGCGTTACTCATTGCCTAAAATAATAGCCCCTTGTTGTATAAAGCCAAAATATCCATTGAAAATGCGACCGTGCAATGCAGCACGAGCCCGAGCCAAATCGTGCCGTTCTTGTAGCTGATCCAGCCGAGAAACAGCCCAGCAAAGATAGCGGCAAACGTTTCGGGCATTGGCTTTTGAAAGTGGATCATCGTGTAGGGAACGGTCATCGCCAGGATCGAATACACGCCGAGCGACGGTTTTAGACTGTGCACGAGAAAGCCGCGAAAAAAGAATTCGAGGCCAAAGAACTGGAAGAAATAGACTAGCTCCCAGATCAGCAGCGTCCACGAGAGATACGGGTCGGCATTATAGGCCTTTAGGAAAGGATATTTTGCCGAAAAGCTACCCGTCAGCGACATCAGATAAACGAGCGGCAGCATGATGGCGATGCAGAGGGTGAGGAGTTTCAAAAAGCCCGGCTCTATCTTGAGCGAGAGTCCGATCTCGCTCAGCTTTCGCTTTTGGACATACTTTACGAAGATTGCCGGTATCACAAAATAAAACGTCACCGAAACAAACACCCACCAGATCAGGCCGTAGAGATTGTTGTTTGTCGGGTGGGCGGCTTCGTCGCCGATGTGAGCAAAGCGGGTGTTCGACAGGATCGACGCGAGATAGCTGGGGTCTTTGAAATACGTAATGCAGGTCAGGCCGATCGCTGCATAGACAAACGCGAAGACCGCACGGCGGTCGAGTTTGGCAAAATCGCCGCGAATTTGTGTAACGAGTTCGAGCATCGCGTCGGCGTTATTTGGCGAGCACCTGCAGAGCCTTTCTCAGCAGTTTCTGGACCGTGATCTCGGTGCCGTCCTGCGCGGCTTGTTTGAGAGCCTTTTCCGCAGCGGGACGTTGATAGCCGAGATTTACGAGAGCTGAAAGTGCGTCCTCAAAAACGGCATCGGCTGGCAGCGATGACACGGAACCGACATCTGACGCGGTGGTTCCGCCCGACGACAGCTCGCCGATCTTGTCGCGAAGTTCGATCGCAAGCCGCTCGGCGGTTTTTCGTCCGACACCTGGAATACTGGTCAGCCGTGCGAGGTCCTCGGTGCGGATCGCGAGGATCATCTCATCCGCACTCATCCCCGACAGCATCGTGATGCCCATCTTGGGACCGATGCCCTGAACTGAGATGAGGCGAAGATAGAGGTCGCGTTCGCGCACAGTTTTGAAACCAAAAAGCTGTATCGCGTCTTCGCGGACGTGGGTGTAAATACGCAGCGAAACATCCGAGCCGACCTCGCCCAGCTCGTAAAATGTCGAAAGCGGTATCGATACTTCGTACCCGACACCGCCGACATCGACGATAGCCGCATTTGCTTGTTTTTCGAGCAGTTTGCCGGAAAGAAAGGCGATCATTGTTTCACACGTGCAACGCAAAGTGTAATAGAATTTAGGCGTAAGGGCAACGCTTGTGGCCCCAAGATCGTCATAAATTTGCCTTTATTTTGCGTAATTGCCGATTTTGCTTTGCCGCCGAAAGTGAAAGGTATAATATATAAAAATACGGTAGCAATTAATGTATGTGAATCCGTTTTTGCGACTCCGGCGTAAGTAGTAGTATAAGGAGTTTTTTAAGATGAATTGGTCTAGCAGTAAAGGTTTTATCAGTCGGGCTTTACCATTTGCCGCAACATTTTTGGTCGCGGTTTTTATCACCAGCTTTTTCGTGGATCTCAACGGACCGCGAATGCGCGGCTTTCACGGTAAGCGTCACCAGGAAATGATGCGGTTGAGAATGGAGAATCAAGAGCTTCGAAAGGAAAATTTTCGTTTGCAAGAGCAACTTGATAGCCAACAGTTGGGGCTTGGCCACAAACATCCCGGCAAAGAAGAATGTGAGACCCGGGTCTTTGATATACCGGTTGCACCCCAGGCACAAAAATAGATTTTTGTAAGCACGGACTAGCCACAGATTAACCTTACCCGAAAGGATGTGTTAATCTGTGGTTTCCTAATTTTATGGACGAATCCTCCGCTCGAAAACTTATTGTCGAGGTCGGCAAGCTGCTTTACGAACGCAGCTATGTCGTTGCGTTTGATGGCAACGTCAGCATCCGATTGGACGACAACACGGTGCTTGCAACGCCGACGATGACGTCAAAAGGGCGGATGACGGAGGATTGTCTTGCCTTGACGGATATCGAGGGCAAGCCGCTAAATGACAAACGGGCGTCGTCCGAACTGGCGATGCATCTGCTCATCTATAAGATGCGGCCTGATATTAACGCCGTCTGTCATGCTCACCCGGCTCACGGGACTGCGTTTGCGGTTGCCGGACTTGCGATAGACCAACCGATCCTTTCAGAAGTGGTTTTGACGCTCGGATGTGTGCCGCTGACGGCTTACGGAACTCCTTCGACCGACGAACTGACCGAGGCGATGAAGCCTTTTGTTCCGCATCACAACGCACTTTTGATGGCGAATCATGGAGCTGTCGCATACGGCGAACATCTCTGGCAGGCGTATGACAGGCTTGAGACGCTCGAACATACCGCGAAGATCGCAATTCTCGCAAAAGCGTTGGGCGGTGCAAACGACATTCCAAAAGAAGCTATCGGAAAGCTGATAAAATTAAGAGAAAAGGCAGGTTTCCTTGGGGAAAACGCCCGTTGTCAGGCTTGCGGATATCTGCACGAAAACGATATTGCTTGTGATCTCGACGTAAATTATCCCGTTCAGGGCGATTCGAACGGCAAAAAGATCTCATTTACACGCGAAGAGTTGATCGAGCTTTTGAGCCAAGCGGCCAAGTTGGGTTAAACTAACAAAACTTTCGTAATTCTAAAAGACGAACCAGGAGCAAATAAATGCAAGAAGCATTAGGAATGGTTGAAACCAAGGGACTCGTGGCGACTATCGAAGCGGCAGACGCAATGGTCAAAGCAGCGAACGTTCAACTCGTATCGTACGAGAAGATCGGAGCGGGATTTGTCACGGCTATCGTCCGTGGCGACGTTGCCGCTGTAAAAGCAGCGACAGATGCCGGAGCCGCCGCCGCACGACGCGTTGGCGAACTCGTCAGCGTCCACGTCATCCCGCGTCCGCATTCAAGCGTTGATGAGACGCTGCCAGTAGTGAAGAAGTAGGCAGTTGCAGTGGCAGTCGGCAGTGGTCGATTGAGACACTGTCTACTGCCGCTGCCTACCGCCAACAGATATGATTATTGCCAGAATACTGGGCACCGTCGTGTCCACGCAAAAAGACGAACGCCTGCACGGAAAAAAGCTGCTCATCGTCAAGCCGATCAATCTCGACGGCACTGACCAGAGCGGCTATGTTGTTTCCGTTGATACGGTCGGGGCTGGCTTTCATGAAAAAGTGATCGTCGTCAGCGGCTCGTCCGCACGTCTTGCTGAGGGTAATAAAGATTGCCCGGTGGATTCAGCGATCATTGGCGTTATTGACGAGATTGACTTTCACGCGTAATTTTTCAAATGCAGATCGCCCGCGTCATCGGAACCGTAGTCGCGACCGTTAAGAATGAAGCTCTCGACGGACGAAAGTTTCTTATCGTCCAGACGCTCGACGCGGATCTTAGACCGAAGGGAAGCCCTACCATCGCGCTTGATGCAGTCGGCGCTGGTGAGGGCGAATTGGTTTTTTGGTGTCGAGGCAAGGAGGCGTCGTTTCCGTTCAAACGTGACGAAACGCCGACGGACTGCACCATTGTCGGAATCATTGATTCGGACGCGCACGTTTTTAATCCATAAATGTTGTTAGCAAAAGTCATCGGTAACGTTGTCGCAACGCAGAAAAATCAGCGTTATGAGGGGACGCGTGCGATGTTATGCCGCCAGATCACGCCCGAGGGTGAGGACATGGATTACACTTGCATCGCTTTGGATTCCGTGAACTCAGGTGAGGGCGACATCGTGATCATTGCTCAGGAAGGTTGGTCGGCATCGACGGCCGCGACGGGCAAGCCCGGTGCTGCGATCGATTCGGCAATAGTCGGAGTCGTTGATTATATCGACCTGCTCGGTCAAGAAAGTAAACACGGAAATGACAGCAAACGAAACTAAAAATCCCACTGAACTCGCCGCCCTGTTTGCCGCCGTCGAGAAGATAACCAATCGTCTCGATAAGCTTGAAAATAGCGGAGGTGCGGTTCGCGAACCGATATCCTCTCACCCGTCTCTCGACAAACTGACCATCGCTGAAGCTATTGCAGACTCGATCTTTGGAGCAGAATTCAAAGAAAAGGCTTGCCAGTTTGAGCCCGGCAAGCCTTGTGACCACTGTTCGATGTGTAATTCCCGCGGTTTCTAAACTACTTATTAGCAGGAGCGGCATTTGCCGGAGCAGGTGCTGCTGGAGCCGTTGTGGGTTTACGCATTGAATTAGCGTCGCCGACGCTCGGTGCCGTTTTAGCCTTTTCGTCTGCCTGGAAGAAAGGCTCTTCCTTGAACCCAAGCAACCCGGCAGTGAGTACCGCCGGGAATGAGTTGCGGGTCGTGTTAAATGTAGTTACGGCTTCGTTAAAGTCGAGACGGGCGGTATTGATACGATTTTCCGTACCCGAGAGCTCATCTTGAACTTTCATAAACGCCTCATTCGACCGTAGGACCGGATAGTTTTCTTGCAGACTCAATAGCCGTCCGATCGTGCCGCCAAAGCTGTTATTGGCTTCGATCACGGCTTGTTTCTGTTCGGGCGTCTTGTCACCGCCGGTTCCTGTCGGAGCTGCCTGCTGGGCATTTAACAAGCGCGAACGCGCATCGGCGATCTGTCCGAAAACTTCCTGCTCTTGAATACCAGCCATTTTTGCGGTCTCGACAAGGTTAGGGATCAGGTCAGCGCGACGCTGCATTGCACTTTCTACGTTTGCCCACTTGCCTTTGACCTGCTGTTGTTTGGCGGTCAGGTCGTTGTAGCTGCATCCGCTCAGGCCAAAGGCGCCAACCAAAATTACGGTCAATAAAATTGCTCTTTTCATAATAATTCTCCTATTTTCCGGCGGCATCGACCGCGTCAATAACTTTTTCGATCTGCTCCATATACTCGCCAAAAAGTGCATTGGCGCTCGTTTCGTCTAATTTCACGGTGAGACTATTCTCACGAATATTAAAGATTTTTTCAAACGAAGCCCCGTCGATCTGCAGATGCTTGACCGTCTGAGCGACGATCTCAGGCTTAGTCGCGGGCGGTGTCTGACCGCCGATTATAAGCACGGCCCTAAATAACGCCGCAAAACTCGCCAGGCTTTCCGCCATCAGCCGTTTTAATCCATCAACGGACGCTGACGCAGGAATATACTGCCTTCGGAGTTGTATCAGCTTGCTGCGAAGCTCATATTCCGTCTGCAAACGCAGGAATTTGTCCGAGATATTCAGCCCGGCGAGCACATCAGGACCGAATAAAACTTTATGAGCGACTGTCATCTGGTGAAACTCGATTGGGAACACATCAGCCGCATTTTGCAGCTCAGACTCGGTAAAATAAACGGGAACGGGATTGCCCAGCCGCGTCCATTCACGAATACAAGCCTGCGCATTTCTGAGGTCGGCCGGGCCTATCTTTTTTAACGCGACGAGTATGTTGTAGTCCGATTGACGAGGCACAAAATCACCCGCCGCCGCCGACCCATATAGCACAACCGACACCAGATTGTCGCGATGGGTTGAACGCAGATCATCGATAAAATCAGCGAAATAGTGGTTCATAATGTTACCAATCTCCTCCGGCACCGCCACCTCCAAAATCTCCGCCTCCTCCAAATCCGCCCCAGTCTCCGCCGCTTGAAGAGCCCGAATCGCTTGAAGACGATGATGAGCCCCCGGAAAGTGCAGCCCCAATAATGCCGCCGATCACTGCCGACGCGATGTCGCCGCCACTACTACTGCGACCGCCACCGCCAAATCCGCCGCCACCCCAACGGTTCCGGTCACTGGCAGATGGGCCTCCTTTGTTTCCTCGCGACGCGATCAAGATCACGATTACGATCAGGATTATTCCGGCACAACAAAACAATCCGAAAAAGGCTCCACCTGAGCCGCTGTCACTGCTAGGTTGCCGAACTGTATTGGAGTTACCGGACGTGTTCCCTTTGTTGCGGATCGTCGCTATGTAAGCGTCGATCGTGTCCGAGATACCTTTGGCGTAATTGGCCTTTTTGAACTCAGGTACGAGAAATTGCCGCTGCAGACTGCCGACTACGCCATCGGGGAGTTCGTCCTCGAGGTCTTTGCTGACTTGGGTTAAATATTTGCGATCGTCGATCGCGATAAACAATAAAGCACTGGGATTGTCGTCATCGACGGAGCCGATCTTCCAGCCGCGGGCGACGGCGAGGGAATAGTCGAATATTGCCCGCTCGCCTGTCGTTTTTACAACGGCGACGGCGATCTCAACGGAGGGGTTTGTCGTGTCTTTGAGATTTTTGAGTTTAGTTTCAAGAGCCTGCTTGGTCGCCGGGTCGATGACACCGGCGTAATCGTTAACAAAACCGGTCGGCGGCGGGAGCGGCGAAGTGTTTTGCGACCACGGCTGGTTTTCTTGCGAAAACGCCGTTAGTCCGGCAACCAGGATCGCCAGTATGATTAGCAGTGGTTTCAATTGTCGCGGCAAAAAATTGCGTTTCATTAAATATGAACTGAGTTTGCCAAATCTATAAACAATACGAAAGTTTGCGTGACGATGTTCGGTAAATCGTTTGGGGTCAAATCCGATCGACCTCGATGATCTTTGCCCGGAAAACCCGCATAGCGGCACGCACCGACGGGTGAGCGTTGGCGTATGCGAGCAGCTCTTCCTCGGTCGGGTCAGCGGTGAGGGCGGGTAGCTCGACATCCTCCACTTTTGGAACCATTTCGTCTCTCAGCTTTATTGCCTCAAGGGTCGGGGCAACCGCTGCGGCACTCGACGAACCATTGGTCACAGGCCGTTGCCTTGGCTCAATGACCGGATCAACTATAGTCTCGCCAAAAAGTGCCTCGATCAGTTTGTCCGCACTCTTGAACGGCAGCAGATCGTCGCCGACGATGCCGAGTTTGGCTTCGTAGGCATCGTCGAGTTTTTTATCCTCGAAATGATCCAGTTCGTCGGCGGACAGACGCGCGAGACGTGTCGGCGGTGCCGTGAATCTTTCTTTTACAGGCTCCGGGGCGACGGGCGGTTCGAAAACGGGTTCGTCGAGATCGCTTATGTAATCGGGCGGCTCGTCGGCGAATTGTGATTCTTGTTCGAATGCCGGGGAAGTTTCAATCTGAGGCGTCGGGTCGGCTATAGGTTTCGGATCTGCCTTTGGCGTTAACTCAACCGGCGGAGCCTCGATAACTGTAGCCTCGATAGACGAAACCTCAGCGACCGGAGGATCAATTTTCAGAGTTTTTTTTTCCTGAGCAGGTGGCGGAACAGCGGTAGCGGCGGAACTAATATCTCCGGTCGCTGATGGTCGCGGCACTGATAGTAATGGAGTTCCCGACGTCAGAGCATTGAGGCGTTCGAGGATGCTTTCGATGCCGGTGACGCCGCGCATTTCGATGAGTTTTATTAGACCGACTTCGAGGACGTATCGCGGATGTGCGGCTTCGCGGAGGCTGGCTTCGGTTTCGCAGAGGGAATTGAAAAAGCGCAGCAGATCGGCCTCAGTGAATGCGCCCGACATCTGACGCATCTGGTCGGCGTTAAAGACGGCGGTTTCGAAGAGTTTGCTTTCGTCACCGGCGACTTTGAAAACGAGCAGATCGCGGAAAAGTCCGAGCACGTCGCGGCAAAAATTACGCAGGTCGTGGCCGCGACCGATAAGGTCGTCAACGACTGCGAGCACTTGTTTCGGGTCTTTTTCGGTGATCGCGGAGATCACTTTTGACAGCACCTCGACGCCCGCAAAACCGAGAGCGTTGGTCACGTCTGGAGCCGTAATGTGCTCACCCGAAAAGCTGATTACCTGATCAAAATTGGACTGCGCATCACGCATCGAACCTGTGCCGGAGCGGGCTAGTTCACGCAGGGCGTCGTCGTCTATATTGATCTTTTCGGCGTTGGCGATCAGCTTCAAACGGTCAAAGATCTTCTGCAGCGGTATCGTGCGAAATTCGAATTCCTGACAACGCGACAAAATGGTGTCCGGCACCTTGTGCAGCTCGGTCGTCGCCATGACAAACACGACGTTTTCGGGCGGTTCCTCAAGCGTTTTTAGCAGCGCGTTGAATGCCGGTTTGGAAAGCTGATGTACCTCATCCACGATAAAGACGCGATAGCGGTCGCGGGTCGGGTTGAAATTGATGTTTTCGATAATCGTCTCGCGGACGTCATCGATGCCGGTGTGCGAAGCGGCGTCGATCTCAAGCACATCGATAGAGCGGCTCTCCGATATCTCAACGCACGAAGGGCAAGGGTCCGGATCTGTGAGCAGACACGGAGTCAGATTGGGTTTGTCCTTTGTTTTGTGGCAGTTAAGTGCCTTAGCCAAAATGCGTGCGGTGGTCGTTTTACCAACGCCGCGAGCCCCCGAAAACAGATACGCGTGATGCAGACGGTCGTGCTCGAGCGCATTACGCAAGGTCTGCGTAATGATCTCTTGGCCGGTCACCTCTTCAAAGGTCTGCGGCCGCCATTTTCTTGCGATCACCTGATAGGACATTTGTTAAAGGATAAAGGATAAAGCGGCAGTTGTCAGTTGTCGGTGGTCAGTTGTCAGTGGCCGCAGGCGAATTTTTGGCGACCTTGACGCAAAAAAGCATGAAAAACCCCTCAAAATTGAGCATCGCAGGTGTATCAAATCGACAAAAGTGGGTAGATCCGTCATTTTCGTGGATCTTTGCGGAACAGATGAGCGGTTTTCGCCTGCGATCCTCCACGCCGCCGTTTAACCCGTTTTTGGGCTAATCTCCGCTTCGCCGTTTCGCCGCGTCAACTATCGGGTTCGCATACTTGACAAAACGTTGCAACTATGAGACATTCATTCACAAATAGATCATGTTTAAGAATTGGGAAGAATTTGCGCTTGGGCCGGAGAACCGGCGCGAAGCGATGCATGTGACGCTGAATGAAAAAGGCGAGATCATGATCGGGGCGACGGCCGCAGAAAGGTTTGGGCCGCACGAGCGGGCGGTGCTGCTGTATGACCGTTGGAACGGACTGGTCGGCGTTGCCCCGGCAAAGTCGGCAACCGCAAACTCGTTCCCGATCTTTGATAAGACAAACGGCCGCCACCGTGTGATCAGAGCCGGCAGATTTTTTCGCTATTACGGCATAGTCATGCCGCGAACAATGGCCTGCAAAGCTGAGATCGACGACGAAGGCGTGCTGGTGCTCGATCTTAAGGCGACGCGGGCGGTGAGGAAGTAGGAGCATTTCTTGAAATGGGACAGCGATCAATGCTATTTTTTGTGCAAGTTTTACAAAATAGATCGACGGATATAATCCCCTCAAGGTTGAAAGGGTTTTCGGTGCACTGTAATGGCGAAAATAACTGTGTTAACTAAAGAGATCTCTGTTCAGACAGTTAACGAAGACGACTATATCTCGCTTACGGACATAGCGAGGTTCAAAGACGCTAAGAGAACTGATGATCTGATCCGAAATTGGCTGCGAAACCGGAACACTATTGAGTTTGTTGGTATCTGGGAACAATTGAATAACACAAATTTTAATTCCGTCGAATTCGACGGGATTAAAATGCAGGCAGGCCTTAATAGTTTTACTCTAACGCCAAAACAATGGATAGAAAAAACCGGAGCGATCGGGATCATTTCAAAGACGGGGCGCTACGGCGGAACCTTTGCTCATAAAGACATCGCCTTTGAATTTGCGTCGTGGATCTCGGTCGAATTTAAGCTTTATCTCATCAAAGAGTTTCAGCGTCTCAAGGAACAAGAGCGAAAACAGCTTGGATGGGACATCAGGCGAAATCTGGCAAAGATCAATTATCGTATTCACACCGACGCGGTCAAGGCTAATCTGATCCCGGCAGAACTCTCAAAAACGCAGGTCAGTTTTATTTATGCGTCTGAGGCGGACGTACTAAACATGGCCCTGTTTGGCATGACGGCCAAACAATGGCGGGATAAAAATCCGGGTGTCAAAGGCAACATCAGGGACGAGGCCAATGTGTCCCAACTTGTTTGTCTGTCAAATCTCGAAAATCTAAACGCATTATTCATTACAGAAGGACTGTCACAATCCGACCGTCTGATAAAGCTAAATCAGATAGCTATTCACCAAATGCAACTTCTGACGGAGCACTCGGGAGTAAAACGGTTGCAAGATAAGAAATAAAACCAGCATAAAGAGGGTCGCGGTGAGTTACAGAATTATTGTGGCAGATGCAGACGCCTCGGTCGTGCAATTGCAGCTGGGATCTAGCCCACTGATGCTAACAGTTGCAGTAACAGTATCGAGTGCGGCATTTCTTTTGGCCCTTACTTTGATCTCGGCAGTGCCCTGACCCTCTATGATCTCACCGTTTTTAACAGTCCAAGCGTATGAGACAGATGCACCTCCACTAAGCGAAGCGATAAAGGTCAATGTTTCGCCATTTTTGACCGTTTCCGAAGATGTGTTTACTGTGAGCGTGGGACATTCGCAATCGCCTCCACAGATATTTTCTTCTATCTTTACATTAGTGTCATATTGAGCGACGGTCTGCCCTTTTTTCAACACAACGACGTTTAAACGGTACGTTCCGGGCCGTTCGCCCGTAAGGTCCCATTTGGCTTTACTGCCGTTAACGACAAGCTTTCCGTATTCGACGGAGTATCTATAGTCTTCTTTGCCAGTCTTCTCTTTGAGTTGGGTTTGAGCCTTTACCACAAAGCTCTTTGATGATTCACCTCTGCCGCGAAATCCCGGACGACACTGTAGCGTAAGAACTTTCTGGTCCAAAATCATCTTTCCATTTTCGTCCTCGGTTATCTGTGCCGCTGCGAGACTTGCGGAAGTTATGATCAAAAGAAAAACTGTTACGCTGCAAAGCACGGTTTTGGTGATCTTTGCGAACGTTCGTTTCATGGCCTCACTCATTTCACTTGTAAATGTACCAACTTTTTATTTAACCGCTACTTTTGAATTACATAATTAGCAACATATTGCCGCAGTTTTGGGCGGTTGGTTTTTAGGTACTCGGGGTGGTCGTCGGCGATGCCATCGTCGGCGAGGGCCAGGATTACGAATGCTTCGAGCAGGCCGTCCTTATCAAGCTGAGCGAGCGTCTGGAAATGCTTGTTTGCGGACTTTTGATCCTGCGATTCTTTGACGGCGGCGCGGAGAGCTTCGGATTCTTCGGCGACGGAGTGGCGATATTTTGATTCTTTTGGGAATGCCTTTGCAAATTTTCCCCCGGCCCAAGATTCGCGAACGGCGATGTATGCGAGCCATGGAGACATCGATGTATCGGCTGCATCGATCTTGATTTTTGGCGTTGCTTTTCCTTTTGCATCGATGGCGATCTCAGGCACGGCGACCTCAGGGTGTTTAAGCGATCGTGAGGTAACATTAGCCCACTGATTTATTCCGCGACTAGACATCGAATTATAAGGCTCGACAATATACGCCTCGATGTAGCGGTCGCGTGCGAGGTCATATTTTTTCTGCCGCATAAACGGAGTGGCCGAGTAGCGATAGGCCTTTTCGCGATTCGGATCGATGGCGATGCCTTTTTGGTACCATTTTTCGGCGTTTTCCCAATCGCTTTTTGCGACAAAACAATCTCCGCCTGAGGTGGCTGCGTCATAAATGGTCGGGTCGAGTGCAAGAGCCTTTTCAAACAGCTTTATCGCCTCGTCATATTTTGATTGAGCGAAAAGACTTTCTGCCTGGTTCATGGTCTTTTCGGCCTCAGGGTTTTTAGAATACATCGGCTCACCGCCGGAATTAGTCGGAGCAGGACCGCCGCCAAGCATGGCGATAAAGGTATCAACCGCGGGATCTTTGGCGCCGAGCATTTTTGCCTCTTTAAATTCTGAAAGAGCCTTTTCAGACAGTTGTTTTGCTTCGGTTGTATCGGTGACCTGTTTTGATTTGGCAATGAGACAAAATCCGTAGAGAAATCTGATCTGGCCTTCATCCGGCATCGCCTTAGCCAGCTTTTCAAAATGCGGGAGGGCGGCTACAAACTCCTGAGCCTGAAAAAGAGAAATTGCCTGAGCGGCTATTTTCCCAAGCTCTTCGTCGGTCTGTGCTGTCAGCGAGATCGAGGCGGTGAAAAAAAGCACGACACAGAGCGTAATACGCAGATGTCTATTTATCTTAAGCATTTGGTTGGTTTTTGGCCCTGAGAGCGGCGCTGTTACTAAAGTTAGAACTTACCGATTAAGATGCACGATATCTTAAAAGTATAGCCTCTGTGTCAAGGCTTTTTGTTCATTGGCACAAATGCTGAGAAATCA
>DEQS01000076.1 GCA_002360555.1 Chloracidobacterium sp. UBA3360
GCGACCAACATGGCCGGCCGCGGTACCGACATCCTGCTCGGCGGCAACCCCGAGTCCCTTGCCCGCGATTACCTCAAACGGATGGAGATCAATCCGGACGAGGCAACCGAGGAGCAGTTCAACGAGCAGCTCCGCAAGGCAAAGGCCGTCGTCGCCGAAGAGGCGAAAGAGGTCGTTGCCGTCGGCGGGCTGCACATCCTCGGCACCGAACGCCACGAATCACGCCGCATCGATAACCAGCTTCGCGGACGTGCCGGTCGTCAGGGCGACCCGGGTTCGTCGCGGTTTGTTCTGTCACTCGAAGACGATCTGATGCGTATCTTTGCGGGCGATAAGGTCCGCTCGATGATGGAATGGCTCGGCATGGAAAACGGTGTGGCGATCGAATCAAAGACCGTTTCACGCCAGATCGAGCGTGCCCAAAAGGCCGTCGAGGCCCGCAACTTTGAGACACGCAAACACGTCCTCAAATACGACGACGTCATGAACCGCCAGCGTGAGACGATCTACGGATTGCGTCGGCAGTTGATGTTTGAGCCCGAGCATCGCGAGTATTTGCTTGGCGAACAGGGCGTCGCACGCGACCTACTCGCTGATCTGACGGGCAGCTTCTTGTCGTCCGCGATCACGCCCGACAAATGGGAAGTCGATACCTACGCCGCTGAGATCGAGAACATTTACGCCATCGATCCGGCCAAGGATGCCGGCGTCGATTTCAAAACGATGAACGCCGCCGAGATCGAAAACGCCATCTGGGCAAAGGCCATCGCGTCTTACGAATCAAAGGAAAAACAGGCCGGCGTAGAGTCTTTGAGGGCGTACGAGCGTTACATTATGCTCAACATCATCGACAGCCAGTGGAAAGATCACCTGCTCTCGATCGATCAGGTCAAACAGGGCATCGGCCTGGTCGGTTACGGCCAGAAAGACCCGCTGGTCGAATACAAAAAACAATCGTTCGACATGTTTCAGGACATGCTCGACCGCATCGACACCAATACGACCAAGGCTCTATTTCACCTCGAGATCGTCAACCGCGACGAGCAAGAAGAGATCGAGCGTCTTGAACGCCTCGAACGCCAACGCGCCAACCGCCAAGCCGCCGGCATGGCATTCACTGGAGCCATGGGCACAGCCGAAGCCGCCGGAGCCGAAGCCGCCAGACACACACCGTTCGTCCGCGACCAGCCTAAGACGAAGCCGAATGAACCCTGCTACTGCGGCAGCGGCAAGAAGTTCAAAAAATGCCACGGAGCGGGAGCCTAGTCAATACCGTCTGCGTTAGCGGATGGGTTCTTATGCAAAAAGGCGGCTCCGGCCGCCTTTTTTCTGCCCAACAATCATTGAAGATGTGATATGTTTGTCTAAAATGTTCCCAAAAGCTCTTAAAATACTCCTCGTAATACACCTCGGAATTGTTGGAAGCTGCGCATTGTTCACGCTTGATCTGGTAAGCGTTACCGCTTCCTCAATTGCATCGGCGGAAACTGCTCCGACTCCTTCGCCAACCCGCACCGATTGCGATGACCCGGAAACGGGATGGAAACTCGAAATGCTCAACGGTAAGGTCAAATCACTTAGCGAGGAGAAGATCGAGTACGGCTACGGTGACCACAAAAGAGAACTAATTAGGCTTATAACCTTCAAGCCTAATGGTGATTACATAAGAGACGACCAGCGAGAATTTTATCGAAATATCGACTATACAAAGATCGCGAAGCCGATTTTTGTATTCGATGAAAATTGTCGAGTTATTGAGAGGCGAGATTCGAAACGGCCAGACCGCATGGCTGGTGCTACTCGAAGTGTATTTTCCTACACACCATCTGGGACGCTAAAGGAACAAACGATCTACGATTCTGAAGGACGCCTTGAATGGAAATCCGTAGCCACACTTGATAAAAACGAAAGGATAATAGAAACGAAAGAAATGATTCAGGAACACCCGGAGCATTTCAAGCCAAAACGATACGATGTCTACCGATATACAAAAAGCCTCTTTAAGCTGGATGACTTAGGAAATCAGGTCGAAGAGATCGGGTATGATTGGAAAGGAAATCTCTACGCCACTTACAAGCGTACCTACGACTCAGGCCGAAGGCTAACTAGAGAGTTGCGATTAGACAATAAAAATAGACCTATCGATCTCACGATCTCTAAGTTTGACGATGCAGGTCTTCTCCTAGAGGAACTGAGGTACACCAGTTCGACATATAGCGGACTCGACGAACTGATTGTGGGAACTTTGGATTCAGGATATGGAATGTTTCAGGACGGCCGTCGAATCGCTTATGAACACGATAAGAACAATAATTGGGTCAAGAAGACTGAATTTGACTTAAATGAAGGCAAAAAAATAGACAACATAACATTTCGAACCCTAACTTATTACTAATCTTCTCTCCGCTCCAATCGAAATACTTCCGTATTTTTACATACACACACCTTATTTTTAGATTATAACAGCATATTTATGCATAGACTCATACGCTATTTACACTGACACATCCGCATATTACATAGACTAGTCATATACTTACACACTCTCATCCGCATTTTACACAGACGTACCGTAGTTTTACACTAACGTTACGTAATTCTACATAGACTGAGGTGTATTATGCTTATCTTTAACATTCAACGTGTTTTTGCTCTTCGCGGGATCAATAATCCTTACGGACAGCTTGTTAAGCTTGGCATTTCGCGTCCGACTGCGTGGAATATTCTTGAGAATAACGTCAACAGCATTCAGGGAAAGCATTTGGAAAAGATATGCGAGTATCTGAAATGCGAACCTAACGACCTGTACGAGTGGAAACCGAACCACGACACGGTGGATGCAGAGAACCATCCGCTAAAAGGGCTTCGCCGTGACGACAAAGCCACGGCGTTCCGCGAGATGATCCGAAACATCCCCCTCAATAAGATCGATCAAATCGAAACACTGCTGGCAGGGCTGCAAACCGACGACTGACAGCCCGTTATCTTTTTCAAAGTTTTTCCTGCAAGACATCCATCCTTTATCCGTTCCTCCGAGTGGAATGAAAATATCCGATATTTACGGCGGTGGAAACGCTGCCGACGGAGGAAAACTTATGAAAAGGTCATTTATAGCCGGCGCCGTTGTATTAGCAGCCGGAGTTTTTGCGTTCTCGTATTCAGGGGTCAGGCCAAGCGGGTGGTTTGCTGAATTACCATCGGTCACGTCTTCGAAACCGAAAAAGACCATGCAGCCGTTTAAGTCAGAGGCTGAGTTAAAGGAGCATTTTAAGAAATTTCAAGAATCCCGCCGCCGTGCGGGCCAGATCTCTGGCGACGATGCATACAAATCAGACACCGCAAACAGTTCTGTAATGACAGACGCGGCTCCATCACCGTCTGCCGGGGCAAAGACCATGTCGGCTTCAAAAGACGCTAAGGAAGAATCGATAACGAACAACCAGCACGCGGGCGTTGATGAGGGCGGGATTGTTAAGGTCCATGGCGATCATCTTGTGATACTGCGTCGCGGGCGTCTGTTTACCGTCAAGGTCGGCGGCAATGCTTTGGAGCCGGAATCTTCGGTCAACGCCTATCCGCCGGGGATCAACCCGAGCAACGACTGGTACGACGAGATGCTCGTTTCCGGCGACACTGTGGTCGTGATCGGTTACAGCTACGGCCGCGGCGGCACCGAGATCGACCTTTTCGACATAAACCGCAGCGGCGATCTCGCATATCGTTCGACCTACCATCTGCGGTCAAACGATTATTATTCGTCACGCAACTACGCCAGCCGTCTGATCGGCAACAAACTCGTCTTTTACACGCCGCAATATCTCGGATACTACAGCGACGGAAACTCACAATTCCCTGCCGTCAGAAAATGGCACAAGCGTGCAAAGGCTAACGAATTCGAGCCTGTCGTTTCACCGACCGAGATCTATCGTGCCGAGCGTCCGATCGACTCGACATCCGTCTCGGCACTGCACACGATAACTGTTTGCGATCTTTCGACAAAGACAATGGCGTGCAAAGGCACGGCAGTTTTAGGTGCGGCGGGACGCGTATTCTATGTATCGCAAAAATCGGTGTATGTCTGGACGACCGATTACAACTATGGCGGCGGCGGCCCTAAAGCAAATTCGCTGCTCTACAAGATGCCGCTCGACGGCTCAGCCCCGAGTGCTCTCGGCGTTACCGGCAGCCCGATCGACCAGTTCTCGTTCCTCGAAAGCGAGGGCGAACAGCTCAACGTGCTTGTCCGCAGTGACGGCCGGGGCGATCAGATGTGGGACGGCGAAAAGTCCGAAGGCGACATCGCGATGTTAAAAGCATCGGCGGAAAGTTTTTCAGACGGTAGCGAATCGGCCGTCAAAGCCAGCTATCGCGACCTGCCAAACGTCGATAACT
>DEQS01000006.1 GCA_002360555.1 Chloracidobacterium sp. UBA3360
TACCTAACGTTGCGACCGCGACCGCACGCATCATGGTGAAAGGAACCGGGAATATATTTTTCGATGTGTCGAATACAAACTTTACGATCACCGCATCAAGCTTTAACGTGTCGGGGCGGGTTTACGGCGTTGGAAATCGCGGTGTGCGCGGAGCCAGAGTCACCTTAACGCCTCAGACCGGATCGCCGATAATCGTATTTACGAACACATTTGGCCAATACAGCGCTGCAAATGTGCCCGGCGGAACCTATACGATCACAGCGGCCGGCAGACTATTTACCTACGCCCCGCAAAATCAGACGGTCGGCAACGATCTGGTCGGCATTGACTTTAGGCCGTTTTAGTCGATATTAAAATATTTCGCATCCGGATGATGGACGATGATCGCTGAGGTCGATTGCTCAGGTTCGAGCATAAATTCGTCGGTCAATTCGACGTCGATCCGCTCGGGCTTGAGCAGTTCGAATAGCTTTGTCTGGTCCTCAAGATTTGGACACGCCGGATAGCCAAAGCTGTACCGCGAGCCTTGGTAACCTTGATGAAAGAGTTTTGCCATTTCCGGCGCATCCGCACCCGCGATGCCCAATTCCTCACGAATCCGCTTATGCCACATCTCAGCCAGAGCCTCAGCCGACTCGACCGATAATCCGTGAAACAACAGATAATCAGTGTAATTATCCGATTTGAATAGCTTTGCTGAATGCTCGCTCGCCTTGCGGCCCATTGTCACGAGATCAAATGCAACAACGTCCGTTTTGCCCGATTCGACAGAGGCAAAATAATCCGCCAGACATAGATTTTTCCCACCCCTTTGCTCAACTGGCTGCCGTGGAAATGTGAACCTCATTCTTTCCGTCTTTAGATCGTCTTCCCAGATGATCAGGTTGTTGCCGTCGCTGTTACACGGAAAATAGCCGTAAACCAGTTTCGCCTCAAGCAATTTTTGGCCGATAGCCTGAGCCTTGATCTCGTCAAATTTTGGATAAACCGTCGTCGCGAGCAGTTCGTCGTAATCTTCTTTCGAAGACTTACCCTGCTTGTATTGCCACTGCCCTTTGAACAAAGCCGTCTCGTTAATAAAATCAAAAACCTTTGTCAGGTCTTTGATCTCGACGACCTTTGAGCCATAAAAAGGAGCTATTGGTAATTGCTCAACCACGCCGACATCGGAACGCGTAGTGTGTGTCGTGTCACCCGCCGAACGGGTCGAAACCCTTGCGGCTGCTTTGCCCAGCTTGGCATCCTCGCCGACAAGGTCTTCTTCATCACCAACTGTAATGATGTCGGTGTCCGCTCCCACGGCGACGGCTTTTGTCTCAACAAACTCAACAGACTCACTTAACTCACCACTCGTTAATTCGTCCATCGCGTGCAATCCATCAAACGCATCTCGGGCATAAAACAATTTGCCATTAAATAGCGGAATAAGATCCGCATCTACATAGCGGCGATTGAGAGCCGCTCCGCCAAGAATTACGGGAACCTTAATGCCGCGTTCGTTCATCAGTTCGAGATTGTCCCGCATGATCAGCGTCGATTTTACGAGCAGACCGCTCATGCCGATCGCGTCGCAATTAGACTCCTCTGCGGCACGCAGAATATCGTCGATCGGCTGTTTGATGCCTAGATTTATTACCCTATAGCCGTTGTTGGTGAGAATAATATCGACCAGATTTTTCCCAATATCGTGCACATCACCCTTAACCGTCGCGAGTACAAGAACACCTTTGTTCGAACCCTCGACCTTTTCCATAAACGGTTCGAGGAATTTCACCGCCGCCTTCATCGACTCGGCCGATTGCAGCACAAACGGCAATTGCATCTGGCCCGAACCGAACAGTTCACCGACAGTTTTCATACCATCCAGCAGCAGATCGTTGATGATCTCAAGCGGCGGATATTTCTCAAGCGCGACTTTTAGCGAGTCTTCGAGCCCGATGCGTTCGCCGTCGATGATGTGGTGTTTTAGCTTTTCTTCGATCGGCAGATTTGAGATGTCGGGTTTGATCGACTGAGCCGATTTGCCTTGAAACATATTCGAAAAATCGCCGAGCGGATCGTATGTGCAGATGTCACCGTCAAACTTTCGCCGGTCGTAGATCAGGTCACGAGCCGTATCGATCTCAAGCTCTGAGAATCTCATCAACGGCAATATTTTCGATGCGTTAACAATGGCCGAGTTCATACCCGCATCGACGCAATCATGCAGAAACACCGAATTGAGCACCACACGAGCCGCCGGATTTAGACCAAACGAGATGTTTGAAACACCGAGGATAATATTCGCATCGGGCATTTCCTCATGAATTTGCCTGATCGCATTGATCGTCTCGACCGCGTTTTTGCGATCTTCTTCGATACCGGTCGAGATCGGCAAAGCGAGCGGATCAAAGAAAATATCGTGCGATTCGATGCCGTATTCGACCGCCTGTTTATAGGCACGACGAGCGATTTTTACCTTGTCGTCGAACGAACGTGCCATGCCGTCTTCGTCGATCAGGCCGATAACGACGCCGGCTCCAAAGCGTTTGGCGAGATCGAGAACCTTCAGAAATCGTTCTTCGCCGTCTTCGTAATTTGTTGAGTTTAATAGAGATTTGCCGCCCGCGTGTTCGAGTCCGGCTTCCATCTTTTCCCACTCGGTCGAGTCGAACATGAGCGGTATCTTGACTGCTGTCGCAAGCCGCGAAGCAAGCTCGTGCATATCCGCGACGCCATTACGCCCGACAAAATCGACGTTGACATCGAGAATGTGCGCCCCTTCTTTCTCCTGCGATTTGGCAAGCGAGATCAGCCCGTCCCAATCCTCAGCGTCGAGCAGATCGCGCATCTTCTTCGAACCCGACGCATTGACCCGCTCACCGACGATCAAAAACGAAGCGTCCTGCGTATAAGGCTGCTGAAAATAGATCGACGATGCCGACGGCGTCAGTTTCGCGTTTCTTTCTTTAGGCGAGATGCCGCTCAGACGCTCTACAACTTGCCGCAAATGCTCCGGCGACGTGCCGCAGCAGCCGCCGACGATATTCGCACCAAAATCGTTCGCAAAATGCTCGACCTGTGCCGCAAAACTCTCGGGCGTCTCGTCATAATGCTGCTTGCCGTCTTTGACCTCAGGCAAACCGGCGTTCGGCAGAACCGACACAGGGATCGGCGAATTTTCGCACAGATAGCGAAAACTATCAGCCATGTGCTTTGGCCCTGTGCCGCAGTTCATGCCGATAACATCGATCGGAAACGGCTCGAGCGCGGTCAAAGCCGCACCGATCTCGGTCCCGTTGAGCATCGTTCCAAAGATCTCGATCGTCACCGAAGCGATCACCGGCAGCTTGATCTTGGTCTTTTCAAAATGCTCAAAAATTGCCGCAAGTGCCGCTTTTGTCTGCAGCAGGTCCTGACAAGTCTCGACCATCATCAGATCCGCACCGCCGTCAACCAGCCCGCGAACCTGTTCGACATAAGCCGCTTTCAGATCGTTATAGGTAATATGCCCAAGCGTCGGCAGCTTAGTTCCCGGACCGATCGAACCGGCAACGAAACGAGGTTTGTCGTTGGTCGAGTAACCGCTCGCAACACGCTTAGCCAACTCAGCAGCCTTAAAATTAACGTCGTAAGTCTTATCCGCGATCCCAAACTCGACCAACACAACCTCGCTGCCGCCAAAGCTGTTCGTCTCGATCACATCGCACCCGACATCCAAAAACGCCGAATGCACCGTCTCGATCGCGTCAGGTCGCGTATAAAGCAGATTTTCCGAACAATTCTCAAAATTCGGCCCGCCCCAATCCTCGATCGGCAAACTCAGCGACTGCAAATACGTCCCCATCGCACCGTCAAAGACGATGATCTTTTCTTTTAATAGCTCCAGAAATTCCATACTCATGCTCTAAGCGTCGCTTTTCGACCCATTCTTTGCTTCAAAATCTCACGTAGTCGTTCCACCTCTCGATCGTTCGAGAAGTAACGCTTTGGCACACCAAAAAAGATATTGTGTTGCGGAAAGAAGATGAAATCCGATTTGGTTTCGCAAACCTTTTCATACCTCTCCCATCTCGCTTCAGTCGACGAATTAGGGGTTATGGTCTTTATTCCGTCCTCTTCAAATACGACTTCCGTTGGCTGAGCCGTTGCCTCTATCTTTTTCGCCTGTCGCCGAATACTCAGATAAGTTATGGTCGCGAGTGCCAGCGGCAAAATTATTGTCGTAAGTAGTAAGGTTGGAACCACTCCCGAATCCTGAATATTAGTCTTCACGGCAGCGAGATAAAACGTGAAAAACCAAAGAAAGATGAGTACAACGCCCAAGGTGATCGCCGTTCGCTTCCATCGATACCAAATCAAAATACGAATAAAGTCAGAGGAAGTCGGCGTATACTGAATTCTAATTTCGGTATTACTCATTCGCAACTCCATTCACAAAATCAAAAAAACTCTGTGCCAAACAAGCACAGAGTTTCGTAAGATTCGTTCGACTCTTTGCTGTTTAGCGGTTTATTTTACGTGGCCGCAAGTTGCAATAACTCACCACATCTCAAGTTATAGAGTTTAGTTAGTATCGGGGTTTGAGTCAACCCAAGCTTAATGTCCAATCTGTAGATCTTAGACGGAAGCCCGCACGGAGTAAGGGCGTTGCATCCAACTTGAGAGCTACGCCCTTACTTCGTGCGGGCTTCTGCCCAAATCTCCGTACAAAAATCTTTTTGCAAGAAAATTTACAACCTGTCGTTCTCCTGTTACACGACGCAAGTCTTGTAAATATAAACAATCAGGAGATAGTTCACATGTTAAAAAACATTTTCGCTTTGTCGTTTCTTTTACTCGCAACCACTTTCGGCACAACAGCCGCAATGGCAGGGACACCAAATCTCGAGGTGATGGCGTGGCAGGGTAACGCAACACCGCTTGTCGAATCGCCATATCAATACACTACGCGTGTTAGAAATATCGGCAACGGTTCCGCTCAGTCCGTCACGATCGTGGTTGAGTTTCCGCTGACGAACACCAGCCCAAACAAATACATTTTAGGCAAGCTCACCGGCGTTTCAGCTAGCTCAGGCACTTGTTCGACCGCCGGCAACAAGATCACGTGTAATGTTGGCAGCCTCGGCAATAATCAGACCAAGTCTGTAACATTCACGTTTGAGTTTCAGGTCGCAACTACCGCTCCGACTTTCAAAACTACCGCATCAGCCGGCACACAACCGGAAAACAACCCGAACAACAACATCCGCGCGACCACGCCGGCTATCCGCTATCCGGACAACGTCATCGGCTCGGGCACATACATCGTGTCGTCGTGCACCGGACGCGGGCTGACATCGTTTTATGAATGCGAACTTTTTCCAAGTTCGATCCAAACGGGCCTTTCGCTCGACTTTAACCTCGGCGGTACACTCGGCGTGACGGGATATCCGATGTACACAGGACTATGGGATCAGAACTCGCTGACCAACAAATCCCTACACTTTACAGTCGATGGCGAGCTCGAATTCAACGGTTTTGCTTCGAACGGAGCTTGCTTCAAAGGCATCACGACTTTCGTCGGCAACACAACCTACAACTCGGCCTATCGCGTCTGCGAACTATAAGGCTTTTCAATAAACAACACAGCGACAATGGAAAAGACCACCCTTAAAAAGGTGGTCTTTTTTTGACTTTAACGTAGCATGCCGTTACGGTTTGATTGCCGCTTTGAAATCTGCATCGAGCTCCGATATCCATTTCATTACATTTGGCTCATCTTTGTATTTAGCCTTCATCGCGTCGAATAGCGGCTGGCCGCGAGGGTCGGCGATGCCGACGAGAGCGTAGAGTGCGTCGTAAACGCCGTCACGATTGCCTGCATCCGAGGCTTGCTTTAACCTCTCCGCGACCACATCAAATGCACGCGGGTCGCCCTTGCCGGTGATGCCGACGACCATTATGGCGTTAGATCGGACCTTTGGCAGGAGCGATGTGTCCTTGAGTGCCTTATACCCGATCTCGAACCCGCGTTTATCTTCCAGCCAAGCCAACCCGATTAAGGCAGCAGACTGTATGCGGCCTTTCCAGGACGGAGTGTTGGCTAGTTTTGCCAACGCGTCAAAGGCACGCGGGTCCTTGGTCTGCCCGAGGCCGGACGCAGCATAATCGATCACCCCATAGCTGAGGTCGGACAGAGCCGCAAGATAAATGTCGGCATATTTTTTGTCCTGCGTCTCACCGAGCAGTTCGATGGCGTCCGAGCGGATCGGAGCCTCTTTGTCTTTGGTCAGACGAATTACCGCGGCCTCGACGTTTGCATCGAGCTTAGCCGGCGGACGCTTTTGGTTTGACGGAGGATCGGGCGAATAGATATTCGCGATCACCGACAAAGCGGCACGGCGAACGCGCCAATTCAGATCTTTCTCCGCCGATGTGATGAGTGCGGCAACGATGCGTTCCTTTTCGGCGGCATTCGCGGCCTTTGCCTCAAGCTCGTTCATCGCCCAACGCCTGCCGATCAGATCTTTATCATTCGCCATCTGATAGAGCAGATCGTCCGTCGATTTCTCAAATTTCATCTCCTTGAGCAGCGTGCCCTCATAGTCCCAATGGACAAGCTTTGGCTTAGCCGCTGTGTCAAACGTAAACACATTCTCGGCCTGCGGCTTCATCCACACACGCGATACTTTGTTGTCAATATTCACATCGACGTAGGACTGGAAAAACTCCGTCTGGGGATATTCGTTGTTGAGATCGAGCTTTTGCGTCTGTTTGACGTTGAGCGTCAGCTTTTTGGCGGCCGCGTCGTAGGCCTGCGTAACTTCAAAAACCGGATGCCCCATCCTGTAAAGCCACTGATCAAAGAACCAATCCATCGACTGGCCGCTCGTTTCCTCGACGGCGATCCGCAGGTCTTCGGTAGAGACGGGCTGGTGTGCATTGTCAGTTAGATATCTCTTGAGCGACGCGGCAAACAGCTTGTCGCCGAGATGTTTGCGGAGCATGTGCAGCACCGAGCCGCCGCCCGGATAGGCGTAGTTGTCAAACAACCCGTCTTTGCTTGCGTAGTATTTCGTCACGATCGGACGGCGATTACCCTCTGCCCACGAACCCAAAACCGTGTTCTGATTACCGCGGATATCGTTATAGAGAAACTCTTCGTGCCCCTTGAGCTTTTCGATCCACATCGCCTCCATGTAGGTCGCAAAACTCTCGTTCAGCCAGATCTGCCCCCAATCACGACAAGTAACATAATCGCCAAACCATTGATGTGCAAGCTCGTGCGACTGCAGCGGTTCGCTGTCGGTGTCGAGCAGCTCACGCTCGTCGTGGATCATCTCTTCGATCTGAGTTGTGGCGGAAATGTTCTCCATCCCGCCGCCAAAATCCTCGACAAACGCCTGTGAATACTTAGCGTATGGATATTTAACGCCGGTCAGGTCCGAAAAGAACCGCATCGTCGCTGGCAGATTCTTGGTTGTTGCCGCGACTTCTTTCGTCTCGTTGACATAACCGTAGTTATAGACCGGAATGCCGTCAAAATCCTGCACAACGGGCGTCGTCTCGGCGACGACGATCGAGGTCAGATAGTTTGTGTACGGCTGTTCCATCTTCCAGTAGAACGTACGGGTATTGTCAGCGTTCTCTTTTGTCTCCATCAGTTTGCCGTTCGAGACGACAAAGAACGGCTTTGCGACGGTCACGCGAATTTCGGTCGTGCGAAAATCGTTCGGCGAGTCATACGAGGGGAACCAGTAGCGGTTAAATTCCGATTCGCCCTGCGACCAGATCTGACGTGGTTTGTTTGGATTGTCAGCCGTCGGTTTGATAAACCTTAAGCCCTGGCCAAAGCCGCCGAGTATGCCGCTGTCGCTCGCATTATTTACATAGTTCGTCTTGTAGAGCACCTTGACCCTAACGTCCTCGCCGCCTCGATAAACGCGGTCGAGAGTGACCTCAAGATTGTCGTTGTCCTTTTTGCCGTCGTAATTAAATTTGAGTGCACCGCCGCCAACTAGCGTCACCGATTCGATCGTCATCAGAGCGGCGTCCAATGAAAACGTATCCGTATCCGCAAACGGAGCAAACGTCACCACCGTCGAGCCCATCGCCTGTTCCTTGTCCCAGTCAAACGACAGATCAATGTCGAGATGCTTAACGTCGATCTTGCGGCTGCGGATCCAGTTGACCGGCGGCAGCTTACGCTTTTCGTCCTGTTGAACAATAACGCTCCGAGCCATCGGCCGTGCCTGCACCATCGCAGACAAAGCAAACATAACGATCATCGTGCCCGCGAACATCCGGCGGACAATACTCTGTGTGGTCATATAATTCCTCAATATTTAATGTGTATTCTTACGACTTATCTAACGCGATTGGTTACGCGAAGTCTTTACGTTTTGTTTCACAAAACGGCCACGCCGATCTCCACAATGTCGTACACATATGACTTCTTGGTACGTCAGCGTTATGAGTTTATTCAATCGTGAACAATGAGACTCCGTTGCCGCGGGGTCTTTTTCTTCTTCTTTCCGGTATTTTTAAGCGAAATTGGCAAAAAGCCCATAAATGCTGGCTAAAACACGATTTAAGCCGCAAACCAAACGAATTTTGTTCACGATAACAGGTATGTTGCTCACGTCAACAGGTCCGTTGCTCACGTCAACAGGTCCGTTGCTCACAGCAAAAGGTCCGTTGCTCACAGCAAAAGGTTCGTTGCTCACGGCAAAAGGTCTGTTAGTCACGCTAACAGGACTAAATCTCTGAACTTTAGAACTAAAGCTCTCAGCTTTAGAACTGAATCTCAGAGCTTTAGAACTAAATCTCTCAGCTTTAGGACTGAATCTCAGAGATTTAGAACTAAATCTCTCAGCTTTAGGACTGAATCTCAGAGATTTAGGACTAAATCTCTCAGCTTTAGGCCTAAATCTCACAGATTTAGAACTAAATCGCACGACTTTACGATCAAAGTTGGCGATAAAACACAAAAAAAGGGCACGAAAACTCGTACCCTTGGCTAAACAATTCGATTTAACCTACTTATTCGTCATATACTTGAACGCCATCGACGCGATGTCGTCCATTGCGCTGCCGTCGTGGTCGCTGTCGAGCATGTTTGACGCCATGTCGAGCATTGCGTTGCCGGACGATTGCGGAGCGGCTTGCTGATTACCACCCAAAAGCCCGCCAAGCAGGCTGCCGAGGCCGTCCGCACCTACGTTTTGCTCTTGTTTTTGTTTGCCGAGATAGCCCATCACGATCGGGGCGAGAAACATCAGGATCTGAGCGACCTGGCCGAGCCCGAGGCCGGATTTGTTGCTCACCTCTTGGGCAACCGCACCTTGGTTGTTGCCGAGGATGTGCCCGAGTATGCCGCCCGCATCGGCTTGACGCGGCGGAGGAGCCGCCTCTTGCCCGCCGCCAAAGATCATACCGGCAAGTCCGCCAAGATTATCAAGCACACCGCCGCCGACGTGGTCTTGTTCAAGAGCGTTGTTGAGACTTGTCGCACCTTCGGGCGTCGCGGCGTTATTTGCAAGGCCGTTAATCAACGCGGGCAGAGCCATCTGGATCGCCGTATTGACCAGCGACGGTTCGGCCCCGACATTCTGACTGATCTGATCAACCGCCTGAGTTCCCTGCTCCTGTCCAAGCAGATCCTGTAATGAAAACATAATTTATATCTCCTGATTTTCGAAATAATTGCTGTGCCGATATAGTAGCAGAACAGGCCTCGCATTCCAATAAATGAATCTGCCCCGCACGCGAAAACCACTAACCGTTAAAAATTCGATAGCCGCAGCAGTGGCGGGAGCGATATTGCTCGCGTTATTGGCCGTGCTGGTTTGGTTTTGGTGGGGTACGACCACGACGGTCAAACCGTATAAATTTGTCTCAACTATCGCCGGAACCAGTAGCGAGTTTGGCGAGCCTTTTGGCATCGCAGTCAGAGGCAACGACGTATTTGTCTCCGACGGACAGAACGATCAGATCTTGCGCATCACCGGCGGTAAGGCGAGCGTCTTCGCCTCCGGACTAGACACACCATCCGGCCTTGCGTTTACCAAGAACGGCGATCTCCTCGTCGCCGACAGCGGCTCGCACACGATAAAGAGCGTAAATGCTAAGGGCGAGGTGACTGTTATTGCGGGCGTGAACGGCAAGCAAGGCTTTGCTGACGGCGATGCGGCAACCGCTCAATTCAATGCTCCGGTCGGCGTCGCGGTTGCTGCTGACGGTAAGATCTTTGTCGCCGATACTTACAACGACCGCATCCGCGTCATCGAGAACGGCAAGGTGACGACGCTTGCCGGAAGCGGCAAAGGCCACGCTGACGGCGTCGGCGATCAGGCAAAATTTGACACTCCGACAGGCATTGCCGTTTGGCAGGACAAACTGCTCATCGCCGACGCGGGAAATCGCCGCCTCCGTGTCGTCGAACCGACAGGCATTGTATGGACGCTAACCGGTAACGGTGAGCAAAATCTAAAAGACGGCCTGTTATCCGCAGCCGCTTTTGTCCAACCGACCGCCATCACAGTTAGCACCCACGGCCAGATCTACATTACCGACGGCAACGCAATACGCATGATCACCGGCGAAGTGCTGCCGACCGTCCAAACGATCTCAGCCGACGAACGCGGCCTCAGCGACGGCAATCTGCACCGCTCACGTTTCAACCGCCCGTCGGGCCTCGCCTTTGACGCGGCAGGTAATCTGCTCGTTACAGATAGCGAAAACAGGCTCGTTCGCAGCATTTCACCGCAAAACAACGGCACCGCGATAAAAAAGGAACAGATCGCCGCTCTGCGTGATAAACCTGAAGAATTCAAGCAGTCACAGCCCGCCCGCTGGCCATTCGATCCGCCGACCGCCAAACGCGACATCGCCGGGACGCTCGGTGAGATACGCGGCGAGATGAAACCCGGCAGCGATCAGGTCTGGTATCACAACGGCCTAGACATCGCCGGAGCATATGGCGAAACCGCTCGTTTTGTCCGCGATGAAAAAGTCCTGCGGCCGATCGCGGCGGAAAATTTTGGCACGCTTCGCGAACTGATCCGAATGCCGACGCTCGGCTACATTCATATTCGTTTGGGTCGCAATGTCGAATCCGTGCCGTTTGGCGACGGACGCTTTCAGTTTGAAAAAGAAGCGAGCGGCAAACTCAGCGGCGTCCGCGTACCGCGAGGTGCAAAGTTCATAGCGGGCGAGCCTATCGGCACGCTCAACACGATGAACCACGTCCACCTCATCGCCGGACGCAGCGGCAGCGAGATGAACGCTCTCGACGCCCTAACTCTGCCCGGCCTAACCGATACGCGGCCGCCGACAATTGAAAACGTAACGCTGTTTGATAAAAATTGGGGCGAAATCGAAACCACAAAGCAAAACCAGCGTATTACTCTTCGTGACCAGATCAGAATTGTGGTCAGAGCGTACGATCAGGCCGACGGCAACTCTGAAAAGCGGCGGTTGGGCGTTTTCAAACTTGGCTATCAGGTGCTAAAACAAGACGGCTCCGCCATGGCGGACACGAAATGGAACATCGTATTTGACCGTCTGCCATCGTCCGCGTCGATCTCGTTGGTCTATGCCAACGGCAGCAGATCAGGTGCGACCGGCGAGACGATTTTTAATTACATCGTCACAAATTCGGTCAGCGGAGACGAGTTTCACGAAGAAATTTTTGACCCCGCCGCGCTCGCAAACGGCATCTATACTTTACGCGTCTTTGCCGCAGATTATTTTGGGAATACATCGTCGAAAGACCTAAGTTTTGAGATATTGAGGTAATAAAATGAAGAAGACTATCGTGCTTATTTCTCTTTGTGCTTTTATGGCAGCCGCAATGCCAACGTTTGCGTTTGGCCCGACCAGTGTTTTGATCACGCCGCCGGCACCTAAATTTACCGACGCCGAGCGTCACGCCGAGCTGGCAAAACGCCGAGCCGCCGTTGCCGCCAAGATGGCCGACAAGAGCGTGCTCATCCTCTTCTCAGCCGAACCCAAGCTTTACACAAACGATGTCGATTACGTCTATCGTCAGGAAAATAATCTCTATTACCTAACCGCTCTGAAACAGAACGGAGCGACGCTTGTCATCACAAAAAATGGCGGCACGGTGACGGAAACGCTCTTTTTGCCAAAACGTGTACCGGTTCAGGAAATATGGAATGGCAAGATGTATTCTCGCGAACAAGCGATGAGCGCTTCGGGCCTCAAAAACCTCGTTGATTCATCTGAGCGTGCGGCATTTTTTACGGCGTTAAAGGAAAAGAAAGCTTTCGCCTCGAAAGAAAACGTCTCGATCGGCGCCGGTGCCGAAAATGTTTATCTCCTATTGCCAGAGAGCGATCGTGATCGCGACGGGATGAGAGAATTTGCCGTCGAAAATACATTTTCAAAGGAACTTGCAGGCTATAAGGTCGAAAATGCACAGCCTATCTTCGCGGAACTCCGGCTTATCAAATCGCCTTACGAGCTAAAGCTACTCCAGCACGCAGTCGATATCTCGACAGAGGCGCACATGCGGGCAATGGCGACTATCGGGCGTGCAAAATGGGAATATGAGGTCCACGCTGAGGTCGAATATACATTTCGCCGCCGTAATGCTGACAACTGGGGCTATCCCTCGATCGTCGGCTGCGGGCCCAACGCGACAACGCTTCACTACGTCGAGTCGCAAGGCGAAGTCAAAAAAGGCGAGGTCCTGCTGATGGATGCCGCCGCCGAATACGAACATTACACCGCCGACATCACGCGCACGTTCCCGGCCAACGGCAAATTTACTAAGGAACAAGCCGAGATCTATCAGATCGTCTTTGACGCGCAAGAAGCAGTCGCCAAAGCGACCAAGCCCGGCGTCAGGTACGGCCAGCTCAACACCATCGCCCGAAACGTAATTAACGAAGGCCTTTTCAAACTCGGCCTCGTGACCGATAAGGCTTCGCAGCAATCAAGCATCTGGTTCATGCACGGCCTCGGCCACTGGATCGGAATGAACGTCCATGACGTTGGCGATTACGCATTGCCGCTTCAGGCGGGAATGGTCTTTACCAACGAGCCCGGCATATACATTCGCGAAGACGCTCTCGACAACCTGCCCGACACGCCCGAATTCAAGGCGTTCAAAGAAAAGGTTCGCCCCGTTTTTGAGAAATACAAAAACATCGGCGTCCGTATCGAGGACGATATGCTCGTCACCGAGACCGGCGTCGAATGGATGAGCGGCAAGCTACCCCGAACGATCGCCGATATCGAAGCATTTATGGCCGTTGCTCCAAAAACAGTGCCGGTGAGCCAGCGGTATAAGCAAAACAATGAGCGCTATACGTTTGGACAAACCTTGGCAATTCGTTAGTTTTCCGCGAACGAACCTCATTATTGATAGCGGCTTTTGTGGCCGCTATCTTTTTTTGCCTTTGACTATCTGACCGCTATGGATTCAAAATCTAGCACAGGCAACATTGTGGCAAATATCAAAAGTACATCCGGCGACACCTCGCTCCCGCTGATCATCGTAAATCCGAAATCAGCCTCCGGTTCGACGCGCGAAAAATGGTCGCAGACGGCAAGTGACGTGCGGGCTCATTTTGGGCCTTTTGCCGTCGCGTTTACAAAATGTCAGGGCGACGGCATCGCGATCGCGACTCGTGCGGCAAAAGCCGGACGAAAATTAATCATCGCGTGCGGCGGTGACGGAACGATCAATGAGGTCGCAAACGGTATTTTGCTTTCCGGCGAAGATGTTGAACTTGGTGTGCTGCCGTCGGGCACGGGCGGTGACCTTCGGCGGACGCTAGGATTGCCGCTTACAAATCGCGAGGCTGCAAAGGCTCTCCGCGACGGCGTGACAAAACAAATGGACGTCGGCAAGGTCACCTTTCATGACCATTCCGGCAACGAGGTGAGCCGCTACTTCCTAAACGTCTCATCCGTCGGGCTTGCCGCTGACATCGTCAAACGCGTGAAATCTGCCAAGGTTTTTGATTGGCTGCCGGTCGAATCGATGCGTGGCCGTGCAAATTTTGCCGTTTCTACGCTTCAAGAAGTTATGAGTCTCGAACCCGATCTGGTCCGAGTCCGTTTTGACGATGGCGATGAAAAGACGCTCCAGACTATCGCTTTTTGCGTGGCAAATTCGCGTTACTTTGGCGGCGGTATGATGATCGCACCAAACGCGAAGATCAACGACGGCTTGTTAAATGTAGTAAACATAGGCGATATCGGTACGGCAAAGATCTTCTTAAACGTACATTCGATCTATCGCGGCACACACGATAGCCTCAAAGAGGTCAAAAACACCCTGGCCCGTCGGATCGAGATATCAGCCGCCGATCCGGCAAAACAAATATTCCTAGAAACCGACGGCGAACTCCCCGGCCAGCTTCCCGCCGTCTATGAGATCGTCCCCGACGCACTTCGAATCCGCGTTCCCCGCCGATAATTCCCGTTAACACTTGTTAACATCGTGTTACGTTTTTGTTACATCCGCGTTTGATTTCCATCCGCCGAGTTCACTAAACTTAGCTCAACCGCACTTCGAGTAAATGGGATTTTTAGCCAAGATCATTTTGTTTTCCGCCTTATTCTTGACCCGCGCTGCCTCAGCCAGTGCACAGGTGGTCGATCGCGAAGATCTGGAATCGTGGAACGATTTCCTCCTCACGATCCCAATAAATAAAAAGATCGATATTGTCGTGCAACCAACCCTAAGGTTTGGGCAAAATATTACCCGTTTGATTGAGGGCCGGGTCGGAGCCGGAGTGGTTTTCAAGGTAAACAAAACGGTCACAGTTTTGCCGAGTTATACATATATCGAAACTCGTAACATATTAGGTGTATTTCATTACGAACATCGGTATGGCCTGCGCGGCGTACTTAAATTCCCAATACGGTCGTTCGCCCTAATACACCGCAGTATTTACGAGTATCGTGTTCGCAGGTCGGGTAATTCGTGGCGATACAGGCCCTCGATCACGCTTGAAAAGGAACTGCCCAAAAAACTTCTATCAAACGCAAAGTTTTTTATTACCGAAGAGCCTTTTTACGTCTCGACCACCCGAAAGTTTTCCCGAAATCGCCTCAGCCTTGGTGTCAGCAAGGTAATAAACCCACATCTGACGCTGGACATATATTACTTGCGGCAAAACGACAGATTTTCACTTCCCGGTGACTTGAACGTGATCGGGACAACCTGGAAATTTCATCTGTAAAAAACGCAAACAAAATTCTTGCCTTACGTGTCTGTAATCCTGTAACATTACTCAAAATCTATTGCCGAATCTCGTATTGTACGAGAGCGGGGGAACCAAAACCTGACGTCGTCAGGACGGGGCTTATCTGACCAACAGAGGAAGACTTCTTCGCTTCCAGCCCGACAGCTAACCTCGTAGGCGTAAACGAAGAAGGACATTTCTCGCGAGAGGTTGTGAATGTGCTTCACAACCTCTTTTTTGTATTTGTTGATATGAAAAAGATCACGATAATCGGCGGTGGAGCGAGCGGCACATTGCTGGCGGTAAATCTCTTACGAAACGCCGGAGACCGCGAGCTTGAGATAAATCTAGTCGAGCTCCGGTCAAAGATCGGCCGCGGCGTTGCGTTTGGCACGGAAAAAGATTCGCATTTGCTTAATGTTCCAGCCGGCCGCATGGGAGCTTTCCCCGATGATATCGAGCATTTTCACAAATGGCTGACCGGAAGAGGACACACATACGATTCGCACGATTTCGTTCCGCGAAAGATCTTTGGCGAATATCTGCGCGAGGTTTTTACGAACGCCGCAGAAAGCCGTGCAAAGCACGTCACGCTCAACGTCATCGACGACGAAGCAGTCGATATGTCCGTCAACACAGAGTCGGCTGAGGTAATACTGCGTTCGGGTGAGATCATACAGGCCGATCGAGTCGTGCTGGCGTTTGGTAATTTTATGCCTCCTCACCCGAGCGTCGCGGACCTTTCGTTTACCGACTCGGAAATGTATTTTCAAGATCCGTGGAATTCGCGGCTCTACGAAACGATCAAGGACAATAACTCGCTCTTCGTCGTCGGCACGGGCCTTTCGATGGTCGATGTCGCATTACACTTTCAACGACACGGCCATCAGGGCAAGATATACGCGATATCAACACGCGGCCTGTTGCCTGCTCCGCACGAACTAGGCCACACTTATCCCGCGTTCGCCGACGAACTAAAACCAATGACCCGCATCACTGATATGCTCAAAGCGGTCCGCCGTCATATCAAGGATGCCGAGTCTAACGGCAGTAATTGGCGGGCGGTCATCGACAGTCTGCGGCCCGCGACGCAAGAGTTGTGGCTCAATCTGCCGCTCGCAGAAAAGCGTTATTTCAAACAGCACCTGAGCCGTTATTGGAACGTCGCCCGTCACCGAATGCCCGCTGAGGTTGCGGCCATTCTGGATGAAATGCAAGCGGATCGCCGGCTTGAGATCCTCAAGGGCCGTCTCACCGACATCACGCACGACGGAGGAAAATTTACGGTCAGATACAAGACGCTCAATAATCGGCACAGCGTCGAGGCGGACGCTCTCGTAAACTGCATCGGCTCAGAAAGCTCGTTTTCAAAGATCGACTCCGAATTTGTCCGCAATCTCATCGCCCGCAAACACATTCGCAACGACGAACTCAACCTCGGCATAGATGCCACACCTGACGGACAAGTCATCGGGAAAACGAATTCTCCGTCCAAGGTCGTCTTTACTCTCGGCACCGCTTTGAAAGGCATTTTGTGGGAATCGACGGCAATTCCAGAGATCCGGACACAGGCACGGACGCTTGCACTCAAATTGCTTGCAGACTAAGCTAATCAAACCCCAAGTTTATTATGTCAACATCTTTTTGCGAGCGCCTGATCGAATCATTTGAGTCGCGTCCCGACAAAACGGCGATGCGTATCGTCGGCAGCGACACCGATACTTACACATACGGAGACCTACTGCAGCAGGTACGTTCAATTTCTTATCGCCTGACCGAAGAAGGCGTGCGATTTGGCGACCGTGTAGTCCTCATAGGCGAAAATCATCCGCATTGGGCATCCGCATATCTGGGAACGCTCTTTATCGGTGCCGTGATCGTCCCGCTCGACCCGCACGGCGAGATCGAAACGATCACAAACTTTCTCGAAAATTCTGAGGCAAAAGTAGCGTTTCTATCGCCGGATCAGGTGGACCGGTTCTCCGAGATCGAAGAAAAGCTCGGCCGCCATATTCCCGCTGTTGTGTGGAACATGGAAACGTCGTCAAACGGTTTTCAACATTTCGAAGAATGGGCAAAGAGCGACGTTCCCGAAAGCTTTATCAAACAGCCGCCGCCCGCCAAAGATGCCGACATGGCGGTGCTAATGTACACCAGCGGCACGACCGGCACGCCAAAGGGTGTTCCGCTCACCCACGGCAATATCAGCGCCGAACTTGAGGGCGTTAACCTTGTACTGAAATTGTCGGACAAGGAACGGATCCTCTCGCTCCTGCCGCTTTTCCATGCGTATTTACAGATCGTCAATCTCTGGATCGCGACGACTTACGGTTGCGAGGTCGGCTACCTAAAAGAACTTACGCCCGACGAGCTTTCTAAGGCGATGAAATCGTTCAAACCGACGATCCTCACCACCGTCCCGCGTCTCTGGTATCTCTTTCACAAAAAGATATTTGACGCAGTTAAGGCAAAATCCAGCGTCGTGCAGCAGCTCTTTAAGGTGATGCTTGCGACCAACGGGATGCTCCGCGATACGCTCGGCGTTAACCTCGGGCGAAAAATGTTTGGCGAGGTTCATGCCGGTTTTGGCGGCGATCTGCGAGTCGCGATATCGGCCGGTTCCCGCTTTGACGAGGATGTCGCGGTCGATTTTCACCGGCTTGGTTTTACTATTTTGCAGGGTTACGGCCTGACCGAGACTAGCGGTGCCGCAACAGCCACTTACGAAGACGACAATCGCGTCGGCAGCGTCGGTAAAGCGATGCACGGCATAGAGATCAAGATCAATGAGCCCGACAAAGACGGTGTCGGCGAGGTGCTGATCAAAGGCCCGATGGTCTTTGCCGGCTACTATAAAAACCCGACCGCGAACGCCGAGGCTTTTACCGAAGACGGATTTTTCCGCTCCGGCGACCTCGGCCGCCTCGATGACGGGCACCTCTACATCGTCGGCCGCGGCAAAGATGTCATCGTTCTGCCGTCCGGCAAAAACGTCCACCCTGAAGATCTTGAGGTTCACTATCTAAAATGCCCACTCGTCGCGGAACTTGCGATCATCGGCATCGAGGACGAATCCGAGTCCCGTGCAGGAGCCGAAAAACTCGCCGCCGTCGTCGTGCCCGATTTTGACTATCTAAGACAAGCAAAGATCGCCAATTCAAAAGAAGCGATCCGACACGCTCTCGACAGCCTTGGCCGCGAGCTGCCCGAATATCAGCGTGTCCGCGATTACGTCATCCGTGCCGAAATATTGCCGCGAACCGCGACCCGCAAGATCAAGCGTTTTCAGCTCAAAAAAGAGATCGAGACCGGCGTCATCGCTACCGAGGCTAAGGAAACAAAGGCTTGGGAGTTTACCGCCGCCGACACATCGCTAGTCGAATCCTCTACCGGCAAAGCGGTCGTTGCCGCGATCCGGCAAAACGCCAAGGACGGCGATATCGTGCATCCGTCAATGAGTCTCGAACTCGATCTCGGCCTCGACAGCCTTGCCCGCGCCGAAGCGTTCGCCGCACTTGAGCAGGCGTTCTCAACCGAATTTGACGGCGACGAAGCCGCAACAGCCCTCACCGTGGCAAATGTCATCGAGCTGGTAAATAAGCACGGCGGCGAGGATGTTGAGAACGTTTCGGTCGAGTTGAACTGGGGCGAGATATTGCGTGATGCAGACGATGATTTCCCCGAGGTTCGCGGCGTGCTCCAAAACCGTCCGATCTTCGGCGCATTTGCATTCGTGACCTACAAGGTCTTTTGGGTCATATTTAAGATCTTTATGCGGCTGGACGTGTCTGGTATCGAAAATCTTAAGGAACTTACTAAACTCAACAAAGATAATAAGCTCGAAAAGGCGTTTATCATCGCTCCGAACCATCAGAGCTTTCTCGACCCGTTCGTCATCTGCTCCAATTACCCCTACCCGCTGTTCAAAAATATATTCCACGTCGGAGCGGCCGAATTTTTCAACAACGGCGTAACGAGATACGTTGCAAAATTGCTAAACGTCGTCCCCGTCAACCCCGACACGGAGCTGATGCGGGCGATGAAAGCCGGTGCCATCGGTATCAAACACGGCAAGGTGCTGAACATCTACCCCGAGGGCGAACGCGCCTTTGACGGCGAGCTACACGGGTTCAAAAAAGGTGCCGCCATTCTCGCGACCGAGCTTGATGTGCCGATCGTCCCCATCGCGATCGACGGACTTTACAAGGTCTGGCCGCGAAACTCCTGGCGTATCCGTCCGGCGAAGGTCAAGATCGTCGTCGGTGAGCCGTTCTATGCACGAGACATTGTCGCAACGGACACCGACGCTAATGAGTCGGACAATGACCACTACGCCGTCGTTACCGCGCATCTCAAAAAAACCATTGCCGATATGATCGAGAATATGAGGGCCGCTAAATAGCTGAGATTTCACATATCTGCTCGTCTCTCTGATTTCTGAAGAAATAGGGTTATTACACCTATTTACAACGGTATGAGAGTCTTTTATTCAGCCGTAGTCGTAGTAACGCTTTTTCTGTTCTGTTCAACCGCCGCCCATGCCCAGGACGCGCGTGCCCTCAATGAACTCGCCGCCGAGCAGCTTAAGAACGGCGAAGTTGAGGCCGCGATCGACAGTTTTCGCAAGATCATTGCATTAACGCCCAATGACGCTGTAGCAAATTACAATCTCGGAATGAGCTATTACGCTCTCGGGCAACACGACCGTGCGGTGCCGGCTTTTCGCAACGCGATCAAAAGCAAGCCCGACATGGCCGATGCGTATGTCTATCTCGGCAACTCGCTCGACAGCCTAAAATATTTCGATCAGGCGCTCGCCGCTTACTCAAAGGCCGTCGCCATCGACCCGCGAAATGCCGAGGCGTTTTACCAGATCGGCGTCGCCAACGAGAAACAAAAAGAATACAAAGCAGCGGCTGATGCCTATCAGCGTTCATACGACATCGACCCGGTCAAATTTGCTGGCAACCGTTCGCTAGCACGGTGTTATTACAATATTGGAGAATTTGCTCAGGCGATCCCGGCCTACAAACGGGCGATCGAAACCGAGCCCAAAAACCACTCGAACCATCTTTATCTTGCATATTCCTACGCCAAAACAGGCCAGCTCAATCTCGCGATCGTCTCGTACAACAATGCTCTCGCTATCGAGCCGAACAACGTTTATGCGATCAAAGGCCTTGGCGAAGCTTACGTCGAACAGAAAGATCTCGTCCGAGCAAAAAAACAGCACGCCGTACTCGCGTCGCTTAACAAAGATCTAGCCGACAAATTGCTCGCAAAGATATCAGCCGTCTCGCCTAAACACCCTTAAACGCGATATTATAGCCGTATGCCTACTACATCCATCGCATGCGGCGTTTTGTTAATAATTATCGGGGTTATCGGATATGTCCACGGAATGATGTCGGACAAGGCAAGCGTCACGGCCTTGATACCGGCATTTTTCGGTTTGGTGTTATTGCTGCTCGGAGTATTGGCGAACGCCAAAGAGAGTTTGCGTAAGCACCTGATGCACGGTGCCGTCATTATCTCACTGCTCGGCTTTATCTTGCCCGCCGGACGCCTGATCTCAAAATTGTCTGAACTGACAATGTCGGCAGCGGTTGTGTCACAGATCGCGATGGCTGTTGTTTGTTTGATCTTTACGATACTCGCGATCAAATCTTTTGCGGCGGCTAGAAAGGGTAACGGCTAGCTATTCGACAGAGCGTCTTTATCCAAACGAATCTCTACTAACAGCCCGTTGTCGGTGTTCCTCGCAGATATCGTGCCTTTGTGTGCGAGTATCGCTCGTTCGGCGATCGCGAGGCCCAACCCTATCCCGCCTGTCTTTCGCGTGCGATCCTCACCGACGCGGTAGAAAGGGCGGAAAAGATTTTCCAATTCATCATCCGGAACCCCGCCGCCGTGATCCGATACCTGCAAGACTGCATGGCCGTTATTGGCTTTTAGCGACACATCAACAGCGGTCCCCTCGGCGGTGTACCTAACAGCATTGCGAAGCACATTTTCGATCGCACTTCGCAGCAGATTTTCACTGCCCATTACGGTGCAATGCTCCTCTGCCGAGACCGTGACCGAGCGGCCCTTTGCTTGAGCCTCAAAGTCAGCGTCCTCCGCAACGTCATTTACGATCTCAGCTAAGTCGATACGGACAGGCTCAACAAGCTCGCTGTTCGTTTCAAGCTTGGCGAGGATCAGCAGCCGAGAGATCATTTCATTCAAACGCTGAGATTCATTCTCAATACGAGCGAGCATCGGCTCGGTATCTTTGTTCGATTTTTGTTTCGCCAGTTCGAGTGCGACGTTCATTCGAGCAAGCGGCGAACGCAGCTCGTGCGAGATGTCGCTGTTCAAACGACGCTGTGAAATAACCAGCGTCTCGATCCGCTCGGCCATGACGTCAAAATCACGTGCGAGATCCGCGAGCTCATCACGACGGCGACCGACCATCGGCACGACGCGGCTACTCAGATCGCCCTCTGCGAGCTTTTGCGTCGCGGTGCGGAGCTTTTTAATAGGCGATGTGAGGTAACGGGCAAATATGTAACAGACTATGAGAGCAGTCAGCAGCAAGCCCGCCAGCCGCAAATAACCGAGCCAAGAATCCATAAACAAGTTTGGAGTTCTGGGCGGCGACCACCGGACGACTAGGACAAACTTTTTCCCATCTGAAAATGAGACCGGGACAGCTCCGTACGCGGCATCCTCCGGAGAAACATCTATCTCTGACGTACCACTCTCGAACGCCCTTTTTAGCAATTCGGCGGTATCCATGCTCGATGCATCGCCAAAAGCTGCCTTGCCGTTGATATCGACCAGGCCGATCTCTTTGATCGATTCAGAGTCTTTTTGGCGGGCCAGATAGGTGCGAAGCCCAGCCTCGCCTTCAGCATTATAGATCTGAGTCGTTGTGCCCCCATAAATGGTCATTTGAGTCTTGGCATTTCGTTGCCAACGCGCAAACATCGGCTCGGTTTGAAATGTGCGGGTGATAAATATCACGACGCCGACCATCAAACCGAGGGCGACCAAAAACCACAAAAATATCTTAACGAAAAGCTTCATACAACAGTGTAGATGTATCCGACCGACCGTATGGTCTTAATTCTTTCGCTGCCGTCCGCCCGTGAACCAAGTTTCTTGCGGACATTGCTGATGTGCATATCCAGGCTACGGTCAAACGGCGACAGGCTCCGCCCAAGCACGCGTTCGCTCAGATCCTCTTTCTTAACGATCTTGCCAGCCTCGCGCAAAAGTTCTGCAAGCACTTCGAATTCGACCGATGTAAGATTCAGGTCTATACCATCACAAGTCGCAGTCCTAGCCGAAGCGACAACCTCAACCCCGTCAACGCTCAGCTTGTCGTCGTCGGTGCCCTCGGTTTCGTCCGCCGCAGCCCGGCGAAGTATCGCCCTCAGCCTTGCGGCGAGTTCACGCGGGTTAAAAGGCTTAGGCAGATAATCGTCCGCACCTATCTCAAGACCGACGATCCGCTCCATATCATCGCCGCGAGCGGTGAGCATTATGACAGGCAACTGCGATTCCTCACGCAAATTGCGCAAAACGTCAAAACCGTTCATCTTCGGCAACATCACATCGAGGATCACCATGTCATAATCGCCGGACAGTGCGCGTTTGAGGCCCGTCTCGCCGTCATTGACGGACTCAACGTTAAAGCCCTCGACCCCGAGGTACTCTGAGACCAGCTCGCACAATTCTTCGTCATCGTCGATGATGAGGATCTTATCCATACAAACCGTATTCTACGCGAAAATTTGGCCGTGCGCGTGCCTTTTACAATTCTTTACACAACCCTACAAATCCCATACATTCGCGCCTGTTCGCCGTTCGTCTAGTACAGTGTGGACGAAAATACAGAGTCCCATTTTTGGAATCATACAGGGAGTTTATTCATCATGAAAAAGATAATTTTAGGTGTCGCAGCAGCAGTAATTTTAACGACAGGAGCGATCTTTGTTGTTGGGCAAAAGGTGGCACGTCATCACGGCGGACCGGGTTTTGGCAAACATCACGGCGGGCCGATGATGGCACTTCGTGGCCTCGATCTGACTGACGATCAAAAAGCCAAGGTCAAAGAGATCATGGAGGCGACCCGCGGAAACGTCGAGCCTTTGATGCAGCAGATGCACGCCAATCACAAGCAGATCGCCGAACTTGGCACAAACGGTGCGTTCGATCAGGCAAAGGTCGAGGCAATCGCCGCCGAGCAGGGCAATATCACGGCAAAACTGATCGTCGAAAAAGAAAAGGCAAAGGCTCAGATCTTTGCGATCCTGACCGACGAACAGAAAGCTAAAGCCGCTGAAATGCGGACTAAATTTGAGGAGCGTTTTAAGGGCCGAAAGTTTGGCGAAGGTAAGCATCGCGGCGAGGAGTTCTAAAAACTCCTCGTGTTAGTGGAAAGAGCCTCGCAGCTGCACCTGCGAGGCTCTTTTTTTATTTGTATAGCAGAAACGGCGTCCGGCGTTTTAGAAAATCATCAACACCCGCTTTCGCCGCACCTTCGATCTCCTCGGGGGTATCGCCGCGTTTTACCCACTCGAAAATGTCTTTGTTGAGCAGCAGATTTAGATACTTATCGACATTCCACTCGGTCGGATAAAGCTTTCGCAAAGCGACGGCGATCTCGACGCCTGTACGTACAGAGTTAAACTCATCACGGTTCGTAATGATGATATTCACACCGCTAAGCTGCTCGTCTTTGAAAACTGATGCGTTAGGTTTGAATCTGATCGGTACAAAACGGACCCCTTTGATACCGCGTTCATTAAGATATTTTGCCAGCTTTTGCCCGTCGAGCCACGGAGCCCCGATCACCTCGAACGGCGTGTCCGTTCCGCGTCCGACGCTGAGATTGCTTGCCTCAAGCAATCCGATGCCCGGGTACAAGGTAGCCTCCGTCAGCGAACGCATATTTGGGCTTGGGTTGATCCAGGTCTGACCCGTCTCGTCGAACCACATTGCCCGCGACCAGTTTTCCATCTTGATGACACGCAGGTCTGCACCGATCTTACGCTCGGTGTTCATCATCATGCCAAGCTCGCCTATAGTCATGCCGTACCTAACCGGTATCGTGTGGGCCGCAATAAATGACAACCTGTCCTCATCCGCAAGCGGCCCCTCGACATCCGT
>DEQS01000107.1 GCA_002360555.1 Chloracidobacterium sp. UBA3360
CCGTTTCCAGACAAGGATTTTTGAACTCGCAGTTAGAGTTCGTCGTTTCAATCTATATGCAGGAATTTACAGATCAAATGCCGTCGGACATTGAGCGTTTTCCGATGGTTCCCATCCGCGATGTAGTTATTTTCCCCTTTACGAAAGTGGCGTTTAAGATCGGACGGCCGTCATCCGTGGCCGCGCTCGAACAGGCGATGGTCGGCGAACGGCAGATATTCCTCGCGACACAGCACGACGCGAGCGTTGACGAACCCGATGCGACGCAGATCTATCCGGTCGGCACCTTGGGACGCATTTTGCAGGCACAGCGGCAGGACAACGGCCAGATAAAGGTCGTCGTCGAGGGCCAGTCACGCGGCCGCATGGTACGTGTCGAACAGGACGCCGACGGTATGTTTCACGCACATGTGCGGCGTGTGATCTCGACGGACGAATCGGGCATCCGCACCGACGGTTTGCTGCAAAAGATACATTCGCTGGTCGAGCAGTTTCTGCGGGTTTCACCGGACGCTTATGCCGATGCTTTGCACGCATCCTTACGCGGTGTTTCGGCGGCACAGATCGCGGATTCGATGTCGTCGCATCTGCGTATCGAAGTTTTAGAAAAGCAAGAACTGCTTGAGACCGTGTCGGTCGCCGAGCGTCTGCAAAAGCTGATCGATGTGCTTGAGGCCGAGATCGAGAAAAAACAGATGGACCGCAACATCCATTCGCGGACCAAAAAGCAGATGGACAAGCATCAGCGTGAGTATTATCTCAACGAACAGATCAAAGCCATTCACAAAGAGCTTGGCCGCAAGGACGAGAAAGCCGAGCTGGACGAGCTAAAGAAAAAGATCGAAGAAGCCGGGATGACCGTCGAGGCGAAGGAAAAGGCGTTGCAGGAATTTGCACGGCTCGAGGCGATGCCGCCAATGTCCGCCGAAGGCACCGTCGCGAGAACCTATATTGACTGGCTTCTAAACGTGCCTTGGAGCGAAAGATCGGATGAGATCGAAGATCTGACGGTTGCGGAAGAGACTCTGAACGAGGACCATTACGGGCTTGAGAAGATCAAGGAACGCATTCTCGAATTCCTCGCAGTGCGTCAGTTAGTTAAGAATCCTAAGGGCACGATATTGTGCTTCGTCGGGGCACCGGGCGTTGGTAAAACCTCGCTTGGCAAATCGATCGCCAACGCGACGGGGCGTAAATTTATGCGGCTCGCGCTTGGCGGCGTCCATGACGAAGCCGAGATCCGCGGCCATCGCCGGACGTACATCGGCTCGCTGCCCGGACAGATCATCCAACTGATGAAACGCGCCGGAACGACGAACCCAGTTATTTTGCTTGATGAGGTCGATAAGCTCGGACGCGATTTTCGCGGCGATCCGTCGGCTGCGCTGCTTGAGGTGCTCGATCCGGAACAGAATCATACGTTTCGCGACCATTACTTAGATGTCGATTATGACCTGTCGCATGTGTTTTTTCTTGCGACGGCAAATGTGCTGCACACGATCCCTCCGGCGTTGCAGGATCGGCTTGAGATACTGCATCTATCGGGCTACACCGAGCGTGAAAAGGTCGAGATCGCCAAACGGCATCTGCTGCCGAAGCAATGCGAGAACAACGGCATCGACCCGTCGCAGATAGTTTTTACGGACGACGGCATTCTTGAGGTCATCCGACATTACACACGCGAAGCAGGGGTCCGCAACCTCGAACGCGAGATCGGTGCATGCCTCAGAAAGATCGCTAGGAAGTATGTCGCGTCGGATGTGAAAGCTGATTTTCGCGTCTCGATCGACGCCGAAAAAGTACAGGAACTGCTCGGCATCATCCGTTACCGCAAACAAGACATCGCCCGCAAAAGCGAGATCGGCTTGGTCAACGGCCTGGCGTGGACAGAGGTCGGCGGTGACGTGCTGCAGGTCGAATGTACGCTTGTTAAAGGAAAAGGCGAGGTCACGCTGACCGGAAAACTTGGCGAAGTGATGCAGGAATCGGCAAAGGCAGCACTGACCTGCGTTCGAACCCGTGCCGAAGAACTTGGCATCGACCCCGCGGATTTCAAAGAAAAAGATCTCCACATCCACGTGCCGGAGGGAGCTATTCCAAAAGACGGCCCGAGCGCAGGCATCACGCTTGCGACCGCGATGGTCTCGGCCCTGACGCGGCGACCGGCTCGTCACGATGTCGCGATGACCGGCGAGATAACGCTTCGCGGCAAAGTGCTGCCGATCGGAGGGGTGAAAGAAAAATTGCTTGCGGCACACCGGTTTGGGCTAAAAACCATCATCCTATCAAAAGAGAACGAAAAAGATCTCGTTGATATACCCGAAGAGGTTCGCGACGATCTGACCATCCACACGGTCGAAACGATCGACGAGGTTTTGACCTTTGCTCTCGATGGTAATGTCGCGGAGGAAAGGCTAGACACACCGCAGCTTTGGAATACAAACACAGCGGCTACAGATATCTCGGCACCGATCGAATAGTCAGGAGAACACTAATGAGTAAAGAAACATCGGCCGATCTGATAATGAAGCTCTACGATCTGCGTCGCGAGCCCAAGATGCGTGAGGCGAGGGCTTGGATCATCACGTTTTTTCCGGAGAGTATCGACGACGTGATGCGTGCGATCGTTGACGAATCAACGAGTGCAAATTATCGCATGGTGACGAGTTATTGGGACATGGCTGCCGGATTTGTAAATCAAGGTGCGATCGACGAGACGATGTTCATGCTCTCAGCGAGCGAAGCGTGGGTGGTCTATTCAAAGGTCGAGCCGTTCATTGCTCAGATCCGCGAAAATATGGGCAGCCCCAATGTAATGAAGCAGCTCGAAGACTTACTAATGCGACAAGCTAACGCCACCGAGATCCTCGCCGGACGCCGCGAAGCAATGAAACGCTGGATGGCCGCACGAGCCGAATTGGCCAAATCAGTGTAACCACTGGTCAGCGGCAGCCCCGGATTTTTGCCTCTTGTCCGCGGACGACAGTAAATTCTCCTACGACATCGCCTGTTGCGATCACGGTTATTTTGAACTTCAGCGATCTGCCGGTGACCTTGCCTTCGTAAATCACAGGCTGGGCAATGGGCGGATTATTAATGCGGATCGGGCCAAAACCGCGTCGAGTGTAGGTGCCCTCGACTTTGAAATATCCTTTTCTATCCTTTTTTAGTATCAGCGGGATCTCGCCGTTGGCACAGTCAAATGTAAGCGTCACGAAAGATTTCTCGACCACCATCTCTGCGCCGGCGGCTCCCCAAGTGCCGGCGGTAACCTTGTAAAGCTTTGGCTGTAAATATTCCATAGCATTTGCCGGAGCAGGAAACATACCCATAACGAAGGTAGCGGCAATGATCGCCACAGCAATTGATCGACTAAGTTTATAGTTGCTGATAGGTTTCATAACATAATTGCCCTGGTGATATGACTCTGAACTCGTGCCAAAAGTTCGCCAATATTCATTGTCGCAGGCTAACGCTGGCTGAGATCACCCGCACAGTTTAGTAGTAGGGGGGAAAGTTTGCTTGTGCAGTGACGACGTGTGGTAGTAGAATCTAGAAAGTTTTTTATAACGGAGCCTGCGCAAGCGTTTTGCGACAAGGCGCTCGGTATAGTTTCCAGACAATTTCGGGGGAAAAATGAAGCAGAAGATTATCGTTCGGCGCATTACGAGTAATGCGGTGGTTCTCGGCGTTAGTATTTTGATGATACTGACATTATCGGTCACGGGACTTTCGCAAAGAGATACCCGCAAGATCTCCGGTGTCGGGGGCGGCTCAAAAAAGGTTGTAACGCCAAAAACGACTGGTAAGAAACCTGTCGTGAAGAAAAAGGGAGACGATGAGATCATCGGCGTCCGTCTGAAAACCGAGCCCGGCGTACAGCGGACAAATGCAGAGATCCAGCAGTCAGAGCTTTTCTTTCCTGGTTCGAAGCGTCCTATGCTGCTGCCGGAACGGGAAATTGAAAGAGATGAAGACTCAAAGGCTCAAAATCCTGATGCGCCCGCCGTTTCTCAGTGGCCGATCCAAAAACGGACGAGACGTGCCCTCGAAAATATCACGGCTGATGCCCACACTTTGGGGAGTGCATTTGACGCGGCGACCCTGACTGATACAAGCTCGTTTCCACCTGATTCTAACGGAGCCGCAGGGCCAACCCAGTATATTGGTTTTCAGAACGGCAGGATCAGGTCATTTAACAAGTTTTCGGGGTTGGCTGACGGTGTTATGAACCTCAACCCAGATGTTTTTTATGCTTCGGTCATGACTCCTATTGGTGGCGGTGTCGTTGCCAATTTTACAACCGATCCGCAGATCCGGTACGACCGATTTACGTCACGTTGGTTTTTGATAATGATCGATGTGCCGTGTTTGGATGTTAACTGTACCTCGACCGCCGCAAATCGTGTCGTCATGGCGGTTAGTGATGCTGCGAGCAATGGGACGATCACCGCGGGGACCGTCTGGACATTCTTTCAATTTAAGCCAAGCCCAACTACAGAATTTTGTGACTATGAATCGCTAGGTGTCGATGTGAATGCTTTGTATGTAGGTTGTAACATGTTCAGTGCCGCAGGGAGTTTTACAAACACCAATGGCTATGTGATCCAAAAGAGCAGCGTCTTGGGTGCAGGCCCCGCCGCCGTAACAGCTTTTCCGGGGCTTTTGGTTGCCTCAGCGGGGCCTTTTGCCCCGCGAGGTGTTGATAATTATGATCTCGGTGCAACCGAAGGATATTTTGTCGGCCCCGATAACGCGACCTTTAGCACAATTATGTTTAGGCGTGTGAGTAATCCCGGCACCGTGTCGCCGACTATCTCCGGAAACATTAGTGTTTCAGTCCCAACAACGACTTTTCCAAATCGAGTCGAGCATTTGGGGAATACTGGCGGGCTCAACGGCGGACTAGATGCGTTGGATGATCGGCTCTATCAAGCAATGATCCGCAACGGACGGCTCTGGACCGCCCACAACTTTAGGGTAACGGCTGCAGGTGTGGCAAGCACGGCGGCTGAGAGCCGAAATGCTTCCAGATGGTACGAATTTCAGAATCTGACGACAACCCCGACAATTGTTCAATCCGGTACGGTTTTTGACAATTCCGCAACCAGAGCGGCGGCAAGGCAATACACGATTCCGTCAATAGTAGCTACAGGACAAGGGCATGCGGTAATTGGTTTTACGATGGCTGGCACTCCAGTCGGACCCACACCTGCTTTCGCGAGCCGTCTTTCGGGTGATACCGCAGGGACAATGGCGGGTCCACCGACCACCCCTGCGGTCACGTTTGGGACCACAACCGCGAATTATAATCCGGCGAGCGACCCAGGCGGAGCGTCTGGCAGACGTTGGGGGGATTATTCAGCCACCGTTGTTGACCCTCTCGACGATATGACAGTTTGGACCGCTCAACAGTACAATCAGGCGTCGAATAGCTATGCGGTTCGCGTTGGCAGATTGCTTGCACCGCCGCCGGCTACACCGGTTGCGAATTCGATCGCTTCTGGTGTCACTAATGTAAATCTCGTCATTACCGGTACGTCATCGGCGGGATCGGGATTCTATGATCCGGGTCCAGATCTACCGGCTCCGGCACGGCCATTTAACCACATTCAGGCCGCAGTAAGCGGGACAAATGTGGTTGTGAACAGCGTGACCTACACAAGTCCGACCAGCATTACGCTAAATTTGACCACTACCGGTGCGGCCCAAGGGGCAAGGATATTAGCGATCACCAATCCGGATGGTCAGCAGGTCACCGGCACACTCACGATCAACCCGCCAACGGCTGCTAATGCGAGCATTTCCGGCCGCGTTACCAGTGCTGAGGGCCGCGGTATTCGAGGGGCAGTTATCAGGATCCAAAGTTCTGACGGAGCAGTGAACCGCGTTGTTATGACCAACTCGATGGGATATTACATGATCCCTGATATGGAGACTGGCATTACCTACGTGATCTCGATACAGTCGCGTCGGTTTGTGTTTGAACCTGCAAGCGTTGTGTACACACATCAGGATCAGATCGCAGATCTTAATTTTAGGGCACAATAAGTCTGACCTATCATTCTCCGGCCCGCGAACTATTCTTCGCGGGCCTTTTTTTGTTTTCGCCGTGAACTCGACTTGAATCTTTTCACCAAACCCACCAAACTTACAACGTGAAAGTAACCTCAGCTGAATTTATCAAAAGCGCATTTGAGATGGCCCACTGGACGACCGATGGGCGGCCGGAGATCGCATTTCTTGGGCGTTCAAATGTCGGTAAATCCTCGCTCATCAATTCGCTGCTGTTGAGGAAGGGGCTTGCCCGCACGTCAAATACCCCTGGCCGGACGCAGAGCATCAATTTCTTTCTCATCAACGACCGGTTTTACTTCACAGATCTGCCCGGATACGGTTACGCCAAAGTATCGAAATCAATGCGATCCGATTGGGGCAAGATGGCTGAGGAGTATTTGGCGGAAAGGCAAGAGTTGGCATTGTGTGTCCAGTTGATCGACTCGCGGCATAAGCCAACAGAACTTGATATGCAGCTCAATGAGTGGCTTGTCCATCACGGCAAGCCGCATATAATTGCCGCGACCAAGGCCGATAAATTGTCTAATAACGAGCTGCGAAAGTCGCTGACCGTGACGCAAAGGATGCTCGGCGATGTAAAGGTGGTGCCTTATTCGGCAACGACAGGACGTGGCCGTGACGAACTGTGGGGCGAGCTAAATACGGCCGTAGAAAAATATTGATTTTTCTATTGATTTACATTTAGAAAAAGTGTAATAATTGATTTTCCCTTTAATTCAGGGTTTTTGGAAAAAAGCTGAAAGGCTTGTTTCAAGGCAATACTACATACAATCCATACGATTTTCTCCGCTTGTCAATTTCAAATTCGTTCAAATGCGCACCGTGTGCGCGGGAAAATTGTTAATTCACTAAAGTGTTGAAAATAGAACACTAACCACCTATTCAATTTCATAGTCATGGCAACCAAAACCACACCTAACCGTAAGCCCAAAGCCGAAAAGATCGTTGACGACGCAGAGGTTTCGACCGTAGAAGAAGCTGCCGACGCCGTCGCGTCTGAAGCAAAATCTGCATCTTCGAATGGCAAATCCGACGACTCCAGCATGATGAATCTTGCCGGCCTCAAGGATATGTCGATCAGCGAACTCACCCATATCGCCAAGGAAATGGGCATCGAGGGAGCGACCGGCCTCAGAAAGCAGGAGCTTATCTTTAAGGTTCTCGCGGCTCAGACCGAGAAAAGCGGATTGATCTTTTCCGAGGGCGTGCTTGAGACTCTGCCCGATGGTTTTGGTTTTCTTCGTGCACCGGAATACAACTATCTGCCGGGCCCCGACGATATTTATGTTAGCCCTTCGCAGATCCGCAAATTTGACCTGCGAACAGGCGACACGGTTTCCGGCCAGATCCGCCCGCCTAAGGAGGGCGAACGCTACTTTGCGCTTATCAAGGTAGAGGCGATCAATTTTGAGGCGCCGGAACAATCACGCGAGAAAATTTTCTTTGACAATCTGACGCCGCTTTATCCGGACGAACAGTTGACGCTCGAGATCGAGGGCGACCCGACAAAGATCTCAGCCCGCGTCATGGATCTTGTCACGCCGATCGGCAAAGGCCAGCGTGCCTTGATCGTGGCTCCGCCGCGAACTGGTAAGACGATGTTGCTCCAGACGATCGCAAATTCGATCACGGAAAATCATCCTGAGGTCGCTCTGATCGTATTGCTCATCGACGAACGCCCCGAGGAAGTCACGGACATGCAGCGTTCGGTCAAGGGCGAGGTCATCTCATCGACATTTGACGAGCCGCCGACCCGCCACGTGCAGGTGGCCGATATGGTCATCGAAAAGGCAAAACGCCTGGTCGAACACAAACGCGACGTCGTCATCCTGCTCGATTCGATCACACGTCTCGCACGTGCCCACAACGCCGTTGTGCCGCCGTCGGGTAAGATCCTGTCAGGAGGTATCGATTCAAACGCTTTGCAGCGGCCCAAGCGGTTCTTTGGTGCTGCACGTAATATTGAGGAAGGCGGTTCGTTGACGATCATCGCGACAGCCCTTATCGACACCGGTTCGCGAATGGATGACGTTATTTTTGAGGAATTTAAGGGAACCGGTAACTCGGAGATACAGCTTGACCGCAAGCTTTCGGACAAACGTCTGTTCCCGGCTATCGACCTGCAGCGTTCGGGTACGCGAAAAGAAGAATTGCTCATCGACAAGGAAAACCTCGCACGTATCTGGGTCATGCGCCGTGTGCTAAATCCGCTCTCGCCCGTCGAGCAGATGGAGGTCGTTATCGAACGCCTCTCCAAGACCAAAACAAACGCCGAATTTTTGGCGTCGATGCAAACGTAGTCTCAATGCACAATGTATAATGCACAATGCAGAATGGAAAATCCGTTCTTCATTGTGCATTTTGCATTGTGAATTATGCATTAGAATCTATGCGCGTAGCCGTAATTTCTGCTGAGGCAGTTCCATATTCAAAGACCGGGGGCTTAGGCGATGTTGCCGGGGCTTTGCCAAAGGCTTTGAAACAGGTCGGCATTGATTCGCTGTTAATAACGCCGTGCTATTTGCAGACAAAGGGTGAGTACCTTTGGAAAATGGCCATCGACGATCTCTGGGTCGAGTGGCGTGGGCGGCACGTTCAGGCAAAAGCATTTTATAGCGAAGCGAATGGTTCACCGACTTTTCTCTTAGATTATCCGTCGCTTTTTCACCGCGATTCGATCTACGGCTACACCGAAGATTATGAGCGATTCGCGTTCTTTAACCACGCTGCTCTCGAGCTATTACAACGTATCGGTTCCGCACCCGACATCGTTCATCTTAACGATTGGCATTGCGGCTTTGCGGCAGTAGAACTTGCAGCAAAACGCCGTTACGATCCGTATTGGAGCCGCACAAGAACCGTATTTTCGATCCATAATATGGCTTATCAGGGCGGGTTTGGGATGTCCGAACTGGCCGCGTTGGGATTTACTTCGCAGTTCGCACACAACTCATTTAATTTCAATGGTTACGCCTCGGCAATGAAAGCAGGACTTGAAGTGTCTGACACGCTTTCCACTGTCTCAAAACGCTATTCAAAAGAGATCCAAACCGGTGAAAATGGCTATGGGCTTGACTGGTTGACGCGACAACGCGCGAACCGTCTGATCGGCATTACCAACGGCGTCGATTACGACGAATGGAACCCCGCGACCGATAAAGATATACCGGCTCATTTCTCGATAGACGACCTTTCCGGCAAACAAGATTGTAAACGTGCTTTGCTCGAACATTTTAGCCTTCCGGTTGAGATGGATCGGCCTATTTTTGCGAGCGTTACACGGCTCACGTCGCAAAAAGGCGTCGAGCTTATTCGACAGGGTGCCGGTGATATTCTGGCATCGGGGGCATATTTTATTGCTCTTGGTTCGGGCGAAAAGGACTCCGAGGCGTTTTTGCAGGCACTTCGTGACTACGCACCTTCGCGAGTCGGGGTTTATATCGGTTATAATGAGAGCTTGGCACATCTTATCGAAGCGGGTGCGGACATGTTCCTGATGCCGTCAAAGTTTGAGCCGTGCGGCTTAAACCAAATGTATTCATTGAGATACGGGACCGTGCCAATCGTCCGAGCGGTCGGCGGACTGGATGATACGGTTCAAAATTGGGACGCGGTCAGCCAGACCGGAAACGGCTTCAAATTTGGCCCGTTCCGTGCCGACAAATTACTCGAAAAGATATATGAGGCCCGTTTTGCTTACGCTGATAAAGATGCATGGTTGAAAATTCAGCAAAATGGGATGGCGGTGGATAATTCCTGGGAAAATGCGGCTCGCAATTACGTCGAGCTTTATCAATGGACGCTTCGCTAATGCAAAATGCACAGTGCAGAATGCATAATTGAAACCGCCCTGAATTGTGCATTGTGCACTATGCATTCTGCATTGAAAAAAAATTATGATCATCGTTATTATTGGCGCCCAATGGGGTGATGAGGGAAAGGGAAAGGTTGTCGATCTGCTGGCGGACCGGTTTGATATCGTGTCGCGTTATCAGGGCGGGCACAATGCCGGACATAGCGTCTATGTTGGCGATAAAGCCTTTGTTTTGAGGCTGTTGCCGTCCGGCATCATCCACGAAGACAAGACCTGTGTGCTTGGCAACGGCATGGTCATCGACCCCAAAGCCTTTTTCGAAGAGGTCGATCAGATCGCGGAAAAGGGAATAGCGGTCTCGCCGGAGCGGTTGAAAGTCTCTAGCCGTGCCCATCTCATAATGCCGTATCACCGGGCGTTAGATCACACTTCCGAAGAGCGTCTGGGTAATGAAAAGATCGGCACGACGCTTCGCGGTATCGGCCCGGCGTATGAAGACAAGGCCGGCCGTCGGGGAATTCGTGTTGCTGACGCAATGGACCCGGCCCTCTTGAAACTTCGGATCGAGCGAAATCTTGAGGAAGCGAACCGCATCATCGTCTTGTTTGGCCAGCAGCCGCTGCGTGCAGATGAAATTCTTGAGGAGATCTCGCCGCTCGTCGAGCGTCTGCGGCCGTTTGTTTGCGAAACCTCGCATTTCCTAGCCGAGGCCCGTAAAGCAAATAAAAACATCCTGCTCGAAGGGGCACAGGCCACGCTGCTCGACGTTGATCACGGCACATATCCGTACGTGACGTCGTCAAACCCGACGGCGGGCGGTGCTTCGGTTGGGGCGGGCATTCCGCCGCATCATATAACCGGTGTTCTCGGTATTGTCCGCACCTATGCGACACGCGTTGGCGAAGGGCCGTTTCCGACGGAAATGGTCGAGGCCGAGGAAGATATGGCGAACCTCATTCGCGAGCGGGGCCGTGAGTATGGTTCGGTGACCAAACGCCCTCGCCGCTGCGGTTGGTTTGACGCGGTTGCGACTCGTTATGCGGCTGAGTTGAACGGATTTGATTCAGTCGCCCTGACGAAGCTCGATGTGCTCGACGCTTTAGAGGAAGTAAAAGTGTGTGTCGGTTACGAGATCGACGGACAGCGAGTCGATTCCTTTCCGGCCGTCTCAAGCGAACTGCGGGCGATCAAGCCAATTTACGAGACGCTGCCGGGTTGGGTGACCGACACGGTTGGCACAACGGAGTTTGATAAATTACCTGAAAACGCTCAAAAATATGTGCAGTTCCTTTCAGATCAGATCGGCACCGAGATCGGCCTGATCTCGACCGGGCCGGAACGCGATCAGACAATTATTTTGAAAGAATCAGTGATGGAAAGCTGGTTTGCTTGAGTAGGCGATGGCGAATGTTGAGATCGTTGATTTTTCGGATGAATGGGCGGAAGATTTCGCGTCGCTCAATTACGAGTGGATCGAAAAATATTTTTCGGTCGAAAAGCACGACCGCGAGATACTCGACGTCCCGCAAACCTTTGTCATAGATCCCGGCGGACACATATTTATGGCTATCGTTTCGGGGCTTGCGGCAGGAACCGTTGCCCTGATCCCGTCCGGTGATGGTGTACTTGAGCTAACAAAAATGGCCGTCGCACCTGAGTTTCAGGGGATGGGCATCGCGAATCATCTGATGCAAAGCTGCATTGCTCATGCGGAGACAAACGGCATCAAGTTGATCTTTCTCGAATCGCACCGTTC
>DEQS01000098.1:0-6845 GCA_002360555.1 Chloracidobacterium sp. UBA3360
GCGTCAGCAACGACTGTTGCGGGAACCAAGACGGGTACGATCCTCAACGATGACTGCACACCGCCGCCTGCAGGCATGGCGAGCTGGTTTGACGGTAGCGGAACTGCTCCGAACGCCGTTGACATTGTTGGTCCGAATAATGGAACCCTACAGGGTGGGGCCGCATTTGGCACCGGAAAGGTCGGTCAGGGCTTTGTGCTGAATGGAACGTCGGCCTATGTAAGCGTTCCTGATAACACTGCTAATAGCCCGACCAATGCTATCACGGTGGATGCGTGGATCAAGCCTGATGCGGTAAATGGTCTACGAACTGTTGCAAGCAAATATGATAGCTCGACCAATCAGATCGCATGGGAGTTTGGTGTGCGGGATGGACGGCTAGAGCTACTCGTGCAGCAAGCCGGGCTTCTCACGAGTCCTTATCGATATTCTAGGTCAGATATTGCGGTGGTTCCCGTTGGTACGTATTCTCATGTTGCCGCGACCTTTGATATCAACGGACAGGCGATCCACCTGTTTGTAAACGGCACTGAGGTGACATCAACGCTTGATCCTGGGTCATCGGTGCTAACGTCGATCAACGATAGCAATGCCCCGATGTTTATTGGAGCGATCCGTGACATTTCTCAGGTTTCCAGCTTCTTCTCCGGTGATGTAGACGAAGTCGAGATCTTTGGTCAGGCCCTGACCCAGCCACAGATCGCGGCCATCGCGTTGGCTTCAGGCGGCGGTAAATGTCATACGCCGATCGTACAATTTGCACGTTCGGCCGAGATGGAAGATGAATCACAGACAGCAAATGTGATCGTCCGCCGTAACGTGAGCGTCGCGGGTACGACCAATGTTACCGCCGCGACCGTCGCGGGCGGAACGGCGACCGGCGGCGCGGCATGCACAGCGGGTGTCGATTACAAGACTACGTCTCAGTTGCTGTCGTTTGACAACGGCGATGTTGAGCAATCAATGTCGATCGAGATCTGTCCTGATCTTGAGTATGAGACGCCGCAGACGATCAAACTACAGCTCTCCGGCCCGAGCGGAGCGGCTGTACTTGGAGGAAACTCCGAGATTTTCTTGACGATCAATGATACTGCGACACAGTTCACAAACAATCACGATCCGATAAATATCCCTGCGTTCGGAGCAACGGCTTCGCCGTATCCGTCAACGATCAATGTTACTGGGGCTCCGACGGTCAACGGCGGTATGCGTGTAACTCTGTATGACGTCGAGCTCGCAAATCCTGACAATTTGGACATATTGCTCGTCGGACCTCTCGGCCAGAAGATGGTAATAATGGGCGATGCCGGAGGATCGACCGCGATGAGCGGGCCGGTCACGCTGACGTTTGACGACGCGGCGGGTCAGGTGCTGCCAAATGCCGGGCCGCTAACGACCGGTAAATTCGAGCCCACCACTTGGGAGCCTGTTATTGCGGCGTTCCCGGCTCCGGCTCCGGTGTTCCCGTATGTAATACCCGGTAGTGCATTAGGCGGGCCTCCGTCGTTGGGATTAGGCTTTGGAGCTGGCAATCCTAACGGCCAATGGCGTCTATTCGTCCGCGACGATGCCGGTGCGGCGTTTACCGAGGCGGGCCAGCCGGGTGCTATCGCCGGTGGCTGGGGACTCCAGTTCGTCGTGCCAACAGCGGCGGGTGTATCGGTTTCGGGCCGTGTAACAACTGCGGAAGGTCGCGGTATCCGCGGTGCGGTCGTAACAATAACGGGTAACTCACTTGCGACGCCGATCAACGTCACGACTGGTGTCAACGGTAGATACATCGTCGAGGGACTGACCGCCGGCGAAACCTACATCGTTACGATCAGATCACGGCGTTTCGTATTCACCAACTCGAGCCGCATTGTCACACTAAACGATAATGTGGGCGATGCTGATTTCATCGCCGATCCGGGTACGACACGCGGAGATCAGTAAAATGAAATGGTAAACGTCCGTTGCGACGTTTACCATTTCATGCTTTTTATCCCCACAAACTAATAATTTACGTTAACTTAACGCCGCAGAGGGCACTCTGCGCTTTGAAGTTGCGCAGATTGGGCATATAATCTGTAACATCAACATCATTTGATATTTATGGTAGATTGGTACGTTTCGCCAAATGGCCGCCAGTCAAGTTACCATTTTCGAATGTATGTTATTTATTTGTGAGGAGTATTGAGGAGTATTTTTATGTCCAATAACCAGAGATCATCCAGCGTTTTAGCTATACGTTTTTTATTGGCCGCCTTTATTGCGGTTGTTTTTTTAACCGGATCAACCATCGGTACAGGTGCGTCAATTTCCCCATCGGGCGATAAAAAAGGCGAGCGTGAGACTACGAAAGGCGTAGGGGGCGAGTCTCCGGCGGCGGCTTTTACACCTGGTAACCTCGCGGTGGTTCAGATCGGGGATGGCTCGGCAGTGTTGACTACAGCGGCAGCCTCCTTAAGCGTGCTCGAATACACTACTGGCGGAACGTTGGTTCAAACAATACCTATTTCTTCTGTTACATCTCCTAGGGTCACGGTTACCGGCACCTCAACTTCAGAAGGACATATTGTTCGGTCTACCAATGGAAATTTCTTAACCCTTACAGGCTATGATATTGCGGCCGGTACGGCAGCAGGTTTTATCGTTGCCGGAACTCCTCGAACAATCGCAAGGATAGGTGCTTCAGGCACCGTCGATCTTACGACTGCATTTAACGACGGAAGCACAGGGTCGGTTCGAAGCGTTGTTACGACGGATGGAACGAATCTTTGGCAAACCAACTCCGCGAATGGTGTCCGATACGGGACTTTTGGTGCGGTCGGAACCTCAACTCAGATGAGTAGCACGCCTACCAACGTACGCGTAACAAAGATATTTAACGGACAGCTTTATGTAACGAGTGCATCTGGTACATTCCTTGGCGTAAGCTCGATCGGTGTCGGATCGCCGACAACTACTGGCCAGACTACAACCGGACTTCCAGGATTGCCTACGAGCGGCACCCATAGCCCCTATAGTTTCTCGATAAATCCGGCCGGTACTATTATGTATATTGCCGATGATGGGAGTGTCGCGAACGGTGGTGGTATCCAGAAATGGACGTTAGCGGCAGGAACCTGGTCCCTCGCCTATATCTTGCTGAATAACGGCACGACGACGACGGCAACAAGGGGGTTGACGGTAGATTGGAGTGGTGCAAATCCCGTCATCTATGCAACCACGACTTCGACCATTCCCGCGTCTAACACACTTATCTCGGTTACCGACACGGGGGCAGGCAGCGCGTCATCTCTTCTCGCTACGTCTCCAACGAATACTATCTTTCGCGGCGTGGATTTTGCACCCGGCGTTTCGACAGCCGCGGGAGTTGGAATTTCCGGGCGTGTCACAACTGCCGAAGGTCGCGGTATCACAAATGCCGCGGTTACGATCATTGGTAATACGCTCGCTGAACCGCGAACGGTTATAACCGGACGTCGTGGAACATATATGTTTGACGATCTCGAACCGGGTGCTACCTATATCGTTACGGTCCGGTCGCGTCGGTTTATGTTTAGCAACCCAAGCCAGGTGATCAGTATAGTCGATAACGTCACAGATGCTGACTTTATTGCTGATGGCGGTACTTCGCGCGGTCGATAACAACCGCTGAGTTCGTTTTGTTTAACAAGCCCCCATTTCGTGAGGAATGGGGGCTTTTCTTTGTGATATCATTTGAACAAAATATATGAGATCTTTAATTTTTACGCTTTTAATAACGATGATGTCCGTGGCTGTGGCGGCACAAGTGAGTGTCACGCCGGAGAATTACCGCGTTTATGACGGACAGGGAAATCCGTCGAGCATCGATGCGATCGTCAAGGCACTCGATAGCGTCGATGCCGTTTTCCTCGGCGAACAGCACGACGATGCGGTCGCCCACTCACTTCAGGCTGAGATATTCAAACAGGCCGTTGCTCAATATTTGACCAAACGTAAGGTCGCCCTATCGCTCGAGATGTTTGAGCGTGATGTGCAGATCGTCGTCAACGAGTATCTAAACGGCCAGATCAGCGAAGCACAGTTTCTCGCGTCGTCGCGGCCATGGGGCAATTACAAGACCGATTACCGCCCTCTGGTTGAGCTCGCAAAGGAAAAACGTCTGCCCGTGATCGCCGCTAATGCTCCCCGCCGCTACGTCAATATGGTCTCACGCGGAGGCCGCGAGACGCTTAACGGATTGACCAAGGACGCAAAAAAATGGCTGGCACCGCTGCCGTACGGCGAGCCGTCGGACGTCTATGCCAAGAAATTCAAGGCTCTGATGGGGCCGAGCCCCGAGGCTCAGATGGGGATCGACAAAATATTGGCATCACAGTCTCTATGGGATGCGACGATGGCAAACTCGGTCGCAAATTATCTTAAGAAAAATAAGCACTCTCTAGTTGTGCACCTCGTGGGAGCATTTCACACGGAGAGCCGTTTAGGAACGGTTGAGCATCTTCTGAAGTATCGCAAAAATGCAAAGGCATTGGTCGTAACCATGCGGTACGAGGACGATTTTAAGACTTTCGATAAGACAAAGAACGCTAGCATAGGTGATTTTGTTATTCTGACTGACTCTAAGGTGCCCCGGAGCAAGCGATAAAAAAAGACGCCCGTAATTGGGCGTCTTACTTACTAACTAATTTTCAATAGGTTATTTATCTTTAGTCGCAGTAAAGGGAATTGAGCCAAATTGCGAATTGTTTAGCGTTCCCGACATCTTATCGCCGTCGACCGTTCCGCTCATCGCAAAATCAACGACGCTACCCTGGATCGTTGCGTGCAGCGTCGCGGTAAAATTCTTGTCCGTCACTTTACCGCCGTCGATCGTACCGCCGCCCATGTCCGACGATGTCGTACCGGTAAACGTTTCACCGGTTTGCTTGAGGTCGACGGCGACATAAACCACCTGTCCGCCCGCGTCAGCCGCAAGCGACCATTTTCCCGAAATGTCTGCCGGAGCATTCATCGTGGTACCAAAGGCCGTGAGTGACAAAACTAACGTCAGTAAAAGGATCGAAATTTTCATCATATTTTTTATTCCTTAGCCAAATTTATTACGCGATAACGTGGCTTTAAGTTTACACAAATCACATCCAATTTTCATCATTCCAATACGCCTTGCGAAACTTCGCTTCGTTCCAAAATCCGCGCGTTAGTTCTATCTCAGTGTCCCCCAGTCTTGGCATCAACACCGTGACCACGTCATAGCGATAGGGAACATCGCGAACGCCAAATATCCGACGATAAACTTTGGCGGTGCGTATGATCTGCCGCTGTTTGCGAAGATTGACGCTTGTTAGAATAGGCGTAAACTCATCCGACCGACGCGTCTTGACCTCAACAAAGCATAGAGTGTCGCCGTCTAAAGCAATAATGTCGATCTCGCCCGTGACCGAGACGCCCTTGCTGTTGCGGCCAACAGGCACTTTGAAATTTGTCACAACAATGCGATAGCCGTTTTTGACCAGATAGCCTGCGGCGAGGGCCTCGCCGTGAGCACCGAGACTTATTCTCGGCGGAGTATCTGTTTCAGTTATCGATAGGATCTCGTCCATCGTCTAAAACGCCGGCTCTTCGTAAATGCCATAAACGTCACGCAACGCGACGCAGATCTCCTCGACCGTCGCGTACGCAGCGACCGCCTCGATGATCGAGGGCATAGTGTTTTCGTTTGTGTTTGCAGCTACTTTAAGTTTTTCGAGGGCATTGGCGACGGCTCCGTTATCACGGGTTGATTTGGTGTGAGCAAGCCGTTCTAGTTGGTGGTCGCGGACGCCTTCGTCGATCTGCAGGATCTGGTAGTTTGACGGCCCCTCTTCCATCGTATATTTATTGACGCCGACGATAACCTGCTCTTTACGCTCGACTGCCTTTTGATATTGATATGCCGATTCTTGAATCTCACGCTGCGGGAACCCGGCCTCGACCGCCTCGACCATACCACCAAAACCATCGATCTTGTCAAAATACTCAAAACATCCGTCGATCATCTTCTGCGTTAGTGATTCGACGTACCAACTGCCGCCGAGTGGGTCAACGGTATTCACAACACCCGTTTCCTCGGCGATGATCTGCTGCGTGCGAAGGGCGATCAGAGCCGCGGCATCGGTCGGCAAAGCAAGTGCCTCGTCATAAGAATCAGTGTGTAGCGACTGCGTGCCGCCGAGCACTCCCGCGAGAGCCTGTATCGCCACCCGCGCGATGTTGTTGAGCGGCTGCTGCACCGTAAGTGAAACGCCCGCTGTTTGTGTATGAAATCGCAGCTGCATAGTACGCGGATTTTTCGCGCCAAAGCGTTCTTTCATCGTCCGAGCCCAGATCACGCGAGCGGCACGATATTTTGCAATTTCCTCAAAGAAGTCGTTGTGAGCATTAAAAAAGAACGACAGCCGCGGTGCAAATTCATCAACGTCCATCCCGCGGTCAACGCCGTACTGGACGTACTCGACACCGTCACGGAGCGTGAACGCCAGCTCCTGCAACGCCGTCGCACCGGCTTCGCGAATATGATAGCCGCTGACCGAGATCGGGTTGTATTTCGGTACGTGTTTGGTCGTATATTCAAACGTATCGATGACCAGTTTCATCGCCGGTTTGATCGGAAAGATCCACTCTTTCTGGGCGATGTATTCTTTTAAGATGTCGTTTTGCAGAGTGCCTGAGATCTTGTTGAAATCAGCTTTTTGCTTTTCGGCAACAACCAGATACATCGCCAAAAAGATCGGTGCGGGGGCATTGATCGTCTGCGAAACCGTCACCTGATCGAGCGGAATGCCATCAAACAAAACCTCAAAATCCGCGAGCGACGAAACGGCGACACCGCATTT
>DEQS01000098.1:6984-8714 GCA_002360555.1 Chloracidobacterium sp. UBA3360
TCCGGCGACGAAAATCCGGCAAACTGCCGCATCGTCCACAGCTTGCCGCGATATCCGGTCGGGTGAATACCGCGCTTGTAGGGATACTCACCTGGAAAGCCGACCTCGCTCGTGCCCTCGACGTCGGCCTCGGTGTATAGCCGGTCGACCGGTTCGAGCGAAATTCCCTCAAATCTTTCTTTACGCTCGGGCGTTTTGTCGAGTACCTTTTGCAAGGTCTCGTTTTCCCAACGCTCTTTTTCTGCCTCGGCGGCGGTAGTCGATTCTTTGATCTCTGGCATCATAAAAGTAAATATTATCGTGGTATAAATTGGGATTTTATCATACTTGAATGCCTTGAGCGATTAGGAGAGTGTAGCTGTAACGGGCGGGCGAAATTGCAAAATGCGTCTTTAACCGCCTACAATCTCTAAATGGCCGTTGTAAAGCTTATTGCCAATTTCTCGATCGCAATGATCGCCGTACTCACATTTGCGTGCGGCGGCCCTGGTAAAAATTCTGCAAATTCGCCGTCGGGAGCAAATCAGGCAAACGATAGTTCCAACTCTGCTAAGACTAATGTCGAGGAACTGCGGCTTGTCGCCACTATTCCGTACGAAGCTGAGGACGTCGCTTGGAAAGAGAATAAAGCAAACAAGAAATTGATCGCGGTGCTACGATTTTCACCCGCAGATTCGGCAAAGATCGTCGCTGAGGCTGAGCGTGTTAAGCCGGCTGAGGCGGCAAGCGTGTCGTCGGAATCGTGGTTTCCGCCTGAGCTAATTGCTCAGAGTGAGATGAGCGGCGACGATGTCCTAAAAGGTAATGCTTACGCCGCCAACCAATTTTTCCTCGATCAATACTCCTCAGGGCGGGTAATCCGAATCGAGAACACCGACTATTTCGTACTCGAACTCTCTGCCAAATGATGGCATGCTCTCCGAGCACATACCTTCGAATAGCAAGAGAAACATCAATGCCACCAACAGCCGGGAACAAGGCTTTATTGTTTATTTGCTTTCGTGTTAGCATCAAACTACTAACTTATTGATTTAATGTGGCTTCGTAACCTAACAATCTTCCTTTTCTCCTGCTTTTTGCTCTCATTTTCGACGTTTGCGCAGCAGACAAATCCGGTCGAGCGACAGGTTGCTAACCCAATAACCGACACACCGAATATCAATCCAATATCAGCCGAACAGAGCATTGCGGCTCCTAAGGCCACGAAAAAGCCTAGCTTCGAACCCGAAGGCGGCGACGGCGAAGTCGTCGTAAATTCCGACCGGCGAACGATCGAGGGCGAAGCCGGGAAACGCATCGTCAAGCATATCGGGAATGTTGATGCTCATTACGGTATCTATCGGATGCAGGCGGACGAGATCACGATCTATGAGGCTGAAAATAAGATGGTCGCAATTGGCAGCGTAATATTTGACCAGGGCGATGATCAGCGAATAACCGGTGCTCGAGCGGTTTGGAATTACAAGACAAAGCTTGGGACGTTTGAGGACTCGACAGGTTTTACCAACCAGACCAACGACGGTACGGTGATCTACTTTACTGCGGAGCGGGTCGAGCGCGTATCGCTTACCGAGATCGTCGTAATAAAGGGGAAGTTCACGGCCTGTGTCGAAGCAGTACCAAAATGGAGCTTTACGGCGGACCGGGCAAGCATCAAAATAAACGACAGGTTGCGACTCAAGAACGGAAGGTTTCGAGTAAAGGATATCCCGCTTATGATCGTGCCGTTC
>DEQS01000012.1:0-3234 GCA_002360555.1 Chloracidobacterium sp. UBA3360
TTTTCAAAGGTGCCGATCGCTCGCAGATGCTGTTCGATCTCCGGCACATGCTGATGCGTAAAAGGCTTGTATGCGTAAAAGGAATTCATCCGCTGAGGATGATGAGTATTAGCCGCAGGCTTCGCTCCCGAGCCGCTCGACCCGGTTTTGGCGTCAACGATGACTTTCCCCGTCAGCATCCCGCTCTTGACCATCGGGGCGAGTGCAAGCAGTGTCGCCGTGGCAAAACAGCCCGGATTTGCTATGTACTGGGCGGACCTGATAGCTTCGCGGTTTGTTTCGGTCAGGCCGTAAACGAAATTGGTTTGCAGATCCGTTGCGGTATGATCGAGTTTATAAAACTGCTTGAAAACATCTGCGTCGTCGATGCGAAAATCACCCGATAGGTCGATCACTTTTATATGCGGCAGTAGCTGCGGCACGAGATCGAGAGCCTGGCCGTGCGGCAGGGCAAAGAACGCAACGTCAATATTTGCTAATGTCGCAAGATATTCAGGAGCCTTTTCAAAACGCAGATCGGTCAACCCGAAAAGATTCTTATGGACTTCGCCGACAGCCTTACCGGCGTGCTCGTTTGCTGTTACGAGGCGTATCTCGGCATTAGGATGCGTCAGCAAGATGCGGAGCAGTTCGCTCCCACCGTAGCCTGAGCCGCCAAATATCGCGACGCGGATCTTGTTAGTTTCGCTCACGCCGCTACCTCAGCAAGTTTTCCGGCTTGTCGCACTAATTCAAACAACCTTGCTCCATCTCGACGTGCGTTTCCGGCTGGAAGGCCGAAATGCTCTTTGATATAGTCTTCACCCATCTGCGAATCGGTTACCGACCCGGCAATGACATCAATGCCGATGCCAAATTTTTGCATAACCGCTGCTCCACCGATCACGCCGACATAATCCGATGCACAGAAAACAAACGATGATATAGCTTGCTGTATCTCGGCATCTTGTAGCACCGCATCGACGGAATAACCGCCGACAATGCCGTCGCCGAGTTCGACAACGATCAGATCAGGGTCAAACGAATTTAGATAGTTGAGGATTGCTTTGGAAACTGACGCCAAATCTTCGTGGTCAACGGTTGAGGGAAGTCCGCAATCAAGAAAACTCGCTGTCGCAATCGCACCATTGTCCTGCATATGGAGCGTGTCTCGAAGACACGCAATTCCCGATAGTTTTGCCGCAGCGACACGCAGCCCGCTGTTTGCTGCCTGTTTGATGATCTCCGTAGCCGCGACCGTCTTGCCGGAGTTCATACACGTCCCGGCGATAATTATGACCGGAGCTGTCGGCGCAAGTTTATCGACAGGGAAGAGAGCACCATCGCCAATGTTGATAGCCCGCTCGCTTTCATCGCACGCGACTCCGATCACCTCAACTTCGATCGCATCAGAAAACGACGAATGGTGACCTTGGCAGACGCCGATCACACCGCCCATGTTTAGCAGATGTAAGCGGTCACCCTCTTTGACCGTTTCCGGCACCTCACCAACAAATCCTTTCAACGCACGTCGCTTGCCCAATGCACCAAGCAGAATATCTCCTTTATTGATCTTTGCCAGCCGCCCGGAGGGAAGCTCAAGATTGCCGTAGGTCACACTTTCCGAAAGGGCCCGCACTGCAACTACATCACCCACACCTGGGCTGATCTTATCGGCTATCACAGTGATTGACCGCCCGAGGGTGAGCCTCGAAACAACCGATCCCATTTTTTCGATCTCAACAAATTTCATACCCCGTCCCATTATTCGGAAAACAGAGTCCAGATCCTTGCAATCGCCACGGCTTGTTTATCGGCATCGGGAACCGCAATAAATATCGTGTCATCTCCGGCGATCGTGCCTACGATCTCGTCGATGCCCGCGGCATCTATCCGAACGGTAATGGCGGATGCAAGGCCGGGATCGCAGCTACCGACGATAAGATTGGCACCCGCAGGCGAGAGTGACTTCAGTCCGTACCTGACGGCTCCCGAGGCAGCCGAAGGCAATTCGTAAATGCCATTATTTTTAGTGATGCCGAGTTCTTCAAGATCACGTGAAACACTAGCCTGTGTGACGACAAATCCACCCTGACACAGCTTTTCGGCAAGCAGATCCTGGCGAGCAATCTCCTCTGTGCCAATGAGTTTTAGAATATAATCGTGTCTTTCCTTCTTTTGCATACAAAGACTGGATTATGCGTTAAAAAACGCATAACTCAACACTCCTATGCATATTATACATTATGCGATGCAATTATACAAGGAAAATGTTGAAAATATTTGTTTTTTCTAGAACAGAGCTAGTTTGATGCGGAGGAATTTTTTGGGATTCTGACGAAAATCGTAAAGGAGCTTTGTCCCCTCGCTCGTAAACTGATTTACGTTTGAGGCGGTTTGGTTGATGCTGTTGTAAAGTGTTTCGTCGGTTACAAATTTCCCGAGCGTGCCTTTGCCGGCCTGAGCATCCGCAAGGATCGCGTCGAGCCGCGTGGACATCGAGTTAAATTTCTCGATCGCGGTCCGTGCGTCTTCGTAAAGTTTTTCGTCTTTTAGTAGTTTTCCAGCAGAGCCTTTGCCGTCTTTGAGGTCGACGGTTATGGATTTCACATCGTCAGCGATCTCATTGATCTTAGCAGCCGACTTTCTTAAGTCAGCAATTGCGTCGCGTGCATCGTTATAAAGCGCATCGTCGTTTACAAACTTACCCGCAGTACCACGGCCATTCTTAACATCGGCCGCGATGGATTCTAGGTTTGCAACGGTTTTATTGAGGCTGTCGTACAACGCCGGATCATTGACCAGTTTCCCGGCCGTACCCTTGCCTGAATTTATCTTTTCAATAGTATTCTTTGCTTCATTAATGGTTGCGTTCAAACTTTCATAAAGAGCCTCGTCATTAACGATGCGTCCGAGCGTGCCTTGGCCATTGTTCGCCTTTTGCAGGATCTCGTTTGCGGGTATCGCAAGCTTATTTATCTGGGTCAACAGGTCGTTACCGGTCGAGGTGAGCTGATTCAAAGAAGCAGAAGCAGTTGAGGCAAGGACCGCATTGTCGCCCACGGGCTGTCCCTTGGTCGTACCGGGAACGATGTTGATCATCTTATCGTTTGCCAAAATCGATGTCGCGACTAGCTGGGCGGTTGAATCGGTGCGTATTAATTCCGTGATCGGCTTTTTGTCGAGCTGCTGCACTACTAGAAATGTCGCTTCGACGCGTTCACCATTCGGGGCATCAGGCGGCAGGAAAACAAC
>DEQS01000012.1:3396-46045 GCA_002360555.1 Chloracidobacterium sp. UBA3360
AAAATACCAACGCGTAGCTCGCTAAATGTAAGTTTCTGATTGCTTCTAGGCATTTATTTTCCTCTCAGGAACCTGCGAATATAAGGGTCTTCGGTCTGGCGTAGCTGTTCATCCTTTCCGCTAAAGATGATATCGCCTTGTTTGAGCATTATCACCTCTGTATTGAGCAAGCACAACCGCTCGCCCTCGAGCTCAAAATGCACTTCGCCGGCGCGGTCAAGGGTCGCGTATTCTGATGACAAATATTCGAGATTATTCATCTCGTGCGTTACAAAAATAGATGATACATCTTCGAGGTCGCGAAGTTTAATAGCCAGCTCGCAAATGGTGCGCGCGGTAGGCGGGTCCAGTCCCGCAGTCGGTTCATCAAAAAGAACGATGCTAGGGTTGCCGACGAGTGCTCTCGCGATGCCAACGCGGCGGCGCATACCGCCCGAAAGCTCTGACGGCATCTTGTCGATAGCGTCTTCAAGGTTTACGAATTGCAGCATTCGGACAACCTCATGTTCGACTTCCTCCTCATCAACGTTAGCTTCGTGCAGCCGATAGGCGACGTTTTCATAAACCGACAGGGAATCGAACAACGCTCCTTCTTGAAAGACCATACCGATGTTCTTTCGGATCCGCATCATTTCCTGGTCGTCAAATCCCGTGACGTCTTCGCCGTCGATCAAAATTTCACCCGCGTCAGGTTTTAGCAATCCGAGTATGAGATTAATGATCGTCGATTTGCCGCTACCTGAGCCTCCAAGAACTATCTTGGTTTCGCCTCGTCTGACCGTAAAACTGATGTTGTCAAGGATCACTTGATCATCAAAGGCCAGGTCCACATTACGAAATTCGATCGCAGGCAGCCCAAATTCTCCGAAAAGGGTTTCGCCGTTCTCATATGCCTTATGGTGATGGACACCATCGATGTCTAAAGTCATACAACGATCCTTTCTCAAAAAATGGTCGCGCTAAATAAACTCTGCAATATTTTAGACAGGAAAAAGTCAGCAATTATTATGATTATGGACGACGTGACAACGGCGCTTGTTGTAGCCTGACCAACGCCCACAGTACCGCCCTTCGTATTAAGACCTTTATAACACGAGACCAGGCCTATGATCCCTCCAAAAATAATAGGTTTGACCATACCGCCGATAATGTCGGTCATAGCGATCCCAAACTTTGCAGACTGTATGTATAGATTTGTATCAAGACCATATATTTGCTTGGCGACCAAACCTCCGCCTACGATACCCACAAGATCGGCAGAAAATGTAAGCAGCGGGAGTGTGACCAAGAGCGCTATTATACGCGGTGTGACGAGTTTACGAACCGGCGACGTCCCGAGTGCACGCATAGCGTCGATCTGTTGCGAGACGACCATCGAACCCAATTCGGCAGATATTGCTGAGCCTACCCGGCCGGCAACCATCAATGCTGTTAGAACCGGTCCGAGTTCACGTATCAACGATGTAGCCACACTCTGTCCGGCGCTGCTCTGTGCCCCATAGTATTCGAGCGTAGGAAAGGCTTGTAGGACGAGTACGCCTCCGGTAAAAAAACCGGTGAGCGAAACAATACCGAGCGATCCGACACCGATACTGTCCATCTGCGCGATGGTCTCTTTGAAATAACGCGGCCCCTTCCACAGGCCTTTTACCGAGCGCCACAAAAGGAAGGTTATCTCTTGCACTCCGGAAAGAAATTTCGCGATAAAGTTCATCGGTTTAGAAGCTGGAAACTTTGACTGCTCAAGGATATAACGAACCCAAACAAAACTTCAAACAAGCAAAAAGGCCGAACATATTTGTTCGGCCTCTAGTCAAATTAGTACGTCTACTAAACGGGTGCTATTGCGGCTTTTGGATGTTTGGCCGAATGACAGGACGCGCCTGTCGCGGAGCAAATGCGTCGCCGGATCGATTTGCATCCTTTCGGACCGCGTTACGTTTCTCGATATTTTCCCTTACTTGTTCAAATCGCTGTCGTATTTCACGAAATCGTACTAGCTGCTCAGGCGTGAGGATCTTACGCACCGTAAGCTCATTCATAAATCGTATCCGTGCTAAATCAGCCTGAGCGAGCTGCAGCTCTTTTAATCGTGCTTGTACGTCCGCGTCATTGACCTGATCGGCATAGATCGCCTCATCCAGACTTCGATTTGCCTCACGCAAACGCTGTTGTGCAGCATCCATCAGAGGCTTTCGCTCCATATTCATCCGGCGGATCTGCTGAACCTGTTCGCGTGAAAGTCCGAGCTGACGCAAGGCATTTGTACGAATATCCGGCTGTTGATTAGCACCCTGATTTTGGCCGTCTTGTGGTTCGACAGGTTTGGTGTCCTGCGCAAAGCCAGCCGATACAAAGATCAACACAACTAACGAAAATGCCGCGACCCTAAGATAATTAATGGTTTTCATAAAGTTGCAGCGGGTTATTCCGCTCCTCCTTCGTCAAAGAGATCCGAAAGACGCAAAGACTTGTCGTCGGTATCGTCGTAATTGGTCAAAGCAGGAGCCTTTGCCGTAGTGGCCGACGGATTTCGGACCACCGCGTCGTTTGGACGCTTAGAAACTGTCGTTACGGCTCTTTCATTTCTCGGACGCTGTGCGTTAAACGAAGCTCGCAATGGACGCACCTGACGATCGTCAGTATTCCCGACTAAAACGTTCTCATTTCCATTCCTGACCGGATCCGGTGCTTGAACTTTATTATCCGGCGACACAACCGGCGGCACAGCGACATTGGTCGGTATATTCGAAGCCATTTCCTGACCGCCGCCAAGATAATTTATCGCGGCAAAACTAAGCCCAATGCTTAAGATCAGCCCGGCGGCGACAGTCGCCGCAGCCGGCCAACCGGAAAGCGTCATCAGATCGCGGAGTCTAGCAAAAAAGCCGATCGCCTCTACTTTCTGGTGATAGGGAATCACAATGTTAGGGGTTGGCAAATGGGCAAATTCCTCTTTACGCCACTCATACATCGAAAAACGCGCATTTGAAATGCCAGCAAATTCGTCTGTACATACGGTGCAGTCCACCAAATGCTCTTCAAATTTGTTGCGTTCAGATTCGCCGATCTCGTCGTACATATACGAAACTATCTCGTCCGTAAATTTGCATCCGTTTTTATTGCTGTTATCCAACATAACTAAACCACCTCGACCGGCGTCCTTTCTAACCTCATCTTTAACTGTTTCAGAGCCGTGTAAAGTCTGCTTTTTACTGTGCTCAATGGCAAATCGAGCGTTTCGGATATCTCCTGAAACGTCATCTCCTCAAATTCTTTCATCACGATCACCTGTCGCAGATCGGTCGGCAAAGCTCCGACTGCCTGTCTGATAAGCGTTGTCCGCTCGGCTTTTTCGGTCGTGCGGGCCGGTGACAGCAACGGCGATGCGACAAAAACCCTCTCCTCGGAACCATCCTCGCTGTCAAAATAATCTTCTGCACGTGTCCGCTGACGGCGTTTGATCGTCAAACACTGATTGACCGCTATCCGATGCAGCCACGACGAAACTTTGGCTTCGCCACGAAAATTTTTGAGATTGCGATAAGCGGCGATAAACGCCTCTTGAGCGGCGTCACCGGCGTCGTCTTCGCGGCCGAGCATACCAAAGCAGAGAGCGAATATCTTACGCTCCCATCGTCTTACGATCTCGCCGAAAGCATCCGAATCCTGTCCGACTGCCAATTCGACTAACTGCTCATCAGTTCTGGTTTTATACATCAAGCTCGTGTCTAAACGCCGCTCCGGCACGAGAAAATCTTATCTCAAATAACGTCCAATTTGCGAAACTTCTCGCAGTCAATTACTTAGACGGAGAAAAGACACAAAAAGTCTATCTATTTGCGTGTAAAATGTCGTTAGAATGATTCGAGTCGAGTATGTTCGAGAACGATAACTTCACCTACTATTTAGCAATTGTGTATTTTGCGTTCGGCTTGCCTTTCGCAATTTTTAGCACAATTATGAGCTTCTATTATTTCTTTTCTTGGATTTTTTCTGGCAAAGAACAACTTCGTAATCCCGCAGTCTATTGTTTTGTAGATTGAATTCTTTCGTTAGCTTTCGGTTCTGTTGGAATTTGGCTTGTTGTACATGAATTCGCCAACATTTGGCTTATCCTTATTATTGGGTGGCTTATCAATATTCCTCACACTTTGCTATCACAAAAAATTCGCAGGAAAGTCTTTCAAGTCGAGCCCGCCCCGACAGACCCAGCGATCCTTGAAACCCATCAATAGGCCTTTGCGAAAACCACTCGTTTACTTGAGTCAGCCCCCGAGTAGATGCATTTTCCGGCTTCCGTTGTCGAGATGAGCGGGATACAGCGGATCGTCGCTTTGGTTTCTTCTTTGATCTTTTCCTCAGTTTCGGCGGTGCCATCCCAATGTGCCATGACGAAGCCCCCGCGTTCGATCTGAGCTTTGAAATCATCCCAGGTATCGACCAGGAAGGTGTTTTCCTCCCGAAACGCTAGCGCCTTTTGATAGATGTTCGTCTGGATCTCGTCTAGCAGAGCTTTGACGTGTTCGACGATGCCGTCGATCGGCTGCGATTCTTTCGTGAGCGTGTCGCGGCGGGCGACTTCGATCGTGCCGGCTTCGAGATCACGGTTTCCGAGGCCGAGACGGATCGGAACGCCTTTTAATTCATACTCAGCGAACTTCCAACCGCTGCGCTGATTGTCGGCGTCGTCGTATTTGACCGAGATGCCCGCGGCTTTTAGTTCCTCGAAGATCGGATTGACCTTTTCGCTGATCGCGGCGAGTTCTTCGGGCGTTTTGTAGATCGGAATAATAACTACCTGAATAGGAGCCAGTTTTGGCGGAAGCACGAGCCCCTGATCGTCGGAGTGAGCCATGATCAAAGCTCCCATCAGACGCGTAGAAACGCCCCAGCTCGTTGCCCACGCGTATTCCTGTTCGTTTTCTTTATTGACGAACTTCACGTCGAAGGACTTGGCAAAATTCTGCCCCAGAAAATGGGACGTTCCGGCCTGCAAAGCTTTGCCGTCCTGCATTAAAGCTTCGATACAATATGTTTCGATCGCTCCGGCGAAACGCTCGTTTGGCGATTTGAGCCCGCGAAGGACAGGCACGCCCATCCATTCCTCGGCGAACGTCGCGTAAACGTCCAACATTCGCTCAGTTTCTTCGATAGCTTCCTGCTCGGTAGCGTGAGCCGTGTGGCCTTCCTGCCAGAGGAATTCGGTTGTGCGCAGAAAAAGTCGCGTACGCATTTCCCAGCGGACGACGTTGCACCATTGGTTGATGAGCAACGGCAGATCGCGCCATGACTGGATCCAATTCTTGTAGGTGTTCCAGATGACGGTCTCGGAGGTCGGGCGAATGATCAATTCTTCCTCGAGCTTTGCCGCCGGATCGACGATCAGGCCTTTGCCGTCGGGATTTGCTTTGAGGCGATAATGCGTGACGACCGCACATTCTTTTGCAAAGCCTTCGGCATGCTCTTCTTCCTTTTCTAGGAACGATTTAGGCACGAAAAGAGGGAAGTACGCATTGACGTGGCCCGTCGCTTTGAACATATCGTCCAATGCACGCTGCATCTTTTCCCATATAGCAAAGCCGTATGGTTTGATGACCATACAACCGCGAACCGCGCTGTTTTCCGCGAGATCAGCACGTTTGACGATCTCGTTATACCACTCGGAATAGTTTTCCGATCTTTTAGGAAGTCCTTTTGCCATAAGAATAAGTTTGCCACAGAGTACACAGAGGGCACAGAGGCAAAGAGAGAATAATAAAATAAATTGTTTTGAGTTACAATTTCGGATCCTTCGCCGGTGACGCCAAACTCAGTGGTCTCCGCGAACTCTGTCGCAATTCGCTTGTGTTTATCTGTGGCTAATATGTTATTATCCGATTTTTATGAGCGATTTCTCTCTGGATCTCCAGGACACGGCCATTGCATTTGCGGATAAAACTGATTCGCAGTTAAAGGACAAATACAAGCTCTTTAAGATGCTCAACTCGCCGTTTCTGAATGCTATCGGAACAGCGGCAACGAGGTTTGCGTTATCGATCGGACTGCCGGTCGAAGGGCTTATAAAAGCTACGATCTTTGAACAATTTTGCGGCGGCGAAACGATCGAAGAATGTGAATCGACCATCGTAACGCTTGGGCGATCAAATATCGGTACTATCCTCGATTATGCGATCGAGGGTAAGGTGACCGACGAAGATTTTGACCGCACAAAAGACGAGATAATCCGGACGATCGACCGGGCTAAGGACGATCCGAACATACCATTTTCAGTCTTTAAGGTCACGGGGATTGCTCCGCTCGGCACACTCGAACGCCTTAGCAACAAAAAGAAACTTGACGCAAAGAGTCAGGCAAAATGCGAACGTATTCACAACCGGGTTGCCGAGATATGCGAATTCGCATATTCGGTAGGTCAGCCTGTGTTTATCGATGCTGAGGATTCCTGGATACAGGATGCGATCGATAGAATGGCAACGGAGATGATGGAACGGTTCAACCGCGAAAGGGCGATCGTCTACAACACCGTTCAGCTATACCGAACCGACCGTCTCCAATACCTAAAAGATTCGCGTCGTCAGGCGAAGGCCGACGGATATATTTTCGCGGTCAAGCTTGTTCGCGGTGCTTATATGGAAAAAGAACGGGAACGTGCCGCTGAGATGGGCTATCCGTCACCGATCCATGAGACCAAAGCCGATACCGACGCCGATTACAACGCTGCTTTAGACTACTGTTTACGTCATTACAAAGATATGGCGTTTGTCGCGGCTACGCATAACGAAAACAGCACCAAAGTCCTCGCCGAGCGAATGCGTGAAAACGGCATCGCCGCGGATCATCCAAATATTTTCTACTCGCAGCTTTATGGCATGGGAGACAACATCTCCTATGTTTTGGCTAAAGATGGATACAATGTTTCGAAATATGTACCGTACGGGCCGGTTGCGGATGCCGTGCCGTATTTGATGCGCAGAGCGGAGGAAAATTCGTCAGCGGCCGGACATGTAAGCCGAGAGCTTGAAATGATCGGGAAAGAGCTAAAGCGGCGCGGACAAATTTGAACTTTGGCGGGGTGTGCGCGTATCTCTCTTGAGGTCAATATGTTCTGTCCAAAATGCGGAAAAGCCGATCAATCTGCCGAAACATATTGCCGGCAATGCGGTACGTTTTTACCTGACCTCTCAAAACCTGCGAAACGCGAGTCCCCACCCGAAGAGAACATTAAGGTCAATACGGTCCTGTCCATGATGACCGTGATCGTCAGTTTTACGCTGGCAATTTTGCTTTATATTTTCTTGGGATTTCGTGAGACTACTCACCCGCTGATATATGCAACCGCGGGGCTTTTGATCGCGATGGGAGCCTGGCACATACAGACTTTTATCCGGACTCGTAGATTAAAAAGGCAATGGAAAACGCGTATGAATCCTGTCGAAAGCGAGCCTATCGCTATCGGATCGCCATTGCCCGGCAAGCAACTGGAAATGCCTGATTTTGAGAATCTCGTTCCGGCAAGCGTTACCGACCGCACCACAAAACATCTCTCCGAAAAACCGCGTTCATCTCAATCCTAATAGCAGACGGATCGATTTATCTGACACTTTACGACCCGGGTCTTTTCGCCATTCCTCTAAAGGTGCAATTTCAGCTTCGTTAAGCGGAATATTCGCGATCTTTGCGACCTGTGTGCTCTCGAACGCTCTGGTTGATAGTGCGAGGTGCGATCGGCTCATGCTGAGAGCCTGGCCGCTATCGATAGCCGCTTCTGCCATATCAACATCAAGGTAGTAATCGTCATATGCCGCGAGGTGCCAAGTTTTCTCATCAACCTCGTCATCAACTGCCAGCAACCGCAACAAAGCAAAGCCTGCCTCAAGCTGAAATACTAGAAAATCACCCGGCTGAAAATTCTGCGACATATTTCGAGATTAGCATACAGACGCACATTGGCTATAAAATCAGACCATATGGATCCAGCAATCGACCCAAAATCACTATTAACGATCGCTATCGAAGAGGCTCGCACGGGACTTGCTGAAGGTGGCATCCCGATCGGAGCTGCATTGTTCAACAGAAACGGCATACTACTTGGACGAGGCCGTAACCGCCGTGTGCAAGAAAATGATCCGTCTGTTCATGGCGAGACGGACGCGTTTCGCAAGGCGGGACGCCAGCGGAGCTATCGCGACACCATAATGGTCACGACACTTGCTCCGTGCTGGTTTTGTAGCGGCCTGGTCAGACAGTTTGGTATAGGCACCGTCATTGTTGGCGAATCACAAACATTTCACGGCGGGATCGATTGGCTCCGCGAAAACGGAGTAGATATAATCGATCTCGATTCGAACGAATGCAAAGAGCTTCTTGCCTCGTACATCAACGAGCATCCCGAAGTTTGGAATGAGGATATAGGCGAATAATATGCCAAATAAACTAACTGCCGCCGAAGCGGTCAAGATCATACAGTCCGGCGACCGAGTATTTATCCATGGCGTTGCCGCCGCTCCGCAAACCCTGATCCGCGCGATGACGGCCCGGGCGGACGAACTCAAGGATGTCGAGATAGTCCACCTCCACACAGAGGGTGCCGCTCCGTATGCCGATCCGGAGTATTCCGCGAGTTTTCGTGTAAATGCATTTTTTGTCGGCTCCAATGTCCGACCCGCAGTAAACGAGGGCCGTGCAGATTATATCCCGGTTTTTCTTTCGGAGATCCCGGCGCTATTTAGAAAACGGGTTCTGCCGGTAAATGTTGCTTTAATAAATGTATCTCCACCGGATAAGCACGGGTTTTGTTCGCTCGGGGTCTCAGTCGATATCGCCCGGGCTGCGGTCGAGTGTGCCGACCATATTATTGCCCAGATCAATCCGCACATGCCGAGAACCCTAGGCGATTCTTTGGTCCCGTACGCGGATCTCGACGCTGTTGTCGAGGTCGATGACGCTCTCCTCGAGGCTGCACCTCCTGTGCTAACGGAGATCGATCGAGCGATCGGTCGAAATATCGCCGACATGATCGAAGACGGTGCGACGCTGCAAATGGGTATCGGTTCGATACCGAATGCCGTGCTAGCGTCTTTGACCGGGCACAAAGACCTGGGGATCCACACTGAAATGTTTTCTGACGGCCTGATCGATCTGGTCGAATGCGGCGTCGTTAACGGCTCCAAAAAGGCGAAGCATCCGGGCAAGATCGTGTCCGGTTTTGTTATGGGAACGCGGCGTGTCTATGATTTTATCGATGATAACCAGCAAGTACTGATGCTCGATATTGCCTATGTCAACGACACGTCCGTGATCCGCCGCAACCCCAAGGCAACGGCGATAAACAGCGCGATCGAGGTCGATCTAACCGGACAGGTATGTGCCGACTCGATAGGCACTCGCCAGTATTCGGGTGTCGGCGGACAAATGGACTTTATTCGTGGAGCGTCGCTGTCTGAGGGCGGGAAACCAATAATTGCGCTCCCGTCCACCACTACTCGCGGCGAATCGAAGATCGTTCCATTCCTAAAAGAGGGAGCCGGCGTAGTTACTACGCGAGCCCACGTACACTACATCGTCACGGAATATGGTGTCGCAAACCTATATGGTAAAAACCTTCGCCAGCGTGCGACTGAACTTATCGGAATAGCCCACCCGGACCATCGCGAAGCATTGGAAAAAGCTGCATTTGAGCGATTCCACCGCGAATAGCGCCGTTTTACTTGCCCGTAAGAATTATCGGCAGCCCCTTCGCCGCATACTGCTTATTAAAATCAGCAACGTCCTGCGATTTGATCGCAACGTACTTGGCCAATTGTGCGTCGATCTGCGTCGTCAGATCCGTGTAGACAACATAGGCCGACGCAGTTGGGCCGTAATCCGCGCTGTCTACGAATGAACTAAGAGCCGCGAGCTTATTATTTAGCCTAATAGGGAAGTTCAGTGCATCTTGACCACTGCGGATCTTGGTCTGATGCAGCGTTTCTTCGACAGCGGTTAGCTTCGCGATTATTTCATTCGCCTTGTCGATCAAGTCCTTGTTCTCAGGTTTAAGCCGCTTAGAAAGACTTTCGATCTGGGTCCTTAGGTCCCGAAGCTCATTTATCGCAGTATGCGTCTCGGTCAGCTTTGCGTTGATCTTTTTCATCAGGTCGAACTGTTTGGCGAAATCATCTTGCGTGGTGGTTAACCGCAGATCGGCTTTTATTACAAGCGGCTCAGTTCCGATCACGGTTCCATCGACCGTCAGACGTGTCGAGTAATTTCCCGGTGGCACTCTCGGACCCGCTAATGAGCCGCCCCACATGATCAGATTTTGGATCGTCGTGGCGTTCGGAAGGCGATAATTCCACACAAATGTATTGAATCCAATATCTGCCGTCGGTTGCGGTTCTCCTAGTGCTCCTCCGCCCGCGGCGCCTATTCGGCGGGTGAATTTTCGGATCACGGCGTTCGTCGAATCAAGGAACTCGATCGTCACATCCTTCTTAGGTGGGTCTTTGAGATAGTAATTGACGACCGCGCCGTTTGGCGGATTTCGACCAACGGTCGCGTTGGGCCCCTGGCCAAACCCGCCTCCTCCAGCGGTGCGGTACGCATCTTCCGGCTTAAAGAGAAGTGCGGATGCTTTCTCGGCGTCCGCCAATTGGTATAGCACAGGCAGATTGTCTAGTACGTAAAATGATCGCCCCTGCGTCGCAACTACAAGATCTTTCTCGCGTTTTTGCACGGTCAGATCGGTAATCGGGACGATCGGAAGATTTAGCTGCAAGCTCTTCCAGTTTTCGCCGTCGTCAGATGAGTAATATATCGACCTTTCCGTCCCCGCGTACAAAAAGCCGCGGCGGTTCGGATCCTCGGTGACGGCTCGCGTAAAGTGATCAGAAGGGATGCCATTGACTATCTTCTTCCAAGTCTTACCGTAATCGTTTGTCTTGTAGACGTATGGTTTCTGGTCGTCATTCTTGTAGTTTGTCGCTGCAAAATACGCCGAGCCCGCGTCATGCGGCGACGCACGAATATGATTGACCTGTATCCACTCAGGCAAATCCTTTGGCGTGACGTTGCTCCAAGACTGGCCGTTATTCTGACTGACCTGAACCAGCCCATCGTCCGTCCCGGCCCAAATTACGCCTTGTTTTACGGGTGATTCATCTACCGAGAAGATCGTGTCGTAATACTCAACGCTCGTGTTATCACCCGAAATAGCACCACCGGAATGCGTCTGCTTGGACTTATCGTTGCGAGTCAGATCAGGCGAGATCTGCTCCCACGACTGGCCCTCATCATAGCTTCGGAACAGGACGTTCGCAGCTGAATACAAGGCATATTTGCCGTTAGTTTTATGAGGAGAGAATACTATCGGGAAGTTCCATTGAAATCGATATTTTGTGCCTTCTGCCCCGGAACCCATCGGATTATCGGGATAAACGTCAATATTTCGCTCCTGCCCAGTCCTGCGATCCCAACGCGTTAGCAAACCGTCGTAGCTACCGGCAAAAACGACATCCGAATTCTCCGGGTGCGGAGCTATCCAACCCGACTCCCCGCCACCTACCGCAAACCAATCGCTTTCAGTGATCGCTCCTCCATCCGAACGCGATGCAATGCGTATAGTCGAATTATCCTGCTGGGCTCCGTAAATGTTGTATGGAAAATCATTATCGGTGATGACTCGATAAAATTGCGCGGTTGCTTGGTCTTGCTCGGTCCAGCTGCCCCCGCCGTTGAAGCTAACGTTGGCTCCGCCGTCGTTGCCTTCAATCATCCGTTTTGGATCGTTCGGAGCGATCCATAGATCATGATTGTCGCCGTGCGGCGTACCAATGGTGGTGAATGTACGGCCGCCGTCGATAGATTTGTGAAAACCGACGTTTAAGACATAGACCGTATTTTCATTCTCCGGATCGGCATAAACGCGGTTGTAGTACCAGGGCCGCTGCCGGATCGCCGCGCTTTCACTGACCCGCTGCCAAGAGTCACCGCCGTCATCCGATCGGAAAAGGCCACCGTCTTTATTTTCGATCATCGCAAACAGGCGATTGGGATTGACCGGCGAGACGGTGATGTTCATCTTGCCGTTTAACCCCGGGGGCAATCCGCGGTTTCGCGTCATCTCGACCCACGTGTCGCCGCCGTCGGTCGACTTGAACAGCCCGCTGCCTTCGCCGCCGCTGTCCATTCGCCACGGCCTGCGGCTCACCTGCCAGAATCCCGCATAAAGCGTATTTGGATCAGACGGGTCCATCGAAATTTCGCTCGCTCCGGTCGAGGAGTTGCGAAAAAGGATCTTTTGCCAGGTCTTGCCGCCGTCGCGGGTCCGAAAGATTCCGCGTTCGTCGTTGTTGCCCCATAGATGGCCTAATGCTGCGACATAAACCGTATTAGGATCTTTCGGATGAACCCTAATTCGCGCGATCTGCTGCGTGTCACCGAGGCCGATGTGCTTCCAGCTCTTGCCGCCGTCAACTGACTTGTACATACCATCGCCGCTCGACACATTGCCTCGTAGCGTCTGCTCGCCCATTCCAACGTATATCGTATTTGGCTCTGAATCAGCAGAATCGATCGCTCCGACGGACCCCGTACCAAAATAACCGTCAGAAACGTTTAGCCAGTTGACGCCGCCGTCTGTCGTTTTCCATACGCCGCCGCCCGTGGCTCCAAAATAATAAACATTCGGCTGCCCGGCGATACCCTCGACCGCGGCAACGCGGCCGCCTCTAAATGGACCGATTTGTCGGTATTGAAGATTTTTCAGGGGATCGGCCTTTGCCGCAGCGGTTTGGGACGATATTTCGGTCGAAACGAACAACGATAGTATCAGCGATACTAACAAATAACGGACTAAGCTTGAACGCACTTTTATTTACCTGCCTATGGTGAAATTTGAACCGGAGTTTTTCAAAACTTAAACGAATCTCAGCTAAAATACAAACACCAAATGTCACCTTTGAACCAATGGGTTAAACATCATAAAATAATCGTTTGGACGAGATACATAATTTTCAACCTATTACAGGGGCAATAATATGAGCACAAATAAACAAGCAGTCATCATTAGCGCGGCACGGACGCCGACGGGAAAATTCCAAGGCCTTCTCAAAGGCTTTTCGGCTTCGGATCTGGGCGCTATCGCTATAAAAGAAGCGGTCGCACGAGCGGGCGTCGCTCCTGACAAGATCGACGAGGTTATAATGGGATGCGTCGTTGCGGCGGGGCAAGGACAGGCTCCTGCACGTCAAGCGGCGATAAAATCGGGACTTCCGCCCGAAGTTTCTGCTTTGACGATCAATATGGTCTGCGGCTCGGGGCTGCGAGCTGTTGCTCTGGCGAGTCAGGCAGTCGCTCTCGGCGATGCCGAGTATGTCGTTGCCGGTGGTATGGAATCGATGTCAAATATTCCGTACGCTCTGCCGGGGGCTCGGGACGGTTATAAAATGGGCAACCAAACAGTGACCGATCTGATGATCCATGACGGCCTGTGGTGCCCGTTCGAGAATTGGCACATGGGCAACACCGGTGAGGTCGTTGCAGACAAATATCAGATAACGCGTGAAGCCCAAGACGATTTTGCCGCAAAATCTCATCAAAAGGCGGCTGATGCGCAAGCTTCCGGCCGATTTAAGAATGAGATCGTGCCGGTTGAGATCCCACAAAAGAAAGGCGACGCGATCGTTTTAGATTACGACGAACCCGTGCGTCCAGATACAACATCGGAAAGCCTCGCGAAACTTCGTCCGGCGTTCAAGAAAGACGGCGGCACCGTTACGGCAGGTAATGCGCCGGGCGTCAATGACGGAGCCTCGGCTCTTGTCGTTACATCCGCGGAAAATGCCGCTGCGGCGGGCATTGAGCCGCTCGGACGTGTCGTTGCGTGGGCTTCGTCCGGCATCGAGCCAAAACTGATCATGATGGCTCCGGTCAAAGGCGTCCAGAATGTGCTCGCCAAAGCCGGTTGGTCGATGGCCGACGTCGATCTGTTCGAGCTCAACGAAGCCTTCTCCGTCCAGGCCCTCGGCGTTATGCAGGAACTGGGTCTCGACATGGATCGCGTCAACGTCAATGGAGGTGCGGTCGCTCTCGGTCACGCTATCGGCAACTCCGGCGGACGCGTTTTGACGACGCTACTTTACGAGATGAAACGACGTGGTGCAAAACGCGGAGTAGCGGCACTTTGTCTGGGCGGCGGCAACTCGGTCGCGATGGCTGTAGAGCGCGATTAGCTAAACAAATCTTGCAACTTCGACACATGTTCGAGCGTTCTTTAATTGGAGGCTACGCTTTTTATGACTGCTAAAGAACATAATCGGTTGGTCGGTATCTTTTTGATGGCTCATGGCGGCTTACAGGCCGTTGTGATGGCGATTCTAACTGTGGTTTACGGTATTTTGGGTGCCGCAATGATCGCCGGCAGCCGAAACAATGAGGGGCGGACGGTCGGTGCGTTTTTTATCGTTGCCGTGATCGTTATGGCGGTCTTCGCTATATTATTTACGGGCTCTCAGATCCTCGGCGGCTATAAGCTGTTCAAGGAAAAGTCGAATGCTCGCGTTTGGGGAATAATCGGCAGCATTATTTCGTGTCTTTCCTTTCCGCTAGGAACGGCTGTCGGCGTATACGGCATGTGGTTTTTGTTCGGCGATATGGGTAAACAGATGTACCTAAATGCCGGGATGCCGCAACAGATGTTTCAGCAGCCAAACTACGATTATCAACAGCAGCCTCCTCCGCCAAATAGCTGGCAGTAGCTCCAGCGAACCAGAGTGGTGTTTATTATGTACAGGCGATGAGATCAACAAATCTCGTCGCCTGTTTGTTTTGAGACGATGGCGTGGTTTATGCTATCTATTTCTTAGACCAGTCATTAATTTACAAATAATATGAGTGAAATTATCGGTGTTATCGGAGCAGGAACTATGGGTAATGGCATTGCCCAAACTGCTGCAGGAGCGGGTTTTAGTGTCGTGATGTGCGACGTGTCAGCTGATTTTGTTGAGCGTGGGCTCGCAAATATCAGCAAGAGCCTTGATCGTTTTGTTAAGAAAGAAACGATGACCGAGGAGCAAAAGGCTGAGGTTTTGTCGCGTATCACGACGACGACGAATCTTGACGACGTAAAAGACTGTTATCTAGTGGTCGAAGCCGCGTCGGAAAATTTTGAGATCAAAAAACAGATATTCGAAAAACTCGACCAGATCTGCGGCCCGGACGCCATTTTGTCATCGAACACCTCATCGATCTCCATCACCAAGATAGCTGCCACGACGAAGCGCCCCGACAAGGTTATTGGGATGCACTTTTTCAATCCGGTTCCACTTATGAAACTGGTTGAGGTTATCCGTGGAATTGCAACAAGCGATGAGACTTACGCGAAAGTGAAGGCTCTTTCGGAGCAGCTTGGCAAAGTCCCCGTCGAGTGCAATGATTCCCCGGGATTTGTATCTAACAGAGTGTTGATGCCGATGATAAACGAGGCGATCTTTGCTCTCCATGAAGGCGTTGCTTCACGCGAATCGATCGACGAGATCATGAAACTCGGCATGAATCACCCGATGGGCCCGCTCGCCCTGGCTGATTTTATTGGCTTGGACGTATGCCTCGCCATCCTAAACGTTCTGCATGAGGGACTTGGCGATCCAAAATATCGTCCTTGCCCGCTACTCAAGAAATACGTCGATGCCGGATGGCTTGGCCGCAAGAACGGCAGGGGATTTTACGATTATCAGTAATTTACTAGCTTTGAAAACAATGACGGGCGGTAGGACGTAATACCGCAACAATTCGTATACAGGAAAATCTTATGAGAAAGATCGCTTTTGTTTTATTGCTCGGACTGGCCTCTGGCCTCGCCGTAGCGGCACAAGTGAAAGTCGCACCGCTTAATATCAAAGAGCGGACCCTGCCGAACGGGCTAAAGGTCGTGTCCGTGCAAGACAATACGAGCCCGACGGTGGCGATCCACGTTTGGTACAACGTCGGCGGCAAGAACGATCCGCAGGGCAAATCGGGTTTTGCCCATATGTTTGAGCATATGATGTTCAAATCGACAAAGAACATGCCCAACGAAAAGATGGATCGTCTGACCGAAGATGTCGGCGGATTTAACAACGCCTCGACTTGGGATGATTTCACCAATTATTACGAGGTCGTGCCGTCAAACTATCTCGAAACCCTGCTCTGGGCCGAAGCCGAGCGAATGGTCAATCTCAACGTTGACGACAAAAACTTTGCATCCGAGCGCGACGTGGTCAAAGAGGAATATCGTCAGAGCGTTTTATCGCAGCCGTACGGCCGGCTTTTTTATTCCTATATTAGCGGCCTTTCGTATTCCGTCCACCCTTACAAACGCGGCGTCATCGGTGATCTTGACCAATTAGATGCCGCAACACCAGCGGATGCCAAGTCGTTTTACGACCTTTATTACCGACCTGACAACGCTTATTTGATCGTTGTCGGTGATTTTGATCAGTCGAAATTTGATGCTTGGACCGACAAATATTTCGGGCGTGTAAAACGGCCGACTTCTGCAATCCCGCGGGTGAATATCAAAGAACCGGCCCGTACAAAAGAGGTCCGCTACGAAAAAACGGCTCCAAACGTACCCTTTCCCGCCGTAGCGATCACTTATCTGGCTCCCCCGTCAAAAGATGCAGACATGGCCGCCTTGCGAGTGGCGGAAAAACTTTTGAGCGGCGGCGAGAGTTCGCGGCTGTATCAGAGTTTGGTCTACAAACAACAGATCGCTCAGAACGCCTCGTTTAACATCGACAGCAAGGTTGACGGCGGCTTGCTATACTTTTTTTCGATCGCCAGCGAAGGCAAGACCGGGGCTGCACTCGAAAAAGCTCTACTTGCCGAACTAGCGCTGATACAGACCAAAGGCATAACCGCCAAAGAGCTGGAAAAGGCGAAGAATCAGCTCATCTCCGACACGATCCGAAGCCTCGAAGATAACGACGGCAAAGCCATCGCGATAGAACGAAGCGTCGCCTATCAGGGTGACCCAAAGCTCGTCAACACTAATGTCCAACTCCTCCAGTCCGTGACGGCGGCGGACGTTCAACGCGTAATGAAAAAATATTTTACTGACACAAATCGCGTCGTAATCCACTATTCGGGAGAAAGTTCAAAATGAAAAATTCAAAATTCAAAATAGTCGGATTCGCTGCAATATATTGCATTTTACATTTTGCACTTTGCATTTTTGCGATAGCACAAGAAGTGCCTCCCGCTCCCGGAGTTCCTAAAGCAGTAACAGTTCCGGCAGTCCAGGAAAAGAAACTTGCGAACGGGCTAACCGTCGCGGTCGTGCAAAAAAGCCAAGTGCCGATCGTGACGATAAATCTTTTGATCCGTGCAGGTGCATCAGGCGAAGAGGCAGCGAAGGCCGGTTTGGCTGATATGACTGCGTCAATGCTTACAAAAGGAACTAAGACCCGCACCGCGACGCAGATCGCCGAAGCGATCGAGTTTCTCGGTGGTTCGATCAGTAGCGGTGCCGGTTGGAACGCTTCGTACATCTCAGTGACGGTCACCTCAGACAAAGTCGCCCAAGCAATGGCGATACTCGCCGATGTAGTCTTAAACCCGAAATTTGATCAAAAAGAGATCGATCTGCTCAGATCACAGTCACTCGACGGCCTTACCTATAGCCTCAAACAGCCGAGCTTTTTGGCAAACTATGTCGCGAGCAAATACAGCTTTAAGGAGCATCCTGTTGGTGGGACACCCGCGAGTATCGGCTTGATCTCACGGGCCGACATTCTAAAGTTTCAAAAGGATAACTACAATCCAGCAAATTCCGTACTGGTTTTTGCGGGAGATATATCAGCGGCGACATCGTCGGCGCTTGCCGCAAAGTATTTTTCGACGTGGCGTAATCCAAAACATACAGTTAAGGAAATGCGTCTAGATCGTATAACAAAGCTTGGTTCGTCCGACACATCTGGCCCGCGTCCGGTCGTTAATCGTTTTCTTGTCATCGACCTGCCTAATTCAGGTCAAGCTTCTGTGGTTTATGCCCAGTCGATTCCTGATATTGGCCGTTCTGACGCACGTTATTTTCCCGCGTCGGTATTGAATTCCGTTCTGGGCGGCGGCTATTCGTCGCGGCTAAATCAAGAGATCCGCATTAAGCGTGGTCTTAGCTACGGTGCGGGCAGCAGCTTTGAATGGCGTTCATGGAAAGCAAATTTTGCAACCCAAACACAGACTAAAAACGAGTCAGCGGCCGAGGTCACCGAACTCGTTATCGACGAACTCCGCAAACTCTCAACGACCGCAACAGCCGAATCTGAGTTGATTCCCAGAAAATCAGGCCTTACCGGCCCATTTGGGCTTAGCCTCGAAACAACCGGCGGTTTAGCTGGCGAGATCGGCGAGCTTTACGGATTTGGCATTCCGTCCACAGAACTTAACAGCTACGTTGCCAATATTAACGGTGTCACTAATGCTCAGATCAAGGATTTCGCTCTCGGCAATCTGCTCGGCGGCGACATCGTTATTGTTGGGGACTATTCCATTTTTAAGGCCGATCTCGCGAAGCGGTTTCCAAAGATGACCGTCGAAGTTATCAAAGCCGACGATCTCGACTTGAGTAAAGATAATCTGCGTAAGTAACTAAGGCAGAAACACGACCGGTAGGGAGTGTGCATTTGAAATTGTATAATCATAGAGGTGGACACCCTTGCTACCGCACGGGTTTCCGCCTTTCTCTTTATGCATAGAAATCTACGCACATTTATCGAATCACTCCGCCGCGAGGATGAGATCGTCGAGGTCTCGGCTGAGGTAGATCCGTATCTCGAGATCGCCGAAATTCACCGCCGCGTGATCGATGAACAGGGAAAGGCTCTGTTATTTACAAACGTAAAGGGCTCTGATTTTCCTGTAGTCACTAATTTGTTTGGAACGAGAAAAAGAATTGATCTCGCATTTGGTCCCAAACCTCTCGAATTTGTAAAACGTGCAGTTCACGCTGCCGAAAACCTTTTGCCGCCAAAGCCCGCAAAACTTTGGGAATACCGTGATCTGGCATTTTCGGCAATGAAGTTTGGCACGAAATCAGTTGGTTCTGCTCCTGTTTTGGAACGCCGTCAATCTGCTGTCGATCTCGAAAAATTACCCCTTCTCCAGCTATGGCACGAAGACGGCGGGCATTTTGTGACGCTACCGCTCGTCTATACTGAGAGCCCAACGAGCGGCAAGCATAACCTCGGTATGTATCGCATTCAGCGTTACGATAAAACCTCGACGGGAATTCATTGGCAGATCGGCAAAGGCGGCGGCTTTCATTATTTTGAGGCGGAGAAGAAGAATAAACCGCTGCCTGTCACGATCTTTCTGGGTGGTGCTCCGGCGATGATACTTTCGGCCATCGCACCGCTTCCTGAGGATATTCCTGAACTAATGCTCGCGTCTTTGCTAAATGATGGAAAGATCACGACCGCAAAGAATCCGCTTGGGGAAGGTCGCCATCGCTTGATAGCAGAAGCCGAGTTTGCCATTTGCGGTTCTGTCGCACCGCACGAACGCCGTCCCGAAGGGCCGTTTGGTGATCATTACGGTTATTATTCGCTTGTCCACGACTATCCGGTGTTTCGGGCCGACGCGGTTTTCCACCGCAAAGACGCGATCTACCCGGCGACAGTCGTTGGCAAACCGCGCCAAGAAGATTTCTTTATCGGTGACTACTTGCAAGAGCTCCTGTCGCCGCTTTTTCCGCTGGTGATGCCGGGGGTTCGGGATCTGTGGAGCTATGGGGAGACAGGGTTTCACTCGCTTTCGGCAGCCGTTGTAAAGGACCGCTACGCCCGCGAAGGCCTATCGGCAGGCTTCCGCATCCTTGGCGAAGGACAGCTTTCACTTACCAAATTTCTTTTGCTGACCGACCAGCCGCAGGACTTGCGTGATTTCAAATCCTTGTTCGAACACATCCTCGCCCGCGGCGAATGGCATCGTGATCTGTTTATTTTTAGCCAAACGGCGTTTGATACGCTCGATTATGCAAGCGGCAAGATCAATCACGGCAGTAAAGCGATCCTTATGGGATTTGGCGACGCAAAAAGGGAACTCAAGCGTGAATTCCGGGGCGAAATTCCCGCCGGCATCACGCGCGCTGAAGTTTACTGCGGCGGCTGCCTGGTTGTCGAGGGTGTCGCGTACGACGGCAATAAAGATCTCGGCGAAAGACTGGCCCGGTCAGGGAAATTCAACGATTGGCAGGTAGTTGTTATTCACGACGACGCAAACTTCGCCAAATCGAGTGAAAAATTCCTTTGGGCGACGTGGACGAGATTTGACCCGGCTTCTGATATCTACGCAAAAGAAATTACAATCCAAAACAACCACATAGGATACACCGCCCCCATCGTAATTGATGCCCGGATGAAACCCTGGTATCCGAAAGAGGTCGAGCCGCGTGAGGATATAGTTAAGCTAGTCGATTCACGTTGGGGCGAATATTTCTTAAACCGTTAGCTACCTGTAACGTAGAGGTCACCAAGAGATCCGAAAGCCATCTTACAAACCAATACTAATTATAGTTGCCATTGTCGGGATAGCAGCTCTTTGTGTGTCATATGGTTATTTCATTGAGCCAAACCGTCTCGTCGTCCGACACGAAGAGATAAAGATCAAACGTTGGGATCCGGCGTTCGACGGGATACGGATCGCCTTGATCGGAGACGTCCATGGCGGGTCAAATAGCGTTACAGCCGAAAAACTGCGGCTCATCGTCGAAAAAACTAATGCGGAGAACCCTGACCTGATCATTTTACTTGGCGACTATGTTTCACAAACAGGTTACGGTGCGATAAACGATCGCCCACTAAAAATGCCGATCGAAGAGGTCGCGGAAAATCTTAATGGGCTAAAAGCGAAATACGGCGTCTTTGCGGTCATTGGTAATCACGATTGGTGGTATGGATCCGACAATGTAGCAGATTCTTTGTCGGCGAATGGGATTCGGGTTCTGCAAAATCAATTGGTTGAGGTCGTTTCGGAAAATGGTAAAAAACTTCGGATTCTCGGGTTGAAAGACCATATGCAACAAGGAGCCTTTAACACCTTTCACGATGCTGTCAGAGAAGCTGCGGGACCAACTGACGGAACAGGAGATCTTATTTTATTGGAGCACTCGCCGGATATTTTGCCGGTAATAACCGGTGAATACAATGGCTCAGACGACCTAAGACTCATCTTATCGGCACACACGCACGGCGGTCAGATTTGGCTTCCGATCATTGGAACGCCCATCGTTCCATCGGGCTTTGGTCAAAAATATGCTCGCGGACATATAAAAGATCGAGGCGTCGATATGTATGTCACGAGTGGTATCGGAACGAGTGTTTTGCCCTTTAGGTTCATGGTTCCGCCTGAAATAGTAATCCTCACCATTCGAAGTGAATAATTATTGCGTAGCCATTATCGCAGCATTCCGTTCACGGTTTTCAGATCCCCGTCGTTCTTTGCCGGTGTTAGCTCAAGTATCTTACACATTAAGTTATAAACCTCGACGTTTGAGAATGGCTCCGCGACGAATCCGCGTTTGAAAGCCGGTCCATGAGCGATGAATGTAGCCTGCATTTCTTGGTACTTATTATCATAACCGTGAGCACCTCGCGGGCGGTTTACGTCGTCGAGATCTTGGTACCAATCGTCCCACCGTTTGTGCGTGGTCGTGATCCAACCTTGTTCGGAACTGCAAATGATCGGAGCGATGCGTTTGCCGTCGTTGTAATGCAGGCGAGCAGGCAATTCGCCTTTTTTCCAACACGTTGTGTGCTCCAAAGTCTTTATTTTGGAATATATCCCATCCGTTTTCCCCGGTTTTGGAAATATTTGGACAATTTCATTGGTCCAAAGCACTCGATCCGTAAGTTTTTCGAGGTCAAAATGATCATCAAGATATGTGACTTGTTTGGGAAAATAGTTTGCCATGCCGTGATCGGAGACGATGATCACGTTTACCTTGTTATCGATCCCACGTTTCTTCAAACCGGACATTAAACGCTCGATATACTCATCGACTTCCCATACTGCGTACTTGGTTTCCTCCGCATCGGGGCCAAATTCATGTCCGACATCGTCTGTGGTCGAAAAATACATAGAGATCATCGTCGGACGTTTTTCAACGGGTTCATTGAAGAACGAAAGGACCTGATCGACACGCATTTTGTTCGGAACTCGGCCGTTATATACCCGCCACTTTCCGGGGCGTTCACCGTCAATCATGGTTTCTGTCCCAACAAAAAAATAACTCGCCGCAATTTGCCCCTGTTTTTGCGCCGTGACCCAGATCGGCTCGCCGCCCCACCAACGCGGGTTTTCGACTTCTTTGCGCTTAGACATCGTAAAGATCTCGCCAAAATCATAGACATTATTTTCCACAATGCCGTGATTCTGCGGATATAGCCCGGTGGCGATCGTGTAATGGTTTGGGAAGGTCTTTGTAGGAAATGACGGTATCATCCATTTGGCCCGCACGCCATATTTTGCGAGTTTGCTCATGGCTGGCGGTTTATACCTGTCAAGATAATCCCAACGAAATCCGTCGAGCGATATGAGGATTACCGTCGGCTTTAGATCTTTAATAGGAGCTTGAGCGACTGCCACAAGATCAAATGCACAAAATATCGCGAGACAAAACAACCACGTCGTTTTCTGTTTCATAATGTTTGGTTGGCGTGACTAGAACTATTTGTTTGGTCTATTATATTCGTCAAACGCATTCGACCAAATCAAATTTAAGGAGACACGAAGTGAAACGTACAAACTCTATCTTAACTTTATCTCTCGTAATAGGCTCTGTTCTCATCGCGGGACTTTCGTGCGGCGGTTCGTCGACGACAAAGCCGACCAATAACGCGGCCGCTCCCGCCAACACGAATACTAACTCTGCTTCGACGCCTGCTCCATCGACGCCAAAAAGCATAGCGGGCAACTATGACACTACGGGTAGCAACCCGGACGGCGGCGGCCAGTACAAAGCCGAACTCGTCGTTACGCCGCGAGATGATGTATATCAATTCTCGTGGAAATCCGGCACGAGCAGCTATGACGGCGTCGGCGTGATGACGGATGCCCGCGTCGCGGTCGCCTATACTGACGGCACAAATGGCAAGGGCTGTGGCGTCGTGTTGTATAAGATCGGCTCAGACGGCGGGCTCGACGGCAAGATCGGATACTGGGGTGTCAATACGATGGAAACCGAAAAAGCCACGCGCACCAGCGGCACCGACCTCGAAGGCGATTACGATATCACCGGCAAAAATCCTGAGGGCAAAGAGTACAAAGGCAAGCTCAAAGTCAAAAAAGACGGCGACGGCTTTACCTTTGCTTGGGACGCGGGTAATTCGTTCGAGGGCTTTGGCATACGTGCGGGCAATTACGTCGCCGTCGGCTTTGGCGGCAAGCAATGCGCGTTTGTTGGTTATGACGTACAATCTGACGGCACACTCGACGGCAAATGGGGAAGCCAGGCGTCAAAGAAATTTGGCACGGAGACCGCTAAACCTAAGAAATAGGAAAAGAGATTTAGCCACGAATTACACGAATGACACGAATTAAGAAATCTGATTCGTGCTATTCGTGGCATTCGTGGCTAAAATATTCTTGTGGTAAAAATATTTATTACCTGCCTACTGCATTCTGCAACTGCCGACGGATTTTATGGCGGTCTATGTCGATAAACTCCGTGATCACGGGTGGCGGCATGGGCCGTCTTGTCATTTGATCGCCGACACGGTCGGAGAACTGATCGAGTTTGCGACAAGCCTGGGCATGCGGAAAGAATGGTTCCAGCCAAAAAGTTCGCCGCACTTTGACCTGACCGCCGAGGGACGTGAGATCGCGGTCGCAAATGGTGCGATCGAACTCGATAACCGTGCAATGGCAATTAAACTGCGTGAGATCAGAGGTCGTGAAATCCAGGAAATTGGAAAAGAAATCTAGCCACGAATTGTACGATTGACACGAATTAATAGTCCTGATTAGTGCTATTCGTGACATTCGTGGCTAAAATATTCCTGTGCGACAAATATTTATTAACTGCCTACTGCTTTCCGCCGTCTGCCTACTGATCTCCTGCGGCGGGCCCGCCGAGCGTATCAAAGAAACGGCCGCGATCACGCCGACACCAAGTCCAACACCCGGCGAACGCGATATCTCAGGCAATTTCCTTATCACCGGCGCTGGTTCCCACGATATGGACCCGTACACCGGCTCGCTTACTGTTGCTCCAAAAGGCGATAACTACGAATTTCGCTGGGCAACAACGAAAGGCACTCGTGTGGGTACCGGCGTGCAGATGGGTAGCGTGGTTGCCGTAACGTTTGCCACGACAGGTGGTGGCAAAGGCTGTGGCGTAGTTGTGTATAAGATCGATTCTGACGGCACGCTGAAAGGACGTATAGCGGGCTGGGGAGATGAAACCTCAGGACAGGAAAGGGCGTTTCATAGCGAAGGCTCAAACCTTTTAGGGACCTATATCGTTGCGGGTATTACACAGCCTAAGCCCGTCGCCGGTACTGAGACTCAAGAGACTTATGCTAACGGAGAACTAAAGATAACGAAAGACGGCGCCGGATACGATTTTGAATGGAACATTGACGGCAATCGGCGGGTCGCCTTCGGCATCTGGAAGGGAAGTTATGCTGCTGCGAGTTTTGGCGGGCGTCAATGCAGCTTTGCACTCTACGACATCCAGTCAAACGGCAGCCTCGAAGGCAATTGGGGCGGCCAAAAACAGGTCACATTCGGCACAGAGACCGCGAAACGTCAATAACCGCGTCGAGTATCTCGTCCGGCGTTATAACGCTTTTCATTCGTTCCGCAAATTCTTCGCAGGTCGTTTCGTTCGGAAAAGCCGGATCTGCCGTCCGTAGGCTCGTTACAAAGAACCGCTGTCCACCAAAATCACGGTCGGGTTTTAGCTCGTCCGTGGGCAAAGTGATGTCATGCTCGACCCAAGTCTCGTGTTCGGCGGGCATTGTTATCTCGATGACCTCAGAATTTGCCTCGCATTCGAGCACACGGTGACGAATCTCCGGCGGTTGGAGCACGCAATCACCCGTTTCCAGCCAAAATGACCCGCCCTGGTCCTCATAAACAACCTTTATCCGGCCTTTCAAGCAGTAGATCATCTGAAAATCGATCTTGTGATAGTGAACGTAATCGGGGACCTCGCCGCCTGTCGTCAATCTAATATGTGAAGCAATGACTTTGCCGCCCATCCTGTCCGGTATCAGATCACGATACTCCATCCCCGCCCGGCCCTTTATCCAGCTCCCCTCCTTACGAAGGAGGGGTGCCGACGTTTCGCCGACGGGGTGGTTCTCTAAGACGAGCTGCACACTTTCACCGCCCCTCGAAACTACTGCCTCGCGCGGGTTGTCAGCCGGAAAGATCATATCGAGCCGGTAGCCTAGAGCTTTGTATTGTTCGATGGCAGTGTCGAGATCTTCGACAGGGATGGTATCCATTCCGACTATTTCCAATTCTTTTTCCAAACGCCACGCGATTCTTCGTCAAGCAGAGAACGGCGAAAGGGGATATTCATAAGTATCTTGTTCATCAAAAAATCCCAGTCGCGGTAAGGGAAGTCTTTGATCTGCTCAAACCGGATCATGCCAAACTCGGTCTCGTCGTCGTTGCGAAAATACAGCTCACGCGGCTCGTTACCCGCGTCGATCTCAAAATACCGCGTCACAAAATGCCAACGCACGCGATGCTTGTCGTATTTCTTAGTCCGGTGATATGTCCATTCGTCTCGTATAGTCATTTAACGACGATCTCCGATTTGATCGAATTCGCGATGTAGCATTCCCGGTGAGCGTCGTAATGAAGGGCGGCGAGACGTTCGGCGCTCGGCACCGGGCCGATCCACTCGATCTGCGGGTCGAGCGTGATCTTCGCCAGCCACTGGCGGCCGTCTTCGACGGTTACCATCTCACCAAATGCGTTGTCCGTGTAGCTCGTGATATTAAATCCCGCCTTTGCGGCCAAATATAAAAATGTAAGCATGTGGCACGACGAGACGGACGCCACCAAAGCCTCCTCCGGATCGACCGCCGCCTCAACCGAAAACCTCGGCACAACATGCGGCGAAGACGACGCCGGAACCGTCACCCCGCCGTCAAACTCCCACTCGTGCCCACGAGTGTAGCGGTTCTTAGTAAAAGTCTCCGGCGAATCGCTCGTCCATGTGATCTTTGCTGTGTAGGTTGACATAGGTTTTTGCTGAAACAGTATCAAATCACAAATTCGAACTCCATGATTTTTGAATCTTCAATTGTCTCAAAGATAGGAATATTCTTTGTTATTACCTCGATGTTGTTGTCACCCCCAACAATCAAGTAGTGTCTTAGTCTTTCACTATCAGAACCATCGGTATTGAATAAGAAATACTCGCCTTTTTCATACGATTTCAGCCAAGTTGATTCCAGAAACTCGTACGCAGCCAATCCTTCAATCTCACAAATCGCATCCAAAGTATCACGTTCGGGAAAGTGCATTTCTTCCATACATGTAAACGCTACGACTTCGCCAAAATGAACTAAGTACTTTGGATATCCGTCAATTCCTTTTGGGGCGACAACGGCGCTAATGGGATAAGGGCCGTCTGTCGACGGTTGCACGACGATGACTGCGGACGGCCATCGCGAATCTGTGAAAGGAGTTTCCCAACGAACGACTTTCTGCATATTCCATTACCTACGGCCGCAACCTATACAACATTCGCGGAAACGGAATGGTTTCGCGGACGTGTTCGATGCCGGCCATCCAGGCGGTGCAGCGTTCGATGCCCATGCCGAAACCGGCATGCGGGACGCTGCCGTAGCGGCGGAGGTCGAGATACCATTCGAAGGTCGCTTGGTCGAGGCCGTGGTTTTTTAGCTGCTCGATCAGATAATCGAGATTTGCGGCGCGTTCGCCGCCGCCGATGATCTCGCCGTAGCCCTCGGGGGCGAGCAGATCGATGCCGAGGGCACATTCGGGCCGTTCGGGGTCGACCTCAAAGTAAAATCCTTTGATCGCGGCGGGGAAATGATGGACAAAGACTGGTTTGCCATGCTGCGTCGAAAGATAAGTCTCATCCGGAGCTCCGAAATCGCCGCCCCATTCGAAATTGTTCTCAAGCTCGCCCTTGGCAAAACCCTCTTGCAGCATTTTGACCGCATCGTCGTAATGCAGACGCGGGAACGGGGAATTGATGGCTTCGAGAATGGTGGTGTCGCGTTCGAGCGTTTTTAGTTCTTCCTGACGATCGTTTAGCACGCGTTCGACGACCGACAAGATCATCGCTTCGCCGAGATCCATCATGTCTTCGTAGCTCGCGTATGCGACCTCAGGCTCGACCATCCAAAATTCGGTCAGGTGGCGGCGAGTCTTTGATTTCTCCGCACGAAACGTCGGACCGAATGCATACGATTTACCAAACGCCGCAGCCGTTGCTTCGTTATAAAGCTGGCCTGATTGCGTCAGATAGGCTTTGTCGTCGCCGAAATAATCCACCTCAAAAAGCGTTGTCGTCCCTTCGCATGCCGCTGGCGTAAATATTGGAGTGTCGGCGAGTGTGAATCCGTTGCCGTCAAAGAAATCACGGACCGCTTTAATGACGGTATGCCTTATCTTTAATACAGCATGCTGTTTTTTCGATCGGATCCACAAATGCCGGTTGTCCATCAGGAACTCGGTGCCGTGTTCCTTCGGCGTGATCGGATAATCGTGGACGTTCTGTAGCACTTCGAGCCCGGTCACATCGACCTCAACGCCAAGCGACGAACGCGTGTCTTCTTTCACGGTTCCCGTTACGATGATCGACGATTCCTGACCGATCGAATCAGCCAGATCGTACAAAGCCTCGTCATTCGGCTTAAATACAACGCCCTGCACGATACCCGTGCCGTCGCGAAACTGTAAAAACACCAGCTTTCCGCTCGAGCGTTTGTTATAGAGCCAGCCTTTCATGACGACCGATTCGCCAATATGATCTTTTAGTTGATTAACGTATGTTTGCTTCATTTAGATTGAGTTAAGAACAAACTAATATTCTAATTGAAATCCAGTGGTCTGCAAATTGACAGCGGTTCAACTAAATCGCAGACTGTGAATATCAAACGGGTTCAAACAAACGACTATGAGAAAACTTATCTTTACGTATGCCTTTATTGGCGTCTTATTGACACTCGGGGCCGGCGTTACCGCCGCTCAGGATGCCGTCGAACTGACTGATAATTTTTACGCAACGCTCCGTGACCTTAACGTTCGCGGCCTGCCGGACAAGGACCAGCTAAAAGAGCTGACACCTTTTTTGTCGAGTCAGATCGTGACGATCATCAAACGCAACCAAAAAACCCAGGCTGCCTTCATCAAAAAACATCCGGACGAAAAGCCGCCGTGGATCGAGGGCGACCTGTTTTCAAGCCTATTCGAGGGTCCCACAAGCTATCAGATCGGCGGTGCCCGCACTAAGGGCAGTACCCGCGAGGTCGATATCTACCTGCACCATGTCAGCGAATCGGACAAGGTAAAATGGACGGACACGGTTGTTTTGAAAAAATTTGGCGGCAAATGGCTCGTCACCAATATTCTCTTTAAGGGCAAATGGCAGTTCAAAACGGGCAGCAGCCTGCTGAATGCATTGAAATAAGGTAATAAGTGTCACCCGAAACAGATAAAAAGAAAAAGAAGGTCGATTATTCGGCGGCGTGGGCCGAGGCCCGCAAGATCGTGTGGAACGCGCGTTGGCGGCTGTTGTTTGGCAGTGTGCTAATGCTCATTTCGCGGCTTGCGAGTATGGTATTGCCTGCGTCAACGAAATTTATCGGCGACGAGGTTTTTACCAATCAGCGTTACGACCTGCTCAAATGGATCGCCCTCGCGGTTGGCATCTCGACCATTATTCAGAGCACGACTGGATTCGCACTCTCTCAGATACTAGGCGTTGCCGCCCAGCTTGCGATCACAAATATGCGTATGCGCGTCCAGCGGCATATCGAGCGGCTGCCGATCTCGTATTTTGATTCGACGCAGTCTGGGCAACTGATCTCGCGGATCATGAGTGACGCTGAGGGGATTCGCAATCTCGTCGGCACGGGTTTGGGTCAGATACTTGGCAGTCTGGTGACAGCGACTATTTCGATCGGCGTGCTGTTTTATCTGAACTGGCAATTGACGACTGCGACGATGATCGTGTTGTTGATATTCGGCGGGGCGTTGATGTATGCATTCAAAGTGCTGCGGCCCGTTTTTCGCGAACGCAGCGTCATCAACGCCGAGGTCACCGGCCGTCTGGGCGAATCGCTCGGCGGCATCCGCATAGTAAAAGCTTACACGGCTGAGAAACGCGAGGAGTTGATCTTTACACGCGGGGCTCATAGGCTGTTTCGCAATATCGCGAAATCGGTAACGGGCGTTTCAGCGATCGCGTCGTTCTCATCGCTAGTGATCGGAGCGGTCGCGGTCGTGATGATGGTGATCGGCGGCAGCGCGGTCCAGGCGGGCTCGATGACGCTTGGCGATTTTTTGATGTATATCTCGTTCACGTTCCTACTCGCGATGCCCGTGTTTGAGCTAACATCGATCGGCACGCAGATCACCGAGGCCCTCGCCGGGCTCGACCGCATCCGCGAGATCATGGCGATGACGACCGAAACGGAAGAGGATGCCGCGAAAGAGGCTTTGCCCGAGATCGCGGGAACGATCGATTTTGAAGATGTCTTCTTTGAATACGAAGCCGGTACGCCGGTACTAAAAGGCGTCAGCTTTCACTCCGAGGCTGGGGCGACGACGGCTCTTGTTGGTTCGAGCGGTTCGGGCAAATCGACGATCCTCAGCCTCGTGCTCAATTTCATCCAACCAACGACGGGTAACATCAAGATCGACGGCAAGGATCTCAATGTCGTAAAACTGCGTGATTATCGGCGACATCTCGGCGTTGTTCTGCAGGATAACTTCCTCTTTGACGGGACGATCCTCGACAACATTCGGTTTTCAAACCCTGAGGCGAACCTTGACGAGATCAAACAGACCTGCAAGATCGCGAACGCGGACGAATTTATCGAGAAATTTCCAAACGGCTACGACACCATTGTCGGCGAACGCGGCGTTAAGCTTTCGGGCGGGCAGCGGCAGCGTATTGCCGTCGCACGCGCGTTGCTTGCCGATCCACGTATTCTGATCCTAGACGAAGCGACGTCCAGTCTCGATAGCGAATCCGAAGCGTTGATACAAGAGGGCCTGAACAACCTGCGCAAAGGCCGCACGACGTTTGTCATCGCTCACCGTCTGTCGACGATCCGCAGTGCCGATCAGATCCTCGTGGTCGAGGCGGGCGAGATACTCGAACGCGGCAGTCACGAAGAACTGATCGCTCAAAATGGCCGCTATAAACAGCTTTACGACAAGCAATACCGCTTTGAGCAAAATCTTTTCGTCAATCCGGGCGAAGATTTTACGGGCAAGCCGCCCGAGGCTCTCGCACAGACCAAACTTTAGCTCGGAGTCACTGCTTTAGCAGGCTGGCTAAAGGCGGGACTCCAAACAGGAGAAATTATGGCTGAACAAAACTATTCAAATCACACACGCTGGTATCCGCTGTTTCACTTTGTCGTGGTGCCGCTATTGGTCCTCAATTTCTTGTCGCATCTTGTGCGGTTGTTTATGGCCGCACCGGACAGCGGTCGGAAGACACTAGCATTTTGGGTGCTTCTCAGTGTTGCACTCATTTTGCTCGCGCTTGCCGCGCGTCTCATGGCGTTGAGGGCGCAGGACCGCGTTATCCGTCTCGAAGAGCGTCTTCGATACAAAGAAGTGCTGACACCGGAACTTGCGGCAAAAGCGTCAAACTTGCGCGTTGGGCAGATCATTGCATTACGGTTTGCTTCGGATGCTGAGCTTGCAGGTCTTGTCGAGCGGACGCTCAACGGGGAATTTACGAGCACCAAAGAGATCAAACAGGCGATCAAAGCCTGGCGAGCGGACTATTTACGCGTTTGAGGCTCCGATCTCGCGGCCGATGATGCGTCGGATGGCGGGGAATCGTCCGAGGCTCTCGGCTCCGCGTATTGAGATGCGAAACATCGGTTCGATGAACGGGATAAAGTACGTCTTGCCGCGTGTCGCGGATTGAAAAGAGAACGTCCCGGCGGCTTTTAGGCAGCGTTGTATCGTTTGCAGGCGAAACTCTTGTGCAAACTCTTCTTCGTCAAGCCGCCCAAGCCCGAGCGTGACTCGGACGTTGAGAAAGTATTTACGCCGATCGGCAAGCCATTCACGCGTCGGCACCTCGGTAATACGGTCCAGCAGCAGGGAAACGAGGTCGTATGCGGGCGAGCCGATGCGGGCGTCTTGGTGGTCGATGATACGCATCTTGCCTTTGGGGTCGAGCATTAGGTTTGCGGCATGAAAATCCCGGTGGCATAGGACGGTCGCACATTTCTCAAGCTCTCCCGCAAGCTCCGTAAACTCTTTCGTTAAGGCAGCATCGTCCTCCGCCGACAAAGGTCGGCCGAGATACGTTGTGAAATAATGTTCCTTAAAGTAGTTGAGTTCCCACAGAAGCTTTTCGGTGTCGAATTTGAGCGTTGATGCGACCGAGTGCATCTCGCGGGCTTTTGGCGTCGTTGCTTGGATACGGGCGATGAGTGTGATCGCTTCGTTTCGCAGACGGGCGTTTTCCTCGGATGTTCCCGCAATTAGGACGTCGCGCAATATTGTGTCGCCAAGGTCCTCTTCAACGATCACGCCAAGATCGCCGTCCTTGTCGTAGACCTCGGCCACAGGCAAACCCACGGATAGAAACAGCCTAGTTACATCAAGATAATTCTGCTTTTCCGCGTCAAACGGCTCAGGATAAACGCACGCGATCGCCGTCTCACCATTCCAAGGGATACGAAAATACTCACGCGTTGAAGCATCCGCCGTCAACAGCGTAACCTCGCCCTGCTGCTGGCGGGAATTGAGGAATTGTTTTAAGCGGTCGGCTGAATTTTCCATTTTCCTAATGCAGAAGCCCGCGCGTGAGCAAGGGCGTAATGCGATGTTGGATGTTACGCCCTCGCTTACGCGCGGGCCTCTGCACCTTAATTCAACGGCACAATATAATTATCGCCCTGCACATAGCCTTTTAGGGCTTTTGCGGGTATTTCGGAGCAGCTGCGGACCATGTCGGCGCGGACGATGGCGGCGTTTTCGAAATGCTCACCGGGTTCGATGGTCACGCCGTCGGCGACGATGGTGCGGTAGAGCGTGGCTCCGTCCCCGATGGTCACGTCGTCCCAGATCACCGAATCTTTTAGGCTCGCGGCACCGGTCATCTGGCAGTTGCGTCCAAAATGGACATCGCCGACTTTCATCATCGCAAGGCTGATGTCGAGATAGCGCGGTATCGTCGATAGTTCAAACCAATTCGCGTCCGTCACATGTGCGGCGATCTTTTCGCCATTAAGTAACGCCGGGTTGTAAAACGTCGGCACGATGTCCGAATAAACCCCGCGCGGTATGTAATCAAAAACACGCGGCTCCATGATATGTATCCCCGTGAACATCAGCGGCGTCACGATGTCGTGCTCGATGTCACGCAGCTCGGCCTCGGTCACCGGAGTCGCATCGTCGCCAAAGCCCGTGACGAACCCTCCCTCGGTATCCACGATGGTAAACCGCTCGCGTTTCGCGTTTGGCTTTAGCACCATCGTCGCGACCGCACCGGACGCCCTGTGCGTCTCAAGCGCGGCTGAGATGTCGATGTCGGTGATGATCTTGCCGTTGGCGATGAGAAAAGTGTCGTCCGCCAGATACTGGCGGGCGTTGTCGAGAGCCCCGGCGGTCCCGAGTATATGCGGCGTCTCACGCGTGTAGTCGATATGCACGCCAAACGCGCTGCCGTCCCCAAGCGCGTCGATCACCGATTCAGGCTGGTGATGCAGATTGACGACAATGTCCTTAATGCCAAACTGGGCCACGTACTCCGCGACATAACCGACCAGCGGCTTACCCAAAAAAGGGATCGCCGGCTTAGTGCGGTCAATGGTGAGCGGAAACAACCGGGTCCCAAACCCAGCCGCAAGGATCATTGCTTTCATAGGCGAAGCGTCGCGGGCGACGAAGTTAGATGATATGAAAAATGGGCGGAAAACTGAAATTGAGGTATGGATTCGTCAAATCGTGGCCCGGTCCGGACCAGGTGGACCATGATGGACCAGAGTGGACCAACTTGCGATTCGCTCGATTGTCGCTTATTGTCAAAATCATCTAATTCGCGAATTAAATTCAAATAAAACATGGCATCTGTAACTGATAAAAAGAACGATCGCCGCGAGATCTTTGGCTGGCTGATGTACGACTGGGCCAACTCGGTGTTTTCGACCACTGTGCTCGGGGTTTTGATAGGCGATTATATTACGACGCTTGCGCAGACGGCGGTCGGTGAGAATGGCGTTGTTATCAGCATCGGCGGCTATGATCTGGTAACGGCGAAATCGGTGTTTGCGTACACGATCGGTCTGTCGGTGTTTTTGCAGATCTTCTTTTTGCCCGTGCTCGGGGCGATCGCCGATTACACCCATCTGAAAAAGACGTTCATGATGTTCTTTTGCTTTTTGGGTGCGTTTGCGTGCTGTCTGCTGTTTTTTATTCAGGGCAACCTGTACCTGCTGGGCTGTGCGTTCGTGATGATATCAAATCTCGGGTTTGGCGCGGCGGTCGTCTTTTACAACTCCTACCTGCCCGACATCACGACCGAGGATAAACGCGACAAGGTCTCGAGCTGGGGGTTTGCCGCGGGTTATCTAAGCGGAGCCCTGGTGCTGGTCGCGAATCTTTTGTTTCTAAAGAATGCTGACGCTTTTGGTATCACGGTCGAATTTGCGGTGCGTATTTGTCTGCTCGCGTCTGGGCTGTGGTGGGGCGGCTTTGCGATCATCACGTTTCTGCTGCTCAAACGACGCCAACCCGCACGTGAAGCTCCGGCCGGTAAGAACATGGTTATCGCGGGCTTTGGCGAACTGAGAGCCACGCTCAAAGAGCTGTTCAAATTAAAGCAGACGCTGCTGTTTCTCATCGCGTACCTGCTTTATAACGACGGTATCCAGACGGTCATCACGGCGTCGTCGATCTTTCTGTCGCAAGAGCTGTTTGTTGCTCGAGGGCTGCCGACCGAGCGCACCGTGCTGTTCATCGCGTTTCTGATCGCGCAGATCGTCGCCTTTTTCGGGGCGATCACGTTTGAGCGGATCGCACATTTCACCAGCACAAAAACTGCGATACTTATCGCTCTCGCGATATGGTCATGCATCGTGATCTATGCGTACGGTTGGCTCGATACGGTCACGCAAGCCTACGTGATGAGCGGCCTGATCGGGTTTGTTTTGGGTGGATCGCAGGCCTTGTCGCGGTCATTGTTTTCACAGATGATACCTGCGGGACGCGAGTCAGCTTTTTTTGGTATATACGAGATCTCGGAACGCGGTACTTCGTGGCTTGGGCCCGTCGTATTCGGGCTCGTCGCGCAACTAACTAATTCATACCGGCCGGCGATACTCGCCCTGATCGTATTTTTCATTTTGGGCAGTATCATCTTGCTATTTGTTGATTCGGCCAAAGCAATACACGAGGCAGGGAATCTCACGCCCGAAGAAGCCGAGGCTTGATCCGCTTTTTGTGAAAATCGGGCGTCAGGATATAATTAGGTGCATAAGTGAGCGATAATTCCGAAAAAATAATCACCATCTTTGGCGGGGCGAAATGCAAGGACGATTCGCCTGAATATCAGTCTGCCAAAGAGATGGGACGGCGGCTCGCTGAGGCCGGATTCACCATCTGCACCGGCGGCTATCTCGGCATCATGGAGGCCGCATCGCGCGGCGCACGCGAGGCAGGCGGGCGTGTGCTTGGCATCGTGATGAATCAGTTCAAACACGAACCCAACCGCTTTCTGACCGACAAGGTCGCGACCGATCATTTTTACGACCGCCTGCAAAATCTTATTACCCGGTCTGTCGGTTTCGTTGCATTTAAGGGCGGCATGGGCACGGTCACTGAGATCTCGCTAGTCTGGAACAAGCTGACGACCGGTGTCATCGGCAAACGCCCGCTCGTCCTGGTTGGCGATTGCTGGAAACCCGTCGTCGACGCGTGGCAGCAGCATCTCGTCGTCAGCGACGCGGACACGAGCTTTTTGGATTTTGCCGACACGGCCGCGGATGCGTCGGAGATCATTATTACTAAATCGAGTGGAGTTGTCGTATGAATTGTCCGAAATGTACCGTCGATCTGATGGATGGAGCCAAATTTTGCGGCTCGTGCGGTTTTACGCTTGCCGATGCTGCCATTCCAAATCCGGTTCCGCCGGTAGCGGCTCAACCACCGGTTTCTTCGGCACCGCCTCCGGTCGCAGCACCGACTTCCGGAGGGGCGTTCCATTTTGACGCCGACGGCCGCGGGCAGGGTCGCGGATACACTTGGGAGATCAAACATCAGGGAGCATTTGCCCTCGCGATGGTCAATCTTCAACCCGAACAAACGATCGCCGCCGAAGCCGGTGCGATGGTTTCAATGTCCGCAAACGTTGAGCTTTACTCCGAAATGAAAGGCGGCGTATTTGGTGCTCTAAAACGTGCCGTCGGCGGCGAGTCGGCATTTGTCTCGACCTTTACCGCAAAAAGCGGTCCCGGCGAGGTGACTTTTGCTCCCGGAGCACCCGGCGACGTTGCCGGTATCGAGATGCAGAACCAGACCTTTATGGTCCAATCGAGCTCCTATCTGGCGGGCGACACTTCGCTCGTTGTCGATACAAAGTTTGGCGGTGCGAAATCGTTCTTTGGCGGCGAGGGGCTATTTCTCTTACAGATCTCAGGTGCTGGTTTGCTACTCGTGTCGTCATTCGGTGCGATCCACCGCCGCGTTCTGCGTCCTGGCGAACAATACGTCGTCGACACCGGCCATCTCGTCGCGTGGGAAGGGCACATGCAATACAACATTCGCAAAGCCGCGAAAGCCGGCTATCTCCGCAGTTTCTTAAGCGGCGAGGGAATGGTTGCCGAATTCACCGGCCCCGGCGAGATACTGATCCAAACACGAAATCTGGCGGCGTTTGCCGGTATGCTAAAGCCTTTCTTCCCGTCACAAGGCGGTAGCGGCGGCGGTTTTAGCTTTGGAAGTTAGCAGGTACTAAAAGCGTTTTGCAAGAAAAAGCATTATCCAGAGATCCGGCCGACGGCGGGTCAGAAATCAGGATCCCGGCAACCGCTGTCTCCCGCGGAATCGGCATCGGTCGAGCGGTATTCCTAAATGGCGACAGCCCCTTACCGATAAAACACGACATTATACAGGACGGGATCGACGGCGAGATCGAACGGCTTCAACAAGCTGTTCAACACTCGCTTGACGAGATCATTGAGCTTTCATCGGCTCCGACTCCTGATTCGGCGGCGGATATATTTGGCGTACACAGCCTGATCCTCGAAAGCTCGTCGCTCATTCCGGACATCGAAACTGAAATACGCGTTAATTTGGTTAACGCCGAATGGGCGATCCGCACCGTATCTCAGAAATATTCCACCCGCCAACGTGCCGCCGCAGACCATCATATCAGTGATAAATACCTTGACGTCGTGGACGTCGCAAATAGGCTGTTAAATGCCTTGGCCGGCTCCGACAGTTCTCATTCCGGAGGTTCTGATTCCGTGCTTATCGTAACGGAACTGATGCCTTCGCGGCTGATGGAACTCGCAAAAACTGCCCCAAAGGCGATCATTTCCGAGCACGGCGGATGGACATCGCATTCGTCGATCCTTGCCCGCGAGTTAAAACTGCCGGTCGTCACTGGTGTTAGGAATATTGAACGACATATTTCTGTGGGCGACGCCGTGATCGTTGACGGCATTAACGGGGAGGTCATAATACGCCCAACCGAAACCTCAATATCTCAGTTTTTGGAAGCAAACCTTATCGTTTATGTTTCAGACGAGGTTTCACCAACCTTGAACGGCAAGACCACAACAAAAGACGGCGTCGAAATCGTTATCCGCGTTAACACTGACGCCCCCGAGATCTTTCAGCAGGCAAAAGAGCAAGGAGCGTCGGGCATTGGCCTTTACCGATCCGAGGCGATTTTTGACCGGATGGGCAGTTTTCCTAGTGAAGACGAGCAATATGCCGCATATACACAAATAGCGGCGGCTACAGGCGAGGCCGGTGTGCGAATACGCACATTTGACGTTGGTGTAGGCCAACTCAGCGGCGATGCCAAAATGGTGGAAAAAAACCCGTCGTTAGGGCTCCGTTCGATTCGTCTAAGCCTCACTGACCAAAGTTATTTTCGAGCGCAGATACGAGCCATTCTGCGCGCATCTTGCGGAAACAAGATCGACATCGTTCTGCCGATGATTTCGGGGGTTAACGAGATATTTCGACTTCGGTCGATTATAGACGAGGAAAAGTACGAACTAACGGCCGCGGGCGTACCCATTGGCGAACCACTGCTCGGTGCGATGATCGAGGTCCCGTCTGCGGTGATGACGGCGAATGAAATTGCTCAAAATGTCGACTTTCTTTGCCTGGGCACCAATGATTTAGTCCAATACTTGCTTGCAGTTGACCGTGATAACGAGGCAGTTGCCGATTGGTATCAAACACTCCATCCGGCGGTGATTCGTTCGATCCGCGAGGTCGTGGAAGCCGCAAACCAAGCAAATATCCCTCTGAATATATGCGGCGAGGTCGCCGGATCGCCATTTTATACGCCTCTTTTGATTGGGCTTGGTGCCCGAGAGCTGAGTATGAACGTAAATTCTATCCCAAGTATTCGCAATTTGATCTCAGGCATTACGTGTAGTGAGGCCGCTCAACTTATTGATTCTATTAGCTCTTACGCGACGGCTGCCGAGATCGAAGATAAGCTACGCTCACATTATCTCGAAAACTGGAGCGAGCTGTTTCCTTCTAGGCTTCTGTCCGCAAAAAATCTCTAATAATCTTCGAAAAATATAGAATCTTCACGGTTTTGTCTGTTTATTAAACCGTAACATTCGTGCGCGAATGTTGCGTCCAATTGGCCACTCAGGCTTCGAAAGGAAGATAACCCTGCCATGATCCAACTTTTTCGAAAAAAAAATACGTTTATATCTCTATTCATTGTTGTGTTGGTCGCAGCTACTAATATTGCGGCCCAAAAATTAGATAAGAAAGGGAATAACAATCCATATTCGCCAAGCCCGACCGCTACGATGAATGAGAATGTGGCCATTTCCGATCCTAAAATCATCAAATCTTCTGACGATATTCCAGCAAAAGTCAGCCGCGATGTGGAGGTAGTTCGCACGACCACTCAGCCAGTCGTGCCGCCGACATCAACGCCCGCTAAGAATGTTGATCGCACCCCCGGAATGCCGGTCGAGACCTATAATGTCGGTATTGGCGATGTGCTGTTTGTAAATCTGAAAAATGCCCCAAATGCCTCTGGCTATTACACGGTTCGCGATGACGGGACCATTGACTTTCCTCTTGCTGGCGATAATGTTGTTGTAAAAGGCAAAACAGCAAGCGAGATCACCACATTTATACAATCCGCCGTTACGCTTTACTCAAACCCTCAGGTTGAGGTCAAGGTACGTGAATTTAGCAGCCACAAGATAAACGTGACGGGCATGGCCGAGCGTAAAGGCGAACGCACAATTCAACGTGAGGCGGTGCCGCTTTTTGTCGTCATAGCAGATGTAAATGTCGATCCGACGGCTACAAAAGTGCTGATACGACGCAATCAGCTTTCGAATGTCGAGTCTTATAACCTGAGCGACGCGAAAACCGACAATATTATCATCTATCCGGGCAACTCGGTCGAGTTTGCTGCCGACGAACGGGGTAAGGTGCTTTCGACAACCGGTTTTTATTACATCGCGGGTGAAATAAATACGGCGGGCCAAAAAGAATATGCGACCGGAATGACTCTGTTTCAGGCCATAACTGCAGCCGGCGGAGCAAAGGGCAATCCAAAAAAAGCGACCATCCGCCGTAAAATTGAAAAGGGTTCGCTAAATGTCGTCGATTATGATCTGCGGGCGATCAAAGCGGGTAAGGCGACCGATCCGGTTTTATCCCCCGGCGATATGATCGAGATCGCAAATTAAGGGCGTTGTAACATTACTTTTGATTGTTCAACACTTTTTGCTATAATTTTCAAACCTTGCCTGTGAAGCGCGTCGGGTGATCGCTTTTGCCTTGGCGAAAGAGGAAAGTCCGAACACCATAGGGCAGCGAGCCGGATAACGACCGGGCACCTTTGTAAAAGGGTGATGACAAGTGCAACAGAGAATATACCGGCCCCCGGTTTAATATCGTGGGTAATGGGTGAAACGGTGAGGTAAGAGCTCACCGGCGTGTCTGGTAACAGATGCGGCCAGGTAAACTCCTCGCGGTGCAAGGCCAAATAGGGAAACGAGACCGAGCTGCCCGCTCGGGTGTTGGAGCGATCCAACGGCGTTTCCGGGTAGGCCGCTTGAGCCATGTGGTAACGCATGGCCTAGATGAATGATCGCCTCCCGTTTCGGCGGAAGACAAGATTCGGCTTATAGACGCGCTTCACTACGCTTGGTATCAAGTGTTTTTCGACTAAAAACAGGAGAAATATCATTATATGGCAAACCGCAAAGGTGTATTTATTGGTGCGTATGTTCCTAACGAATTAAAAGAATCGCTTCGCCGTCGGGCGGCAGGCGAGCATCGCACCCTTTCACAAGAGATCACCCGCATTCTCGTCGAGGCGGTCCACGGCAAGGGTTTGCCGCCGGGCAGTGTCGATCGTCGCGGCAATGCGATCGTACCCCGTCGTCGCGCGACCGATCCGCCGATCCGCCGCCGTGCCGAGGATCTGCCTTATATTGCTCCTGACGGCAAAAAGAAATAAAAAGGATCTGATGAAGACATCGGGCGTTGCGTGATCTCTATCGCGCAACGCTTTTTTATTCCCGCGGCGAGTTTTGCTAACATCGATCTAATGAATAAGAACAGCATTATGTTTATAGTTCTGGGCGTGGTCGCGGGGTTTGTTGCGGGGTTTGTTTTTGCAAACAAACTCAACGGCTCCGAAATGAATGCACTCAAATCTCAATCCGGTCAGCAAATGACTGCCAATTCTAATTCCGCGAATGCCCCGGCGAATGACACGTTGACTGAAGAGGAATTACGGACAAAGATCGCCGAAGCAGATCGCAACGCAGACAATTTTGCATTTCAAAAGAGTCTTGGCATTTCGCTTTATCGTTACGCGGCGATGAAACAGAGTATTTCACTGCTCAACGAATCGATCCGCATCCTTACTCGAGCCACCACACTCGACGCAAAAGATTTTGACGTCTTTGTTGCTCTCGGAAATGCGCACTTTGACCTCGGGTTCTTTAAGAAAGATCTCGCGAGCTTTACGACTGCTCGAACCGTTTATGCAAAAGCTCTTGCGATCAAGCCAGGTGATGCGGACGTTAGCACGGATGTCGGCATTTCGTATTATGTGCAGGAACCGCCTGATTACGACAAAGCCCTCGCCGAGCTGCAGAAAGTAATTGCCGCTAATCCTAAGCATGACCGTGCGATGCAATTCGTGGTTCAGGCATACGCCAAGCAGGGAAAAGTCGATGATGCCGAAAAGATGCTGGCAAAGATCATCGAGATCAACCCGACAAACCCTGCGATCACCGAACTTCGCTCAGAAATAGCTGCCGGTAAAAGCGGTGCCAAATAGATGAGAGAGATCTTTGTCATTCTCGTTGTGATATTGGTCTTGCTCGGATTGACTGCGCTTCGCTATCGCAAACAGATCGCCGGCATACTTGGCCTTGCACGCGCGCTAAAAGAGGCGAAAGATGCTGTCGGACATTCGCGCGTAATCAGTTCGGATGAAAAGACCAGCATTCCTTTGGTAAATTGTTCAAAGTGCGGCGTCTGGGTCCCGCAAAACAAGGCGAGAAAGATCGGTGAGATATTTTATTGCTCGGACGAATGCCTGTCGGTAGCGTCGGTGTCAGCCGACGCGTAAAAATCACATAAACTTCGCCAGATACCACGCGATCATCTTGTCGCCGAACAGTAACGCCACGATCGAGCCGATGCCGAGAAAGATGCCAAATGGTATCTGCGTCTGCAGATCCTTGTCCTTTTGCCGCGAGATTAGTGCGACGCCGGCGATAGCCCCTGTGAACGCTCCGATAAATATTGTCAGTATCGTTAGCCTCCATCCGAGCAAAGCCCCGATCCCGAACAACAGCTTTACATCCCCAAGCCCCATTGCATCGACGCCGCGAAGCAGTTTCCAGATCGCACCGACGAGCCACAAAGAGCCGCCGCCGATGAGCGCTCCGAATAATGCTCCGACAAGCGAAACCGCCCACGGCGGCCAGCCGTGCAGCGACGAGACCGGCGAATATGTCGTGTCCGAGAAATAATTTGCGTCCGTGAACACCAGCGGATACGCGACCCGCACTACCACGGCTATGACAAACATCGGATAAGTAATGACGTTTGGCAAGATCATGTGCTCAGCGTCGATAAATATGAGTGCGAGCATCGCCGCGACGAACGCAAGGGCCACCGGCAGATAAGGTGTCAGCCCGATCTGCCAATACACGAGACAAAAAACGAGCGCCGTGAGCAGCTCGACCGCCGGATAACGCCACGCGATCGGTTCTTTGCAGTTCGCGCATTTACCGCCAAGCATCAGCCAGCCGAGGATCGGGATATTGTGATAAAACTTGATCGCGTTTTCGCAATTAGGACATTTTGATGGCGTCAGCAGCGACTTTTCGTTCGGCACGCGATAGATGACGACGTTCAAAAAGCTGCCGATACAGGCTCCGAGAACGAATACAAAAATTAACCCGGCCCATTCGGGTATACCGAGTGCCGCCTCAAGCGAAGCTAAAAGTATTATCTGCATTTGTTGTAAAGTGTCGGTACCCGCCAGCGTCAGCGGGTGGGTTCTTAAGCAAGAATTCCCGCTCGAAATAATAATAAAACTATCGCGAATAAAAGGAAAGATGAGAAAAAATCCTCGGGCAAAATATTACAGACAGTATTTTAATGAAGTCTGCCATCAGAGTCGCATATGGATACCATAAGAAACTTTGATCAGGATTGTTTATTATTTGAAATACGTGTAGTATCACAGAAATCTTCCATTACAATTTTCTAAAAGAGGAGACTTAATGAGATCCATCACCATCTTGCTGTCCGTCATTTTTCTGTTCGTATTAGTTACAAATTTCCTGCCGCATATCTCTAAGGTATCCGCGCAAAGTATCACTGCCGCGCCGCAATCCACGCCGGAAAGGGCACTTAATAATCAAGATATAGTCGATTTGATCGACGAGTTGAAAGTGGGCCTTCCCGACTTTATCGATGACGAAGACGCAGTTGCGGAGATCGAAGATAAATGGGCCGCACACGAAGGCCTTGTGGGCAAGACGAATTCGCAGGTAGCTCGGCTGCTGTTCGATGACGTGAGATCCGTGATCGACGACAAAGCGACACTCGACGCCATCTGGAAAAAATGGAACGAGTCAGACGAAGAAGATCAGGAAGAAGACAACACCTCGACGGCAAAGCCTACAACGCAGTCGGTCACGCCCAGACAGCAGTCCGCGGAAGAGGGTGATCCGCTCAACGAAGACGA